>LGFI01000010.1 GCA_001508155.1 Acetothermia bacterium 64_32 | reverse complement strand
TGACGGCTGGGGGCAAGCCTTCACCCTTGAGCCTTGAGCGACCGCCCCCGCTACCTCAGCTCGCTTAGCCAACGCTAAACAAGTACGATAGAGGATTTCTCCCAGATAAAGGGGAGGCTCGACTCCCTTCGCCGGCAGGGGGTTGGCGACCTCCAGGGGTATTTGGCCGCCCACCCCGAGTTCCTGCAGGAGACCCTGAGGCTGCTTGGGGTGGTGCAGGTGAACCGGGCCACGTTGGAGCTCTATGGGGTGGGGAGCAAGGAGGAGCTTTTAGCTCACCTTGCGGAGCTCATCCCCGAGGAGGTTTTTCCCCTTTGGCGAAAGGAGCTTTTGGCCATCTGGGAGGGGAGGCACCAGTTCCAGGGGGTGGGGATAAACCGCACCGCTTCGGGCAGGACGATCCACATGCTTTTGAGTTGGCGGGTGCTTCCCGGCCACGAGGGGGACTACGGGCGGGTGTTGGTCTCGGTGCTGGACATCACCGACCGGGTGGAGGCGGAGGAGGCCTTGAGGGCGGTGAACTCCGCCATAAGGGCCCTTTCCTCCACCCTTGATCTTTCAGCCCTTCTGCGGCTGATCCACGACGAGGCTAAAAAACTCCTTAATTTCGATTCCTTCCTGGTGGGGTTGGTGGACCGAGGCCGGGGGGAGCTACAGGTGGCCTTGGCGGTGGAGGCCGGGGAGGAGCTGGAGGTCCCCCCCATCCCCCTCTCCCCGGAGCAGGGCCCCACGGCCTGGGTGGCGGTGCGAGGAAAGCCCCTGTTTTTCTCCGATCTTGAGCGGGAGCCACCCCCGGTGCCGTTTCGGCAGGTGGGGCGAAAGGTGCGGTCCTGGGCCGGGGTGCCGCTGGTAGCCCAAGGGGAGGTGATCGGGGTGCTGTCGGTGCAGGGCTTTTCCCCCAGGAGGTTCGGGGAGAGGGAGCGGCAGGTGCTGCTCGCCCTGGCCGCCGGCGCCGCCTCCGCACTGCGCAACGCCGTCCTCCATTCCCAGGCCCGGGCGGTGGCCGACAAGCTCCGCACCGTGGAGGAGCTCTCCCGCCGGATGAAGCTGGCCACAAGCAAGGCCGAGCTCTACGGCCTTGTGCTGGACGCGGTAGAGGGGTTCTTCGACGTCCCCTACTGCGCCATCTTCGAGGCCCAAGCCGCGGGGCTGGTGCTGGTGGCCCACCGGGGCTATCCCCGGGAGCTTGAGGGATTGCAGCTGGCTTTCGAGGAGGGAAGGGGCATTACCGTGGCCGCCTTCCTTTCTGAGCAGCCCATCTACGTCCCGGATGTCAGGGCCGATCCCCGCTACGTGGCCGGCCTTCCCACCATGGGCTGTGAGCTTGCCATCCCCATCTCCGTGGCCGGGCGCAGGTTTGGGGTGCTGAACCTGGAGCACGAGCGGGTGGACGGCATCCCCCCCCAGGACCGCGACATCATGAAGATAGTGGCCTCGGAGCTGGCGGTGGCGCTCCTGAGCCTGGAGCGGCTGGAGGAGCTACGGTCCCTTTCCGAACGGTTGGCCAGCCTTCATCGGGCCGTGCAGAGGCTGCAGCGGTGTACCACGGAAGAGGAGGTGCTCCAGACCGCGGTGCGGGTGGCCCAGGACATCCTGGACTTTCAGATCTGCGCCATCGCCCTGGCTGAGGGTGACGTCCTGGTCCCGAAGGCGGCCGTGGGCATCCCGTTGAGCCGGACCAGGTGCTTCCGCAAGGGGGAGGGGATCTCTGGGAGGACCTGGCAGGAGGGGCGGGCCCTATGGGGGAACATCCAGGACTTCCCCGAGGCCAAGCCGGTGGAGCCCTCCCTTTTCCAGAGCTTCATCTCGGTTCCCATCGGGGATTTTGGGAACCTGCAGGTGGCAGCCTCGCGGCCGGATGCCTTCAGCCGGAGCGATGTGGAGCTGGCGGAGATCCTGGCCGGGCACCTCAGGGAGGAGCTCCAGCGGGTGAGGTTGGAGGCCGAGCTCAGGGAGCAGGCCATCCGTGACTCCCTCACCGGGCTTTATAACCGGCGCTATCTTTCCGAGGTCCTGAGGCGGGAAGTACAGCGGGCCCGGCGTTATGGGCGGCGACTGGCGGTTCTGATCATGGACCTGGACGGCTTCAAGCTGGTGAACGACCGGTACGGGCACCTCAGGGGGGACCAGGTGTTGGAGGGGGTGGCGCGACTCATCAGGGGGGCGGTACGGGAGTCGGACCTGGTGTTTCGGTATGGGGGGGATGAGTTCGTGGTGATCCTTCCGGAGACGGATACCAGCGCCCGGGCGGTGGCGGCCCGCCTGAGGAGGAGGATCGCCCGTTGGGCCCAAGAAGAGGGCCTGGACGAGGTGGGGTTGGGGATAAGCGTGGGCACAGCGGTGTGGCGGCCGGAGGACCCCCTGGAGCCCGGGGAGCTCCTGCGCCGGGCCGACGCCTCCCTTTACCGGTCCAAGCAGAGGAAGCGCTCTAAGGGGGGGTCCACCGGTCAGCCTGAAGGGTGAGGCCGTCGCTGGCCGCCAGGACCTCTATCCCGAGCTTTTCGGAGAGCCCCGTAGCCAGCTCCCGGGGCCTTGCCCGGAGCATGGTCATCCCGAAATGGGTGAGCACGGCGAGCTTCGGCCGCACCGCCTTTATCAGCTCTACGGCTTCGGGGAGGGAAAGGTGATCCACCCCCGGGGACCATTCCCGCCGCACCACGTTGAGCACCAACAGGTGACACCCTTGGTAACGCTGGGAGAGCTCGGGGAAGAACCTCGTGTCCACCACGAACCCCAAGCGCCCCTCGGCCGATTCTAAGATGAGGCCGTAGGTCTCCACCCCATGTCGGTGGGCCACGGGGTGGATCTCCACCTTCCCTATCCGGTAGGCCTTCCCTTCGGCCAGGGCCTCTATGTGTTCCGGGAAGCGGCGCACGTAGCCCAGCACCACCGGGTCGTCCCCTTCCAGGGCATCGGCCGGCGCAAGCAACACCCCCCGGCGTTTGGTACCCCCACCGGCCATGGCTTCCAGCATGATGTTCACATCGGTGGAGTGATCCAGGTGTTTGTGGGAAAGCAGGATCCCCTGGAGGCGGGCGGGGTCAAGGGGGGGACGCACCTTTCGGCAGCGGAGCAGGGTGCCCGGGCCCGGGTCCAAAAGAAGCTGGGTCCCGGCCAGCTCCATCCAGGTTCCAGCCGAATAACGAAGCTGCCTTGCCACCACAAACTGGGCCCCCGCCGTCCCCAAGAACTTCACGTAGCCCACGGGGGCATGCTAAGCTATACTCGCCCCCCTTACAAGACTTTGTCGATTGGCAGGAGACCAGCGGCGATCCTACGTCCCCGGGGCACGTACTCATAGAGGCGTTCGTCGACCAGCCTCCCGGCCCGCACCAGCATCCGGCCGTTCACCATCACCGTGTCGGCATGCTGGGTGGCGCAGTGGAGCAGGGCCGCCACCGGGTCCGCCGCCCCGGCGTGCTCCACCCCAGAGATGTCGAACAAGGCTAGGTCGGCGCACTTCCCCGCCTCCAGGGTCCCAAGCTCCTTTTCCCGATGCAGCACCCGGGCGCCGCCCAGGGTGGCGAGCTCCAGGGCCCGCCTTGCCGGCATGGCCTCGGCCCCATAGCGCAGCCGGGAAAGGAGCATGGCCTGCCGGGCCTCCCGGATCATGTTGGAGTGGTCATTTGAGGCCGAGCCGTCCACCGCAAGCCCCACCCGCACCCCGGCCGAGAGCATCTCCACCACCGGGGCGATCCCGGACCCCAAGAGCATGTTGGAGGAGGGACAATGCGCCACCCCCACCCCGGCCCGGGCTATCCTCTCGATCTCATCAGCGTTTATGTGCACCATGTGGGCAAGCCACACGTCCCCGGAAAGCCAGCCCAGCTCCGCCAGATAATCCACCGGCCGCAGCCCAAACTTCTCAAGGCAAAAGGCCTCCTCATCCAGGGTCTCAGCCAAATGGGTGTGTAAGAGAACCCCGTATTTCCGGGCGAGTTCGGCGGTCTTCCTCATGAGCTCAGGGGTAACCGAAAAGGGGGAGCAAGGGGCGAGGGCGATCCTCACCATGGCCCCGAAGGAGGGGTCGTGGTACCTTGCGATCAGGCGTTCTGAATCGGAAAGGATCTCTTCTTCCGTTTGCACCACGTCCTCCGGGGGAAGGCCCCCATCCTTCCGGGAAAGGGACATGGAGCCGCGAGTGGGGTGGAACCTGATCCCAAGCTCCTTTGCGGCCTCAATCTCAACGTCGATGAGTTTCTCTTTGCCTTGAGGAAAGAGGTAGAGGTGGTCGGTGGTGGTGGTGCAGCCTGAAAGGAGGAGTTCCATCCCGCCCAAGATGGTGGAGACGTAGACCGCTTCCTCGTCGATCCCCCGCCAGCGCTCGTATAGGAAGACGAGCCAATCGAAAAGTTTCTTTTCCGCGGCCCCGGGCACGGCCCGGAACAGGGTCTGGTAAAGGTGATGGTGGGTATTGATCATCCCCGGGATCATGACCTTATCGTGGCCGTCGATCACCTCGTCGAACGGCCCCGGTGGGGGGTCCCCTTCCCCCAGGGCCGCGATCCGGTTCCCCTCCACCAGGAGCCAACCGCCCCTGAGCTCCCGCCCCTCCGGATCGAAGGTGGCGATCACCGAAACGTCCCTGAACAGGACCCTTTTCATCCTCCCCCCTTCTGATGATAGGTGATCAGTGATGGGTGAAGGAACGTCCAAAACCGTCACCCATCACCGATCACTCATCACTAGAGCTTGAGGTCCACCTCATGGCAGCGCTCGAGGAAGGCGGTGAGGAGGTCGACCGCGGCCTGAATGTCCTGTTTGTGGGCGGCCTCCACCACGGAGTGGACGTAGCGGGTGGGGATGGAGAGGGTCACCACCGCGGCCCCCTCCCGGGCGAGCTGCATCCCCCCGGCGTCGGTCCCTCCCCGGGGGAGGATCTCAAGCTGGTAGGGGATTTTCTTTTCCTCCGCGAGGTCCACCAAAAAGCGTACCAGCCCGGGGTGGGAGATGGAGGCCGAGTCCTTTACCTTGATGGCCACCCCCTTGCCCAGCTGGGTAACCTGCTTGTGGGCCTCCACCCCGGGCGTGTCGCAGGCCACCGTCACGTCCAGGGCTACCGCGATCTCGGGGGCGATGGCAAAGGCGCTGGTGCGTGCCCCCCTCAGGCCCACCTCCTCCTGCACCGTGCCCACGAAGTAAACGTCCGCCCGGTGTGCCTCGAGCCTTCGCAGGGCCTCAACGGCCACGTATACGCCTACCCGGTCGTCCAGCGCCTTCCCCGACACCAGCTCCCCCACCTCGACGAAGTCCTGCTGTAGCGTCACGGGGTCCCCGACCCGCACCAGTTCCTTAACCCGGTCCCCGGGGAGCCCGAGGTCCACGTGAAGGTCGGAGACCTTGAGCTCCTTTTTCTTCTCCTCCTCGGTGAGGAGGTGTACGGGCTTTGCCCCTATTAGGCCAACCAGGGGGGCGGTGCGGGTGTGCACCGTCACCCGCTGGGCGATGAGGGTCCTTGGGTCGAACCCCCCCACCGGCTCTATCCTAAGGAACCCCTTTTCCTCATCCACGTGGGAGACGAGAAAGCCGATCTCGTCCATGTGGGCGGCCACGGCCACCTTCGGACCCTGGCCCTTCTTGCGCGCGATCAAGTTCCCCAGCCGGTCCACTGTGAGCTCATCCGCCTGCCCTGCCAAGGCCTGCTCGACGATTCCGCGGATTTCCTCCTCACGGCCTGGGATGCCCGCTGCCTCGGAAAGGCGCTTTAACAGTTCCAACTTCCCCCTCCTTTCGGGACATGTTAGATCGCGCCCCCACCTGCGGCAAGCTTTGGTGGTTCGGCCCCTCTTTGCTAGAATGGCCCCCAGGTGGACCGTGATCCCGATCCGAGATTGGCGACGCAGTGGGATTACCCCCTACGTGACCGTAGGGCTGATCCTCTTGAACCTGGCCCTGTACGCCTATCAGCTTTCCTACTCGGATTCCCAGGTGGTTTGGATCGACGGGTGTGCCTGGCGGGATACCCTAGGTACGGCTCCCCCCGGGTTCGATTACTTCCTCTACCGGAGGCTGGGGAGAGGGTGCCTTTACCCGGTGTCCGAGCGGGATTACTTCGTGATCCAGTACGGGCTCATCCCGGCTGAGTTCTGGTCCGGGGTGGATCTGCCCCCTACCACCCCATTCCCCATTTGGATGAATATCTTTACATCCATGTTCCTTCACGGGGGGCTCCTTCACATCCTGGGGAACATGCTTTATCTCTGGATATTCGGTGACAACGTGGAGGGGGCGATGGGGCATGGGAAGTTCCTTTTGTTTTACCTCGCCTGTGGGGTGGGGGCGGCCATGCTGCAGATGGCGGTCTCCTCTGGGAGCACTGCCCCCATGGTGGGGGCGTCGGGGGCCATTGCCGGGGTGATGGGGGCTTATCTTGTGCTCTTCCCCTGGGCCAGGATCCTGACCCTCGTCCCCATATTTTTCTTCATCCAGCTTATTGAGGTCCCGGCCATCGTGATCCTGGGGCTTTGGTTCCTTATCCAGTTCTTCTCCGGGCTTTTGGACCTGTCCTCCCTGGGCGGGGTGGCCTGGTTTGCGCACCTTGGGGGCTTTCTCACCGGGGCGCTCCTTGTCTTCCCCTTGAAGCGTCGGGGGGTGGTTCCCGGGCTTGTGGTCTGGTGGCGGCGGCGTCGGTCCCCCTGGGGTTGGTGAGGAAGCCGGATGAAGGCTGTGTTGGGGATCGACGAGGCGGGGAGGGGGGCGGTGCTGGGCCCCTTGGTGGTGTCCGGGGTGCTCGTCCCAGGGGAGGGCTTGGACACCTTGGTCGAGTTGGGGGCCCGTGACTCCAAAGCGGTCCCCCGGGAAAGACGTAAGGAGCTCCTCGCCGGAATTGCCCAGGCAGCCTGGGTCAAGGCGGTGGTCATCCCCGCCCGGGTCGTGGACCAAGAGAACCTCACCCAGCTCGAGCTCTCCGCCGCTGCCAAGATTGTCGAGGAAGCGTCATCCGTCACGCGTCACCCGTCACCCATCACGGTGGTTATGGATGCCCCGGTGGCCCCGGGGGCGATCCCCGCGTTCCGGGCCCGTTTGGCTTCCGCCACGGGCCTTCCGGAGGGGGCCATCTCCGCCTATCCCAAAGCCGACAGCCTCCACCCGGCCGTGTCGGCGGCGTCGCTTGCGGCCAAGGTGATCCGGGATGCCTACGTTGCCTACCTCCACACGCGCTACGGGGATTTCGGCTGGGGGTATCCCGGGGAGGGGAAGGTGGTGGAGTTCCTCACCAGGTGGCTGGCCGAGCGGGGTGAGCTTCCCCCCATCTGCCGCACCCGCTGGCGTACGGCAAAGCGCCTGCTTGACCGGAGCCCTGTGGCTTAGGGCCCCGGGCGCCTTGCAAATTGCGTTCCCTTGGTTCAGAATTGCCGCAAGCATGGCTACATGATCTGCGAGGAGGGATTGCATGCCCAAACGGACGTATCAGCCACACCGTCGGCGCAGAAAGAGGACACATGGGTTCTTGGCCCGCATGAGCACCCCGGGGGGGCGGGCGACCATTGCCAGGAGAAGGAGGAAGGGGCGGAGGCGCCTGGTTCCGGCGTAGGAGGCCGCCCGATACGGGAAAGGATGGCGTTGAGCAAAAAGAGGGTTTATGAGGTGGCGCGGGAGCTTGGGGTCCCCACCAAGGAGCTCATCGAGGCCTTGGCCGAGATGGGGATGCCCGGCCTCAAGGCGGTGAACACGGTGGAAGAGGAGGAGGCCGAGGTCATCCGGGAGCTCCTCCTCGAGCACCGGGGGCGGAGGGAAGGGACCCCTTCCCAGGAGGCGGTCCAAGGGCCGCCCCAGGCCGGCCAGCCGCGGCCGCCGGTGGTGGCGGTCTTGGGGCACATCGACCACGGGAAGACCACCTTGCTCGATACCATCCGGAAAACCCACGTCACCCAACAGGAGGCCGGCGGCATCACCCAGTCCATCGGCGCCTACCAGGCGGAGATAGACGGGCGCCTGATCACGTTCATCGACACCCCGGGGCACAAGGCGTTCACCTCCATGCGGGCCCGGGGGGCCCAGGTCACCGACATCGCCGTCCTGGTGGTGGCGGCCGACGATGGGGTGATGGCCCAGACCCTTGAGGCGCTGGACCATATCAAGGCCGCTGGGGTGCCCATGATCGTGGCCATCAACAAGATCGACAAGCCCGAGGCCAACCCGGATCGGGTGAAGCAGGAGCTGGCGCAGCTCGGCTACACCCCGGACGATTGGGGCGGTGATACCATCATGGTTCCCGTTTCTGCCCTCACCGGCCAAGGGGTGCAGGACCTTCTTGAGATGATCCTGCTTGTGGCCGAGATGGAGGACATCCGGGGCGATCCCAAGGGGGAGCTGGAGGCCATCGTGATCGAGTCCCATCTTGACCCCGCTCGGGGGCCGACGGCCACGGTGATCGTCAAAAACGGCACCCTAAGGGAGCGGGACATGGTGGTGGTGGGGACCACCTGGGGGCGCATCCGGGCGCTGGTGGATCACCAGGGCAGGAGGATAAAGGAGGCCGGGCCCGGCACCCCGGTGCAGCTCCTGGGCCTTGAGGACGTGCCCCCGGCTGGGGAGCGGCTGCAGCTCGTGAAAAAACCCGGCCAGGCCAAGGCCATGGTGGAGGAGCGCCGTCGGGAGGCCCTGGACGCCCGCCGGGTGGCCCGCCCCCTGATGACCTTTGAGGACCTCTTGGAGGCCGCGGAGAAGAAACGGCTGGCCGTGGTCCTCAAAGCGGAGAGCGTGGGGGCGCTCGATGCCGCCCGCCTGGAACTGGGCACCATCGAGACCGAGGGCGTGGACCTGGAGGTGCTGCACGCCGGGGTGGGGCCCATCACCGAATCGGATGTGCTCCTGGTCGCCTCGGTGCAGGAGGCCCAGCCCCTGGTGGTGGGCTTCGGTGTAAAAGTCGATCCCAAGGCCCGCCGGGCGGCCGATGAGCGCGGCATCCCGGTGCGCACCTACGACATAATCTACGACCTGACCGAGGACATCCAGCGGGCCATGCGACGCCTACTGGGGCCGGAGTTCGTCGAGGTGAAGGTGGGCGAGGCCGAGGTCCTGAAGACCTTCGACATCGACGGGGTGGGCCGGGTAGCCGGCTGTGTGGTCAGGTCCGGCAGGGTGATCCGGGGCGCCCGCGTCAAGGTGCTGCGCCTTGGGGAAGAGGTGTTCGCTGGCGAGATCGGCTCCCTAAAGCGGTTCGCCCAGGACGTGCGGGAGGTGCAGTCCGGCCGCGAGTGCGGCATCCGCATCCGCGACTGGGACGACGTCCAGGTGGGGGATGTCCTGGAGGTCTACACCCTGGAGGAAATCCAGGTTTAAGGGGCCATGGCGGTAGGGCTATTACGGGTGTGGCTCAAGCTCTATGGCACGGAGACCCTCAAGGACAAGCGCTCCCTCTTGGAGCCCTTGCTGGTCCGGGCGCGGCGCGAGTTCAACGTGTCGGCGGCCGAGCTGGACCTGGTCGACGATCCCAAGGCAGCGGTGGTGGGGTTCGCGCACCTCTCCAATCACGGAGGCTTCTCCGATCAGGTGCTCACCGGCCTTCTTCGCCGGCTTGAGGGTAATCGTTCGTTTCTGGTGGAGAACTGGGAGATTGAGGTCCTGTGACAAGTGAGCGCACGCGCAAGCGGCTTTCGGCCGAGGTGCAGCGCATCCTGGCCGAGGTCCTGGAGTTCCAGGTGAAGGACCCCGTGCTCAAGGAGGCCTTCCCCACGGTGGTGGATGTGGAGCTCTCCCCGGACGTGCGGCGGGCGGTGGTGTACGTATATGTGCCCGGCGGGGGAGGGCAGCGCCAGGCGGTGCTTTCCGCCCTGGAGCACGACAAGGGCTTTCTGCGCACGCAGCTTGCCCGCCGGATGCATGTCAGGCGCGTTCCGGAGCTCGTCTTCAAGCTCGACGAGACGCTGGATCGAGCGCTTGGGCTGGAAAGGCTGTTCGGGAAGTGACCAAGCTCCGCCTTCCGGTGGTGCTCCTTGCCTCCTCCCTACATGGGCGGGGCGTGGAGGAGCTTTTCGCCCCGGTGATCGCCGGCTTCCGGGCCAGAGCTGGGGTGGAGCTGGAGCCGGTGAGGCCGGAGGAAGTGGGGGATTTCCCTGTGCAGGCTGCCCTGCTCCTCACCGGGGGGACGGAGGGGAGGTTGGTCGAGCTTTTTCAGGGCACGGCCGCGCCGGTGCTCGTCCTCACCCACGGGGCTCAAAACTCCCTGGCGGCCGGGCTGGAGGGGGTGGCCCGGCTCCGGACGGACGGCCGCAGGGCCTGGCTGGTGCACCTGGGGGACGAGGCGGCAGGAAGAGAGCTCCCCGCCCTGGCCCAGGCGGCCGAGCTCGCCCGCTTTTTGCAAGGCAAGCGCATAGGCCTCATCGGCGGGCCTTCCCCCTGGCTTGTAGCAAGCTCCCCCGATCCGAGTCTTTTTAGGGAAAAACTCGGGATTGAGGTTCTGCAACTTGGGCTGGATGAGGTTCTCCGGCATCTCCCGAGGGAGGCCCCGCCTGCGGAGGGGGAAGCCGAGGGGGTGGGGGAGGAGGAGCTGGTGATGGGGGGGCGGGTGAAGGCCGCCTTGGAGGCGGTGGTTAGGGAACATCGGCTGGATGCCCTCAGCATAGCCTGTTTTGGCCTGCTCTCCCATGGGCTCACGGCCTGCTGGGCCCTTTCTCGGCTTTCGGATCGGGGCCTCCCGGCGGGGTGCGAGGGGGACCTGCCGGGGTTGCTTGCCCTGATGATCGCCCAGGGGCTCACGGGCGGGCCGGGGTTCCTCGCCAACCCGGCTGAGGTGGACGCAAAGAATGGGAGGCTCTTCCTCGCCCACTGCACCGTGCCCCTTTCGCTTGTGGAGGTGTATCGGCTGAGGACGCATTTTGAATCCGGGCTGGGCCTTGCGGTGGAGGGGGCCCTCCGACCCGGCCCCTACACCCTGGTGCGGTTCGGGGGAAGGGCCCTGGAGCAGGCCTTCATCGTGGAGGGGAACGTGCTCCCTGAGTGTCCGGGGAGGGAGGAACTGTGTCGCACCCAGGTCGTCTTCAAGGCGCCCAAAGGAGCGTTACGGAAACTTCTGGATGAGCCCTTGGGGAACCACCACGTGCTCATCCCGGGACACCATCGCCAAACCCTCTCCACCTTCCATAACCTGTTCCTAGCTCCCTTCTGATCACCAGCGGTGGTGAACTTGGGGCTTGATGTAGTGCTCGTAGATCTCCTGAACCTTTTCCATGACCTCGGGTGATAAGGGGGGAAGATCGGCGGCGGCCACGTTTTCTTCGACTTGGGATGGACGCTTCGCACCGGGGATGGTACAGGAAACTTCTTCGAACATGAGGATCCAGCGAAGCGCAAACTGGGCCATGGTCATCCCCTGGGGACAGATCTTCCGGAGTTCTTCCACCGCTTGGAGCCCCGTTTCGAAGTCCACCCCGGCGAAGGTCTCCCCCCGGTCGAAGGCCTTTCCTTCTCGGTTGAAGTTCCGGTGATCGTCCGGTGGGAACTGCGTTTCGTGGGTGAACTTCCCCGTTAGGAGCCCCGAGGCAAGCGGCACTCGGGCGATGATCCCCACCTTCTTCTCCTTTGCCAGCTTGAAGAAAAGTTGGGCCGGGCGTTGGCGGAACATGTTGAAGACGATCTGCACCGTCTGGACGTTCGGGTACTCGCTGGCCTTGATCGCTTCTTCCACCTTCTCCACGCTCACCCCCCAGTAGCGGACCTTCCCCTGCCGCACGAGGTCATCCATGATCTCAAAGACCTCGGGCATGTAGTAGACTTGGGTCGGTGGGCAATGTAGCTGCACTAGATCGAGGGTTTCGGTCTCAAGGTTCTTAAGAGAGCGTTCCACGAAGGCGGTGAGGTTCTCGCGGTTGTAGCCTTCTGGAACGTGAGGATCAAGGCGCCTGCCGATCTTGGTGGCTATGATGATCCCGTCCTTTACCTCTTTTTTGAGCCTCGCGAGAAGCCGCTCGCTTTTCCCATCCCCGTAGACGTCGGCGGTATCGAAGAAGTTCACCCCGAGCTCCACGGCGTGCCTCAGGGCGGCCATGGAATTGCGGTCGTCCACTGAGCCCCAGGCGCCCCCGATGGCCCAGCAGCCCATGCTCACCGCCGAAACCTTCCATCCGGTCCGCCCCAGCTCCCGATACTCCATTTATCCCCCTTTCTAGATCCCTGGGGGGGAGGGGAAGATCGGGGCCATGCCCCGCTTTCGCATCATCCCCTCCATCTCTTCATCGGTGGGAACCCTCTCCGGGTCGAAATCCGCCGCCGCAGAGAGGAACTTGGGCAAAAGCGAAAGGTCCCCCACCGAGGGGAGGAAGACCTTCGGACACGCCAGCGCCCAGTGCACCGCCTTGATGATGTCTTCCTTCTCCGTCAGGGGCTCGTACCACGTGTTGTAGAGTTGCTTTTCCGGATAGTTCCTTTTTGCCACGGTTTTTATGGCCTGCACGGCTATCCCCCGCTTGGTGCACTCCCGGTAGAGCTTTTCGAACTCTTGAGCGTAATCGGGGAGTTGCATCAGGGGGAAGTTGTAGGGAAGGAGTACCGAGTCGAAATCGTAGCGGGAAAGGCTCCTCAGGTGCATCCTGGGGGCGGAAAGGCCGTGGTCGGTGACCCCAATGAAGCGGGCAAGCCCCTTTTCCTTCGCCTCGATTAAGGCTTCTAGTGCGCCCCCGGGGGCAAAGGCCCGCTCCCATTCCCCCTCGTCCACCAGGTTGTGAAGCTGGATAAGGTCCACCCGGTCGGTCCGGAGGCGCTCGAGCGACCGCTGGATGCTTTCTTTTGCGCCCTCATAGGTCCTCTCGGAGGTCTTGGTGGCGAGGAAGAAGTCCTCCCTGTGGCGGCCCATCCAGCGGGCGATGAGCTCTTCGGATCTCCCGTAGTCGGCGGCGGTGTCGATGTGGTTCACCCCGTATTCGAAAAGGAGCTCCAAGGTTTCATCAGCTTCGGCCTCGCTCGCCGAGTAAAGCGCAAAGCCCCCGAAGGCGACCCGGCTGCTCCTATGCCCCGTCCGGCCGAACTCCTCTTTGGGGATCAGCGTTCCTCCTTTTCAGAAGATCCCTGCCTCCTTCAGGGCGGGATAAAGCCTCACGTAGCGCTCGTAAAGTCCAGCGTAAAGGGATGAGAGCGCGCGGTGCGGCTCCTCGCGCTCCTCCCTGAGCCTCACGGCGCGTTTCACCGCCTCGTGCACGTCCCGGTATACACCGGCTCCAACCCCGGAGAGCAGGGCTGCCCCATATGCCGCCCCCTCCTCCACCACGAGCCGGCGCAGTGGCACCCCGAGGACGCTTGCCATGATCCTCCGCCAAAGGGGGCTCTGCATCCCTCCGCCCACCGCCCGGAGCTCCGGCGGGCTTTCCCCCAGGCGCTGGATCCTTACCCAGGAATCCTTGAGGGCGAAGGCCACCCCCTCGAGGACCGCCCGCACAAGATGCCCCTTCCCGTGGGCAAAGGAAAGGCCCACCCACGCCCCCCGGGCTTCAGGGTCCATATGTGGCGTTCGCTCCCCCGAAAGATACGGGAGGAATAAGAGCCCATCGGCTCCCGGGGGAATCCTCTCCGCCTCCTTCGTGAGGATCTCGTAGGGATCCATCCCGATCCTTTCAGCCACTTCCTTTTCTTCGGAAGAGAGCTTGTCCCGGTACCACTGGAGGGATCCTCCCGCGGAAAGGACTACCCCCATGAGGTGGTACTTACCGGGTACTGCATGGCAGAAGCAGTGGATCGCCCCCTTGGGGTCGGGCCTTGGAACCTCGGTGTGCACGAAGATCACCCCCGAAGTCCCCAAGGAAAGGAGCCCGGTCCCCTCCTCCACCACCCCAACCCCGACGGCAGAGGCGGCGTTGTCCCCACCCCCGGCCACCACCGGCGTGCCTTTTGAGATCCCAGTTAGGCTTTCTGCCTCCGCGGTCACAGTGCCTGTTATCTCCGGCCCCTCATAGACCTTTGGAAGCCACTCGCGGGGGATCGAAAGGGCCGAGAGGATCTCCTCGGACCAGTCGCGCTTCTTGAGGTCCAAAAGGAGGGTCCCGGCGGCATCGGAGGCGTCGGTGGCTAGCTCCCCGGTGAGCTTGAAGCGAATGTAGTCTTTGGGGAGGAGGATGTGGCGCACCCGGGCGTAGTTTTCCGGCTCGTTTTTGCGAAGCCAGAGGATTTTTGGGGCCTGGAAGCCCGCCAGGGCCGGGTTCCCCGCGATCCTTTTCAGTCTCTCCTTTCCCACCAGTTCCTTGATCTCCCGGCATTCCTCTCCGGTGCGGGCGTCGTTCCAAAGGATCGCTGGGCGGAGCACCTGAAGCTTTCCGTCCAGAAAGACGGCCCCGTGCATCTGGCCGGTGAGCCCTATCCCCAGGATCTCCCCCTGGGCCTTTTGGAAAAGCTCGCGGAGCACCTTAAGAGAGGCCTCCCACCAGTCGCGGGGGTCTTGTTCCGCCCAGCCAGGCCTTGGGGTGTGGAGGGGATAGGATGCGGTAGCCCGGGCGACCACCTCCCCTTCTAGGGAGACGAGGATCCCCTTCGCCCCACCGGTTCCGATATCAAGCCCCAAAAGGAGGCCCTCCGCCATCAGGGGTCACCTTTCCGCACGTAATCCACGAGCCAGCTTAAGGCCGGCCGCTCCGTCGGTATGGAGGAGGAAAGCGTCCTGCTGCCAGATCTGGCCCTCCACGAGGGTCACCCCAGCCACCGCCGGATGCTCCCAGATGATGGGGAATTTCGCCAATCCCGTCAATCTGAGGGTTCTGTTCACTGGTCTTGCACTGTTCCCGAAACCGCGTCCGTTTTGCTTCCCACGATCAGCTGGGTGATCTCCTCCATGGTGGTCTCGGAGGTCTTCCTTTCGCCCACCCGCTCGCCTGAGCGCAAGACGACGATCCTATCGCATACGGCAAATATATGGGGCAATCTATGGGTGATGAAAACGACGGCCACCCCGTGTTCCTTGAGCCTTCTTATGAGGTCGAGGACCTTTTCCACCTCGGCCACCCCAAGGGCGGCGGTGGGCTCGTCCATGATCACTAGTTTCGCCTGGGCTAGGAGGGTTCTGGCGATGGCCACTGCCTGTCTTTGTCCTCCGGACATGGTTCGCACCCGCTGGCGGAGGCTTGGGATCTGGATCCTCAGGCTGGAGAGGAGCTCTTTGGTCTTGCGCTCCATGTATTTCCTGTTCAGCACGCGGGTGCCGAGGCCCTTGAGGCGGTATTGGACCTCTCGGCCGAGGAAGATGTTGCCGGGCACGTCCAGGTTCTCGGCCAGGGCCAGGTCCTGATAGACCATTTCTATCCCGTACCGTCGGGCATCCTGGGGGGAGGAGATGTGGGCCTTTTCCCCCTGGATGTAGATCTCCCCTTGGTCGGGGAGGAGGGCTCCCGAGAGGATCTTCATCAGGGTGGACTTCCCCGCCCCGTTGTCCCCTACCAGCCCCACGACCTCGCCGCAGGCGACCTCGAAGTCGACCCCTTTCAGGGCCTGGACGGCCCCGAAGCGCTTGTGGATGCCCTTGGCGTAAAGGAAGTGTTCTTTCATAGTTTAAGTATAGTGGGGCCTTGGGTTTCCCCAAGGCCCCACCTTTTGGCCTTCCATCACCGGAATAGCTCCATGGGCAGGCCCATCTCCTCCCAGGTCCGGAGCATCTCCTCTAGGTTGTCCCGGGTGACGATGTCGGAGCCGGTGTCCAGGAACATGGCCCCATCGGGGGCCTGGCCCACGCGGACCACGGCGCCCGTGTCGAGCAAGAGGCCGATGGTTTCCACAACCTCCTTGGGGAACACCGGGGTCAGGTAGTTCAAAACGGTTGCCTTATCAAGGCCCTGTGCCTGGAGGGCCCCGGTCGTAGCAAGGGCAGCTATGAGCGTCTCGACGCCGTCTTTGACGGCGATCCTCAGGAGCGTCACGCTGTGGTAGCCCATGTAGTACTGGCGCTGGCCGATCACCGCGTCCAGGGACCCCTTCTCCAGGAACTGGAGGTGCTCCTTGATGGTGTCGACGCCCACCCCGATGATCTGGTCCGTCTTGCCGGCGGTCTCCAGCGCCCTGGCCAGGCCGGTGGTGCTGGCAGCATACACGCCGTAGATCCCCGCTAGCTCGGGATAGGCGGAGATGGCGGCCTCCACCAGGCTCACAGCGGTAGACACGTCCTCACGGTCGTTCAGGACCTCGAGCACCTCGACGCCAGCCGGCTCCACCACGTCCCGGAAGCCCTGCATCCGCTCCAGGGAGTTGAGGGCGGTCAGGGACCCGGTGATGATGATCACCTTCTTCCCCTTTGCTGCCTCGGGGCCTCCCAAGAGCTTGAGCATCGCCTCCCCGGCGGCGCGGCCGAAGGCGTAGTTCCCAGTCCCCAGATAGAAGTACCGGCCGGTGTCCGGGGCGTCCGTGTCATGGGTGATCACCGGAATGCCGACCTCCAGCGCCCGCTTTATCACCGAGGCCATCGCCTGGGGGTCGGAGGGGGCCAAAGACAAGGCGTCATACCCGGCGGCAATCCACGCCTCCACAGTGCTTATCTGGGCCGGGATGTCCTCTATCTGGGGCACCCAGAAGGTGGCCTGCACATCCGGGAACTCGGCGTTGGCAGCCTCCACCCCGATCCTGACCACATCCCAGTAAGGATGGATGCATTTGCCCAGCACCCCGATCTGAACGGGCTCGGCCGCAAGGCCACCTCCCACAAGACCAACTACCAGAAACAAACCTAGCAACACGGTCTTCATACGCATTGCGCGCTTCACCTCCTGAGATTTTTTCTTGACGGTTTCAAGATCTTTTTCAACCCCTGCTCTCACCCCCTTTGAAAGGTTCAGGGGACAGTCTGCCCCCTTAATCGGCGCAGCACGTCCACCGTGACGGCCACCACGATGATTGCCCCCACTGTGACCTCGTGCCAGTAAGAGGAGACCCGCAGGAGCACAAGCGCATTCCAGAGGACGCTTATGATGGATGCCCCCAGGATCCCCCCGATCACCGAGCCCTCCCCGCCGAACAGGCTCGCCCCGCCGATGACCACCCCGGCTATGGCGTACATCTCGTAGAAGGTGCCCACGGTGGGGTTCCCCTGGTTGAGGCGGGCGGCGATCAAAAGGGCCACCACCCCGGCGGACAGGGCGCTGACGACATAGGCGGCCATGCGCACCCGGTTGATCCGGATGCCGAACCGGCGGGCGGCCTCCAGGTTCCCACCCACCGCGTACAGATGCTGCCCCCATACGGTGTAGCCCAGGACGAAATGGGCAAGAAGCGCCACCAGGAGAAACAGGACCACGGGGATCGGGATCACCTTGGCCACCATCCCCTCCCACAGGTTGGAGAAGCCCGCGGGAAGGCCGCTGATCGGCCAGCCCCGGGTGATGACCGCCGCCAGCCCCTTTGCGGCGGCGAAGGTGCCCAGGGTGATGATGAACGCCGGCACCTTTAGCTTGGTCACGAAAAAGCCGTGCCACATCCCAAAACAAGCCGCAATGGCAAGCGTGGCCAGCACCGCCCCCGCCACCCCAAACCCATGGGTCATGAACCAGGCGGCCAACACGTTGAGCAGGGCGGTGAGGGAACCGAGGGATAGGTCAATACCACCGGTCACGATCACGAAGGTCTCCCCGATCGAAAGAAGCCCGAAGATCACCACCTGCCGGCTCAGGGTCTGGAGGTTATAGCCGGAGAAGAACCTGGGGTTGACGATGCCGGTGACCAGGATGATGGCCAAAAGGACCAAGAGGACCCCGGTGGCGGTCCTCTCCACAACCAACCGCTTGAGGAACGCCAGCCCCTCCCTACCAGTGCTCACGCCGTTCCCCCAAGACCCGCTGGATGTAGGTGCGGTCAAGGCCGAGCGCCTCGTAAACTAGCTCCTGGCCCCGCACCGCGTCCTTCCTCCCCCACGCCTCCTCCAAGGCCGCATCGTCGATCCTCACGGCGAGATCCCAGATGAACTCCCACTGGAGGATCGCCCGCCTCACCGCCTGTACCTGGTCCTCGGTGTAGGGGAAGAGGTCGAAACCGATCCGCTCCCCGTTTTCTCCATAGCCCACCTGTTGGAGGATCTTGGCCAGCTCCAGGGTCTGCATGAAGAAAGAGGCCCCGGTGATGTTGTCGTCGTCGAAGGTGCCCCAACCGGAGTTTGCGTGGTGATGTCCTAAAAGCCCTTCGTGGGCGAGGAGCGCCGCGTACTCTGCCAGGTTCTCCCCGTTCATTATAAGATGCTGCCAGTCCATGTTCACCTTCACGCTCCTCGCATCCACCCCCAACTCCCGGAGCTTGTGGATCACATAGAGGGTCATCCCGATATTTCGCATGAGGATGTTCATGGCCGGCTCGGAGTTCTTGTGCTCCAAAAGGAGCGTTACCCCTTTTGAGGCGGCGTGCTCGGCGGCCGCGGCTATCCCCTCGATGAACCATTCCCAGACCTGAACGTAGTCCACCTGGAAGTTGTAGTTGTACCCCTCGCCCCCGGGCCAAATTATGAACTTCGCCCCGAGCTCCGCCGCAAGGTCTATCCCCCTTTTTGTGATCTTAAGGTTCTCCTCTCTCAACTTGGAGTCAGGGTTGATGAAAGCACCGAGCTTGAATTTGGGATCGCTGAAGGTTCCTAGGGCCAGGATGTAGATGTCCTTATCCCCCAGGGCCTTCTTGATCTCCTCGACGTTTTCCTCGTTGAGCTCGCTTGGGTAGTGGTACTCGAAGCCGTCCACAAGGTCCCCGAGGCCCTCGGCCGCCCTTTTGGTCCGCTCAACCATGGACTCCTTCTTGGCCTCGGGGTGGTAGCCCTCGGGCACAAAGCGGGTGGCGTTCGGCCCGAAGGCCCAAATCCCCACGCTGTTTTTTAGCCTTTTCATCCCTCCTCCTTCCCCCCCGAGGGGGCACCTTGGGCCTGAGGTGCTCTTGCCAGTAGCGGTAGCTCTCAAGTAAAGCTTCCTCCAGTTTTTGGGAGTCGCGGCTTTTCATGGCCTGGAGGATTAGGGTGTGGTGCTGGACGGCGGCCTCGGGGTGCTCCCGCACCCCCGCCTCGATGGAATCGTGGAAGAGGTTCAGGATCGACTTCCCCAGCTGCACTATAAGGGGGTTCCTCGTGGCCTCCAGGATCAGGTGATGGAACTCGAGGTCGAGCTCTACGGTGACCTCTCCCTTCTCGAAGGCCGCCTTGAGTTCCCTAAGGTTCTCCTCAAGCCTTTCCAGCTCCTGGTCTGTGATCTTGCGCTGGGCGATGCGGGAGAAACCGAGCTCCACCATGAAGCGCAGCTCTTTTACGTGTTCGGGGTCCGCGTCGCCCAGGTAGAGGAAGAACTGCATGGGGTCGATGATGGAGGGCTTGGGGACCTCGGGGATGTAGGTGCCGCTTCCCTGTCGGATCTCCACCACCCCCAGGGCCTCCAGGATCTTCATGGCCTCCCGTACCGCCACCCGGGAGGCGCCGAGGGCCTTACACAACTCCTGCTCCGAGGGCAGCCGATCCCCCCGGCGCAGCTCCCCCCTTTCCATCGCCTCCCGGATGCGCTGGACGATGGCGTGCACCACCTTCTGCGACCTGGGTATGGCTTCAAGCTCGATCTTCATGGCTCTGGCCCTCCTTCCTTGGCCCGCGAAAGGCACCTGCGCCGCCCGCCCACCGGCCTCCTTTCCCCGACCACCCTTAAAACCCCGGAAAGCCGGATGTCAGCGGAGGAACCCCCCACCATCACCTGGTAGTCCCCGGGCTCCACCACCAGGTTCATCTCCCGATCCCAGTAGGCAAGGACGTCCACGGGGATTTCGAATGTTACCTGCTTTTCCTCCCCCGGCCTCAGGGAAAGGCGGAGGAAGCCCCTGAGCTCCTTCACCGGTCGGGTTACGCTCCCCCAGGCCCGGGAGATGTAAAGCTGCGCCACCTCCTCCCCTTCCCTGTGCCCGCAGTTCTCGATTTTCAACGATACGCGAGCGGTCCCATCGGTGGGGACCTCCCCCGGCTCTATCCTGAGGTCGTGGTAGGAGAACTGGGTGTAGGAGAGGCCGTGGCCGAAGGGAAACAGGGGGTCGGGGGACTCGTCCACGTAGCCCCCCCAGGGATAGGAGCGGCCGCCGGAGGGCTTGCGGGCGTAGAAGAGGGGGAGCTGGCCGGTGCTTTTGGGGAAGCTCATCGGGAGCTTCCCCCCGGGGGCCTTGTCCCCAAAGAGCACCTCACAGACGGCCTCCCCGCCTGCCTCCCCCGGAAGCCAGGCCACAAGGGCCGCCTTCACCTTTTCCACCAGGGGGGTGAGGAGATACGGGCGGCCACAAAAGAGCACCAGCACCACCGGGGTCCCGGTTTCGGCCACCGCCTTCACCAGCTCCTCGACCCCGGGGAGCCGCAGGCCAGCCACGTCCCGGGATTCCCCCGAGGAGGAGTTTTGACCAAGCCCCGACCGGTCGCCCACCGCTATCACCACCACTTCCGCCTCCCGCGCTACCCTTACCGCCTCGGAAATCCCGCCCTTATCTCCTCCCAGGACATCACAGCCCCGGGCATACAAAACCCGCGTTCCGGCCGACACCCGCGATCGCACCGCCCCAAGCAAGGTGGTGATCCCCAGCTCCTCCAGGGCCTCCTCCACCCCCTCCAACTGCCCTTCCCCATGGGCGGGGAAATGGTAGTCTCCCAGGTAATTTCGAGGGGCATCGGCATGCGGGCCGATAACGGCTATAGATGAGATGTCCTGCTTGAGGGGGAGTAAACCTTCGTTTTTAAGAAGAACAACGGATTTCTGGCTAATCAGTTTGGCCAAATCCCTCCCTTTGGCGCGGTCGGCGGTGGAGAAGACCTTTCTGGTCAGCTTTAGGTCCACATAAGGGGCCTCGAAGAGCCCCAGGGAGAACTTGAGGTGCAGGACGCGCAGGACTGCCCGATCGATCAGGGCCTCGGGGACCAACCCCCCCTCCACCGCCTTCTTCAGTGGTTGGCCGTAGCAGTTTGTCCGGGGAAGCTCCAGGTCCACCCCGGCCTCCAGGGCGAGCCTGGCGGCCTCGGCCTTGTCGCGGGCCAAGCGATGGTAGGAGTGGAGCATCTCTATCCCGAAGTAATCGGACACGGTGATCCCTGAAAAACCCCACTCCCCGCGCAGGACCGAGGTGAGCAGCCACCGGGAGGCGGCGCATGGCACCCCATCCAGCTCCCCGTAGGAGTGCATCACCGCCAGGGCCCCGGCTTCGCCGATCGCACACTCGAAGGGGAAGAGGTAAACTTCCCTCAGCTCCCGCTCGGGGAGGTGGGCCGGGGCGCAGTTGAGGCCGCCCTCTGAGGCCCCGTAGCCGGCGAAGTGTTTGAGGGTGGCTGCAACCCCTTCCCGGGGGTCGTCCCCTTGCAGCCCCTCTACGTAGGCAGCCCCCATGGCTGCCACGAGGTACGGATCCTCCCCGAAGGTCTCCTCCACCCTCCCCCATCTTGGGTCGCGGGCCACGTCCAGGACCGGGGCCAGCCCCTCCCTTGCCCCCAGGGCCAACATCTGCTCCCTTATGAGTTCCGCCATCTGCCTTGCGAGCTCGGGCATCCAGGTACTGGCGAGGGCGATGGGCTGAGGGAACAGGGTGGCCCTTCGGGAGAGGACTCCCGAAAGGCACTCCTCGTGCACAAGCGCCGGGATCCCCAGGCGCGTCTCCTCCAAAAGGAACCTTTGGACCAGGTTGACGAACTCCGCTACCTCCTCCGGCTGAAGCCCGGTAGATCCCGCCGGGCGGGTGAGGCTCCCGATGCCGTGGGGGATGAGCTCTTTGGCCTTCTCCTGCGAAAACCTCCCCTCCTCAAGGAGCTCATAGCCCCAGACCGCCCCCAGCTGGGCCAGCTTCTCCTCCAGGGTCATCCGGGAGAGGAGGTCCCTTGCCCGCATCTCAGGAGGGATGCTTCGTTTTTTGAACAGTTCCTGTGACATCGTTTTCCTCCTTGTTGTAGAGGAAGCACCTGACCGTTGTCCCCTCGACTTCTATGGCCGGGGGCATCTCCTCTGTGCAGCGCCCCAGGCGCTGGGGGCATCTTCCGGCGAACTTGCACCCCCGCCGGAGGTACTCCTCTTCTTGGGTCTCCTGGAGCTCTAGGCGGCCCGTCCACCGTCTGGCCGGGTCGGCCTCCGGGATGGACTGCCGCAGGAGCCGGGTGTAGGGGTGGAGGGGGGAGAGGAGCACCTTTTCCGCCCTTCCCAGCTCCACGATGTTGCCCCGGAACATGACCGCCACCCGGTCACAGATGTAATAGGCGGTGGCAAGATCGTGAGTTATGTAGATCACGCTCAGGCCGAGCTCATCCCGGAGTTTCCTGAACAGGTTGACGATGGACATGCGCAGGGAGGCGTCCACCATGGAGACCGGTTCGTCCGCGATCAGGAGGGAGGGGGCGGTGAGGAGCGCCTTGGCCACGGAGATGCGCTGCAACTGTCCCCCGGAGAACTCACTGGGGTAGCGGTCGGAGAGCTCTCGGTAGGAGAGCCCCACCGCCCGCAGGGCCTCGTCGATCCTGGCCACCTGCTCCTTTTTTGTCCTGGCCAACCCGTAGTTCTTAAGGGTCTCGAAGAAGTAGCGCTCCACCGGCCGCAAGGGGTTGAAAGTCTCAAAGGGGTTTTGGAACACCGCTTGGATGTCCTTGACCCTCCTTTGGGGGGAGATCCGGACCGCCCCCCCCTCCCCTCCCAGGTAGAGGATCTCCCCTGAGGTGGGCGCCTCGAACCCGAGGATCAGGTGGGCGGTGGTGGTCTTCCCGCAGCCCGATTCCCCCACCAGGCCGAATACCTCTGCCCGCTGGACGGAGAACGACACCCTGTACACCGCGGTGATCCTGATCCGCGCAAGGCCCCCGCCCAGGGAGAAGACCTTGGTCACCTCCTTAAGCCGGAGCAGCTCAGCCATCTTCCTCACCGCGCCTCAGCCAGCAGGCCACCTTGTGCCCGGGCTTCCCCTCCACCGGCTCCGGCCCCTCTTTGCGGCAGGGCTCCATGGCGTACGGGCAGCGGGGGTGGAAGGGACAGCCGGGCGGCGGCTCGGCCAGGGAGGGTGGGGCTCCCGGGGTGCTCGCCCGGGTGGATTTGTCCCCCAGCCTGGGGAGGGAATCGATGAGGTACCGCGTGTATGGGTGAAGAGGGGATCCAAAGAGCTCCTCCACCGGGGCCTCCTCCACCAGCCTCCCCGCGTACATGATCCCCATCCTGTCGGCCAGGTTCGCGTGTACCCCCATGTCGTGGGTGACCACCACCACCGTGTTATGGAGCTTTTTCTGGATCTCCTTGAGGAGTTGAATCACCGCCCTTTGCATCACCACATCGAGCGCGGTGGTGGGCTCATCGGCGATCAGGATCCGGGGGGAGAGTACGGAGGCCAGGGCTATGGTCACCCGTTGGCGCATCCCCCCTGAGAGCTGGTGGGGGTAGGCCTTGAGGAGCCGGGCCGGCAGGCCCAGCTCCGCCAGGTGCTCCTTGGCAAGCGACAGCCCCTGCCTCCTTGCGCCAGTGTGGCTTTCAAGGAAGTCCTCGAAGGTATGTCCGATCCTGCGCACGGGGTTCAAGACGTGCATGGAGCCCTGGGGGACGTAGGCGATGAACTCCCAACGGAGCTTCCTGATCCTCTCCTTCTTGAGACCAAATACGTCCACTGGTTCGCCGTCCACCCGGTACCAGACCTCCCCCCCCATCAGCCGGAGGGGGGGTTGGACCGCGGAGAGCAGGGCCTTGAGGAGGGTGGTCTTCCCGCAGCCGGATTCCCCGGCGATCCCGTAGACCTCCCCCTCCTCCACCACAAGGTCCACCCCGTCCACCGCCCGGATCACCTTCTTCTTCCCATAGATCTGGAGCACGTAGTAGGCCTTGAGGTCCGCCGCCTTCAGGGCCCAGGTCATCTTGCCCCCACCCGCTGCACCCGGCTACGGGGATCCAGATACTCGCTGATGCTCACCGAAAGCCAATACAGGGCTATGAAAAGGAGCACGGCCAAGACGGTGGGGGTGAGGTACCACCACCAGTAGCCCAAGAGCAAGGCCTGGTAGCTGATCGCCCACTGGAGCATCACCCCTAAGGTGGGGATGTCCATGTTCAGAAGCCCCAGGATGGCCAGGGTGATCTCCATCCCGATGGCCCAGGACATGTTGTTTATCAGGGTGCTGAAGATGATGGGCAGAACATGCGGGATGTACTCCTTGGAAACGAGCGGCAGGGTCTTGGTCCCCGAGAGGATCGCCGTCTTGGTGAACCCCCGCTCCCGGAGGCTTAGGACCTGGGACCGGATCACCCGGGCATCCCACGCCCAGCCGAAGATCCCAAGGAGCAACCCCAAGCCGGTCAAGGAGAGCCTGTTCTTAAGGAGCATGGCCAGAAGCACGATGAAAAGGAAAAGCGGCATCACCAGGAAGCTGTCGGTGATGAACATGAGGAGCCGGTCCGCCATCCCGCCCCGGAAGCCGGCCACAAGCCCGATGAGGACGGCTATGGCCCGGGATAGGACGGCCGCTATCAGGGCGACCAGAAGCGAGTTGCGGATGGCGAAGGTGGCCTGCCAGAAGACGTCTTGCCCTTTGGAGTTGGTGCCGAGGGGGTGTTCCCGGCTGGGGGGAAGGTCTTTGGGCACCTGCAGCCACCGGGTGGGGTCATAGGGGGAGAAGGCGGAAAGGGCCACCAACCCCACCAACACCACCAGCACCCCGAAGCTCACCGCAAACCGGAAGTCCCGGAAGAGATCCCCAAGCACCCTCATCGGTACCTCACCCTGGGGTCAAGGAGCGGATAGACGAGGTCGGAAAAAAGGATCCCGGTGGTCACCGCCACCACCGAGATGGTGGTCACGCCCAGGATCAGGTTGTAGTCCCCGGAGACCACGGCGTGGTAGGTGAGGGTCCCAAGGCCCGGGTAGGAGAAGACGATCTCCGTTATCAGGGCGCCCCCGAAGATCTGGCCTAGGGAGAGGACGAGGTTGGTGAACAAGGGGAGCATGGCGTTCCTGAGCACGTACTTGAAGATGATAACCCGCCCCTTTACCCCGCCCAACTGGGCATACTGCACGAACTCCTCGGCGTTGAGGTTCTGTACCACCAGTTTCGTCATCTGGTACATGGAGGCCGTGCCGAGCACGGTGAGGGAGAGGAAGGGGAGGAAGGCATGCCTTGCCAGATCGCCCAGGAAACGGAGGCTGGGCTCCGGCCGCCAGCCGATGCTGCTCCCTCCCCCCAAGGGGAACCAGGGGAGGACGTACGCGAAAAGGATCAGGAGGAGGAAGGCGAAGATGTAGTAGGGGAGGGGGCGGATGAGCATGCTCAGCGCATCCAACGCCCTCACCCAAGGCCGATCGGGACGGTAACCGGCTATCCCCCCCACCATCAGCCCCAAAAGCCAGGAGGCAAGCGTGGAGGTCAAAAGGAGCCCCACGGTCCAGGGGAGGGCCTTCCCGATGAGCCCCAAAACCGGCTCCGGGAACTGGAAAAGGGATATCCCGAGATCCCCTCTGAAAAGCCTTTTCCAGAAGGATGTATACTGCTGCCCCAATGTCCCTTCAAGCCCGTAAAGCTCCCGCAGGTCCTCTATGAACTCCTCCACCGTGGCCGGGTCAAGATAAGTGCCCTGGGAGCGGATGGCACCTATCGTCTCCAGGACCGGGTCGCTGGGGAAGAGGCGGGGGATGAAGAAGGCCGCGTTTATCCCCAGGAAGGTTACAAGCAAATACTGTACCAGCCTTGGCAGGAAGTAGCGTTTGAAGAGCTGCAACCCTCCTCCCTTAGGAAAGACCCCCGGACGGCCGGCGGCCGTCCGGGGGGATTGGCTTACCTTCCCGTGGGCTCAAGGAACGGCAGCATGTACTTCAATGGCCCCCAGTGCACGTAGGGTTGGGCGTAGGGGTTCTCCAGGCTGGGCCAGTTGGTCCAGTAGTACTCGTCGAAGGCGGCGAACCCGATGTAGTTGAAGGTGGGGATGCTGGGCAAGTTTTGGATGAGGACCTTCAAGGCTTCCACCCCCAGGGCGGCAGTGGCCGCCTCATCGGTGGGATCGGTGGCCTCCATCTGGTCGATCAGCCGGTCTAGCTCTGGGCTGCTCCAGCGGGACTGATGTCCGGGAGTGGTCTCGCCGATGGGGGCGACGTTATCGGAGTGGAACGGGCTCAGGGTGCGGTAGAGGTCAGCCCCTGCCCCCCATGGCTCAAACGCCGGCCAGTCGGTGGTCACCTCGAACTGGCCCGTGAGCCCCAGGCTCGAGAAGTCCACGCTGGGCACCGCCTCGGCCTCGATCCCGAACTCCTTCCAAGCTTGGGCTGCGGCCACCGCGTTCCGGGTGGAAAGGTGCGAAAGGTCCGACCGGCCCAGGACCCGGATCCGCCAGAGGGACCCATCAGGCAGATGCCACCGGCCCTGATCGTCGCGATAGAAGCCATTCTTTTTAAGGAGCTTTTCCGCCACATCGGGTGCGTACTTCCACCACCCGGGGCCGAACGCGGCCCGGATCGCCTCCGGATCGTCGGGCACCGCATAGCCACGGCTTCTGGCAAGTTCGGCAAGCCTTAGCGGGACCTCGGGGTCATAGGGCTTGAAGGTCTCCCCGTTCCCGAGATCGAGGGTGAACTCCTCAAGCCATTCCTCCATCGGCTCGAAGAAGAGGGCCTTGTAGCCGGGGAGGTAGGGGATGTGGAGGGGGCTCACCGGGGCCATCCCGTCCACTGCGATGGAGGTGTACTTCACGATGTCGATGGAAAGGGCGAGGGCCCAGCGGACCTCGGGGTTGTCATAGGGGGGGACCGCGGTGTTGAAGGTGAGGCCGGTGATGCAGGGGTCTGAGTTCACCACCCAGGGGAAAGAGGGCTGGTAGGCGCGGATCGTCCGCCCTTGGGCCAGGGCCGCCTTCAGGGCCTCGGCGGTGAGATCGGCGGCGTCCAGCTCATGCCGGAGCATCCCCAACACCTTGGAGGCGGGGTCCCCATAGGCCCTGACCACCACGTACTTGGGCTTGGGCATTCCAAACAGGATACCGGTGGGGGTCCTATCCCAGTCCTCCCTTCTCTCCCACACCGTCCAGTAGCCCCCCGAATCGTAGCTGTGGAGCACGTACGGGCCGCTTGAGACCGGCGGGTTGAACTGGAAGGTGAGGGGGTCCTCCACCTCCTCAAAGACGTGCTTGGGCATCACCCAAAGGCACCCCCACCGGTCCAGGAAGTAGGTGTGGAAGCGGGAGTTTGGCTGCTTGAGCTCGATCACCACGGTGTGCTGGTCGAGGGCATACGCCCTCTCCACGTTGTTCTCCATGGGGGCCTGATAGTTCATCCCCGGGGTGGCCTTGATGAGCTCGATGGTGAACACCACGTCATCGGCGGTGATGGGGATTCCATCCGACCAGTAGACCCCCTCCCGCAGGTGGATGGTCACCTGGGTGAAATCGTCGTTGTACTCCGGGGGGGCGGAAGCAAGCCCATTTATGACCTCGCCGCTGGCGAAATCGATGGACCAAAGCGGCTCGTTCATGAGCTGCTGCATCCCCCGATCACGCCACTTCCAGCCCACCCACTCGTTGAAGTTGTCCGGGGCCCCGGTCCGGCCGGTGAGCTGGTTCACGATCAGGGTCTCCTCCCGCGGGAGGCCGGGGGCAAGTTGGGAAAAAGCCGGAAGAGAAAACACCAACCCTGCCACCAAAAGCCATCGCCAATTCCCCTTCACAACACACCTCCTTTTGAGCTCCTAATATCCTTCACCTCAACCCCTTGACTCCTCCCCGCCCATCACCCCCTTTTGACATACATCATACGTCTTTCGTATGGTGCATTATACCGGGGTGGTGGGGGTTGGCAAGTGGGCGCGAGGTTGTCGTGATAAAATGGGGTGTGATGTCCCGCAGCCTGGGGTTGGGCGTGTTCTTGGTGCTGCTGGGGGCAGTGGCCCTGGGGGGGGAGATAGTGAAGCTCACCGTGGACGGGTCGATAAACCCGGCCAGCCGGGGTTATGTCCTGCGGGAGCTGGGGCGGGCTGAGGCCTCCGGGGCCGGGCTCGTGATCCTGGAGCTTGACACCCCCGGGGGGTTGGACTCCTCCATGAAGGACATGGTGGAGGCCATCCTGGACTGCGCAGTGCCGGTGGTGGTGTGGGTGGGGCCGCCGGGGGCGCGGGCCGCCTCGGCCGGGACCTTCATCCTCCTGGCGGCGGACGTGGCGGCCATGGCCCGGGGGACCAGCGTGGGGGCGGCGCACCCCGTGGCCATCACCGGCCAGACCCCGGGGGAAGAGGACCCCACCGTCCAGAAGGCGGTGAACGACGCGGCCTCCCGCATCCGGGCCATCGCGGAGCTCCGCGGCCGCAACGCCGACTGGGCGGAACGGGCGGTACGGGAATCGGTCACCGCCACCGCCACCCAGGCCCTGGAGCTGGGGGTCATCGACCTTTTGGCCGACTCCATCCCCGAGCTCCTTCAGAAGCTCGACGGCTACATACTCCCCGATGGGAGGACCCTTAAGACCGCCGGCCTCGGGCTGCGGGAGGTGGGGATGTCCCTAAAGGACCGGCTTTTCTCCTACCTTGCCGATCCGAACCTGGTTTACATCCTGCTCATGCTGG
Organism: Acetothermia bacterium 64_32; assembly: GCA_001508155.1. Classification (GTDB taxonomy): domain Bacteria; phylum Bipolaricaulota; class Bipolaricaulia; order Bipolaricaulales; family Bipolaricaulaceae; genus 64-32. The sequence goes on along the minus strand of LGFI01000010.1, from coordinate 56,323 downwards.
GCCTTTACGGGCTTATCTACGAGTTCTTCTCCCCCGGGATTGGGCTGGGGCTTGCGGTGGGGGGGATCTCCCTGCTCCTCGCCCTTTTGGGCCTACAGATCCTGCCGATAAACCTGGTGGGGATCGGCCTCGTCCTGTTCGGGGTGCTCCTCATGGTGCTGGATGCCTTCACCCCGACGAACGGCATCCTGACCACCGGCGGGGTGGTGAGCCCGGTGATCGGTTCCCTTTCCCTTTTTGAGCTGGACTCGCCGGTGATCGGGCTCTCCTGGGTCACGGTGGCGGCCACGGTTGGCACGCTCACCTCGATCTTGATTTTTATATTTTCTAAGGGACTACTTGCCCAAAGGCGGCTGGCGCGGCCCCTGACCACCATGGTGGGGTTGGAGGGGGTGGCCAAGGGGGATCTGGCCCCGGAGGGGTGGGTGCTGGTGCGGGGGGAGTATTGGCGGGCCCGCTGTCAGGGACAGCCGGTGCAGGCCGGGGACCGGGTGGAGGTGATCGGCCAGGAGGGCCGCTTCCTCATCGTCCGCCGTAAGGGGTAAGAAGGGGCCAGTTGATCCTCACGGTTTGTGGTGGCCTTTTTCGGCCTGGGCCTTGATCCCCAAGCTCAGGCGGGTGGGCATCGTGGGGAGGGACGTGAACAAGCCCGGCCAGCCCCCCATCCTCAAGCTGGGGGCCTCATGGCGGGGGTCGGGGCTGGGGTGCTTCTGGCCTTTTCCCGGTGAACTACGTGTAGCTCCTCGCGGTGCTCTTGACCACCCTCATCGGGGTGGTATGACCTCATGGGCCTCCGGCAGTGGGTGAAGGCCCTGCTCCTCGCCAGCTCGGTGATGATCGGGCGCCGGCCTCATCATCTACGCCTTTGTTAAGGGCCTGCGCAAGTTCCCCTCTCAGGGCTGGGCGGGGAAGCTTGGTCAGGATGGGTGCCTGCCTCAGCTCCTCATGAAGCTCACCGGGGGCTCAGGGAGCGGACGTTGGTGTTGGTGCTGCTTGGGATCAAGGCCGTCTTCGGTGCCCTGGCCATCCTCCTCTAGGCCCGCTTAGGTCTTGCGGAGCCTCCTTGCCTCCTCCAGTACCTCCTCGATGGTGCCCCGCATGTAGAAGGCCTGCTCCGGAACGTCGTCTAGCTCCCCATCGCAGATCAGCTTGAACCCCCGCACTGTATCCTCGATCCTCACGTATGCGCCCTTCCTGCCGGTGAAGTGTTCGGCCACGTGGAAGGGCTGGGCCATGAACCGCTGGATCTTACGGGCCCGCATGACGATGGTCTGGTCTTCCTCGGAGAGCTCCTCCATCCCCATGATGGCGATGATGTCCTGCAGGTCCTGATGGCGCTGGAGGATGGCCCGGGTCCTTTGGGCCACTTCATAATGCTCCCGGGAAAGGACGCGCGGGTCCATGAGGCGGGAGTCGGACTGGAGCGGGTCCACTGCCGGATAGATCCCCTTCTCGGCCAGCTCCCGCGTCAGGGTGATGGTGGCATCGAGGTGCGCGAACACGGTGGCCGGGGCAGGGTCGGTGAGGTCGTCGGCCGGGACGTACACGGCTTGTACCGAGGTGATGGAGCCCCGGTGGGTGGAGGTGATCCGCTCCTGGAGCTCGGCCATCTCGGTGGCGAGCGTGGGCTGGTACCCCACCTCGGAGGGCATCCGCCCAAGCAGGGCAGAGACCTCTGAACCTGCCTGGGCGAACCGGAAGATGTTGTCGATGAAAAGGAGCACGTCTTTGCCTTCCTCGTCCCGGAAGTACTCGGCCATGGTGACCCCGGAGAGGCCCACCCGGAAGCGTGCCCCTGGGGGCTCGTTCATCTGCCCGTAGACGAGCACGGTGTTGGGGAGGACCCCGGCCCGTTTCATCTCAAGGTAAAGCTCGTTCCCCTCCCGGGAGCGCTCCCCCACCCCGGCGAAGACGGAAAACCCCTTGTGCTCGTAGGCAATGGCCCGGATGAGTTCCATGATGAGGACGGTCTTCCCCACCCCGGCCCCGCCGAACAGGCCCACCTTCCCCCCTTTCGGGATCGGGGCGATGAGGTCGATCACCTTGATCCCGGTCTCCAGGACCTCGTCCTCCACCGAGAGGTCGGAGAGCTGGGGCGGCTCCCGGTGGATGGGGTAGCGCTTTTTCACCTCCGGGGGAGGGAGCTCATCGATGGGGTTTCCGGTGAGGTCGAACATCCTCCCCAGGGTTTCAGGGCCCACGGGGACGGTGATGGGGCCGCCGGTGTCAAGGACCCTGTCCCCACGTTTTAGGCCGTCGGTGGTGTCCATGGCGATGGCCCGCACCTCGGAGTCCCCCAGGTGCTGGGCTACCTCCAGCACCAGGTCTTTTCCCTCCCGGGGCACCACCAACGCCTGCTTTAAGGGGGGCAGGTGCCCCCGGGGGAAGCGCACGTCCACCACCGGGCCGCGGATGGAGGTGATCCAACCCTCTATCTCATGTTCCATGCTCATTCTGCACTCCTTAGGGCCTCTGCCCCGCCCATGATGTCCGCCAGCTCTGCGGTGATCCCGTGTTGGCGGGCCTTATTGTAAACCAGGGTCAGCTTTTCTATAAGCTCGTCGGCGTTGTCGGTGGCCGCCTTCATGGTCTGGCGGCGGATCGCTTGTTCTGAGGCCTTGGCGGAAAGCAGGATCAGGAAGGTCTTCTCCAGCAGGTAAAGCCGGGCGGCGTGGTCGAGGAGCCGGGGCAGGGCAGGCTCCAGGATGAGGTCCTGGGGTTCCGCCCGGGGGACCTCCAAGGGGAGGAGCCTCTCCCGCACCACCTTTTGGGAGAGCTCCCCCCGGAAGTCCATGTAGACCGCCCACACCTCCCCCACCTCGGCATACTCCCCCTCCAGGTCGGTGGAGATCTTCCTGGCCACCTCCAGGGTGGGGCGCTCGTAGGCGTGGCGGTAGGTGGCCACCACCGGCCAGGGCCGGGTGCGGAAGAACCGCCATGCCTTGTCCCCCCCGGCCAGGATCCTCGCCCCCCCCTTTTCCTCGGCCAGCTCCGCCGCCGCCCGGTTGATATCCCCTACATAACGGCCGCACAGGCCCCGGTCGGAGTTGACCACCAGGATGGCCGCCCCGGGCCGGCCGGAGGGGGAAAACCACGGATGTTCAATCCCCCCAACCCCGGCAGCCGCCCACAGCCGCGCGAGCACCGCCCCGATCCCCTCCCCGGAAGGGCGGGCGGAGGAAAGGGCCCTCTTCCTCTGGATCACCTGCGTTGCAGCGATGGCGTACATCGCCTTCGTGATCTGGCGCACGTGCCTTACGTTCTGGATGCGCCTTAGGATCTGCCTGGTTTTCTTAGCCATTGCTACCGCGGTGACACGTGACCGGTGACGCGTGACGGGTCCCTTGCGGGCCGCTCCCTCGACTTGCTACGAAAGATTGGTCTCACGGTTTCACCTCGTCACGCTCGGAAGGAGTCCTTGAACGCCTTGACCGCGGCTTCCAGCCCCTTTCGGACGGAGTCGGTCATATGCCTTTCCCGCCGCAGCTCCTCCAGCACCTCTTTGTGCTCCTCCCTGAGGTAGGCGAGGAAGCGTCCCTCGAAGGAGCTCACCGCCTCCACCGGCAGGTCATCCAAGTGTCCGGACACCGCGACGTACAGGATGGCGATCTGCTCCTCCACCGGCATGGGCTGGAACTGGGGCTGCTTTAGGACCTCCATCACCCGCTCCCCGCGGGCCAGCTGGGCCCGGGAGGCCTCGTCCAGCTCCTGGGCGAACTCGGCGAACGCCGCCAGGTCCCGGTACTGCGCCAGCTCCAGGCGAAGTTGTCCTGCCACCTCCTTCATGGCCGGGATTTGAGCCGCCCCCCCCACCCGGGAAACCGAAAGCCCCGCGTTCATGGCCGGCCGCTGCCCCTTGTTGAATAGATCCGCCTCAAGGTAGATCTGTCCGTCGGTGATGGAGATGAGGTTGGTGGGGATGTAGGAGGTGATGTCCCCGGCTTTGGTCTCCACGATGGGGAGGGCGGTGAGGGAGCCCCCGCCGTGCTCGTCCGAGAGCCTGGCCGCCCGCTCCAGGAGCCGGGAGTGGGTGTAGAAGATATCACCTGGATACGCCTCCCTGCCCGGCGGCCGCCTGAGAAGCAGCGAGATCTCCCGGTAGGCCACCGCGTGCTTCGAGAGGTCGTCGTAGATGATCAGGGCGTCCTGGCCCTTATCCCGGAAGTACTCCCCCATGGCGCAGCCGGCGTAGGGGGCGATGTACTGGAGGGGGGCTGGGTCCTCGGCCGCCGCCGCCACCACGACCGTGTATTCCATGGCCCCGTAGCGCTTGAGGGCGTCCACCACCTTGGCGATGGTGGAGGACTTCTGGCCAATGGCTACGTAGATGCAGAAAACGCCCTGCCCCTTTTGGTTGATGATGGTGTCGATGGCGATGGCGGTCTTCCCGGTGCGACGGTCGCCGATGATGAGCTCCCTTTGGCCCCGGCCGATGGGGGTGAGGGCGTCGATGCACTTGATCCCGGTCTGAAGCGGGGTGTCCACCGGCTTTCTTGCTATCACCCCGGGGGCCTTCTCGTCGGTCTTGCGGTAGCCGGCGGGCTCGATCGGGGGTCCCCCGTCCAGGGGGCGGCCAAGCGGGTCCACCACCCGGCCCAGAAAACCTTCCCCCACCGGGGTCTGGAGGACCCTGCCGGTGCGCCTTACCTCGTCCCCCTCCTTGATCCCCTCGTCCGGCCCGAGGAGGGCCACCCCCACCGAGTCCTCCTGGAGGTCGAGGACGAGGCCATAGATGTCTCCGGGGAAGCGGAGGAGCTCGGAGGCCACCGCCGAGCGGAGGCCCCATACCCGGGCGATGCCGTCGCCCACCTCCACCACCACCCCCACCTCCTCCATCTTGAGGTCCGCCCCCAGGCTCCTGATCTGCTGCCGGAGGACCGCCGCTATCTCATCCGCTTTCGCCATATCCCTCACCCCTTGAGCCCGGCGGAGAGTTTCGCCAGCCTGCCCCGCACCGAGGCGTCCAGCCGCCTCCCCCGCACCCTGAGCTCCGCCCCAGCCAGGAGCTCCGGCGCCCGCTCCACTGAGATCGCCACCGGCTTTTTCAGCAACCCCTCAAGCCTTCCCCGCAGGGCAGAGATCTCCTCCGCCGACACCTCCCGGGCCGAACGCAGCACCACATGGACCAGCTTGCCCTGCCCCTCCGCCGCCTTCAGGAACCCCTCCCCGATGGCCGGCAGGAGCCCTGCCCGCCCCTTCCTCACCAGCAACACCAAAAGGTTCTGAACGTAGGGATGCATCCCTTGCCCCAGGGACTTCATCAACCGCTCCTTCTCGCGGTGGGGGACCTGGGGGTGGGTGAGGAAACCCGCCAGCTCCGGGAGCGCTTCCCACAAGGACGCGAGCCGGGCGAGTTCGGCCCCGATCCGGTCCTCCAGGCCCTCTTCTTCCGCCACCTCGTACAGGGCTTGGGCGTACCGGCCGGCGATCGCCTCCAGGGACATGGCTAGGACAGAAGCCGGGCGTCGATCCTCTGGGAGAGCTCGGAGAGGAGCCGCCGGTGGTCCTCGGGCCGCACCTCGCGCTCCAGGACCTGGCTGGCGCCCAAAACCACCAGCTCCGCATAGGACCGGCGGAGTTCGGCCAGGGCTTCATCCACCGCCCGGGCGGCGGATGCCTGTGCCTCCTGGAGGATGTGCTGGGCCTGGAGGCGGGCCTCGGCGCGCGCCTCCTTCAGGATCTTTTGGGCCTGGGCCTCGGCCTCCTCCAGGATCCTCTGGGCCTTGCGGTTGGCCTGGGCCAGGGCCTCCTCCCGCTCTTGGGCGAGCTTTCGGGCCGCCTCCTCCGCCTCCCTGGCCTTGGCTAGCCGCTCCTCCTCTCGGGCCCGGCGGGCATCCAGCCACCTCAAGGCCGGCCGATAAACCAGGCGCTTGAGCAGCCACAGGAGCAGGGCGAAGTTGATCAGGTTGAAGACGAAGGTCCAGTTGATGCTCTTTACGATGGTCCCCCACTCCAGATGCATCCCCGCCTCCTTAGGCCACGAAGATCAGGATGATGGCCACCACGAGGGAATAGACCCCGGTGGACTCGGTGATGGCCTGGCCGATGATCATCGTCCTGAGGAGGGAGGCCTCCATCTCCGGCTGGCGGGCCATCCCGTCCAGGGCATGGGCGGCTGCGATCCCCTCCCCGATGGCCGGGCCGATGGCCCCCAGCCCCATGGCGATCCCTGCGGCCAGGTACTTTGCCGCCGCGACGATGTCCGCTCCCGTCATTCAAACCTCCTTCACTCCACGGCGATCTGGATATAAGCCGAAGCCAAAAGCGCGAACACAAGGGCCTGTATCGCCCCCACAAACAGGCCGAACCAAAGGTTGAGGAAGGTGCCCACGGCTACCCCCCCCACCAGGGCAAACGGGGCGAGGAAAAGGTACCTCATGGCCTTCCCCGCCAGCTCCAGCACGATGGCGGTGAGGATCGCCCCACCCAGGATGTTCCCGAAAAGACGAAAGGCATGCGATAGCGTCCGGCCGAAGTCTCCGATCAGGTTCATGGGGAGGAGGAAAGGGTACGGCTCGAGGTAGCTCCGGAGGTGTTTTTTAAGGCCCCGCTCCCGGGCCCCGTAAACGTGGACCATGGTGTACACCATGATGGCCAAGCTGAAGGTGACGTTTACGTCCTGGGTGGGGGAGGCGATGTAGGGGATGGGGAGGATGCTTGCCCAGTTGCAAAGGAGCACGTACAGGAAGAGGGTGGTGATGAACGGGAGGAGGTCCCGGGCCAGGCGCCCTGGCAGCCCTCCCAAAAGCTGGGTCTCGGCAAGCTCCATGGCAGCTGCGAGGAACGCCGCCCGGCGGGTGGGCGGGGCCTCGGGGTCATGGGGGAGCCCCCGGCGGAGCCACCAGGAGAGGAGCAGAAGTAGCAAGGTAACCCCCACCGCCACCGCCATGACCGCAAGGTCGAAGGCGATATCCACCCCCCCCACCTTGAGGTGGAGGATGAGCTTCTTCCCTAGCTGTCCTGACATGACGGTTTGTGAAGGATAACCAGCTTGGCCCAGAGCACAAGGGGGGGCAGGGCCAGGCCCCCTGCTACGGGAAGGGGGGGGAGTCCTGCGGCTATCCCCCCCATGGCGATCCCGGCCACCAGGGAGAGGCGCGCCACCCCCATGAGCCCGGCGGCCAAGCCCCCACGCCCTTCCCGGGGCAGGTTGAGGAGGAACAGGGCCCCCACCAGCCGCCCGACCGCCACCGCCAGGAGCCCCACCACCACCCCCCCTCCCCAGGCCGGGGAAAGGAAGGCAAGTCCGATAGCCAAAGGTAAACCCACCGCGGCCGCCTCGGGGAAGCCCACCAGGGCGGCCCTTAAGAAGTCAGTCCTCACAGGGTGCGCATCTCCTCGCTCTTTTCTTTCACCAGCTCGTCCACCTGGCTGGAATAATCCTGGGTGAGCTTGTCCAGTCTTTCCCGTAGCTGGAAGAAATCGTCCTCGGAGATGGCCCCCTCCTTCTTCTGTGCCTCCAGCTTCTCCCTTACCTCTCGGCGGATGTTGCGCAAGGCGACCTTGGCCTCCTCCCCCTTCCCCCGGACGAGCTTCACCAGCTCGTTCCGACGCTGTTCTGTGAGCCGGGGGACCTTTACCCGCACGATCTGCCCGTCGTTCTGGGGGTTGAGGCCGAGGTCGGCGGCCATGATGGCCCGTTCTATCGCCCCGATCTGGGACCTGTCGAACGGGCGCACCACGATCATGTCCGGGTCCGGGGCCACGATGTTGGCCAGGTGCTTGAGGGGGGTGGGGGTGCCGTAGTAGTCGACCACCACGTCCTCGAGCAAGGCGGGATTGGCCCGCCCGGTGTGCACCTTGGAAAGCTCCGCCTTAAACACCTCCAGCGTCTTCTCCATGTGGGCCTTGGCGTCCTTGACAAGCTCGTGCTCCATAGCCGTCACCTCCAGAAATCCTAGTCGTGCCCCTTTGGGCTTGCAAGGAGCATAGAAGGTCTTTGCGGCTTGTACAATGCGGTTTGTGTGGGCCGATGGAGGCAGGGGGCCTTCCTACCGCATAATGGGGGCATGGGGATCGATATGGAGCGGCTGCTTTCCACCCACCCGTTCGTGGGGGAGATCCTGGGGAGGCTGGGCTCGGCCGGCCACCAGGCGGTGATCGTGGGGGGGGCGGTGCGGGACCTTTTGTTGGCCTCCCTTTCCGGGAGGCCTTGCGTCCCCCGGGAGGTGGACATCGCCACCTCCGCCCCCCCGCAGGAGGTGCGGTGGCTGTTCCGGGACCGGCCGGTCCTGACGGTGGGGGAATCGTTTGGGGTGGTGGTGGTGGTGGCCCCGGATGGCCGCCAGTACGAGGTGGCCACCTTCCGGGCAGAGCACGGCTACTCCGACGGCCGCCGGCCGGATGACGTCTCCTGGACCAGCCTGGAGGAGGACCTAAGAAGAAGGGATTTCACGGTGAACGGCCTCGCCGCCACGCCCGACGGGGAGGTCATCGACCGGGTGGGGGGGATGGCAGATCTTTCGGCGGGGGTCATCCGGGCCATCGGCGACCCCCGGGCCCGCTTCTCCGAGGACTACCTCAGGATGCTCCGGGCGGTGAGGTTGGCCTGCCAGCTCGGCTTCGAGATCGAGGGGGCCACCCGAAGGGCGATAAGAGAGAACGCTGAGAACATCACAAAGATAGCCTGGGAGAGGATTCGTGATGAGCTTGTGAAGATTCTGACTACTCCCCGTTCCTCCCGCGGCTTCCGGCTCCTCGATGAGCTTGGCCTGTTGGAGAAGATCCTTCCTGAGATCTCCTCCCTCAAGGGGGTGCCGCAGCCGGAGGAGTACCACCCGGAAGGGGATGTGTTTTCCCACACCGTCCTCGCCCTGGAGGTGGCCGACTCCTTGGGCTTTTCTTTCCTTGTGAAGCTGGGGGTCCTGTTTCACGACGTGGGGAAGGGGGTGGCCCTGGCCCGCACGGGCGGCCGGCACACCGGGGGGCATGAGCTCATCGGGGGGGAACTGGCCGAGGAGGCCCTGCGCCGGCTGCGGTTCTCCGGCGCGGAGATCGAGCGGGTGCGTTTCCTGGTGCGGGAGCACATGCGGGCCGGGCGCCTCGCCGAGATGGGGCTAGGAAAACAGGTGAAGCTACTTTCCGTGGGGGAGGACGAGGGGGCGCCCCTGGAGGAGTTCACCCACCGCTTCCCCGCCTTCTCGGACCTTCTGCGCCTATTTATCTGCGACGCCGAGGCCTCCGCTCACCGGGCCTCGGCCTGGCTTCCACTCCTTTCCCGGGTGGTAAGCCTCCATCAGCACGTCTGCCGAGTACAGGGGCTGAGGCGCGCCCGGGAGCTCATCTCCGGGGACGACCTCATCGCCCTGGGTGAGCCCCCCGGCCCCAGGCTGGGCAAGGTCCTGGCCGAACTGCACGAGAGGATCCTGGCGGGGGAGATAACCTCCCGCCACCAGGCCCTGCAGCTGGCACGGGCCTTGCTTAAAGGCCAAAGGTAACGCCGGTAACATCCCCCATGTCCCCCTTTTGACTTTCCCCTTCCCTGGCGGGGGGACCCACCTGGGGTTAATTTGACGTTGGGATGCGAGCTTTGAACCTGGGACCCGACCTTTCCCTGCCCCTATCCGAGGTCATCGGCCAGTGCGTGGCCATCCTGGGGATCCGGGGCTCGGGGAAGTCCAACACCGCCGGGGTCATCTTCGAGGAGCTGCTCTCTGCCCGTTATCCCCTTTCCATCGTCGATATAGACGGTGAGTACTTTGGGCTAAAGGAAAAATACGAGGTGTTGGTAGTGGGCTCCGGGGAGAACGTGGACATCGGCCTGGGGCTGGACGCCGCTCCCGGGGTGGCGGAGCTCTCCCTCAGGGAGGGGGTGCCGGTGATCCTGGACGTTTCGGACATGCTTGCCGAGGAGAGGGAGCTTTTCGTCCTGGAGTACCTGACCCGCATCTGGTCCTTGGCCGGAAAGCTCAGAAAACCCTACATGATCGGGATCGAGGAGTGCCACGAGTTCATCCCCCAGGGGGTGAGGACCGACCTCAAGGAGGTGATCTCCCGCATCGCCCTCCGGGGCAGGAAACGGGGGCTGGGGGCGGTGATCGTCTCTCAGCGGTCGGCCAAGGTGGAGAAAGACGTCCTCACCCAGGCCGGGATGCTGTTCCTCCATCGGGTGGTGCACGAGGTGGACATGCGCGTTTACTCGGAGCTCCTCCCCTGGCCCAAGGGGGAGGTGAAGGAGACGGTGGCGGGCTTGGGGGTGGGGGAGTGTATCTACCTCTCCCGAGAGGAGGTGCGAAAGGTGAGGATCCGCCCGCGGGCCACCTTCCACGGGGGGTTCACCCCGTCCTTCAAGCCCGTGGAGACCCCCAAGTTGCGCCAGGTGCGGGGAGAGATCCTGGCAGCCATCCGTAGGTTCGGGGACGGGGCCACCCCCGCCCCCGGGCCGGCGCTGAGAAACCGCCTGGAGGAGCTGGAGACCCAGCTCGCCCTGAAGGAGGCCCGGTTGCGGGAACTGGAACGGCGACTCAAAGAAGGGGAGGACGAAAGCCCTGCTTGCCAGGAGGCACAACCAGAGGACGAAACCGGGCTTCCACCCGAGGTGCTAAGGCAAGTGGACCGGCTGCTGCGCCGGCTGAAAAGGCTTCCAGTACACCAAAGGCGGCTTTTGGCCTTCCTGGTGGCCCGGGAGCCACGCGCCTACACCACCGCAGAGCTCGCCGCCTGGATCGACTGCGCCGAGGCCGCCCTCCTGGCGGAACCCCCAAACCCGCTCGTCGAACTGGGGCTCCTTTCCTGCGAGCGACTGGCCCGGGGGATCACCTATCGGGCCCGGCTCAAACACTACGTGGCCCACGCCTTTTCCGGCTTTTTACCGGAACTCGGCCCGGAGGGAGAGCACCTCCTCATAAGCCACCTCCGAAGATGCCTCTCCAGAATTTCCACAACTGAACGTAATTTCAGTCACATCCCTTGACGGGGGCCGCACCCCCGTGTTACGATCCTAAAAAGGGGGTTAGGTGAAGGTACGCATTGTGGAGCGGTACAGTTCGGATTCGGATGTCCTGAAGAAGTACGTGCTCAAGAAAGTGGATGGGCTTTCCCGTTATTTCGATCAGATTGTAAGCATCGATGCGATCTTAGATGTGGAACGGGGAAGGCATAGGGTGGAGCTGGTGGGGCATCTGGTGAACCGGAAGATCGTCAAGGCGGAGGTGGAGACCGGGGACATGTATGCCTCCGTGGACCAGGCCGTTGACAAGCTGCAGCGCCAGCTGGTGCGGTACAAGGAGCAGCTGCGGGTGGAGAGGAAGACCGGCAAGCCCGAGCCCGCCCCAGCGGCCTCCGATCCTGATTCGGTGAGGATCGTGCGGCTTGAGACCTACTTCCGCAAGCCCATGAGCCCGGAGGAGGCAGCCCTGCAGCTGGAGGCAAGTGGCCGTGATTTCCTGGTGTTCTTCAACTCGGAGGACGACTCCCCGGCCGTGATCTTCCGCCGGGGGAACGGGGAGTATGGTCTTATCCTGCCTCGAAAGTAGGAAAGGAGCTTGATGACCCAAGCCCTCGTCCTCTATTCGGGGAGCCTGGCCAGCAGGCTGGCGCTCAAGCTGGCCGAGGAAATATGGGGGCTGGATATAGTGGTGGTCTACTTTCGCTCTCCCTTTTTTGAGGAGCGTGAGGGGCTGCAGCAGGCCTTCCGGGAGCTGGCGAGGCGGCTCCCATTTCGGACGAAGACCCTAAAGCGGGAGTACCTGCGTCTGGCCCTGGGGGGAGGGGGGCTTCCCTTTCCCTGTGGGGCCTGCCGTCGGGTACTGCTCTTGCGGGCGGCCCGGATGGCCCGCCGGTTGCGCGCCCAGTACATCGTGACCGGGGAGGTGGTGGAGAAGGGCGGGGTGGGGGAGGGGGAGATTCTGCGGCTCGAGGCCCAGCTGGGGCTGGAGGGGCACATCATCCGCCCCCTGTCAGGGCTGCTGCTCCCCCCCACCCGGGCCGAACGGCGTGGTGAGTGGCCGAGGGAGGCCCTGTTTGATCTACGGGCGGGTGACCTTAGGGGGTTGCAGGCCTTGGCCGGGGAGCTGGGCCTGGAGGGCGACCTGGACCAGGCCCGCTTCTGCTCCCTGTCCGACCCGGTATACGCCGGCCGGCTCCTGGCGGTCCTAAGAGAGGGGCTCCCCACCGTGAACACCCTGCGGCTTTTGGGGTTCAGGCACTTCTTCTTCCTCCCCCCCGACCTCAAGGTGGTGGTGGCCCTGGAGCCCGAGGAGCAGGCGGCCTTGCAAACCCTTTTCCTCCCCACCGATGTCAGGCTGTACCTCCCCGTGCCCCGGTCCCCACTGGTGCTCGCCCGGGCGGGATGGGCCGCGTACACGGAGGAGGAGCGCCGGCGGGCCGTAGTGCAGGCAGCCGGCATCGCCTTGGCCGTGGCCGGCTTCCCCGGCGGCGAGACCTGCGACGTGTGCTTCCGCTTCGAATGGGAGGAGGAGACCAAAAGGCTCTTAGTAGTCGCCCCCCAGCCCTCAGAACTCCCCCTCCAGCCGGGGGACGGGTTGATCCCCCCTCCCGCGGAGGTATACTTAACGAGTTGATGTTCCCTGCAATCTCTTGGATTGCCTCATAACGGAGGTGCCCGATGCCGATCTATCGGTTTAAATGCAGCCGCTGTGGTGCGGAGTTTAGGGAGCTTCTTAAAAGAAGCGACGGGGGGTTGGTGAGGTGTGTGGCCTGTGGGTCGGCCGAGGTTTCCCGGCTGCTCCCCCGGTTCGGGGTGGTTTACAAGGGGAGCGGTTTTTACACCACCGAGTACCGCAGGAAGCCGGAATCCTCAGGCGAGGACGGGGAAAAGAAAGGCTGACGGGCCTTTCCGAAGGGAAGGCTAATTTTAGCGAGGTGAGGATAAGTGGCGATTTCTGGGGATGATATAAAAAAGATCAAGCTTCTGCTTGCCTCCCCCGAGGAGATGCTGGCCTGGTCCCGGGGGGAGGTGACCAATTCCGAGACCATCAACTACCGCACCCACAAGCCGGAGCGGGGGGGGCTTTATGCCGAGGAGATCTTCGGCCCCGAGAACGACTATGAATGCGGCTGTGGCAAGTATAAGGGGAAGAAGTACGAGGGGATCACCTGCGAGAAGTGTGGGGTGCTTGTGACCGATTCCTCGGTCCGGCGGGTGAACATGGGGCATATCCGCCTGGCCAGCCCGGTGGTGCATTTCTGGTACCTGAAGGGGGTGGCAAGCCCCCTTTCCCGCCTTCTCGGCATAAAAAGGCGAGATCTTAGGCGGATCGCCTACTACGAGACCGAGACCTCTCGGGAGGAGCTGTACATCGTGACCCAGTCCGCTACCCCCAGGGTGAAGGTGGGGGAGCTCCTTTACGCCACCGAGGTCAGGATCCTGTCCGGGGCGTTTACCTTCCAGGTGGAGCGGGCCTTCTTGATCACCTCGGCCCCCCGGGTGGTGGCCGAGGAGGCCGGGAAGGTCGCGGTGGAGGAGCGAAAGCTCCAAAATGGGGAACCCTTCCGCGCCCTCGTTGTGGGCAGGCACGAGTACCCGGTGACCATGGACGCCGAGGTGTACGTGGAGGAGGGCGACCAGGTACAAGCCGGGGAGCTCATCTGCGAGCGTCCCGCCGGGGAGGTGTGTTCCCAGACCATGCTGGAGATGCTCGCTGCCCGCTATGAGGGGGTGGAGGGGCAGCCCATCGAGGAGACGGTGGACAACCTCACCTTCCTTGTGACCCAGGTGAAGGGGGAGGTGCCCCTGCGCCCCGGCCAGCAGATCACCACCCTGGAGAAACGGGCCTATGAGCGGGCCTTCCCTGGGACCTTCGAGGCGGCCACCGGGGCGGAGGGGATCAAGGGGCTCCTTTCCAGCCTGGATCTGGATGCCCTCTCCGAGGAGCTCTGGGATCAACTCGATCGCACCGCCAACCAAGGGGAGCGGCGCCGGCTGCTCCACCGGCTGGAGGTGGTGGAGCAGCTCAAGCGCTCGGGGAACCGCCCCCAGGACATGGTGTTGGAGGTGGTGCCCGTGCTCCCGCCGGCCCTGCGGCCCATGATCCAGCTTGAGGGGGGCAAGTTCGCCACCACCGACCTCAACGACCTTTACCGGCGGATCATCAACCGCAACAACCGCCTGAAGAAGCTGATGGAGATGGGGGCCCCGGAGATCATCCTCAGGAACGAGCGCCGGATGCTGCAGGAGGCGGTGGATGCCCTCATCCACAACGAGAAGAAGGACAACCCCATCCGGGGCCGGGACGGCCGTCCCCTAAAATCCCTCTCCGAGAGGATCCAGGGGAAACAAGGTCGCCTCAGGCGCCACCTCCTCGGCCGGCGGGTGGACTACTCCGGCCGGGCCGTGATCGTGGTCAACCCCAAGCTCAAGCTACACCAGTGCGGCATCCCCAAGAAGATGGCCCTGGAGCTCTTCAAGCCGTTCGTTTTGGCGCGCCTGGAGGACGTCCCCTTCTCCGACTACGACGAGGTGAAAAACCGTGCCCTCGCTGGGGAGCTCCCCGAGGTGTGGGACATCCTGGACGAGCTGATAAAGGAGTACCCGGTGCTCCTCAACCGGGCCCCCACCCTACATCGGCTTTCCATCCAGGCCTTCGAGCCGGTCCTCGTGGATGGGGACGCCATCCAGATCCACCCACATGTCTGCCCCCCCTACAACGCCGACTTCGACGGCGATCAGATGGCGGTGCACCTGCCCCTTTCCAAGGAGGCGGTGAGGGAGGCCAGGGAGCTGATGCTGTCGGCCAAGAACATCCTCTCCCCCGCCCACGGGGGGCCGCTTGCCGTCCCCACCCAGGATCAAGTGTACGGCTTCTTCTACCTAACCCTGCTCAATCCTGAAGGAAAGGGAAAGGGCAAGGCCTTCCGCTCGGTGGAGGAGGCCCAGAAGGCCTACGAGCACGGGGTGATCGATCTTCACTCCCCGATCAAGATCCGCATCGACGGGGAGATCATCGACACCACCCTGGGGCGCGCCCTGCTCAACCTCGCCTTCCCCCCAGACCTCAGGGACTACGGGGCCACATTCGACTCCAAGCTCACCCGCCGCAAGGTGCTCGAGTGCTTCCTGCGTTACGGCTGGCAGCGTACCAGCGAGCTCTTGGATCGGGTCAAGGAGCTCGGGTTTACATATGCCACCCTTTCGGGGCTTACCATCTCCATCCCGGACTGTGAGATCCCGCCGGAGAAGGACGAGCTGATCCGGGAGGCCCAGGCCAAGGTGGAGCGGATCAACCGGATGTACCAGCGGGGGCTGGCCACCGAGGCCCAACGGTTCCAGGCGGTGGTCCAGGTGTGGCGGGAGGCGGTGGACGAGGTGGAGCGGGCCACCATGCGGAACCTCTCCAAGAACCCGTTCAACCCGGTGTGGGGGATCGTGGCCTCCGGGGCCCGGGGTTCCTCGAGCCAGGTGAAGCAGTTGGCGGGCATGCGCGGTCCCATGGCCGACCCACAGGGCCGGGTCATCGAATGGCCGGTGATCTCGAACTTCCGGGAGGGCCTGTCCATCATCGAGTACTTCATCTCCACCCATGGAGGCCGGAAGGGGACCGCCGACACCGCCCTCAGGACCGCCGACGCCGGCTACCTCACCCGCCGGCTGGTGGATGCCTGTGTGGACGTGGTGGTGAGGGAGCACGATTGTGGGACCCGGCAGGGGGTGGAGATAGACCCCCTGTACTTCGCCGGGGGTGGGATCATGGAGTCCATCCCCGAGCGCATCTACGGCCGGGTGACGGCCGCGCCCGTCTTCGATCCTGCCACCGGTGAGGTACTGGTGGAGCGCAATGTCCTGATCGACAGGGCCCTGGCCGAGCGGGTGGGGAACCTGGAGGTGGAGCTGGATCTTTCGGACCAGGGGGCGCGGGAGCGGGCCGCACACACCAAGGCGGTGGAGGACGTGCGCCACCCCCAGACCGGGGGCGTCTTGGTGCGGAAGGACGAAACCCTCACCCCCGAGCTCGTGGACGAGCTCCGGGCCGCCGGGGTGGGGAAGGTGCGGGTGCGGCCCCGGATCGTGATCCGCTCCCCCACCACCTGCCAGACCCCAGAAGGGGTGTGCCAGCTCTGTTATGGTATGGACCTCGCTTTCCACCGGTTGGTGGATTTGGGCACCGCCGTGGGGGTGATCGCCGCCCAGTCCATCGGCGAGCCCGGGACCCAGCTCACCATGCGCACCTTCCACACCGGGGGCGTGGTGGGGGTGGACATCACCCAGGGGCTTCCCCGCGCCGAGGAGCTTTTCGAGGCCCGGAAGACCACCCGTTCTGCCCATGCCACGGTGGCGCCCCTGGCCGGGCACGTCACCAAGGTGGAGAGCGCCCGAACCGGCCGGGAGGTGGTGGAGATCACCTCCTCCCCCCGCACGGTGCGGGTCCCGGCCGCCCTCCTCCAGGTGGGGGAAGGGGAGGAGGTGGATGCCCAGTCCTTCCTCTCCCTGCGCTGCCCCATCGACGGCACGGCCTTTTACCTGGAGGAGGGGGGAAAGAGGTTCCTGGCCATCCTGGATACCACCGGCCTGGACCGGGTTTACACCCTCCCCGAGGGGGTGGCCCCCTGCGTCCCCCACCGGGCGCGGGTGAAGGAGGGGGATCCCCTGTCCGAGGAATACCACGTGGAGGCCCCCCTGGCCGAGGTCCCGGGCACGGTGGAGCTTAAGGAGGAGGGGAAGAGGCGCTACGTGGTGGTTCGGGACGAGAAGGGCGAGCCCCACCAGTACGAGGTCCCATACGGGGCTCAGATCCTGGTCTCGGCGGGGGAGAAGGTGGAGGCCCAGCACAAGCTCACCACCCGTTCCCGGCCGCTTCAGCTCAGGGCCGAGACGGAGGGGACGGTGCTCCTCTCCGGGCGGACCGTGGCCGTGCTCTCCCCAGCCGGCCGGGGGATGATCTTCCCCTTGACCCCGGACCTCATCCCCATGGTGGAACATGGGGCCCCGGTGCGCCAGCGCCAGGAGATCTTGCGCCTCAACCTCCCCCACGGGGAGAGCGTGCTGATAGAGAAGGTGGACCTTGAGGGGGAGATCGCCACCTTGCGCATCCGCTACCGGGCCCGGGTGGAGTGCAGCGAGGCCGCCAACGTCCGGGAAGGGGACAAGGTGGAACGGGGGGAGGCCATCTCCAAAGGGGTCATCCCCCCCCACTACCTGATGGAGGTGGCCGGGGTCCTAAAGACCAGGGAGTATCTCCTCACCGAGCTCCAGCGGGTCTACAAGTCCCAGGGGGTTGACATAAACGACAAGCACTTCGAGGTGGTGATCCGCCAGATCTTAAACAACGTGCGCATCGAGGACCCGGGGGAGTCGAGCTTCATGCTCAACGACATCGTCCCCTTGGAGGTGTTCCAGCGCGAGGTGCACCGGCTTTCCCAGGAGAACGAGCGCATCCGCCGGATGCGGGAGGAGATAGTGGGGGCGAAGCTCCTTGCCCCGGTGACCCGGGGCGGGATGACCCTGGCCGAGGCCGGGGAGGAGATCACCGAAATGCTCCTTGAGCGGATGGTGACCCATGGGGTGAGGCAGGTGCGGGTGGAGTTCCACGGGGAGCCGCGCACGGTGCGGATCATCGAGTACCGCTTGCCCCAGGGTGAGCGGGAGCTCCTCCGCATCTCCCGGGCCGCCCTGCTCCGCAAATCCTGGCTTGCTGCCGCCTCCTTCGAGCGGACCACCAAGGTGCTGGCCGATGCCGCCCTCCGGGGGGAGGAGGACGACCTCACAGGGCTCAAGCCCTGCCTCATGGTGGGCAAGAAGGTGCCGGTGGGGACGGCCTTTCCCCACCGCCCGCAGGGGGAGGAACCGGACCAGTCGTTGCAGCCCGAATCCTCCAGCCCTAAAATACGCACCGCTTAGGAGGAAAAGGTATGCCGACGTTTAATCAACTTGTTCGCAGGGGTCGTAAGCCGAAGCTTGAAAAGAGCAAGTCGGTGGCCCTGGAGGAATGCCCCCAGCGCCGGGGGGTGTGTGTGCGCGTCTTCACCCGCACCCCCAAGAAGCCCAACTCCGCGCTGCGGAAGGTGGCCAGGGTTAGGCTTTCCAACGGGCGCGAGGTCACGGCCTACATCCCGGGCGAGGGGCACAACCTGCAGGAGCACTCCATCGTGCTCGTCCGGGGTGGGCGGGTGAAGGACCTGCCGGGGGTGAAGTACCACATCGTGCGGGGGGCGTTGGACGCCGCCGGGGTGGAGGGGCGTCGCCAGGCCCGCTCCCGGTACGGGGTGCGGCGTCCCAAGGAGGGGTAGGGTGGCCACCTTCGACATCGTCATCCCAGGCAGGGACGTGCCCCAGGACGTCCGTTACGGCTCCAAATTGGTGGAGAAGCTGATCAACTACGTGATGTGGAACGGCAAGAAGTCCCTGGCCCGCCGCATCGTGTATCAGGCCTTCGACCTCCTGGAGCGGCGGGGGGAGGGGCCGGCCCTGGAGACCTTCATCAAGGCCGTCCAGAACTGTATGCCGAAGCTGGAGGTCCGTTCCCGCCGGGTGGGGGGTGCCACCTATCAGGTCCCCTTCGAGGTCCCCCCCCACCGGCAGACCATGCTCGCCCTGCGCTGGATAGTCCAGGCGGCCCGCAACCGCCACGAGCACACCATGCCCGAGCGCCTGGCGGCCGAGATCGCCGACGCCGCCCGGGGGGAAGGGGCCGCCGTCCAGAAGAAACTGGAATCCCACCGCATGGCCGAGGCCAACCGCGCCTTCGCCCACTACCGCTGGTAGAGAGGCGGGAAGGCCGATGGAGGGGCCCAGTTACGATATCACCCGGGTTCGCAACATCGGCATAGTGGCCCACATCGACGCGGGGAAGACCACCCTCACCGAACGTATCCTCTATTACACCCGCAAGATCCACAAGATGGGCGAGGTGCACGAGGGCACCGCGGAGATGGACTGGATGGACCAGGAAAGGGAGCGGGGGATCACCATCACCGCCGCGGCCACCACCGTGAACTGGCGCGGCCACCAGATCAACATCATCGACACCCCAGGGCATGTGGACTTCACCGTGGAGGTGGAGCGGTCCCTGAGGGTGTTGGATGGGGTGGTGGTGGTTTTCTCCGGGGTGGAGGGGGTCGAGTCCCAGTCCGAGACCGTCTGGCGCCAGGCGGACCGCTATCGCGTCCCCCGGATCGCCTTCGTCAACAAGCTGGACCGGGTGGAGTCCGATTTCGCGGCCACGGTCTCCGCCATCCAGGGGCGGCTGGGGGCGGTTCCCCTCCCCTTGTTCTTCCCCTGGAAGGACCCCGATGGCCGCCTTTTGGGGATGGTGGACGTGTTGCGGGGGGAGGCCATCCGTTGGGATGAGTCCTCCAAGGGCGAGAGGTATGAGTACCTGCCCCTGCCCCCGGGGCTTGAGGAGGCGCATGCCCACTACAAGGAGCTCCTCCTGGAGCACCTGGCCGAGCTCTCGGACGAGGTGGCGGAGGCGTACCTGGCTGGCAGGGAGCTCCCTTTGGGGGTGGTCATTCCGGTCGTGCGGAGGGCGGTTTTGGAGCGGGGCTGGGTCCCGGTGCTGGGTGGGGCGGCCTTGAGGAACGTCGGGGTGCAGCCGGTGCTGGACGCGGTGGTGGATTTCCTGCCCTCCCCTGTGGACATCCCCCCGGTGGAGGGGCTCGGCCCCGACGGCCGGGGGAGGGAGTCCCGCCCCCCCGATCCCAGGGCCCCCCTCTCCGCCCTGGTGTTCAAGGTGGCCACCGACCCCTATGCCGGTCGGCTCCTTTACACCCGCATCTACTCCGGGACCCTGTCCGAGGGGGACACGGTGCTCAATGCCAGCTCGGGCAAGAGGGTGAGGGTGACCAAGCTGTTTAGGCTACATGCCAACCGGCGGGAGCGGTTGGGTGTGGCCACCGCAGGGGACATCGTGGGCCTCATCTCCACCGACCGGGTGCTCACCGGCGACACCCTGTGCGACCCCGAACACCCCTTGCACCTGGAGCCCATCGCCTTCCCGGAGCCGGTAGTGTTCATGGCGGTGGAGGCCCGCTCCGAGGCCGAGGAACCGGTCCTGCGCCAGGCCCTGGAGAAGATCGCCCAAGAAGACCCCACCTTCTACGTCAGGGAGGACGAGTCCACCGGGCAGCTCCTGGTGGGGGGGATGGGGGAGCTGCACCTTGAGGTGCAGCTGAGGAGGGTGCGGGAGGAGTTCGGGGTGTCGCATCGGGTGGGCCGGCCCCGGGTGGCCTACAAGGAGACCCTGGCCCGCCCCATCGAGGTGGAGGAGGAGCTGGCCCACGCGGTGGGGGGAAGGGGCCAGTACGCCAAGCTCAGGCTTTTTTTCGAGCCCCTGCCGCGCGGCGGGGGCTTTTCCTTTGCCTGCCAGGTCCCCCCGGAGGTGCTCCCCCCCCACTTCGTGGAGGCGGCCCGCCGGGGGATCCAGGAGGCCTTGTCCGCCTCCCCCATCGGGGGCTACCCGGTGACGGACCTGGCCGCCCGACTCGTGGACGGGGCCGCAAGCCCGGTGGACTCCACCGAGATCGCCTTCGAGGCCTGCGCCACCCAGGCCCTACGCCGGGCCCTGGAACAGGCCGGGGTCAGCTTGTTGGAACCCATCGCCGAGGGTGATATAATCACGCCCAGCGAGTACCTGGGAGAGGTCGTATCGGACCTCGGTCGCCGAAGGGGCGAGGTTCGTTCCATCGAGACCAAGGGCGCTTTTGAGGTCGTCCACGTGGCGATCCCCTTGGCCGAGACCTTCGGGTACGCCACCCGACTCCGCTCGCTCACCCAAGGGCGGGCGGTTTATACCCTTCGGGTGACCCATTACGAGGTGGTCCCGGAGCAGATCGCCCGGGAGGTGTTGAGGGGCAGGGGATATCAATATGGCTAGGGAGAAAATCAGGATCAGGATTCAAAGCTACGATCACGAGCTTGTGGACGCGGCCGTGAGGAAGATCGTGGAGACGGCCAAGGCCACCCGGGCCAAGGTGGCCGGTCCGATCCCGCTTCCCACAAAGAGGCGCCTTTACACGGTCCTGCGGTCGCCGCATGTGGACAAACGCTCTATGGAGCATTTCGAGCGCAAGGTCCACCGGCGACTGATCGACATCCGGGAGCCGACTTCCGAGACCATAAATGCCCTCATGGAGGTGGAGCTTCCCACCGGCATCGACATCGAGATCAAGCTCTAGGGGGAGCGAGATGACGCTTTGCTTGCTGGGGAAGAAGGTTGGCATGACTCAGTGGTTCGACGGGCATGGCGGGGCGGTGGCGGCCACCGTGATCCAGGTGGAGCCCTCGGTGGTGGTGCAGCTGAAGCGCCCGGAGACGGACGGGTATGCCGCCGTCCAGCTCGGTTGGGGGGAGGTCAAGGAGAAAAGGCTCCCCAAGCCCCTGCAGGGGCACTTTCGGAAGGCGGGGGTCCCCCCCCGGCGGAGGCTTTACGAGGCGCGGGTGGAGGACCCGGACGCCTTCCAGGTGGGGCAGACCCTGGGGGTGGAGGCCTTCTCGGAGGGGGAGCTGGTGGACGTGACCGGGATCTCGAAAGGGAGGGGCTTTTCCGGGACCATCAAGCGCTGGGGGTTCGGCTATCGCCCCAGGTCCCATGGCCACAAGCTGATCCGGCGCCCGGGCACCGCCGGGCCCATGGGGCTGCGAAAGGTGATGAAGGGGAAGAAGATGCCGGGGCATTTCGGGGCACAGGCCGTCACCGTGCGGAACCTAAGGGTGCTTAAGGTGGATGTGGAGCGGGGCCTTTTGGTCTTGCAAGGGTCGGTCCCCGGGCCCCGGAAGGGCGTGGTCAAGATAAGGAAACACGATGCCTAAGGCGAAGCTTTACAGGTTCGATGCCCTGGACGCGGGGCCCGAGGAGATCGAGGTCCCGGCGGAGGTGTTCGGTGGGCCGGTCCACAAGGACCTCCTCTATCGGGCGGTGCGGGTCTTCCTTGCCAACCAACGGCAGGGGACGGCCAAGGCCAAGACCAGGGGGGAGGTGTCCGGGGGGGGGCGCAAGCCCTGGCGGCAGAAGGGCACCGGTCGGGCCCGCCATGGCTCCATCCGTTCCCCCATCTGGCGACATGGGGGGGTGACCTTCGGCCCGAGGGCCCACAAGGTCCGCCTCTCCCTGCCCAAGCGGATGCGGAGAAAGGCCCTCATATCCGCCCTTTCCGCCCGCTTTAAGGAGGGGGGGCTGGTGGTCATCGACCGGCTGGGGTTTCCCCGGCCCCGCACCAAGGAGGGGATCACGCTCCTCAGGAAGCTGGAGTGCCCGGAACGGACCTTGGTGGTGGTGGCCCCTGACGAGTACCGGGTGCCGGTGGTGAAGAGCTTCTCAAACATCCCAGGGGTGAGCTGTATGCGGAGCGACTTCCTGTCGGCCTACCACGTCCTGGCCCACGAGGGGCTGCTTGTGACCAAAGGCGCACTGGACGCCTTGGCGGGGAGGTTGCAGGATGTTTGATGCAGGCTTGCATCCGGAGGATGTCCTCCTACGTCCCATCCTGACGGAGAAGTCGTGGCGCGAGATGGAAGAGGGCAAGTACACCTTCGAGGTCCATCCCCGGGCCACCAAGGTGGACATCCGGCGCGCGGTGGAGGAGCTGTTTGGGGTGAAGGTGCTGGCGGTCCGGACGCTGGCGCGGCCGGGCAAGCCCCGCCGTACCCGGATGGACCGGGGGTTTGGCCGCACCAAGGCGGAAAAGCGGGCGATAGTTAAGCTCGCTCCCGGGCACAAGATCGACATCGTGGGGTGACGTTATGGGACTGAAGGGGAAAAATCCGGTTACGCCGGGGCAGAGGCACGCGGTGCTTCCCGATTACTCGGAGCTCACCAGAAAGCCCCCGGAGCGGTCGCTTTTGGTGCCGCTCAAGCGCCATGCCGGGCGCAACTCCCAAGGGCGGATCACCGCCCGCCACCGGGGGGGAGGTCACAAGCGCAAGTACAGGATCATCGACTTCGCCCGGGAAAAGCGCGGGGTTCCGGCCAGGGTGGTGTCCGTGGAGTACGACCCCAACCGTTCCGCCTGGATAACCCTGCTTCATTATGCCGACGGGGAAAAGCGGTACATCATCGCCCCCCTGGAGCTGCGGGTGGGGGATGTGGTGGAGGCGGGGGAGGACGCCGAGCCGCGTCCGGGGAACGCACTGCCCTTGAAGAAGATCCCCGTGGGAAGCTTCATCCATAACCTAGAGCTTACCCCAGGGTCCAAGGGGAAGATCGCACGGGCCGCGGGAACCGCGGCCCAGCTCCTGGGTCGGGAGGGGGATCGGGCCATAGTCCGCCTCCCCTCGGGGGAGGTGAGGCTGTTCCACGTGGAATGCGTGGCCACCATCGGGAGGGTCTCCAACCCCGATCACAAGAACGTCCGGCACGGGAAGGCCGGCCGGGTGAGGCACTTTGGGCGCAGGCCCCGGGTGCGGGGGGTGGCCATGAACGCGGTGGACCACCCGCATGGGGGTGGGGAGGGCCGCACCGGGGAGGGAGGCCCCCCCAAGTCCATCTGGGGTTGGGATACCAAAGGCGGCCACAAGACCCGCAAGAAGAGGAAGGCCAGCGACGCCCTGATACTGAAGAGGAGGAAGTGATGGGTCGTTCCAAGAAGAAAGGCCCCTATGTCCATCCCAAGCTATTGAGGAAACTGGAACGGGCAAGGAAGGGGGAACTTGCGGAGATCCGCACCTGGTCGCGGGCCTCCATGATCGTCCCTGAGATGGTGGGGGTCACCATCCGGGTGCACAACGGTAGGAGTTTCGTGCCCGTTCGCATCACCGAGGCGATGATCGGGCATAGGCTCGGGGAGTTCGCGCCCACGCGGACCTTCCGAGGCCATGGCGGCGCCAAGAAGAAAGGGCCGCCCCCCTTGAAGTGAGGTGACAGGGTGAGGGAGGCAAAAGCTCGCGCACGCTTTGTACGGGTTTCACCCCTTAAGGCGAGGCTCGTGATCGACGAGATCCGGGGAAAGCCTGTGCATGAGGCTGAGCGGATCCTCGCCTTCTCCCCCAGGAAGGCGGCCCGGATCATCCGCAAGGTGCTCGCCTCCGCCGTGGCCAACGCCGAGCACGACTTCGACATGGACCCCGATAGGCTGGTGGTGGTCAGGGCCTATGTGGACGAGGGCCCTCGGCTGAAGCGGCTCAACCCCCGGGCCTTCGGCCGGGCCGACATCATCCACCGCCGGCTATCCCATATAACCGTGGTAGTGGCTGAAAAGGAGGACTAGTGGGGCAGAAGACACATCCGGTCGGGTTCAGGGTTGGGGTGCTGAGGAAGTGGCGCTCGAACTGGTATGTGCCCGACAACAAGGTCCCCGAATATGTGAAGGAGGATCACAGGATCCGGGAGCACATAAGGAAGAACTACCGGGGGGCGGGGATCGCCGAGGTGCTCATCGAGCGGGCGGTCCCGGAAAGGGTGCGGGTGATCGTGCGGGCCGCCCGCCCGGGGATCGTGATCGGCCGGGGGGGCAGTGAGATAGAGCGCCTGCAAGAGGAGCTCTCCCGGATGATCGGCCGGGAGGTCCGGATCGGGGTGATGGAGGTGGAGCGGCCGGAGCTGGAGGCGCCGTTGGTGGCCCAGGACGTGGCCTTCCAGATAGAGAACCGGATCAACCCCTATCGGGCCATGAAGGAGACCATCCGGCGGGTGATGGCCGCCGGGGCCCAAGGGGTTAAGATCCGCATCTCAGGGCGCCTCGGTGGTGCGGACATCGCCCGGTCGGTGGAGATGAAACAGGGGCGGGTGCCCCTGCAGACCCTGCGGGCGGACGTGGACTACGGGCTGGCGGAGGCCATGACCAAGTACGGGGTGATCGGGGTCAAGGCCTGGGTGTTCCGGGGGGAGGTTTGGTCTCCCAAGGAAAGTCGAGAGGTGAGCTGACATGTCCCTCCTTTTCCCCAAGAGGACGAAATACCGAAAGCAGCAAAAGGGGCGGGTAAAGGGCAGGGCCACCCGCTGTACCGAGGTGGCCTTCGGCGACTTCGGCATCCAGGCCCTGGCCCCTGCCCGGATCACCAGGCAGCAGATAGAGGCCGCCCGCACCGCCCTGGCCCGCGCCACCCACCGGGGTAAGGTCTGGATCCGCATCTTCCCGGACAAACCCCTCACCAGGAAGCCGGCCGAGTCCAGGATGGGAAAGGGTAAGGGCAACGTGGAGAACTGGGTGGCGGTGGTGAAGCCGGGCACGATCATGTTCGAGTTCGCCGGGGTCTCGGAGGAGGAGGCCAAAAGGATCGCCAAGATCGTGGCCTACAAGTTCCCCATCCCCACCCGGCTCAGGCGCAGGTTCCACCTGGGAGGTGAAAGGTGAAGGCGCGGGAGCTTAGGGAACTCACCGACGAGGAGCTCCAAGGAAAGGTGCGCGATCTCAAGCGGAAGCTCCTCAACCTGCGCTTTCAGCTCGCCTCAGGGCAGCTGCAGAACACGGCGGAGATCGCAAAGACCAAGCGCGACATCGCCCGCGCCCTCACAGTGCTGCGGGAGCGCAAAAGGGGTCAGGATGCGTAAACAGAGGATCGGCCGTGTTGTAAGTGACAGGATGCAGAAGACCATCGTGGTGATGGAGGAGAGCCTGGTTCGGCACCCTCGCTACCGCAAGTACGTCAGGCGACGCACCAAGTACTACGTACACGACGAGCGCCAGCTGGCACATGTTGGGGACATCGTGCGGATCGAGGAGACGCGCCCCTTGTCCCGGCTCAAGCGGTGGCGGTTGGTGGAGGTCATAAAGCGTGCGGAGGCCTAGCCATGATCCTTCCAGAGACGCGACTTACAGTGGCCGACAACACCGGGGTGAAGGAGATAAAGTGCATCACCGTGTTGGGCAAGAGGCGCCGGGGCCAGATTGGGGATATCATTGTGGGCTCGGTACAGCGGCGCATCCCCACCTCGGACTTCGAGAAGGGGGACATCGTCCGGGGGGTGGTGGTGCGCACCCGGGCCGCTTTCCGCCGGCCGGACGGGAGCACCCTGAGGTTCGACGACAACGCGGTGGTCCTGGTGGATAAGAACCTTCAGCCTGTGGGGACCCGGGTGTTCGGGCCGGTGGCCAGGGAACTCAGGGAAAAAGGGATGATGCGCATCATCTCCCTGGCCCCGGAGGTGGTGTGATGTCCCCCAAAAGGCCTTCGTTGGGGGTAGGCGATGCGTAAGGTAAGGAAAGGGGATCGTGTCAAGGTCATCTCTGGGGACGACCGGGGGAAGCTCGGCAAGGTGATCCGGGTTTACCCCGAGCGGGAGCGGGTGTTGGTGGAAGGGGTTAACATCGTCACCAAGCACCAGCGCCCCACCCAAACGGTGCGGGAGCCCGGGATCATAAAGCGGGAGGCCCCTATCCATTGGTCCAACGTGCGGGTCATCTGCCCCGAGTGCGGCGTGCCCACCCGGATCGGGTTCGCCGTGGTGGAGGGGCAGAAGCTGCGGAAGTGCCGCAAGTGTGGGGCCACCTTCGAGTGAGGACGATGCTACTTTACGAACGCTACAAGCAGGAGATCGTGCCCCGCCTCATCAAGGAGCTTGGGTACAAGAACGTCATGCAGGTGCCCAAGGTGGAGCGGGTGGTGATAAACATGGGCGTGGGCAAGCACGATGACCCCAAGGTCCTGGAGGGGGCGGCGCGGAACCTGGCGCAACTGGCCGGCCAGCGCCCCGTGATCACGCGGGCCAAGCGCTCCATATCGGACTTCAAGATCCGAAAAGGGGACGCTATCGGCTGTATGGTCACCTTGAGGGGGGTGCGGGCCTACGAGTTCTTGAACAAGCTCTTCAACGTGGTCTTGCCTGGGATCCGCGACTTCAAAGGGCTTTCCCCGGATTCGTTCGACGGGCGGGGGAACTACTCCCTGGGGATCTCCGAGCAGCTGGTCTTCCCTGAGATATCCTATGATGACATGGTGCAGGTCCAGGGGATGGACATAACCATCGTGACCACGGCCAAGACGGACCGGGAGGCCTATGCGCTCCTCAAGGCCTTGGGTTGCCCGTTCCGCGAGGACTAGGGGGAAGGGAAATGGCGAGGAAGGCGCTTGTCTTGAAGTCGCAGAGGCCGCCGAAGTACAGGGTGCGGCGCCGCAACCGCTGCCAGCTGTGCGGCCGGCCGCGGGGCTACATCCGGGATTTCGGCCTGTGCCGGTTGTGTTTCCGCAAGATGGCCCTGGAGGGGGAGATCCCCGGGGTGAAGAAGGCCGCTTGGTAAGGGGGGAAGTGGTGACGGTGGCTGATCCGATCGCTGATATGCTGACGCGCATCCGCAACGCCATCGCCCGGGGGCATCCCGAGGTGGCGATGCCCTCCTCCAAGATGCGGCAGGAGATAGCCCGCATCCTCCAGGAGGAGGGATACATAGAGGGCTGGCAGGTGGAGGAAAGGGAAAGCTATCCCCTGCTCAGGCTGCGCCTCAGGTACCTGGAACAGGGCACCCGGGTCCGCCGCTCGGCCATTCAGGGCCTCAGGCGGGTCAGCCGCCCTTCCCGGCGGGTGTACGTGCGGGCAAGCGAGATCCCAAACACCCACGCCGGCCTGGGGATCTGTATCCTTTCCACCTCCCAGGGGATCATGACCGGCCGCGAGGCCCGCGAGAGGCGCCTGGGTGGCGAGCTCCTTTGTGAGATCTGGTGAGGTGAAAAGACATGTCCAAGATCGGGAAGCGGCCCATCCCACTGCCTGAAGGGGTGAACGTCACCGTGACCGAGGATGAGGTGGTGGTGGAGGGACCGCATGGCAGGCTTGTCCAGCGCTATGAGCCCCAGTACGTGAGGGTGGTGGTGGAGGACGGGAAGGTCCGGGTGGAGCGCAAGGGCGACCGGGCGGTCTTCCGGGCCCGCCACGGCCTTTACCGGGCCCTCATCGCCAACATGGTCCACGGCGTGAGCCAAAAGTGGCAGAAGGAGCTGGAGATACACGGGCTGGGGTACCGGGCCCGTATGGAGGGCGACACCCTGGTGATGGAGCTCGGCTACTCCCATCCGGTGCGTTACCGGGTCCCCGCCGGGGTGGAGGTGGAGGTCCCGGACCCCCAGCGCATCGTGGTGCGGGGGATCGACAAGCAGCTGGTTGGGCAGGTGGCGGCGGACATCCGGGCGGCCCGGCCCCCCGAGCCCTACCGGGCCACCGGGATCCGCTACCGCGGCGAGGAGATCGTCCGCAAGGCCGGAAAACTTGGGGTTAAGTGAGCTTGATCATGGCGAAGCTATCGAGGAACGAGTTGCGAAAGAAGCGGCATCGCAGGGTCCGGAAGCGGCTGGTGGGCACCCCTGCCCGCCCGCGGCTGTGCGTTTACAAGAGCCTCAAGCACATCTACGCCCAGCTGATCGACGACACGCGCGGCCATACCCTGGCCAGCGCCTCCACCCTGGAGCCGGAGGTGCGGGAGAGGATAAAGTCGGCGGACCGGGAGGCTGCCCGCCTGGTGGGGGAGCTGATCGCAAAGCGGGCGCGGGAGCTGGGGATCCGGGAGGTGGTGTTCGATCGGGCCGGCTACCCCTATCACGGTAAGGTGAGGGAGCTGGCGGAGGCCGCGCGGGAGGGGGGGTTGATATTTTGAAGCTCGATGTGAACCCTGAACAGCTTTCGAACGAGGTCATCGAGATCCGCCGGGTGGGCAAGGTCACCAAGGGCGGCAAGCGCCTCCGGTTCCGGGTGGTGGTGGTGGTGGGCGACGGGGAGGGCCATGTGGGCGTTGGGATAGGCAAGTCCATCGAGATCCCCCAGGCCATCCAGCAGGCCATCCGGGACGCCACCAAACACCTGGTCCAGGTGCCCATAACGAACGGCACCATCCCCCATGAGGTGGTCGGCCACTTCAAGGCGGCTCGAGTGCTCCTCAAGCCGGCCTATCCCGGCACCGGGATCATTGCCGGCCGGACGGTGGGGGCGGTCTGCCGGCTGGCCGGGCTCCGGGACATCCTCACCAAGGCGCTTGGTTCCACCAACCCCCTTAACCTGGCCCGGGCCACCCTGGAGGGGTTCAAGGCCCTGGAGACCGCCGAGCAGGTGGCCGCCCGGCGGGGGAAGAAGCCGGAGGAGATCGTGGAGGTAGAAGGTGCTAAGGCTTAGTGATCTTTCGCCCACCCCTGGGAGCGTGCGGCGGCGCAAGCGCGTGGGGCGGGGCTATGGCTCCGGCCACGGCGGGCACGAGTCCGGCCGGGGGACCAAGGGCCAGGGGGCCCGGGCCGGGGTAAAGGTCCGCCCTGGCTTTGAGGGGGGACAGACCCCGTTTTGGATGCGCTTTCCCAAGCGCGGCTTCAAGAACCCCTGCCGGGTGGAGTACGCGGTCGTCAACGTTGGCGAGCTCGGGGCGCACTTTGAGCCCGGGGACGTGGTCACCCTGGAGGCCCTGATGGCCCGGGGGATCGTCAAGGACCCCAAGGCCGGGCTCAAGGTGCTCGGCGAGGGCGAGCTCACCAAGGCCTTAACTGTCAAGGCCAAGAGGTTCAGCCGCTCGGCCCGGGAGAAGATCCTGGCCGCCGGGGGCAAGGTCGAGGAGGTCTGAGCGTGCTCCAGCGCATCCGGCAGGTGTTCGCCGTGGAGGAGCTGCGCCGCCGCATCCTCTATACCCTGGGGATGTTGCTCGTCTTCCGGATAGGCTCCTTCATCCCGGTCCCCGGGGTGGACACAAAGCAGCTGGCCGAGGCCCTCTCAGGGGCCTTTGGGGCCGGGTTTTTCCAGTTCTTCAACCTTTTCACCGGCGGGGCCTTGCAGCGGTTCTCCCTGTTCGGCCTCGGGGTGATCCCCTACATCAACGCCTCCATCATCCTTTCGCTCCTCATCCCGGTTTTCCCCAAGCTCAAGGAGCTCCAGCAGCAGGGCCGGGAAGGGAGGAGGAAGCTCACCCAGTACACCCGCTGGGGCACGGTTGCCCTGGCCCTGCTCCAGTCCTACGCCATGAGCTACCTCGTCATCCGCTACGGCCTCGCCCAGCCCACGGTGGGCTTCTTCCTCACCTCCATCGTCGCCCTCACCGCCGGCACCATCTTCCTGATGTGGATCGGGGAGCGGATAACCGAAAACGGAATCGGAAACGGGATTTCCATGCTCATCATGGCGGGGATCATCGCCCGGTTCCCGGGCCAGCTCCAGCAGATGTACCTGGAGATCTCGGCCGGGACGGTTTCCCCCATCTGGGCGTTGGGGCTGGCGGTGCTGTTTGTGGTGGTGATAGCGGGGACCGTGATCATCCAGCAGGGGCAACGCAAGATCCCCATCCAGTATGCCAAGAGGACCGCGGGCCGTAGGGTATATGGGGGCCATACGGCCCATCTCCCGATCCGGGTTAACCAAGGTGGGGTGATCCCCATCATCTTCGCCTCGGCCATCCTCACCCTGCCCAGCTCCATCGCCGCCTGGGTGCCGGGGCTGGGGTGGCTGCAGTCCTATGTCGCCCCGGGGAGCCTGATCTACCTCATCGCCTACGTGATCTTGATCTTCTTCTTTACCTACTTTTACTCTTCCCTGGTGTTCGACCCGCAGGACCTTGCCAAGAACCTCCGGGAGGCCGGGGGGTTCATCCCCGGGGTGCGGCCTGGTGAATCCACAGCCCGGTATCTGACGGACGTGACCGGGAGGCTGCTTTTGGTGGGGGCGCTTTTCCTGGTAGCCATCGCGGTCTTGCCCTACATCTTCCAGGCCGCTTCGGGGATCACCTCCTTTTACCTTGGGGGGACCTCCCTCCTGATCCTGGTGGGGGTGGGGATCGACACCATCATGCAGATTGAGGCACACCTTGTGATGCGGCAATATGAGTCCCTGGTCAAGGGGACGGCCTTCTTGGGGAGGAAGCGGGGATGAAACGGAACCTTGTTTTGCTGGGCCCTCCCGGGGCGGGGAAGGGGACGGTGGCAAAGCGCCTGGCCGCAGAGCACGGGTATCTGCACCTTTCCACCGGGGATGTGTTGCGGGAGGAGGTGGCCGCCGGGAGCGAACTGGGGAGGCGGGCCAAGTCGTACATGGATGCCGGGGAGCTGGTCCCCGACGAGCTCATCCTGGCCATGGTGAGGGAGCGGGTGGCCGGAAAGAGCGGCGTCCTTTTCGACGGCTTCCCCAGGACCCTGGCCCAGGCCCAGGGATTGGAGGGGATTGCCCCGGTCGAGGCGGTGATCTTCCTGGAGCTGGGGCGGGAGGAGGTGATCCGGCGCCTTTCGGCCCGGCGGGTTTGCCCCCGGTGCGGGGCCCTGTACAACCTGATCACCCAGCCCCCCAAGGAGGATGCCCGCTGTGACCGGTGTGGGGCCGGGCTCTCCCAGAGGGATGACGACAAGCCCGAGGTCATCTCCCGTCGGTTCGAGGTGTACATGCGAGACTCCACCCCCCTGGTGGACTACTACCGAGAAAGGGGGATCCTGGTCCGTGTGGACGCCAGCCGCCCCCCCGAGGAGGTGTATGCCCAGGTCGTCCGTGCCCTTTGCGATGATCGCCCTTAAGACCCCCCGGGAGCTGGAGCTGGTAGAGGAGAACGCAAGGATCGTGGCCGACATCCTGGTTGAGCTGGCCCTGGCCGCCCGCCCCGGGGTCAGCACCGGCGAGCTGGAACGCCTGGCGGGGAGGCTGTTGCGGGCAGCGGGGGCCCAGCCGGCGTTCAAGGGCTACCAGGGGTATCCCGCGGTCCTGTGCGCCTCGGTTAACGAGGAGATAGTGCATGGCATCCCTTCGGATCGACGGGTGCTGGCCCCGGGGGACGTGCTTTCCCTGGACCTGGGCCTGGTCCGCCGGGGTTACTATGCCGATGCCGCCGTCACCGTGGGGGTGGGTGAGGTGAGCCCCGAGGCCGCTCGGCTGATGGAGGTGGCTCAAGGTGCCTTGCGGGAAGGCATAAAGCGGGCTAAAATTGGGGTGCGGCTTTCGGATATCTCACATGCTATCGGCGCCTATGTCAGCCGCCGAGGCTTTTTCGTGGTCCGGGAATTCGTAGGGCACGGAATCGGCAGGGAGCTTCATGAGGACCCGCAGATCCCGAACTTCGGCCCACCGGGCAGGGGCCCGCGGCTGCGGGAAGGGATGATAATCTGTCTTGAGCCGATGGTGAAGACGGACGACCTTCCGGTACGTATCCGACCGGACGGGTGGACTGCGGTGACCGGCAGCGGCGGCCTGGCGGTCCATTATGAGGAGATGGTGGCCGTGCTGCCGGAGGGGCCCAAGGTGCTGACGGGGTGGATCTGGGAGGAGATTTGCCGAGCAAGGAAGTGATCCGGGCGCGGGGAGAGGTCATCGAGGTGTTGCCCGATTCCATGTTTCGGGTGAGGCTTGACAACGGCCATGTGGCCCTGTGCAGGACCTCCGGCCGGATGAGGAAGCATTTCATCCGGGTGGTGGCCGGGGACAGGGTGGTGGTGGAGTTCTCCCCTTATGACCTGACCCGGGGTCGGATCGTGTACCGGGAGAGCTAGGAGGGGGCATGAAGGTGCGCAGTTCGGTGAAGAAGAGATGTGAAAAATGCCGTGTGATTCGCCGGGGTGGACGGCTGTGGGTTGTCTGCCGCGACCCCAAGCACAAACAACGTCAGGGCTAAGGAGGGCCGATGGCGAGGATCGCAGGCGTAAACCTTCCGGCCAAGAAGAGGATCGAGGTGGCGCTCACCTACATCTACGGGATCGGCCCTTCCCGGGCGAGGGAGATCTTGGCCCGAACCGGGGTCAGTCCCGACACCCGGGTGATGGACCTTACGGAGCAGGAGGTCACCGCCCTCAGGCATGAGGTGGAGTCGTACACGGTGGAGGGTGATCTCCGGCGCAAGGTCCGGGATCACATTCAGCGGCTGATCGACATCGGTTGCTATCGGGGGCTCCGGCACAAGACCGGCCTTCCCGTCCGGGGGCAGAAGACCCGGTCCAATGCCCGCACCTGGAAGGGGCCGCGGCCGGCCAAGGCGGGGAAGAAGAAATAGCCATGGCACGCAGGCAGCCGACCAAACGGAAGAAGAAGGCGATCAAGCTGGAGCGGGCCCGGGTGCACGTCCACTCCACCTTCAACAACACCATCCTCACCCTGACCGACCTCAATGGGGACGTCATCACCTGGAAGTCCCCCGGGACGGTGGGTTTCTCCGGCTCTCGCAAGGGCACCCCTTACGCCGCTCAGCTTGCGGCCCAGGCCCTGGCCAGGGAGATGAAGGACTTCGGCATCCGGTCGGTGGTGGTCACGGTGACCGGCACCGGGGCGGGCCGGCAGGCTGCGGTTCAAACCCTGCGTTCCGCCGGCATCCAGGTGGAAGAGGTGAGGAACGTGACCCCTGTGCCGCACAGCTAGGAGGCTTGAAGATGGGCAGGTATACCGAATCGAAATGCCGTCTTTGTCGCAGGGAGGGAGTGAAGCTCTTTCTCAAGGGCGACCGTTGTTACTCTGACAAGTGCGCCTTAAGCAGGCGGCCCTATGCGCCCGGACAGCACGGCCGGTTTCGCCGGCGGGCTACCCAATTTGCGATTCACCTCAGGGAGAAGCAGAAGGCCAAGCGCATCTATGGGGTGAGGGAGGGGCAGTTCCGCCGGTATGTGGAGCTGGCCAAGAAGCGAAAGGGGGTGACGGGGGAGGCCCTGCTTAAGATCCTGGAGAGGCGGCTGGATAACGTGGTGTACCGGGCTGGGTTCGCCTACTCCCGGGATCAGGCCCGGCAGCTTGTGTCCCATGGGCATTTTCTGGTGAACGGCCGGCATCTGGATATCCCCTCTTACCTGGTGCGGGAGGGGGATATGGTGGAGGTACGGCCACAGTCCAAGGAGAAGCTGCGGGAGCTGGTGAAGGGCGCCTCGGAGCGGCGTCCCCTCCCCGGGTGGCTGTCCCGGGACCTGGAGGCCCTGAGGATTCAGGTGGCCTCCGAGCCCCAGGTGGAGGAGCTTGATCAGTCCATCGAGACCAGCCTGATCGTGGAGTTCTACTCGAGGTAGGGGAGATGCCGAGCTTTGTGTATCCGGAGAGTTTGGTTTGGAGCCAGCACGATGCCCGTTACGGGCGGCTGGTGTTGGAGCCGCTTGAGCGGGGATATGCCACCACCTTGGGCAATTCCCTCCGCCGGGTGCTCCTCTCCTCCATCCCCGGCGCCGCCATCGTGCGGGTGAACATCGCCGGCAAGTACCATGAATACGATACCATAGAGGGGGTGCGGGAGGACATCCTCACCCTCATCCTGAACCTGCGGGGGGTGGTGTTCCGCACGAGGGATGAGGAGCTGCATCGCCTTTACCTGAGCGTCACCGGTCCTGCTGAGGTGCGGGCTCGCAGCATCGAGACCCCGGCCGGGGTGGAGATCGTGAACCCCGATCACTACATCGCCACCCTGAACGAGGACGGCCGGCTGGACGTGGAGATGGAGCTCGAGGTGGGGAGTGGCTTCCGGCCGGCAGAGGAGAACAAAAGGGAGGATGCACCCCTTTCCCTCATCCCTATTGACTCGGACTTTTCCCCCATCGAGAAGGTGAACTTTCAGGTAGAGGAAACCCGTGTGGGTGGGCGTTCCGGCTACGAACGGCTTGTGCTTGAGGTGTGGACCAATGGGGCTATCACCCCCCAGGCGGCGGTGGCCCAGGCGGTGGAGATCCTCCAGCGGCATCTTTCCTTTGTGGCCGGGGCAGCCCCGGAGGAGCCCCCTCCCCCGGCGGAGCCCGTGCCCGAGGAGCTGCTTAAGCCCCTTGGGGAGACGGGCTTTGAGGCCAGGGCGTGTAATCTGCTTCGGGAGGAGGGGATAGTCACCCTGCAGGACCTCCTCTCCCGCAGCCGGGAAGAGCTCCTTGATATCCACGGTTTTGGTGAAAAGACCCTCGAGCGGCTTGAGGAGCACCTGGCCAAGCTGGGCTACAGGCTTCGGTCCGAGAAGGAGGCTTAGATGAGGCACCGTCGCAAGGTTCCCAAGCTCTCGATGACGCGATCCCGCAGGCGTTCGGTCCTGGCCGGGCAGGCCAAGGCGTTGATCCTCTATGGGAAGGTGGACACCACCCCGGCCCGGGCCAAGGCGACCCAGAGGCTCGTGGAGCGGCTGGTGACCTGGGCCCGGCGGGGGGACCAGGCAGCCCACCGGCTGGCGTTTTCGGTGCTGCAGGATAAGGAAGCCACTCACAAGTTGTTTTCCGAGATCGGGCCCAGGTACAAGGACCGTCCCGGGGGCTACACCCGGGTCCTCAAGCTTGGGCCCCGCCGGGGGGATGGGGCGGAGGAGGCCCGCCTCACTTGGGTATGAGGGGGAGCCGTAGGGCCATCGAACCTCCAGGCGCCCACACGGCGGGCCCTTACTCCCCGGCCATCCGGGCCGGGGATCTTTTGTTCGTCTCCGGGCAGATCCCGGTGGATGAGTCCGGGGAGCTCGTGGCCGGCGGGATAGAGGAGCAGACGAGGAGGTGCATGGAGAACCTGCGGGCGGTGCTCTCCGCCGCCGGGGCCTCCTTCTCGGACCTGGTTAAGGTGACGATCTACCTTGCCGACATGGGGGACTTTCAGGCGGTGAACCGGGTATATGCCGAATACTTCGACCTTGAGCCCCCGGCCCGGGCCTGTATCCAGGTAGGGGCCCTCCCCAAGGGCGCCCGGATCGAGATCGAGGCCATCGCCTACCTGGGGGGCTAAGCCCCTACCGCTCCCCTTGCAGGCGCCTTTTGAGGCGGGCGAGCATGTCCTCTACCATCCGCGAAAGGTCGTAGCTCGGCTCCCAATCCCAGTCCTCCCGCGCCGCGGAGTCGTCGATGCTCCTGGGCCAGGAGTCGGCGATCTCTTGACGGAAGTCGGGCCGGTACGCCACCTGGAAGTTCGGGACGTGTTTTTTGATCTCGGCCGCGAGCTCCTCGGCGGAAAAGCTCATGGCGGTCACGTTGTAGTCCGCTCGGTGGGTGAGGCGGGCTGGATCGGCCTCCATGAGCTGGATGGCGGCCTTAAGGCAGTCCGGCATGTACATCATGGGGAGGGTCGTGTCCGGCCGGACAAAGCAGGTGTACGGCTCCCCCTTCACCGCTGCGTAGAACATCTCCACCGCGTAGTCGGTGGTCCCGCCCCCCGGTAGGGTCTCGCTGGAGATGATCCCCGGGTATCTTACGCCCCGGACGTCCAGGCCGTAGCGGCGGGCGTAGTAGTCGCACAGGTATTCCCCTGCCGCCTTGGTGACCCCGTACATGGTGGTGGGGGAGAGCACGGTGTCCTGGGGGGTGTCCTCCTTAGGGGTTTTGGGGCCGAAAACCGCGATGGAGCTCGGCCAGAATACCTGGCGCACCCCGCCGGCCCGGGCCACCTCGAGGACGTTATAAAGGCCGTCCAGGTTTACCCGCCAAGCCGCGGCCGGGTTTTCCTCCCCTTTCGCGGAAAGGATCGCCGCGAGGTGATAGATCACATCCGGCTTGTAGTTTCTTACGACCTTCTCCAGCTCGGCCCGATCGGCCACGTCGAGCCGCACCGAGGGCCCTGAATCCTTTAGGGAGGGAGGGAGGGGGGTGCGATGGAAGGCGGCCACCACGTTTTCCTCCCCGTAGAGCCTGCGCAGCTCGAGCGTAAGCTCGGAGCCGATCTGCCCCGTTGCCCCGGTGACCAGTATCTTCATCATTCCTCCTTTTCAACCCCGCTCCGGGGTGGGTCCACCTCAAGCCGAGCGTCTTGATTTCAGGCTGTCCAACGGATTCTACGGCATACGGCTGGCCTTCGGCCAGCCATGAATCCCGTACTCGCTGGAAAATCCAGCTTGACATCCATCTGCTGTGTTGCTATAATAGTACATGATGTTCACTATGTGCACAAATGCTCCTTTGAAGACGTTGGCCCGGGGGCTGGAGGCGCTGGTCTGTCTTTCGAAGGAGCCGCAGGGGTATTCCAGTGGTGAGCTGGCGAAGCTCCTCAAGATCGATCGCACTGCCAGCCATCGTATATTGAGGACGCTTCAGTGCTGTGGTTTTGCGTATCAGGAGGACGGCAAGTACAGGCTCAGCTATAGGCTATTTGTGCTCTTGATGGAGGCGCAAAGCCGGTTGGCCCAGCTTGCGCGTCCTGTGCTGAGGGAGCTGGCTGGTGAGACGGGTTACACGGCCAGTCTGGCCTTATGGGAGGGGGAGCAGGTGGTGCCTGTGGTGATCGAGAGGGGGCAAGCGCCCCTGGTGGTAAATTCCAACTTGGGGACGCCGGTGCCCCTTCACGCAAGCGCCTTGGGCAAAGTGATGCTCGCCTTTCAGGAGGAAAAGCTTGGGGACCAGATCCTGAGAGGTTTAAAACTCGAGCGGTTGACCGAAAACACGATAACGTCGCGCAAGCGGCTCGCGAGAGAGCTGGAAGCGGTGAGGGAACGTGGTTATGCCACGGACCATGAAGAGTATCGGGTGGGGATCCGCTGTGTGGCCTTCCCGATCTTGGGGGAAAAGGGGCAGGCCATGGCCGCGATCAGCGTCTCGTACCCCGCCACCTCGGAAACCATATTGCCTGATTTTGAAATTAAATTATCTCAATATATATCCAAGACAGTTAAAAAGCTTGGGAACCAATTTGAATAATAGGAGGTGATAGGAGAGAACACCGATGCTTATGTAGGTTTAAAAAATAGAAAAGGGGTGATATGCATGAAGAAAACAATGATATGCGCAATATTATGTGTTCTCTTAATTTCGGTGTTCGGGGTTGGCGGAGACAGTAGCGTGAGCTTTCGGGTCACGACTTCTTGGGGGAGGTTTTCCAATCCCATCTGGTTCATTGGGACTACGAGTCAATTCACAACCTTTCCCCTAGTGTGGCCGCCTCTTGTTTGGACC
This sequence comes from Acetothermia bacterium 64_32, assembly GCA_001508155.1. Taxonomy (GTDB): domain Bacteria; phylum Bipolaricaulota; class Bipolaricaulia; order Bipolaricaulales; family Bipolaricaulaceae; genus 64-32. The sequence goes on along the minus strand of LGFI01000010.1, from coordinate 18,753 downwards.
GATTCTCGGGGCAACATTGTGCCCTGGTATGCCGATTCCTATGAGGTCAGCAGCGATGCTACCACGTACACATTCTACTTGCCCCGCGATGGAAGGTGGACCGATGGCGTGCCCGTTACGGCCGACGATTTCAAGTTCACCTTCGAGCTGATCTTCAGTAAGCGTGCTTTCGAGGAGGGATGCCATCTCTACAGTTGGCTTGGGGCGAATAAGATCAAAGGGGCGGAAGCCTATTTCAACGGGGAGGCCGAGGAGATCATAGGTATAAAGGTCATCGATCCTTATACGCTTAAGATAGAGCTAGTTGAGCCCGATTTGGGTTTTCTGATCCGGCTGGCGGCTTATCCGGCAACGGGGGTTCAGCCAAAACACGTATTGGGTCGTCTCAGTTGGGATGAGTTCCTGTCTAGTTCCTACTTAAAGGATCCCGATGTCACCGCGGGCCCATACAAGTTCGTCGAGTTTAAACGCGAACAATATATAATCCTTGAAGCACGGGAAGATGATGGCTGGCCCCACAAAAAACCACAGATCAAAACTCTTTACGCTTTGCCCCTTAGCGGCTTTGAGACATACGAAACAATGCTGGAGGCTAAGCAACTCGACATAGGATATATACGCGTGAGCGAAATGGAAAGAATGTCTAAACTTCCATACCTAACTATAAAGCCTCAGAGTACGTTGGGGTGGGGGCTTGTTATTGGGGTCAACTGCGCCCGGGTGTCCGACAAGCGCGTGCGACAGGCCGTAATGTACGCTTTGGATCGCGAGGCCATCGTGGAAGCGATGACGGGTGGCTTGGTGGAGACCATCGACTCGCCGATTTTTGCGCCGGAATGGGCCGTTAGCCCCAATTTAGTCCACTACGAGTATGATCCGGACAAAGCCCGTAAACTGCTTGCCGAGGCCAATTGGGATCCGAATCGCGAGCTCGTGTGGATCTGCACTAGCAGTGAAACATCTCGTAACCTCGCTCAAATAATTCAAGCGTACTTGGCAGACGTTGGAGTCAAGATGCGTATTGAGATGGGTACCTATCAAGAGGTGGTAAACCGCTGGCAGCAGGGGGATTTCGATTTCTACCCCCTTGGGGGCGGGGTGCCGGGCTTAGATCCCAGTATTGCACTCGATTACCTCCGCTCCGAGCCTTCCCCCAACCTCTACAACTATAGCAACGAAAGGATCAACGAGCTGGCCAGGGAGGGGGTGAGGACCCCCGATCTTGAAAGAAGGCAAGCTATTTACTGGGAAGCTAGCGAGATCCTCAACGACGAGCTGCCGTTTATCCCCGTTTACAGGGAAGTCATAGTCTATGCAGTAAACAAGAGGGTGCTAAACTTTGACTGGCCGCTATCGCCTTATCAGCTTCTTACATGTAACGTCCTAGATTGGCAAGTAGTTGACGAGTGACTAGTAGGGCCGAGCGCCTTCCTTCAAGGCGCTCGGCCCTTATTGCCTAAAGGGTGGACTACGGGAGCTGAGGTTGCTGAACTACGTGATACGGCGGCTTCTTTTGGCGGTAGTTGTATTAATTATAGTAACTATCGGGATATTTATGCTGATTGAGATATCGCCCGGAGACCCGGTCGCAATGATGCTAACAGGGCAGGAAATGCTTCTGGTCACCGCATCCAAGCAGCAGGAGTTCATAGAAGCCCAACGTGAGCGGCTTGGGTTGAACGTGCCGGCCCCCATCAGGTATGTGAAATGGTTGGCGGGGGTTTCCAAGGGCCAGCTGGGTTTCTCTATGATATACAGTGAACCGGTCACCAAGATGATTGGTGAGCGGGTAGGGCCTACTCTCCTTTTAATGGGAATAGCTTTGTTTATAAGTGCCGTTTTCGGAGTTTTAATAGGCATTATCTCTGGCGTATGGCAGTATTCGGTTGTGGATTACGTGAGCACATTGTTTTCATTTGCTGGGATAAGTGTACCTAGTTTCTTCCTTGCTTTGATTATTATATATTTATTTGCATTAAGGCTCCACTGGTTTCCTGCGGCCGGTATGTATACAATCGGTGGTCCTGGAGGGCTTTCCGACCTCCTCTGGCATGCGTGCCTTCCCTCGACGGTTTTGGCTTGGGATAACATGGCGAATCTGGTTAGATACACAAGATCGGCAATTCTTGAGACCATAAAGGCGGAATATGTGACAGCTGCTCGAGCAAAGGGACTGTCGGAGAAAAGGGTAATATTACTACATGTATTGCGTAATGCACTTATCCCTGTGGTCACCATCATTGGGCTCCGCATACCCTATTTCTTTGGGGGCGCGGTAATTATAGAGACGGTTTTTGCCTGGCCTGGACTTGGGAGACTGCTAGTTGAAGCCGTGTATAGCAAGGACTACCCTGTAATATTGGGTTTAAATCTCATAATTGCACTTGCAGTTCTATTAACAAACTTGCTAGTTGATTTAAGTTATGCTTTTATAGATCCGCGTATTAAATATGGATAGTGGGGTAAGAGCATGAAGAAAACCTCAACACTTCTTGGAACGCCCAGGTTCCTGAGGGCGCTAACCAGGCATAGACTTGGGATCATTGGATGTCTAATCTTTACACTATTTTGTCTTACCGCCGTATTAGCGCCGGTTATTGCCCCATACGACCCAGCGAAGATCGAGTTGAGAAACAAGTTTAGTCCTCCGAATTCCTATCACATATTCGGTACCGACGAATTGGGCAGGGATGTGTTCTCCCGACTTGTGTTTGGAGCTAGGGTTTCACTCACCGTTGGGTGCCTTGCCGTAGGCATTGCAGTGGTCATCGGAACAGCTGTAGGGATTATATCAGGTTACTTCCTGGGTTGGGTGGATATGGCGGTTCAAAGGGTTATCGATGCCGTGATGTGTTTTCCGTCCTTATTAATCATCATAACAATTGCCGCTTTGCTCGAGCAAACAAGCGTGTGGCACATCGGGTTGATAATTGGCTTGTTGAGTTGGGCAGGATTGGCTCGGCTAGTTAGGGCTGAAGTCCTTTCATTGCGGGAGAGGGAGTTTGTAGAGGCAGCTAGGGCAATCGGTCTATCTCCTGCAAGGCTCATCATTAAACATGTGTTACCAAATGTCATGAGCGTCATCATAGTAGCTGCCACTTTTGGCCTTGCAGGCGCCATAATAACAGAGGCCAGCTTGAGCTTTTTGGGGCTGGGAGTGGCCCCACCCACCCCTAGTTGGGGCAACATGCTATATGCCGCAAGATCCATCAGTACATTACTCAGTTTCCCCTGGGTTTGGCTCGCCCCTGGGATGTCGATCTCCCTGTGCGTGCTAAGCATCAATTTTATGGGCGATGCGCTGAGAGATGCCCTGGATCCGAAGCATTACAGATAGGGAGGGAGTAAGATGGGGACCTACTTCAAACTTAAAACGAAGGTGGAGGTCTTGGTATCTTCCGGAAAAAGTGCTGAAAGATTTGTGGTTACCTCCCTGGGAGGATATTTCCCCGTGATCGCACAAGCTCCAGACGGGACGTTGGCGGTGGTGGCTAGGGATGGGGACATCCATATCGGGCAAAGAGGTCGCTTAGGCTTAACCGTCTCTCATGATCGGGGGGAGAGCTGGAGCCATCTAATCCCGATCGCTTACGAAAGGGTTGATATTCGCAATCCAGCTTTCGGTATCACTTCTACCAATAGATGGATACTTGCATATATTTCTTATGATTGTTACGAAAACGGTTTTTGGCGGGTGACGGAGAAGACAAGCCCTCTCACGTTCATCCGCTATTCCTCTGACCAAGGACAAAATTGGAGCGAGCCAATTAAATTGTGTGTAACTGGGCTAAAATGGTTCTCCCCCTACGGAAAGATCATTGAGGTAGAAAAAGGAATGCTTTTGATGTGCGGATACAACCATATCGGCGCTTATCTATTGCGTTCAAGTGATGATGGGAAGACTTGGGAGGGGAGTCTTATTAGCGAAGGATTTAATGAGACAGCTATTTTGGCTTTATCTGCACGCAGGTTTATTGCTGTAATGCGCCGGAATGCGGCAATGTCCGAAGCAGAGCTTTGGCAAGTTGAATCAAAGGACGGCGGATACACCTGGTCTAAGCCTAGGCGGATCACAGGGCCGGCTGAGCACCCAGGTGACCTGCTCTTGCTAAGAAGCGGGGATGTCCTGCTTTCTTTTGGTCATCGGCGCCCCCCTTATGGGGTTCGAGCAGTGATAAGCGAAGACGGCGGTAAAAGCTGGCGATCTGAAAGGACTCTGGTATTAATTTCTGATTGCAGTACGTGGGATGTCGGCTACCCGAGCTCCGTTCAGTTGCCTGACGGAAGCATATACACGGTTTACTACGCTCATGACAGCATGGGGGCAATTAAGCAGGGGGATAACTATCCAATAGGGGTATATGCAGGAGGGATACGTTACCAGGAAGAGTTGCTTTACTCATAGCCACAAGATCTCGGAGGTGGAGGATGGAAAAACAGGTGTTCAGGCGACGGCTAGTGGGGCCATGCGTGCCCGTGGTCACCTTCTACGACAAGGAGCTCAGGTTGGATCTGGACCGATTGCGCGCTCACATCCGGTTCCTCATAGAAGGTGGGATCAGGGAAGGATCCGGGTTCCTACTGGTAGGCGGGGCGGGAGGGGACTTCCCCCTCCTCACCCTCGAGGAGCGCAAACAGGTGGCCGCCGCAGCGATCGAGGAAGCAGCCGGAAAGGTGCCAGTGGTGGTCGGCGCCCAGGACTCGAACCCCCAGGTGACCATTGGCCTGGCTAACTACGCCGCCCAGCTCGGGGCCGACGCCGTCCAGATCTCTCCCCCTTACTACTTTACACCAAGTGATGGAGATATATTAAGGTTATTCCACACATTCTCACGGGAGATACGGACGGGGATCATGCTCTACAACACCCCTTGGGAGGGAAAGAACATAGGGCTAGAGCTCCTGGGAGAGCTGATCGAACTGCGGAATGTGGTGGCGGTGAAATGGGCTGCGCCCACGTTGCACGAGTATAGAATGGGCCTTTACCTTTACTCAGAAAAGGTGGCCATGATTAACAACATGGCCATGGCGGTGTGGGCCATGATGCTCGGTTGTACGGGATTCATTACTCATCTTGCCAATATCTGGCCAGAGCACGAGGTGGAAACCTACAACCTGATCAAGGAGGGCCGGTTCCCGGAGGCCCTGGAGCGGCAGAAGCGGTTGTGGCTTCCTTGGTACAACTTCCGGGTGGAGATGGCAAGGAGGACCGCCGGGGAATCCAGCGTCGTAAAGGCCGCACTGGAGATGGTCGGACAGCCCCCAGCCGGCCCCGTACGGCCACCGGCCAGGGAACTTCGTCCGGAGGAGAAAGAGGAACTTCGGGAGGTCCTCGTCCGGGGCGGGGTAACCACACTGAACGGGTGATGTGCAGGAAGGGGACAGCCATGGCGGAAGGCAAGGGATTTTGGAACCGCATCCTCCACGTGGATCTATCACAAGGAAACATAAGGGTGGAAAGCCCCGGAGAGGTTTTCTTCCGCACCTATATCGGGGGAGGTTGCCTGGGTGCATACTATCTCCTCAAGTACGCCCCGCCCGGCTGCGATCCCCTCTCCGGGGAAAACGTCCTCGTGCTCGCCCCCAGTGTGGCGACCGGGAGCCCGGTCCCAGGGACGGGAAGGCACTCCGCGGTGGCCAAGTCACCCCTCACCGGGGGGATCGCGGCCTCTGAGGCCGGGGGCTATTGGGGGATGGAACTCAAACGGGCGGGGTTCGATGCAGTGGTGATCACGGGAAGGGCCGAGTACCCGGTCTACCTTTGGATCACAGACGGCCGGTGTGAAATCCGGGATGCCCGCCCCTACTGGGGCAAGGAGACCGGGGAGGTGCAGGAGCTGATCCGAGAGGAGCTTGGGGACGGGCTCATCCAGGTCCTCCTGATCGGCCCAGCAGGGGAAAAAGGCGTCCGCTTCGCCAACCTGGCCTCCGGCACCAAGAACTTCCACGGCCGTGGGGGCTTGGGCGCCGTGATGGGGGCCAAGAACCTCAAGGCCGTCGCCGTGCGGGGCCACCAGGAAGTCCGGTTTGCGGATAAGGAGGGCCTCATCGCCTTAGCTCGGGACTTCGCACAACACTTCCGGGAAAATGCAAACCTCAGCACGCTTTCAGAATACGGCACCGCTGGCTATGTGCTCCCACAGAACGAAGTTGGGGGGCTGCCCACCCGCAACTTCCAGAGCGGCAGCTTTGAGGGGGCAGAAGCCATCTCCGGGGAAAGGCTGAAGGAGACGTACCTTATCGGGCAAGAGGGCTGCTATGCCTGCCCGGTACGCTGCAAACGGGTGGTGGCCTCCGAGGAACCCTACAGGGTGGATCCCCTTTACGGGGGCCCGGAGTATGAGACCTTGGCCGCGCTGGGCTCGTATCTCGGCATAGATGATCTAGGGGCCATCATAAAGATGAATGAGTTGTGTAATCGTTACGGATTAGACAGCATCTCCCTCGGGGGCGCGCTGGCCTGGGCTATGGAGTGTGTGGAAAAGGGGATCATCGATCGGGCTGAGGTGGGGATGGACCTGGTGTTCGGAAGCGCGGAGGCGGCCATGGCTATGGTGGAGAAGATCGTGGCCCGGGAAGGCTTCGGCGATATCCTGGCTGAAGGTGCATGGCGGGCAGCCCGGCGATACGGCAAGAAAGCGTTGGATTTAGTGGTACATGCCAAAGGGCAGGAGTTCCCGGCCCACGAGCCGCGGCTCAAGCGTTCCCTCGCCTTGGCCTACGCCACGGTTCCCAAGGGGGCAGACCACTGCAGCAGCGAACACGACGTGGCCATCGCCCCGGATGCATCAGATGCCATCTTCCAAGCGATCTCCCCTTTGGGCATTTTAGAACGGCTTCCCTTGACGTCCCTGAACGCTCCAAAGGTTCGCTTCTACTACATCACCCAACAGATGTTCAGCCTTTACGATACCCTCGCCATCTGCCTTTTCGTTTGCCCCCCCATCCGCTATTTCTCCTTCGATCAGCTCGTAGAACTTGTCAACGCGGCCACTGGTTGGAACACCAGCTTGCTGGAGCTCTTCTGGGTGGGAGAGCGTAAGACCAACCTATGCCGGGCGTTCAATGCCCGGGAGGGGATCGATGCCGCCTCAGAGGCCCTCCCGCCCCGGATGTACGAGCCCCTGAGGGGTGGCCCCACGGATGGCTTGCGGGTGGACAGGGAGGAGTTCGAGAAGGCCATGGCCCTGTACTTCGAGATGGCAGGTTGGACCCCCAAAGGGGTTCCCACCCGAGGGAAGCTGGAGGCACTCGGCCTGGGCTGGGTGGCGGAGGAGCTGAAACAAACAAGGGCCCTTTAAGAGCCCGATTTGTACGACGCGGGGCCGCGTTTCATGATATAGTCTTGCCAAGAAGGTGGGTGGTGTATGAGTCGCACGGCGCTTGAAGACCGGGTTGTGAAGCTAGCGACGGAGCTCCTCTCCATCCCAAGCCATCAGAGCGAGGCCGAGGTGGCGCGGTTCCTGGCCCACCACCTCCAGGGCTTGGGTTGCCAGACTATCTTGGAGGAGGTGGAGCCGGGAAGGCCGAACTTGATAGCCTTGCTCAAGGGGCCAAGGGCCGGAAGGACCCTCATGTTCTGTGGCCACCTGGACACAGTCCCGCCGGCCTCCCAAGACCAGCTTCGCCCCCGGATCGAAGGAGGACGTGTTTACGGCCGCGGGAGCTGCGATATGAAGGGGGCCTTGGCCGCCATGGTCTGCGCCATCGAGTCCCTCGCAGACCAAGACTTCGCCGGGACCCTCATGCTCTTGGCCACCATGGGGGAGGAAACGGGCCTGCGGGGCATGCGGCACTTCATGGCCCGTTCCGCAAGTCGTTATACGATAGACGCCTGCATCGTGGGGGAGCCCACTTCCCTTGAGCTCGGCATCGCCCACAAGGGTGGGGCCTGGCTTGAGCTCACCACCTTTGGGAAGGCCGCCCACGGCAGCACCCCGGACCAGGGGATAAACGCCATCTACCACATGGCCCTGGTGGTGAAAGCCGTCCAGGAAGACTTAGTGAGGTCGCTGTCAAAGAAGGAACATCCCCTTTTGGGGCCCGGCACCGTGAACGTGGGGGTGATCCGGGGGGGAGAACGGGCCAACATGGTCCCGGATCGGTGTGCGTTGAAGGTGGATCGGCGCTTCTTGCCCGGGGAGTCCGTGGAGCAGGTGGTGGGGGAGCTGGAGGGGATCGCCAGCGCCCTCAAGGAGGGACATCCCGACCTACAGGTGAAGATCTCGCTTGAGCACTGGTATCCCCCCTTCGAGGTCGATGAGGGAGCTGGGATAGTCCGGGCGGTCAGGGAGGCATACCAGGCTGTAGTTGGAAATCCTCCCCCCTTAACAGGCCTCAACTACGGTACGGACGGGACTCTGACCCAGGCAGGGGGGATCCCCACGGTGATCATTGGGCCGGGGGCCCCCGCCCAGGCCCACACGGAGAACGAGTTCGTAAAGACAGGGGAACTGGGCATGGCCGCCCGCATCTACCGCGAGGCTGCCCTTAGGTTCCTTAGGTGAATGGAACGAGGGGGAGTGGTCTGGTAAAGTCAAGACAAAAGGAGGGAAAGGTGAGCAAGTACGGTTTCATCGTGGAGGCGCTTGAGGGGCTCAAGGAGCAGGGGCTTTATAACATCATCCGTACCATCGGAAGCCCGGTGGGGGCCTGGACCGTGGTGGACGGCCGGCGCGTCCTCAACATGTGCTCCAACAACTACTTGGGCTTTGCCAACGACGAGCGGCTCAAGGCCGCCGCCCTGCGGGCAATCGAAGAATACGGGGTGGGGCCGGCAGCGGTGCGGTCCATCGCCGGCACCATGACGCTTCACCGGGAGCTCGAGAAGAAACTCGCCGAGTTCAAGGGAACCGAAGACGCCGTCTCCTTCCAATCGGGTTTCTGCGCGAACTTGGCCACCATCCCCGCCCTGGTGGGGAAAGAGGGGGTGATCTTCACCGACGAGCTCAACCACGCCTCCATCATCGATGGGTGTCGCCTCACCAAGGCCGGGCGGGTGATCTACCCCCACCGGGACGTGGATGCCCTGGCAAAGGCCCTGGAAGACCACAAGGATGCCCCGGTGAAGCTCATCGTCACCGACGGGGTGTTCTCCATGGACGGGGACCTGGCGCCCCTCCCCGGGATCGTGGAGGTCGCCGAGCGCTACGATGCCCTGGTGATGGTGGACGACGCCCACGGGGAGGGGGTCTTGGGGTCCCACGGCCGGGGGATCGTGGACCACTTCGGCCTCCACGGCCGGGTAGATATCGAGGTGGGGACCCTGTCCAAGGCGTTCGGCGTGGTCGGCGGGTATGTGGCCGGGAAACGCGAGATCGTGGAGTACCTCAGGCAAAGGGGGCGGCCGTTCCTCTTCTCCAGCGCCACCACCCCGGCGGACGTGGCCGCCTGCATCGCCGCGGTGGACGTGCTCATGGAAACCGACGAGCCGGTGAGGAAGCTTTGGGAAAATGCCCGCTACTTCAAGAGCAAGATGCAGGAATTGGGCTTCGATACCGGACAATCCGAGACCCCCATCACCCCGATCATGCTGGGGGAGGCCAAGACCGCCTGGGAGTTCTCCAAGCGCCTGTTCGATGAGGAGATCTTCGCCCAGGCCATCGCTTATCCCACGGTGCCCAAAGGGAAGGCCCGCATCCGGGTGATGATATCGGCGGTGCACACAAGAGACGACCTGGACTTTGCGATAGAAAAATTCGCCAAGGTGGGGCGTGAGCTCGGGGTAATCTAGCTAATCTTCCTTGACCCAGCTGAACGACGTCGGCTAACATCGCCGGGGCGGGGCGTAGCGCAGCCTGGAAGCGCGCCTGCTTTGGGAGCAGGAGGTCGCTGGTTCGAATCCAGTCGCCCCGACCACATGTTCCTCAACGGATCCGGCAGGTGGACCCCTGTTTGGGGGAGTTTCCCCGAGCCGGGGTGGCGGCGATGAGCCGGGGTGAGGCGCTTGTAATCTTGAACCCGGCTGCGGATCGGGGCCGGGCCGGGCTGCGGGAGCCGGAGCTCCGCCTGGCCCTCGACTCGGCGGGCCTTGCGTACGAGCTTGTGCGGACCCAGGGGCCGGGGCATGCCAGCCACCTCGCCCGCACCGCGGTGGAAGAGGCCGGCCTGATAATAGCGGCCGGTGGGGACGGGACGGTCAACGAGGTTGCCCAGGGGCTGGTGGGCTCCCAGGTCCCCTTGGGGGTGCTTCCGGTGGGTTCGGGGAACGATTACGCCCGCGCACTGGGCCTCCCCAAAGACCTCACCGCCGCCGCCCGGCATATCGCCCAGGCGAGCCCCAAGGGGGTAGATGTGGGCTGGGTGGGGGGACGCTATTTCCTGAACTCCATGGGCATGGGGATCGATGGCCAGATCGCCCTGGATTACAGGCGCATGCGGCTTTTGCGGGGGGAGCTGGGGTACCTTTGGGCCACCTGCCTGGAGATCCTCCGCTTTCGCGCCTTCCAAGCCGAGATCGAGGGGGAGGGGTGGCGGTTCTCCGGGAAGCTGCTTTCCACCGCCGTTATGAACGGCCCTTATGCCGGCGGGGGTTTTTACCTTGCCCCCCGGGCTCGTCCCGACGACGGGTTGCTCGATGTGGTGGTGGTCGGGGATTACCCCAGGGTGGTGCGGTTCTCGGTCCTCCCCAAGACCCGCGATGGAAGTTACCTTGCCTTGAGGAGGGTCCAGCTCAAACACGGGACATCCCTGACCATCCGGGCGGACCGGCCGGTTCCCGTACACATGGACGGGGAGCTCCTCCCTGAGCCCACCTGTGAGCTTTCCGTGAAGCTCTTCCCCGGGGCCCTCCTCGTCTGCGCCTAGCACCATGAAAGGGAAACCGGGGGCCATCTTCGACCTCGACGGTGTTTTAGTGGATTCCTCCTCCTTTCACCTTGAGGCCTGGAGGCTGCTGGCCTGTGAGGAGGGCTTTCCGGTTCAGGTGACCGAGTCCTGGTTCAGGGACACCTTCGGCCTGCGGAACGACGCGATCCTGGCAACGCTTGCGGGGAGGCCGCTTTCGTCCTCTGAGGTGGCCAGGCTTTCCCGAAGGAAGGAGGAGCTTTTTCGGGAGCTTGCACAGGGAAAGCTCCGTCCCCTTCCGGGGGCCGTTGAGCTCGTCTCAGGGCTCCAGCGGGCGGGGGTCCTGCTCGCCGTGGGCACCTCCGCCCCCAGGGCGAACCTGGAGTTCATCCTCGGGGAGCTCGGGCTTTCGGGTTTTTTCACCTGCACCGTGACGGCGGAGGACGTGGTGTGGGGGAAGCCTGACCCCGAGGTCTTCCTGAAGGCGGCGCAGGGCCTTGGACTCCCCCCTTGGAGGTGTGTGGTCTTCGAGGACGCGGAGGCCGGGGTGGAGGCGGCGCGCCGGGCGGGGATGCTGTGCGTGGGGGTGGCCACCACCCATCCCCCAGAAAGGCTCTACCGGGCGGGGGCAAGATTGGTCGTCGGGTCGCTTGAGGAAATCCGGGTGACCCGTCTCCTCGAGCTTTTCTGAGAACCCCCTCCAGCTTCACCCCACCACCCCCTTGCATGCCCCCCTCACACCCGCTAAAATGATAAAGAAATTGAAACTCTATTTCGATATGCTCGAGTGGGTTTGGGCGCGGGGAGGGCAGGGGGTGGGGGTTGTCCGCAATGGAAAGGAGGCGGTGGGACATGAGGCGGCTGTCTGAGCTTTCCCCCGGGGAGCGGGGGCGGGTGGTGAAGGTGGCGGCCCAGGGTCCCCTGGCCGAGCGGCTCGCGGCCATGGGGGTGACGGTGGGGGCCACCGTACAGGTCATCCGCCGCGCCCCCTTGGGGGATCCGGTGGACCTCCGGGTCCGCGGTTACCACCTCTCCCTGCGCAAAGGAGAGGCGAACCTCGTACATGTGGAGCTGGTGAAGTGATGCCGGTACCCTTGATCGCGCTCCTCCCCGGGGAAGAGGCCTGGGTGGTGGGTTTCAGGGGAGGTCGAGGTCTTTCCCAAAGGCTGGCGGAGCTTGGCCTCACCCCAGGGCAGCGCGTTCGGATCCTCTCTGCTGGCAGGGGTGGCCCGGTGTTGGTGGAGATCCGGGGCAGCCGGATCGCCTTGGGGCTGGGGATGGCGGCAAAGGTGCTCGTGAGGAGGGGTGGATGGTTGAGGTAGCGCTTATCGGAAACCCGAACGTGGGGAAGACGGCCCTGTTCAACGCCCTCACCGGGGGACACTACCACGTGGGCAACTGGCCCGGGGTGACGGTGGAGCGGCGGGAAGGAAGGCGGCGTTTCCAAGGAATCGAGCTTAAGTTCGTAGATCTTCCCGGTATCTACAGCCTCACTGTGCACTCCCTAGATCAACGGATTGCTCGGGATTACCTCCTGTCAGGCAAACCCCAGACCCTCGTGGACATCGTGGACGCAACAAACCTCGAGCGGAACCTCTACCTCACCCTGATGCTCGCCGAACTCGAGCGGCCCATGGTGGTGGCCCTGAACAAGTGGGACCTCGCCGAAAGACAGGGGATCCAGATCCACGTGGAAAAACTTTCGGAAAGGCTCGGTGTTCCAGTGGTCCCCATGGTGGCTACCAAGGGCCGAGGTGTGGAGGAGCTCCTCACCAGGGTGATGGAGGTAGTGGAGAAGGGGGTCAAGCCACGCTCCTTGGACTACGGACCAGACCTTGAAGCCGAGATCAAGCGTGTGGAGGAGGAGATCCGGAGAGGCGGAGGAGAAGCCCTTTCCCGCTACCCCATCCGGTGGCTTGCCATCCGGGCCCTGGAGGGGGACGAGGAGGTCCTAGGGTTCGTCTCATTAAAGCCGACGGAGGCAGGACAATGAAGGCTGAGCATAAAGAGGTTCCGTTTGCCGAAAGGCGGTATGCTATCTGTGAGGAGATCGCCCGGGGGGTGGTGAGCCGAAAGGGGGAAGGTTCAACCTTTACAGAGTACCTGGACCGGTTGCTCCTTTCCCGCGTCTTCGGGATCCCCATCTTCCTCGGGATCATGTGGCTCGTGTTCCAGTTCTCCTTCAAGCTCTCCGCACCCCTCATGGACCTCATCGACCGAGGTTTCACGGCGTTGGGGGGGTGGCTATCCCAGGCCGTCCCGAGCCCCTGGTGGGCCTCCTTTCTTTCCGATGGAATCATTGGGGGCTTGGGATTCATCCTTACATTTGTCCCACCCATCTTCTTCCTGTTTTTGGCCCTGGCCTTCCTTGAGGACTCCGGTTACCTGGCCCGGGTGGCCTTTTTGTGGGACCGGGTGATGACCCGGGTGGGCCTTTCGGGGAAGTCGGTCATCCCCATGCTCCTCGGCTTTGGCTGCAATGTGCCTGCCATCATGGCCACCCGCACCATCGAGGACGAGCACGACAGGATCCTGACGATCTTGGTGAACCCCTTGATCCCCTGTTCGGCCCGCCTCCCGGTCTTCGTGCTCCTTGCCGGGGCCTTCTTCGGGGGGCAGGCCGGGACCGTGGTCTTCTCCATGTACCTTTTGGGGATCCTCCTTGCTTTGGGGATGGCGATTGCCCTGCGGCACACCGTCCTTTGGGGAAGGCCGGCCCCGCTCGTCATGGAGCTCCCCCCCTACAGCCTCCCCACGCTCAAAGGGCTCGCCCTGCATACCTGGACCCGGGGCAAGGTCTTCCTGAAGAAGGCGGGGTCGGTGCTTCTTTTGGGGGCGATCCTCATCTGGGCCCTCTCTGCACATCCCTGGGGCTCGGCGGTGGGGGACTCGTACCTCGGCCGGTTCGGGAAGCTCCTTTCCCCGGTCTTCCGGCCATTGGGGTTCGACTGGCGGGGGGTGGTGGCGCTGATCTCCGGCTTCATGGCGAAGGAGATCGTGGTGGGGACCTTCGGGGTCCTGTATGGGGTGGAGGGGGAGGCGGCCATCGGTCAGGCGCTAACTGGCACGATGACGCCCGTTTCGGCCTTTGCGTTCATAGCTTTTGTGCTCATCTACGTGCCGTGCCTCGCCACCATCGGAGTGATCCGGGCTGAAGCCGGGGGCAAATGGGCCGCTTTCGCCGTGGCCTACGAGCTGATCCTCGCCTATCTCGTCGCCCTCCTCATCGTGGGAGTGGGCCGCGCCCTGGGTATAGGATAAAAAAGGAGGGGCACTTGAAGACTGAAGGACACGTTTTTGGGCCGGTGCCGTCGCGCAGGCTAGGGCGGTCCTTGGGGATCAACAACATCCCGCCCAAGATCTGTTCCTACTCCTGCGTTTATTGCCAGCTCGGGCGCACCCTGAGGATGGAGGCAGAGCGCCGGGCATTCTACGAGCCAGAAGAGATCGTCCGGGCCGTGCGGGCCAGGGCGGGAGAGCTGCGAGATCGGGGAGAGAAGGTCGACCATCTCACCTTCGTCCCCGATGGGGAGCCCACCTTGGATGCCAACCTGGGCCGGGAAATAGCGGCCCTGAAGGACTTCGGGATCCCCATCGCTGTGATCTCAAATGCCTCGCTCATCTTCCGGGAGGAGATGCGGGAGGAGCTTTCCCGGGCGGATTGGGTCTCCTTAAAGGTGGATGCGGCACGCGAGGCCACCTGGGAGAGGACCAATCGTCCCCATAAGACCTTGTCTCTTGAGGGGATCCGAAAGGGGATCCTGGAGTTCGCCAGCGAGTTCTCCGGCACCCTGGCCACCGAGACGATGCTCGTTTCGGGGCTAAACGACGCCCCCGAAGAACTTTCGGACGTGGCAGAGTTTCTCTCCCAGGTAAAGCCTGATATCGCCTACATTTCAATCCCCACCCGTCCACCGGCTGAGCCCTGGGTCAAGTCCCCCAGCGAAAAGGCACTTACCATGGCCTATGCGATCTTCAGCGAGCGGCTGCCCCGGGTGGAGCTCCTCATCGGCTACGAGGGGGATGAGTTCGCGGCCACCGGCGACGCGGTGACGGACATCCTCTCCATCACCGCAGTTCACCCCATGCGGGAGGACGTGCTGAAAAGGCTGTTGGTGCGGGACGGGGCGGATTGGTCAATTGTGGCCCGGCTGCTTGGGGACGGAAAACTTGTCGAGCTCCAATACCGGGGCCACCGGTTCTACCTGCGCCGCTTGCCCTCACCACGCGGATGACTGTCGTACTGGGAGGTAACGCCCTTAGACGATACAATGTGTGCATAAACACAGTACATGGGTTGAGGAGGCGAACTATGCCGTGGGGTGATGGAACCGGCCCCTGGTGGGGCCGTGGCAGAGGACAGGGGCGTGGACGTGGCGTGGGGCGCGGCCGGGGCATGGGAAGAGGCCGCGGAATGGGCCGAGGCATGGGCGGCGGGGCCGGGTTCGCCGGCGCGCCTCCCACCGCGACCATCCCCACTGTGGACGTGGAGAAGTGCGTCGGCTGCGGGGAGTGCGCCAAGGCCTGCCCATTTGGGGCCATCGAGATCAAGGACGGCAAGGCGACAGTGAACGCCGCCCTGTGCCGGGGCTGCAAGGTCTGTGCTTCGGCCTGCCCCACCGGGGCCATCTCCTAGACGACGTTGCGGATCCTGATCCTCTACGACAACGTGGCCCGGCCGCCCCTCAGGGAGGGTTGGGGTTTTTCCGCCCTGATTGAGGTTCAAGACAGAAAGATCCTGTTCGACGCCGGGGCGGATCGGCTGGTCCTCGAGCACAACGTGGAGAAGCTGGGCGTAGATCTATCCCAGCTCACCGATGTCTTCCTCTCCCATCCCCACTGCGACCACGTCGGCGGCCTCTCCTATGTATTGGAGGAAGCCAAGGGGGTTCGCATCTGGGCCCCTTGGGTCATGGAGGGATACCTCCGCCCCCGGGCGGCCAAGGCGGAGCTTATCTTGGTCAAGGGCCCTCGACGGCTGGGGGAGGGGCTGTGGTCCACCGGGACCATGGGCCGGAGGGTGAAAGAACACGGCTTTGTGATCGCCACCGAAGAGGGCCCGGTCCTCGTCACCGGCTGCGCCCATCCCGGGATAGCCCGGATGGCCGCCCGGGCAGCCCGGATAGCTGGGGGAAGGTTGGCTCTTGTCCTGGGGGGCTTTCACTTGGCCGGCACCCCGGAGGGAAAGCTGGCCGAGGTCATCCGCGATCTCCGGGAGACCACAAGCTCGGTGGCCCCGGGGCACTGCACCGGGGACGGCCCCACGGCCGCGCTCCTCGCCGCCTTCCCCGGGGCCAGGGAGCTGTCGGTCGGGTTCGCCCTGGTGCTTCCTGATTAGCCAAAACCGGTTCGCTGTTTCGCGTGGGTAGACGTGGAAGAGGGCTTGGGTCACCCTCCCTAATGGCGCCATGGCCGGCGAGGTTCGCCCTATAGATGACCTGAGCCCGTTTCTGGACATGGTGCGGGCCGCCTTCCACATCCCCCAGCGGGCCGGCCTGGCGTTCCTCGCTCGGCTTTCTTTTCAGTTCGAAGAGATGGAGTTTTGGGGGCCAGCCGACCTCAGGGAGCCGCCGCTCGGGACCGTCTGGAGAACCCGGCCATGCTGAGGGTCGTGTCCCTGGAGGCCTTGGACCGGCTTCCCGTGGCGGCCGAGGAGGTGGAGATCGGGCTGGCGGTGGAGGACCCGCTCGCCCCTTGGAACGAGGGCAAGTTCACCTTGCGGGTGGAATACGGGAGGCTCGGGGTCCTCCACCACGGCCACGATCTCCTCCCGATTGGCCCCTGGATGCCGCCGGAACAAGGCCATTAGCACTGTAGCGGTAACCCATCCCACCCCAGGGACCCTGCGGAGCAAGGCGTAACCCCGTTGGGCTTCCTCATCCCCCTCGATGCAGGCTTGGGCCTGGGAGAGCATCTCCTCCTCCCTTAGCTTCAACCGATCTGTTTCGCGTTCCAGGTCTTCCACGATCTTGGCCGGAGTGTCGGGGGAGTGGGACAGGGCCTCCCGTAGTCAGCCGCAGGCGATCGTGGCCTTTTGTGCCTGGGCACAGCAAGCAAGGTAAACCTTAAGAGCCCGTCCCAGGTGCTCTTCCTCCAGGGGTTGTCCTGGGCCCCGGTCTTGGCCGTACCGGCATCCGTGTGATCTGTTTTCGGCCGACCACAGCTCACTTCCCGCAGGTTAGGGAGGATGCGGGGATTCAACCGCCAACAACGGAGCTTCCTGGAGCGGCAAAGGGACTCCAAGGATCGGGAGGAAGTGCTGGTGGGCTCGAACACCACGGTTGGTTTCTTGGCCCACCTCGTCCAGGAAAGGGGTGCTTTTTAAACCAGCCCGAACCCATGCGCTTGCGTGAGCCTTTGGGCCCTTACATTCGCGTTTGACATGGGGTGGGTCTTTCTTCCCTCCACAATCAGAAAGGGAGCGAAACACCCGCCGCCATGATTGTACTTGCATGAAGGACAAATTTTTGCCATAATGTCCTTCGTAGGAGGACAAATGTTAAGGGAGCTGGTTCACCAGAAGATCGTGGATGCCTTGGCCATGGCGCCTCCCCCGTTCACACCCCGGGATGTGCGCCTCCCGCAAGTCCCCGGCAAAGCCTTTGCCGTGGTGGGCATGCGGCGGGTGGGTAAAACCACCTTCCTTTGGCAAGTGATCAGCGAGCGCCTCGCACAGGGGGTACCACGCGAGTCCCTCCTCTACTTCAACTTCGAGGACGAACGCCTGGCCGGCATGTCCTCTGACGACCTCCATCTCGTTCTCGAAGAGTACTACTCCCTTTACCCCGAATTCAGGGACAGACAGCGTGTCCTTTTCCTTTTCGACGAGATCCAGAACGTGCCCGGCTGGGAAGGATTCGTCCGCCGCTTACTCGACACAGAGCTGGCCGAGGTGTTCATAACGGGCTCTTCGGCGGCCCTCCTGAGCCGCGAGGTGGCCACCAGCATGCGGGGACGAGCAGTGGAGGTGGCCCTCTTCCCTTTCAGCTTCCGCGAATATCTGCGTCACCATGGACGGGAACCGGAAACACCGGTGAACCGCCTCCCCAAAGCCACCCGCTCGGCCTTGCAGCGTGACTTACATGAGTACTTGCGGGTCGGCGGGTTCCCCGAGGTCCAAGGGCTGGAGCCCCGCGATCGGTATGAGCTCCTCAAAAGCTATGTGGACGTGGTTCTCCTGCGGGACGTGGTGGAACGACACTCCGTTTCCAATGTGACCGCCCTCCGCTGGCTTATCCGGCACTTGCTCGGAGCTCCCGGTGGCCTGTTCAGCGTTCACCGCTTCCACCGTGACCTGCGTTCCCAGGGGATTCCAGTGAGTAAGGACACACTGCACGAATTCATCGGTTATCTCGAAGACGCTTTCCTGATCAGGCAGGTGTGGATCGATGCCTCTTCCGAACGGAAGAGGATGGTGAATCCCCGCAAGGTCTATCCCGTGGATCCCGGCTTTATCCCGGTGTTCGACCGCTCCGGCCACCCCGATATCGGGCAAGCCCTGGAGACGGTCGTGCTCTTGGAACTCGAACGGAGGGGAGCAGAAGTCCGATATGTCCGCACCCCAGAGGGGTTCGAGGTTGATTTCTTGGCCCGTTATTGCGACGGCCGACAGGAGCTTGTCCAGGTGTCGGCCGAGTTGGGCGATCCAGAAACCAGGGAGCACGAAGTTCGCGCCCTTCTGGCCGCTGCTGAGCTCTATCCGCAGGCAACCCTCCATTTGATCACCCTGAAACCGGAGAGAGCTCTTTACATTCCTGCGAACATACAGCTACACCCCGCCTTTTCTTGGCTTATGAGTTGAGGCCCAAAGTTTAGGAAGACGTACGTGTTTAGCGTGAGGAGCCTCCGGCGGGGCTTTTTTCAAGATCAGTGCCGGGGAAAAGTCCACTAGAAAGGCACCCTATGTAATCCGGATTACTTTCGGCCCGCCTATCCTGGTTAACCGCGTCCATCCTACCGAGACGATCG
>LGFI01000009.1 GCA_001508155.1 Acetothermia bacterium 64_32 | reverse complement strand
GCTACCACTGTGCCGACAGCCGCCCCGGAGCCGGTCAGCTCAAGGACGAGCCAGATAAGCGCCACCTGGGATATGCCGTCCCCGATACGGGAGAAGACCTCCCCCACCAAAGGCGAACGAAGCTTCTGTTGGAAAGAACCGCTCTTGAGCCGCGAGTCTTCCTCCCCTCACCCATGGAGCTTGTCCTCAGGGCTTGGCGGAGCCGCTTTTGCTCGTGTAGCCACCGTTGTGGGGCTTTGTAAGACCATGGGGAAACAGCGGTCAAGGCTGGATGCCTGCGCTTATGTCTTCCGATCACCGGATTTAGGCTCCCGGTTGGCCAGCGTGGGGGGTCATGGACCCGGGTCACCTGGGCCTCCTTGTTCTTCGGCCTTGAGAGCTGGGAGCCTCCTGGACTTGAAGGCCGGACTGCGCCCGATTCCCTTCTTCCCTCCGCAGCACCACAACTAGCGTTAGTCTCAACTCTTAACCCAGGGGTGCCCGCTACAAGGAAGCACCCATCAAACCGACCGGTTGACACAGCTGAGCTGTTTTGTGAAAGAGGTCCTGTGGAAACCTGGACAACTCAACACCACACACAATAGTTCCCCTATGAATGAGATTTTTGGTCCTCCGTGCAGGCCATTAGTTTGAGGTGCCGCTGGCAAAGGGGGTCGGGTGGGGAACGAGGACGAGCTCGTCCCCGCGGGCCCCCACCCGCACCGTGTCCCCCTCCTTCACCTCCCCGTCCACGATCAGCTTGGCCAGGGGGGACTCGACGTGGCGGCGGATGGCCCGGGCCATGGGCCGGGCCCCGTAGTGGTAGTCGTACCCCTCCCGCACCAGGAGCTCCAGGGCCTCCTCGGTGACCTCAAGCCGGATCCCCCGCTCGGAAAGCCGCTCCGCGAGAGCAGAGAGCTTCCTCCTTGCGATCTCCCGCACCGCCCCAGGCCCAAGGGGGCGGAACACCACCACCTCATCCAGTCGACCGAGGAACTCGGGGCGGAAGCGCTGCCTTAAGGCCTCCCGCACGTTCCTCTCGGCTTCCTCAAATGAGGCAGCGGTCTGGAAGAACTCAGAGCCCACATTGGAGGTCATCACGATCAGGGTGTGGCGGAAGTCCACGGTGCGGCCGTGGCCGTCGGTGAGCCGCCCCTCATCGAGGAGCTGTAGGAGGAGGTTCATCACCTCGGGGTGGGCTTTCTCGATCTCGTCAAGCAGGATCACCTGGTAGGGACGGCGCCGCACCGCCTCGGTGAGCTGACCCCCCTCCTCGTAGCCCACATACCCCGGGGGCGCACCGATGAGTCGGGCCACGGCGTGCCGCTCCATGTACTCGGACATGTCGATCCTAAGAAGGGCCCGCTCGTCCCCAAACAGCGCCCAGGCCAAGGCCTTGGCGAGCTCGGTCTTCCCCACCCCCGTAGGCCCCAGGAATAAAAAAGTGCCCAAGGGGCGGCGGGGGTCCGAAAGCCCGGCCCGGGCCCGCCTGACCACCTCGGCCACCTTCCTTACCCCCTCTTCCTGGTCCACCACCCGGGCGTGCAGCACCTCCTCCAGGCGGGAGAGCCTCGTCCGCTCCTCCTCCAGGAGCCGGTACACCGGGATCCCGGTCCACTGGTGCACCACCTGGGCGATGTCCTCCTCGGTCACGGTGAGCTCGTCCTCATCGGGGTGGCGCACCCTGAGCCGGGCCGCCGCCTCGTCCAAAAGGTCCACCGCCTTGTCGGGGAGGAATCGCTCGGCTATGTAGCGGGCGGAAAGCCGGGCCGCCGCCTCCAGGGCTCCATCTTGAATCCGCACCTTATGATGCTCCTCGAGCTTTTCCTTAAGCCCCCGCAGGATCTCCACCGTCTCCTCAGGGGTCGGCTCCCGCACGTAGACCTGGGCCAGCCTCCTCTCCAGGGCCGGGTCTTTCTCCACATACTTGCGGTACTCGTCCAGGGTGGTGGCCCCAATGAGGCGGAGCTTCCCCCTGGCCAGGGGTTCCTTCAGGAGGTTGGCCGCGTCGATCGCCCCCTCGGCCCCGCCGGCCCCCACCACGGTGTGGAACTCGTCGATAAATAGGATCACCCGCCCCCCGGAGGCCTCCACCTCCCGCAGGACCGCCCGCATCCTCTCCTCGAACTCCCCCCGGAACTTGGCCCCGGCCAGAAGCGCCCCCATGTCCAGCGCCACGATCTCCTTATCCCTCAACGCCTGGGGGACCTCGCCCTTCGCGATCCTCTGGGCGAGCCCCTCCACGACGGCGGTCTTCCCTACCCCGGGCTCCCCCACGAGGACCGGGTTGTTCTTGCGCCGCCTGAGGAGCACCTGGATCAGCCGCGCCAGCTCCTCCTCCCGGCCCACCACCGGATCAAGCTCCCCCCGCCTTGCCAGCTCCGTCAAGTTCACCCCATAGCGCTTGAGGATCTGATAGCGCTCTTCAGAAGCGGGGGAATCCACCCGTTGAGCGCCCCGCACCCGGTGCAGGGCGGTGTACACCGCATCCGGGGTGATCCCATGGCGGGAAAGGAGGCGGGAGAGCTCCGGGTCCGGGTCCCGGGCGATGGCGATGAGGAGATGATCCACCCCCACGTAGTCGTCCTTGAGGCGCCTGGCCTCGGCCTCGGCGGCCCGGAACACCTCGTCCAGCCGGGGGGTGATGTACACGGTCATGAGCGCCGCCCCCTCCACGCGGGGCCGAGCCCCCAACGCCCGGTCCAGGTCCCAGATCAGCCGGGGGATGTCCACCCCCATGGCCTTCAGGATCTCCTGCCCCACCCCCTCCTGGGCGGCCAGGGCCCGCAGAAGATGCTCCACATCAAGCTGGTTGTGGTGGAGGGCCCGCAACAGCTCCTGAGCGGAGGCCAGGGCCTCCTGCGCCCCCTTCGTCAGCCGATCGAACCGGATCATCTTCCCTCAACTTAGCAATCTTATCTTTTGACTGCTAAATTATACCTCGGGCGGTCCGTCCGGCAACCCCTTGGGTGCCCCCTAGTCCTTTTGGTATAGTGGCGGTATGGTCCCGGAGGAGAAGCTGGAGGTCCAGGAGCTCCTCAAGCGCCACCCAGCGGAGGTCGCGGAGGTGTTGGCCGCCCTGCGGGAGGAGGAGGCACTAGAGCTCCTCCGCCGGCTCTACCTCAGGCGGGCGGCCGCCGCGCCCTTGGGGGAGATGGACCCGGAGGAGGCCGCCCGGCTCCTGGCGGAGCTCAACCGGGATGAGGCCGTCCAGATCCTGCAGCGCATGGACCCGGACGACGCCGTGGATCTCCTGGCTGAGCTCCCCAAGGAGACCGTTCAGGACATCCTCCGGCGCCTGGAGGAGCGGGAGGCCAAGACCCTGTCCGAGCTCCTCTCCTATCCCCCCGACACCGCCGGGGGGCTCATGTCCCCAGAGGTGGTGGCACTCCCCAAGGACATGACCTGTCAGGACGCCATCGAGGCCCTGCGCCGGGTGGCAGAGGAGATGGAAACCGTCTACTACGCCTACGTGGTGGACGAACAGCGCCGGCTCATCGGGGTGCTCTCCCTGCGGGACCTGGTGTTTGCCCGGCCGGAGGCCCCCATCCGCCAGGTGATGCGCACCGACATCGTGGCCCTTCCGGAGGACATGGACGTGGAGGAGGTGGCGCGTACGTTCGACAAGTACAACTTCCTCGCTCTCCCGGTGATCGACAAGGAAGGCAAGCTCCTTGGGATCGTCACGGTGGACGATGTCATCGACGTCATCAGGGAGGAGGACACCGAGGACATCTACCGGCTGGCCGGGGCCCCCTTGGAGGAACGGGTGGACACCCCCTGGTGGCGGTCGCTGCGCCTCAGGCTGCCTTGGCTTTATTTCAACCTGCTCACCGCTTTCCTGGCTGCCTCGGTGGTGGGGGCATTCGAGTCGGTGATCGCCAAGGTGGCAGCGCTGGCCATCTTCATGCCGGTGATCGCAGGGCAAGGGGGGAACGCCGGCATGCAGACGGTCACCATCGTCACCCGCGGGATCGCACTGGGGGAGGTACCCAAGGGGAAGGGCTGGCGTCTTTTGGGGAAGGAGCTTTTGCTCGGCTTTTTACATGGTCTGCTCGTCGGGGCCACGGTAGGGGCGATCGCCTACGTTTGGAAAGGGAGCTTTTACCTCGGACTTGTGGCTTTCCTAGCGATGCTTTTCAACCTGGTGGCGGCGGGAGTTTCCGGGGCGGTGATCCCCCTCACCCTGCGGGCCCTGCGCCTCGATCCGGCCTTGGCATCGTCTATCTTCCTCACCACCGTCACCGATACCCTGGGCTTCTTCTTCCTTTTGGGGCTGGGGATGTTGTTCTTGGACCGGCTATGAGGTCCTCCATCTTCTACCCGTTGAGCCTCCTTTTGGTGGTCCTCGTGGCCGCGCTGTCCCCGGCCCCGCCGGGGCTACGGGCAGCGGCCGGGGCCCTGCTCCTCGGGCTTTGGACCTTCGGCCTAGTGCGGGGGGGAAGGGCGGTGGGATACCTGCCCGGGCACGCCCTGCTTTTCCTGGGGCTGTCCCTGGTGGGGGCGAGGGCGGCGGCCTACGCCTGGCTGCTCGTGCCGCCGGCCTCGGTGGCCTTCGAGCTTTCCATGGCCGGGGGGAGGAGATACCTCGCCGCCGCCCTTTACGGTATACTGTGGCTTGACCTCTTCGCCTGCCTGCATCAGCTGGTGGCGATGGGCCGCGGGCTTTCCGGGGCAGGCCTTCTGGCCTGGAGCGCCGGGCTCGGTGTGGGGGCCCTGCTGTTCGTCGCCCTGGGGGGGTTGCGCCTCCTTAGGGCCGAGAGGGCAGGCGAAAGGACGGCGAAAACAAAAGGATAAGGGGTGATGTCATGCTAGCCTACGCTCAGACCGCTGGGGACGCCCAGGCAGGCCAGTCGCTGATCTCCCTGGTCATCCTGCTCGTGGTGTTCGCCGCCATCTTCTATTTCCTTCTCATCCGCCCGCAAAGGCGCCGCCAAAAGGAACACCAGCAGCTCATCTCCTCCCTCAAACGCGGGGATCGGGTGGTCACCGCCGGGGGGATCCACGGGACCATCGAGAAGATCGACGAAGGTACCGTCATCCTCTCCCTGGAAGAGGGGGCCAAGATCCGCATCTCCAAATCCAGCATCGTGGAAAAGGTGAAAAAGTAAGGGAGGGAGGATGAAGAGGAGCGACTGGATCCGCTTTGGTGTCACGGTCGCTGTGCTTTTCGCCGCGGTGGGGCTCCTGTACCCTTTCTGGCCGCTTCAGGAAGTGATCAAGCTCGGGCTGGACCTGCAGGGCGGGGTGCGGCTGGTGCTGGAGGCCAAAGACCTTGAGCAAATGAGCGAGTCCCAGCGCAAGGACGTGGTGGACCGCATCGTCACCATCTTTCAACAGCGGGTGGATCAATACGGCCTTGCCAATGTGGAGATCCGGCCCCTGGGGCAGAGCCGGATCGAGGTGAAGATCCCCGGGGCGCAGGACCCGGCGGAAGCCCGGCAGCTCATTGGCCGCACCGCCCTTTTGGAGTTCCGCAAGGTGATCGATTCTGCCGGGAACCCCGATGACCTTGTGCGGACCTCCCCCACCCAGGAGATCCTCGCCTCCCATGACGAGGCCACCTATTACCTGGTGGAGGGGGAGCCCATGGTGACCGGGGACGTGCTGGACGACGCGGAGGTGCGCACCTCGACCGATCCTAGAAACCCCGGGCTTTACATCGCCCTCAAGTTCAACCGGGCTGGGGCCGAGAGGTTTGCGGAGGCCCTCAGGCGCCTGCAGGTGGGAGAACGGCTCGCCATCGTGCTGGATGGGGTGGTTTACTCTGCCCCGGCGGTCTCGGAGTCCGCAAAGCAGGCCGCCCAGCAGGGGTGGCGGGAGGTGCAGAGCTCCCTCACCATCACCGGTAGGTTCACCTTCGACCAGGCGAAGCTCCTGGCCGTGGTGTTGCGCTCTGGGGCCCTACCCACCGAGGTGGGGGTGTTGGAGGAGCAGACGGTGGGGCCCACTTTGGGCTCGGACTCCATCCGCCGGGGGAGCATGGCCATCCTGATCAGCTTCATCCTGGTGCTCCTGTACATGGTGGTCTACTACCGCTGGATGGGGCTGGTGGCCGATGCCGCCCTGATCCTGAACATGCTCATCGTGTTCGCTGCCCTGAGGGGGTTTGGGGCAACCCTCACCATGCCGGGCATCGCCGGCCTCATCCTGACCATCGGCATGACTGTGGACGCCGACGTGATCATCTTCGAGCGGATAAAGGAGGAGCGGAGGGCGGGGAAGCCCGCCCGGGCGGCGATAAACGGGGGCTTTGCCAAATCCATGTCGGCCCTGCTCGACGCCAACCTCACCACCATCATCACGGCCCTGATCCTTTTCTCCCTGGGCTCCGGGCCGGTGGAGGGGTTCGCCATCACCCTGGCGCTGGGGGTGGCGGGGTCGCTCTTCTGTGCCCTGGTGGCCTCAAGGCTCCTCCTCGAGACGACCGGGATCGGGGAACGCATCCCGGTCAGGGTGAAAGCTCAAGGATAAATAGCTCCAGGGCGCCCTGGGGGGTGAGGGCGCCCGTCTTTATCTTGAGGTCGAGCTCTTGGAGCCTGCCGAGGAGCCTGATCAGTTCCGGCTGAGGGAAGAGGCGGGCCTGCGCCAGGCGTTTGCGGATCAGCCAATCCGGGCCAGGAGGCTGCCTTCCCTCCTCCCAGGCCGCCCGGACGGAGAGGAGCGTCCGCAGGTGGGAGATGACCAGGAAGAAGAGCCTAAACGGGTCCCAGCCTGAGGAAAGAAGCCGGCGGAGCTCGGCCAGAGAGGCCGGGACGAGCCGTTTTCCCAGCGCGTCCAAGAAGGCATAGGGGGTGGGCTCGAAGAAGAAAAGCAGCCTGGGGAGCTCGTTTTGAGGGAGGGGGCTGTCGTTCCACAAGGAGAGCTTTTCCACCTCGCTTGCCAGGTGCAGGGTGTCCCCGCCGGCCGCCTCTACCAGGAGCTCCACCAGCTCTGGTCGTGCCTCAAGCCCGGCCTGGACGAGGAGCTCCCCCGCCAGCCGCTTCAGGGCCCGACCCGTAGGGGTAGGGAAATAGATGGATTCCTCAGCCAATTTAACCAACGGCCCCTTGAGCTCCTGGCCCACCAAGAACAGGGCGGTTCCCGGGGGGGGGCCGCGGCGCAGGGCCTCGGCCAGGCGCGCCTGGCCCGCGATGGGGTCCGCCCTGCGCACCACCACCGCCTTCTCCCCGCCGAACAGCCCCCGAGTGCCGAGCTCGGAGAGGAGCCGGCCCAGCTCCAGCTCGTCCCCGAACAGGGTCACCCGCTCTACCTCCCCCAGCTGGGAGAGCCTCCGAACCAGGGCCCGTTCCACCGCCAGTGGGTCCCCGGAGTAAACCCCAAACCTCACGCTCACATCCCCCAGGCTAACCCGCCCTTTGGGGCAAGGCAACCCTTGACGGCAAGGGGCTTTACGGCTAACATGCCCTTGGGCCGAGGTGGCGGAATTGGCAGACGCGCTGTCTTGAGGGGGCAGTGGGCTTTAAGGCCCGTGTGGGTTCAAATCCCACCCTCGGCACAGTGAAGTGGTCCCCAAAAGGCTTAGCTTTTGGGGTGTAATTTTTATGGCCATTCGCATCGTGGTGGACGTGATGGGGGTGGACCGGCCCCCAGAGGAGCTTTTGACCGGGGCGCTGGCCGCCGCCGAGAGGCTTCCTGTGCACCTCATCCTGGCCGGGAGGAGGCGGCTGATCGAACCCCATCTTCCCCAGGACGCCCACGCTGAAGTCCTCGACTGTGAGGAGTTCGTCCCCCAGGATACCCCCCCGGTCCAGGCCATCCGGATGAAGAACAGCTCCATCCTCCGAGGGTTGGAGCTGGTGGCCCAAGGGAAGGCGGAGGCCTTCCTGTCCCCGGGGAACACGGGGGCGGTGGTGGCGGCGGCCCTTTTGGTCTTGGGGCGGATCCCGGGGATAAAACGCCCCGGCATCTGCGCCTCCATTCCCAGCCTGAAGGGGAGGGAGCTTTTGCTGATAGACGCCGGGGCCACGGCGGACCCCAAGCCGGAGCACCTACTGCAGTTCGCTGACATGGGGTGTGTGTATGCCCAGGAAGTGCTGGGGATCCCGGAGCCGAGGCTCGGGTTGCTTTCCATCGGGGAGGAGAGTATCAAGGGGGACAAGCTGGTTCGGACGGCCCATCGCCTCCTTTCGGAGCGTCCGGACTTCGTGGGCAACGTGGAGCCACACGACCTTTTGACAAAACGCCCGGTGGACATCGTGGTGAGCGGTGGTTTTGCCGGCAACCTCACGATCAAGGCGCTGGAGGGGGGGGCGGAGGCCGTTTGGGCCTCCCTCAAGGATGGGGTCAGGGCCTCGTGGCGGGGCCGCCTTGGGGCCGGGCTCCTTTCCCCGGTCCTCCGCCGGCTGGCTGGCAGCATGCGCTATGATCGCTACAATGGGGCGCCGCTTTTGGGGGTAAAGGGGCTGGTGATGGTAGCCCACGGCCGTTCCTCCGCCTCCGCCATGGAGGCGGCGGTGGAGAGGACCTTCTGGTCAGCGAAGGCCGACCTGGTTGGTCGGATCTCGTCCCGACTTTCTTAAGGTGCTTAAGGTCAGGGTCACGGGCACGGGGGCCTTCCTCCCTGAAAGATGTCTCACCAATGACGATCTTGCCCGTTTTGTGGACACCAGCGACGAGTGGATCCGGAGCCGTACCGGGATAAGAAAGCGCCACCTGCTTCCGGAGGGGGAGCCCCCGGCGGGGATGGGGGTGGTCGCGGCCCGGGCGGCCTTGGCAGAAGCCGGGGTCGACCACCAGCAGGTGGACCTCTTGATCGCGGCCACCAACGTGCCGGAGCAGCCCATCCCGGGGACCGCGCCGCACATAGTGGCCGGGCTCGGGCTTCCCGGGGAGCCGGCCTTCATGGACCTGAAGGCGGGGTGCGCTGGGTTCGTGTACGGAATGGCCTTGGCAGCGGGGGCGATCTCCGCTGGGCTTTTCCGCAGGGCGGTGGTGGTGGGGATCGAAGCCCTGTCCAGGTTCGTGGACTGGAAGGACCGGCGCACATGCGTGCTCTTTGGGGATGGGGCGGGGGCGGTGGTTTTGGAGCCTTCTTGCGGGGAGGCTGGGATCCTAGGGGTATCCCTGCACGGGGACGCGGATAAACTCGCTCTCCTGCGGATCGAGGCCGGGGGGGTGAGGCTCCCCGCCTCGGAGGAGACGGTGAAAAAGGGGCTGCACTTCCTGAAGATGGAGGGAGAGGGTGTGTTCCGGGCCGCGGTCCCGATGATGGAGCGGGCCACCCGGGAGGCCCTGGCGCAAGCCGGCCTTTCCCCAAAGGACATCGACTGGCTCATCCCCCACCAGGCAAACCTCAGGATCATCAGACCCCTGGCCGCAAAACTAGGCGTCCCCAAGGAGCGGGTGGTGGTCAACATCGACCGGGTGGCCAACACCTCCACCGCCTCCATCCCCATCGCCCTGGACGAACTCGTGCGGGCCGGGAAGCTCAAGGAGGGAGAGATCGTGGCCCTCACGGCCTTCGGGGCCGGCGCGGCCTACGGGACGGTGGTGCTCAGGTGGTAGCATACCTTTTCCCCGGACAAGGTTCTCAATGCCCGGGGATGGGGAAAAGGCTCCTTTCTGAACCCTGGGCCAGGGGAATGGTCGCCACCGCCGAGCGTGCCGCCAGCCTCCCCTTGAAAAGGATCATCCTGGAAGAGCCGGAACAGCTTTCCAGGACCGCCGTGGTCCAGCCGGCGATCCTCCTTGTGGAGTGGCTCGCTTGTGAAGCCCTTTCCCGCCTGGGAAGGGAGCCAACCTGTGTGGCCGGCCATTCCCTGGGGGAGTTCGCCGCCCTGGCCGCGGCGGGGGTCATCCCCTGGCCGGTTGCCTTCGGGCTTGTCGCCCTGCGGGGAAGGCTAATGGAGCGGGCTGCGATGACCGTCTCCGGCGGGATGACGGCCATCCTGGGCCTTTCGGAGGAGCAGGTGGCGGAGCTCGCAAGCCAGGCGGGCTGCTATGTGGCCAACCTCAACGCCCCGGGGCAGGTGGTGATCTCCGGTGAAGGACCTTCCCTGAAAAAGGCGGCGGAGCTAGCCGAGCGGCTCGGCGGAAAGGCGATCCCCTTAAAGGTAGCAGGGCCGTTTCACTCCCCTTACATGGCCGAGGCCGAAGGGGAGTTGGCCCGGGCCATCGAAGAGGTGGAGTTCAGCCGGCCCCGCCTCACGTTCATCTCCAGCGTCTCAGGGGAAAAGGAGTCCGCCCCCGAGGCGATCAAGGTGCTCCTTGCCCGGCAGATGACGTCCCCGGTACTGTGGACGAAGACCCTAAGATCCCTGGAGGGCCTGGGGGTGAAGGAGGCCTGGGAGGTGGGCCCTGGCGAGGTCCTTTCCCGACTTGGCAAGAGGTCCAAGCTGGGGATACGCTTCCTGGCCCTTAAGGAGGTGATGGGGGACGTTTGAGGGCAAGGTGGCGGTGATCACCGGGGGGACCTCCGGGATCGGCCTGGCGACCGCCCAGCTGCTTGTGGAGAGCGGTGGGAGGGTGGTGATCCTCGGCCGGAGCGAATCCCGGGGGAGGGCGGCGGAAGGCTTGCTTGGGAAGAACGCCAAGTTCGTCCAGTGCGATGTGGGTCAAAGGGAAGCCGTGAGTTCCGCCTTCCAAGCCGCCCTGGATTGGGGAGGGGGGCTTGACTATCTGGTCCATGCGGCCGGGCATACGAAAGATAGGCTCCTTTTGCGCATGGGCCCGGAGGAGTGGGAGGAAGTGCTGCAAAGCCACCTCACCGGGGGGTACCTATGTGCCCGGGAGGCCCTGCGGGTGATGGCCAGGGCCCGAAAAGGGGCCATGGTTTTCGTCACCTCGGTGGTGGGGTTGACCGGAAACGTAGGACAGGCCAACTACGCTGCCGCCAAGGCCGGCCTGGTGGCCTTGACGAGGACCCTGGCCCAGGAGGCCGGGCCGTGGGGCATCCGGGTCAACGCGGTGGCCCCGGGGTTCATCGACACCCCCATGACCGCCTCCCTCCCCCCCAAGGTCCGGGAGGGGTACCTGGCCCGGATCCCCCTGGGGCGGGCGGGCAAACCCGAGGAGGTGGCGGAGCTGATCGCATTCTTGCTTTCCCCCAAGGCCTCTTATATAACTGGGCACGTCTTCTACGTGGACGGAGGACTTGTGCCGTGCGAGTGACCAGAAAAAGCCATCTCAGGAGGTGTGGAAAAGATGAGTGAAATTGCCGATCGGGTACGTGAAATCATCGCCGAGCAGCTCATGGCCGACCTGGAGGAGGTAACGGACGAGGCCTCTTTTGTGGACGATCTTGGGGCCGACTCCCTGGACACGGCGGAGCTGATCATGGAGTTCGAGGACGAGTTCGGCATTGAGATCCCGGACGAGGATGCGGAGAAGATCCAAACGGTGGGTGAGGCCATCGCCTATATAGAGCGGCTGGTTCAGGAGAAGGAGGGAGAGCAGGGTGCCGGGTGAAAGACGCGGGCAGGTGGGCTGGGAATCGGACAACCCCTATTATGAAGGGAAAAAGCACCGTGAGCCCACCGTATGTGAGCGCTGTGGTCTCATCTATCGCGACGGCCACTGGCAGTGGGCGGAGGAGGCCCCCCCGGGGGCCGACCGGGCCATCTGCCCGGCCTGCCGGCGGGAGATCGACCGCTACCCGGGGGGTTACGTCCTGCTCCAGGGGACCTACTGGCAAGGGCGCTGGCAGGAGATCCTGAACCTGGTGAAAAACCAAGAGGAGGAGGCCAGGCGGACAAGGCCCCTGCACCGCATCCTGTGGATCGAGCCCAAGGACGGCGAGGTGGAGATCGCCACCACCACCCCCCACCTGGCCCGCAGGCTCGGCAAGGCCATCCAAGCAGCCCATAAGGGGGAACTCTCCATCCACCAGGCCGAGGGGGAGCCCCTGGTACGGCTGGTATGGAGGCGGGACTGAGTTATGCAGCCGGTTTACATAGAGGAGCTGGGCCGCCACGTGGGGGAAGAGGTGCTCCTCCAGGGGTGGCTGTTCAATAAGCGCTCCTCGGGGAAGGTGCGGTTCGTGATCGTACGGGACGGGACCGGCCTGGTCCAAGGGGTGGTCACCCCTGAGGCCGAGGCGGACACCTTCGACCTCGCCGAGCGCCTCCCGCAGGAAAGCTCCCTTAAGATGTGGGGGACGGTGCGGGCGGACCCCCGTGCCCCAGGGGGGTACGAGCTTTCCGTAAAGAAGATAGAGCCGGTCCACATCCCCAAGGATCCCTTCCCCATCGGCTTAAAAGAACACGGGGTGGGGTTCCTCATGGACCGGCGGCACCTGTGGATCAGGATGCGAAGACAGGTCCCCCTCCTCAGGATCAGGGACTCAGTCCTATGGGCCATCCGCCAGTTCTTCCGGGAGAGGGGCTTTGTGGCCACCGAGGCCCCGGTGCTCGTGGGCACGGCGGTGGAGGGGACCACCACCCTGTTCCCCTTGGACTACTTCGGCCGCACCGCCTATCTTTCCCAGTCCGGCCAGCTTTACCTTGAGGCCACCTGCATGGCCCTGGGCAAGGTGTACTGGATCGGCCCCGTATTCCGGGCCGAAAAATCGAAGACCCGAAGGCACCTCACGGAGTTCTGGATGGCCGAGGCCGAGGTGGCCTTCCTGGAGCACGAAGGGAACCTCCAGCTCCAAGAGGACCTGGTGCGCTACATCGTGGAGTTCGTGGTGGAGGACCGGAGGCGGGAGCTTGAGGCCCTGGAGCGCGACCCTGAGGTGCTCCTCTCCCAGGTCAAGGGGCCGTTCGCCCGGGTGACCTACGCGGAGGCGGTGGAGATAGTGCGCAGCCATGGGGTGGAGATGGAGCACGGGGACGACTTCGGCGCCCCGGCCGAGGACGCCCTTTCCGCCCACTTCGGCCGCCCCGTGTTCGTGGAGCGCTTCCCCAAAGGGATCAAGCCCTTTTACATGAAGCGCGCCCCGGACGACCCTTCCCTCGCCCTTTGCGCCGACCTCATTGCCCCGGAGGGTTACGGGGAGATCATCGGCGGCTCCCAAAGGGTGGACACAGAGGAAGAACTCCTGGAGCAGCTTTCGGAGTACGAGCTTCCCAGGGAGCCCTACGAGTGGTACATCGACCTAAGGCGGTACGGCTCTGTGCCCCACTCGGGGTTTGGCCTGGGAGTGGAGCGGACGGTGGCCTGGATCGCCGGCACCCGGCACATCCGGGAGACCATCCCCTTCCCGCGGTTGCTCGACCGGCTGTACCCTTGACAAGCGGCCAAGGCGGCCTATAATCCGCCCTCGGCCAACGAGCCTAGGGCTTGAGGCCCAAAGCCAAAGCCCCACCCGCCAGAGACACCAGCACGCCGGGGGGGAGCAGCGCCGCCTCGCAAGGCGGCTAGTCCGTGGCTTGGTGCCAGCCGGTGCGGGTTTACAGCCCGACAGGCCGGTCCATGCGTCCATCGGTTTCCTCCTGCCGATGGGGAACGCACCCGGCCCAGAAGGCCGCCGTTCGAATCGGCATGGGC
The DNA here is from genome assembly GCA_001508155.1 of Acetothermia bacterium 64_32. Taxonomy (GTDB): domain Bacteria; phylum Bipolaricaulota; class Bipolaricaulia; order Bipolaricaulales; family Bipolaricaulaceae; genus 64-32. Next base: position 76,555 of record LGFI01000009.1, on the reverse strand, counting down.
GAGGGAAACCCTGCTCCCCCCTACTCCTCCTTTCGCATGGCGTAAGGGAAAAATGCCACAAGCCCCAGCCCGATGGCCAGGTCCCCGGGGCTGAAGGCCGTGGCCAGGGGGATCACCTCCGGGAGGTAAAGCCAATCGCCCAGCCAGTTCAGGCGGGTGTCTTCCCCCATCAAAACCACGTTGCCCACGTGTTTTTCCTCCTGGAGCTGGGCCGCCAGCTCGGGGAGCCCGGCCCGAAGAAGCGCGCCTGCATCCGCGGGCATGTAGCCGCTGTTAAGGGAGATCACAAGGAGGTTGGCGATCAAGCCGGCGGCCAGGAAGGCAAGCGGCCAGTGGCGTAGGTTGAGGAGGAGGAACCCGGCAAGGCACGCGTAGGAGAGAAGGTGAAGAGGCACCGTTCCCCAGGGGATGATGGGCCGGCCGCCCCCCAGGGGAAAGATCAGGATTTGGATGACCAGGGCCAGGCCCACCAGCCAGCCCCCCCGCAGGCTCAGGCCCCCGAGCCGGTGGAGCCTCCCTCCGGAGAGCCAGCCCACCAAGAGCCCCAGCACCGCCCCCCAGACGAGGATCATCCTTGCCTTTCTAGCACCCGGAGCAGGGCCCCCACCACCTTGGGGTCCAGGACCCGGCCGGCCATGCTGCGGATGATGTCGAGGGCCTTCTCCTTGGGGTAGGCGGGCCGGTAGGGGCGGTCGGAGATAAGGGCGTGCCAAACGTCGGCCGCGGCGATGATGCGGGCGGGTAGGGGGATCTCCTCCCCCTTCAGGCCCTGGGGATAGCCTGAGCCGTCCCAGTGTTCGTGCTCGTAGCGCACGATATCAGCGTAGCGGCCGTAGACCTCAAGTCCTTTCAGGAGCTCGGCCCCGATGTCCGGGTGGCGTTTCATGACCTCCCATTCATCGGGGTCGAGCTTTCCCGGCTTGAGGAGGATGCGATCCGGGACGGCGATCTTCCCGATGTCGTGCACGCGGGCCACGGCCTTGATCATCTCCACCTCTGAGCCCCGCAGCCCCAGCTCCTGGGCGATGGCCCCGGCGAGCTCCGCCACCTCCCCCGAGTGCTCCCCTGTGTAGGGGTCCCTCTGCTCCAAGAGCTCCACCACCTTCTCAAACGTCTTCTGCGCCTCCTCCCGAATTTTCAGGTAGCTGCGGAAGGAGAGGTGCACGAGAACAAGGGGCGTGAGGCCCAGCAACATGTGCCATGGGGAAAGGGAGTAGAGCACCACTAAAAGCAAAGCCGAAATGCAAAGTATAAGGTACTGAACAGAAAAGTCCCTAAACCACTCGGTCGCGAGATACCGGAACGGCTGTCTGGTGGACAAACTCACTACACCCGATACAAAAGATGAATTAAGAAATACAAATATAAAAAACCCCCCCACAACCTTCAGGAAGTCTGGACCTGTGGCCAAATAGCCGGTTGGCACTCCCAGTAAAAGGAAATAGCTTGCAGTTATGCTCAGCGACAGGGCAACCTGTGTAATATTAAAAGTAACCACTTCCGCTATAAATAAAGACCTTTGCCCCTTCGAATTCGGGTTGATCACACGAAGATACATTTCGGAAGCTAAGGTAGCGACCACGACAATCAGGACGCCCAATGGAGAACCAAGAGAGACTACTGTGGCAATGTGTAATGCTACACTGGCTGAAATGTCTCTTCGAAACGCCGGGATGAGGGTGGCAAAAAGGTCGGCCACCACTATGGCCACAAAAAAGAGCAGGGAAGCGATGATCTCTTCCCCGCTAATGCCCGCAAACGATAACCTACTTACCCAATATCCACAGGCCGCAAGCCCAAGTGCGCATATCGAAATGACATAAACATGTGCTCGTGTTGTAAGCTGCAAGACCGTTCACCATAAAGGCCGCTGCCCAAGCGCTATGGATGCCACTTCTCGCTAGCTCCGGAAAGGAGTGCGGCGCTCAGGATCAGCAGCAGGTAGTACACCCACTTGCCGGAGAGGAGCTTCCGTGCCGGATAGCCACCCCACTTCATCGAACATCACCTCCTTGCTTCTGGTTTTTAGCTTACCCTACAACCAGCCAGCTTAGCCAAGACACAGGTCTTGGTCAAGTAGGAAAAAAGGGGCGACCACCTTCTCCCCAGGCCGCCCCCCGCACCTGCTTCCCCGGAGGAAGGCCCCTTAAGCCTTCTTAACCTTAAGCTCACCCCGCTCCGAAACCGCCTTTAGCCTCTTTCCCACAAGATCCTTCAGGTTCTTGCCGGGCTTGAACGCCGGCACCACCTTCTCCGGCACCGTAATCCGCTTCTGCGTCTGCGGGTTGATGCGCTGCGAACGCTTACGGGCCCGCACCTCGAACTTGCCAAACCCGGTAAGCAGTACCTCCTCGTTGTCCGTCAGCGCCTCGGTGATGATGTCAATGGTGGCATCCAAAGCCTTGCGCGCATCCTTCTTCGTAAGACCTGTCCTGGCAGCCAGACGATCGACCAGCTCTCCCTTGTTCACGCTTCAGCACCCCCTCCCTAGATACAAGTATGCCCAATTATAGTGGTTTGTGACCACCTTGTCAAGAGCTTTGCCTATTGCCATGGGCGTTTCCCCCCAAGACCGGTTGACAAGCCCTGGCAAACGGGCTAAATTACCCTTTGCGATCCCGTCTGAGTAAGGAGGTAGCGTTTGGCTGGAGAAGTCCGCGCCTATGAGATGCTCTACATCCTGCGCCCCGATCTTGACGAGGAGGGACGGCGGGGGAAGATCGCGCGCGTGAACCAGGTGATCGAGTCCCAAGGGGGCCAGGTCCAGGGGATTGACGAATGGGGCCCCAGGATCCTGGCCTATGAGATCGAGCATTTTCGTGAAGGTTACTACGTGCTTGTCACGTTCACCCTGCCGGCCGACCGGGTGAAGGAGCTGGAAAACCGCCTGGGGATGGACGACGAGATCCTGCGCTGGCAGGTGGTCCGGCTGAACGGAAAGTGAGATGTCCGACCTCAACCGGGTGCTGCTTACCGGACGTCTTGCCGCCGACCCCGAGCTCCGTTATACCCAGTCGGGGCGGGCCGTGGTGAACTTCCGCATCGCCGTCAACCGCCGGTGGCTGAACCCGGAGTCCAGTACCTGGGAGGAGGAGACCACCTTCGTGCCAATCGTGGCGTGGGGCAAACAAGCGGAGAACTGCGCCGCTTACTTGCAGAAAGGGCGTCTGGTGGGGATCGACGGCCGGCTCCGCATCCGGTCCTTCGAGACACAGAACGGCGAACGGCGCCGGATCGCCGAGGTGGTGGCCCAAAGCGTCCACTTCCTGGGACCAAAACCCCAAGAAGCCGAGTTCGAAAGTGAGCCCCCTCCCGACGATACCCCAGATACCCCCCCTGAAGAGGAGGTACCGTTTTGATCATGCAGAAGAAGAAGCGTGTATGCCGAGCCTGTCATCAAGGCCTGGAGTTCGACTACAAGAAGCCGGAAGTGCTGCGGCAGTTCATGAACCGCCGCGGGAAGATCCTCTCCCGCCGGATCACCCACCTTTGTGCCAAGCATCAGCACAGGCTGGCTGTGGAGATCAACCGCGCCAGGAAGCTGGCGCTGTTGCCCTACGAGATCAACCCCTAAGCCATGCCCCAGGCCCTGGCCCTCCTCTTGCACAAGGGGGGGAGGGGACTGGTGGCCGCCGCCCAAACCGCCGCCGGCCGGGAGCTAGCCCGCAGGTTGTGCGAAGTCCCCGAGGTCAGCCGGGTGGTGGTGGCCACCCGGACCCCGGGGGCGTGGGGGGACCTCCCGGTGGAGGTGCTCGCCGACCCGCCGGGGAGCTGGCACTTCGGAACCCGCCTTGTTTCCATATTGAGGGCCCTAAGGCCCCAAAGGCTTCTTTACTTCTCCTCCGGAAGCGGGTTTTTGCTTTCTAAGAGGCAGCTTTCCCTGCTAGCCAGCTGCCAACCCTCCCCCCCTCCTTACGCCGTCCTTAACAACTTCTACTCCACGGACTTCGGTTTGATCGAGCCGCCCCCCTTGGAGGTGTTGGGGGGCCTTTCCCGTGATAACCCGTTGGGGCTGAAGCTGTGGGAAGCCGGCTACCTCTGCTATGAGCTCCAGCGGTCGGGTGCCACCCAACTTGACATCGACACCCCGGGGGAGCTTCAGGTCTTGGCGTTGCACCCCCACCTCCCGCGGGAGCTCGCCGAGGTCCTGGCGCAGATCCCCAAAGAGCGGGCCAGGGCGATACTGGAGCTCCTTGCCCGGCCGGGAGGGGAGCTCCTTGTCATCGGCCGGGTTAGCGGGGAGGCACTTCGGATGCTGGACCGGCAGGCTGCCTGCCGGGTGCGGGCCCTCTCGGAAGAGCGGGGGATGGAGGCCTTGAACCGTGCCGCCCAGGGCCAGGTCCGGTCCCTCCTCTTCCCGCTTGACCCCTCGCAGCTTGTGGAGCGGCTCTCCACCCTGGCCGACGGGGTGATCTGGGATACCCGGGTGTTCCTGGCCGCTGCCGGCCTGTGGCCCCTGCCGGAGGATAGGTTCTCCTGCGACCTGCTCCTCCCCCAGCGGATCAAAACCCCATTCCTTAAGGAGCTCGCCCGGGCATGCCTTGCAGCCCCCATCCCGTTCCTCTTGGGCGGCCATTCCTTGGTCTCCGGGGGCCTTTACCTGGCCTGCGAGCTCGCCTGGGAGGGGAAAACGGAGGACAGTGACCGATGGCAACCCCTCCCCATCCGGTTAGAATCACGCGAAAGGAGTGGCGGTGGATGAGCGAGATCTGTGGCTGCTTGCATTGGAGGAGATAGACCCCCTCCTGAAGGGGCTTATTCGGGAGGAAGAAAGGAGACAGAAGGACAAGATCATCCTTATCCCCTCGGAGTCCCTTACCCCAAAGGCGGTGCTGGAGGCCTTGGGAAGCGCCTTCACCTCCATCTACGCCGAGGGCTATCCCCGGGAGGAGATGCTGCGGTTCTCCGAGGCTCGCCTTTCGGACCTGGCCGAAGGGCTCGCCTACTTCCGCCGGTATGCCGACCGCCGGTTCTATAAAGGGGTGGAGTACGCGGACATCGTGGAGGCCATTGCCTGCCGGCGGGCGGCGGAGGCGTTCGCAAACGACCTTGTGTCCGCCGACGAGATCTACGCCTGTGTTCAGCCCCTGTCCGGGGCCAATGCCAACATGGCCATCTACGATGCATTGCTTTCCCCCGGGGACACCATCATGGCCATGGACCTCACCCAAGGGGGACATCTTTCACATGGCTCCCCGTTCCACCAGTCCGGCCGTAGGTTCAAGGTGGTCCCCTATGGGGTGGATGGGAGGACCGAACGTTTGGACTACGATCAAATCAAGGATCTGGCGATAAGGCACCGGCCGAAGATGATCATCGCTGGCTACACCTCCTACCCCTGGGCGCCGGACTGGGCTGCCTTCCGCGAGATAGCCGATGCGGCGGGGGCATTGCTTTTGGCCGACATCGCCCACACCGCTGGGATGGCCATCGCCGGGGCGTACCCCAACCCGGTGGGCTGGGCCGACGTGGTGATGTTCACCACCCACAAGACCCTGTGTGGTCCCCGGGGGGCGGTTATCCTGACCTGCGATCCGGACCTCGCCAAGGCCATAGAGCAGGCCGTGTTCCCGGGGGCTCAAGGGGGCCCCCACGTGAACAAGTTCGCCGCCATCGCCGTGGCGTTCAAGCTGGCCAGGACCGAGGCGTTCAAGGCCCTACAGCGCAGGATCGTTGAGAACGCCCGGGCCCTGGCGGCGGCCCTGGCCGAGCAGGGCCTCAGGCTCGCCTACGGCGGCACCGATACGCACCTGCTTGTGATCGACCTCCGGGCGATAAAGACGCCCAACGGAAAGCCACTGATGGGGGAGATCGCCGCCCGGGTCCTGGACCTGGCCGGCCTTGTGGCCAACAAGAACACCATCCCCGGGGACACCTCGGCCGCCGACGCCCGGGGGATCCGCTACGGCACCCCCTGGGTCACCCAGCGGGGGATGGGGAAAGAGGAGATGGGGGAGATCGCCGAGATCACCGCTCGGCTCCTTACCTCCATCCGCCCGTTCACCTACCAGGGGCTCATGGGCCCCCTCCCCCGGGGCAAGCTCCCCCTTGCGGTCTTGGAGGAGGCCCGGGCCCGGGTACGGGAGCTCGTCGCCCGCTTCTCCCCCGAACCGGAGCCGGTGCGGGCAGGCGATCCTGCCCCAACGGCCCTCCTTGTGCGGGGGGGGAGGGCTCAGGAGCTCCTCCACGAGGCCTCCTCCGCCCACATCCTCTCCCTGGAGCCAGGGGAGGCCCGCCGCACGCTCTTCTTCGACGGGGAAGGGGCCCTCATCTGTGAGGCCATCGTGGGCAGGCTCCCAGACGATGAGCTTTTGCGCCCCCGGCTTTTGGTCCTCTCCCCCCCAGGGACCATGGAGAGGCTCCGAAGCTGGCTGGCCGGGCTGGCGGACGGATATGTCCTGTTCGACCCGGAGGACATCTACCGCAAGGTGCAGGGGCCGGCGGTGGTCGAGGACATCCGTGACGCGTTACGCGTGACGCGTGACGGGAAGGGAATCGAACTAGCCCTCGACGGGAAGCGTCTGAAGGTCAACCCGGATGGCTCGGTGGAGGGGGTCTTCCTCGGGATCTCGGGAGACATAAAGGAGCTCTATGAGAGGCACCCTGAGCTCTTCGATATCAAGAAGCCCTATTTCGTAGGGGAGCCCCTCTTGCGGGAGATATTGAAGGCTACGAGATCCCCCCTTCCCCCAGGTGCCCCACCCGTCACGCGTCACCCGTCACGCGTCATCAAGAAGACGCCCCTCAACCCCTGGCACCGGGCCCGCAAGGCGAAGATGGCCGAGTTCGCCGGCTACGAGATGCCCCTTTGGTTCAGCTCGGCCTTGGAAGAGCACCGGGCGGTGCGAACCGGGGCGGGCCTGTTCGACCTGGGGCACATGGGCTGCTTTGAGGTGGCCGGCCGCTACGCGGAGTCCTTCCTGAACCTGGTCACCACCAACTACGCCGGCTGGCTCCATCCCGGGCAGTCCCAGTACGGTTTTCTCCTTGATCCCGAAGGGAAGGTCATCGACGATTTGATGGTGTACCGGCGGGACAAGAACCGGTTTCTCCTTGTAGTAAACGCCGCCAACGAGGACGTGGACTGGGAGTGGCTGAAGGCGGTGAACTCAGGCAAGGTGCCCCTGGATCCGGAGCGGCCCTGGATCGGGCCGGACGGGGAGGTGGAGCTCTTTGACCTAAAGGCGGAGGGGGCGGAGGACGGACGGGTGGACCTGGCCCTGCAGGGCCCGGCCTCGCGGAAGGTGCTCTCTCGGCTCCTTTCCCCCCGCGACCGGAGGAGGCTTGCCGCCCTCAAGCGCACCGAGTTCCTGGAGCTTGAGCTCGCAGGTAGGCATGTGATCTGCGCCCGCACCGGCTACACCGGCGAGCCCTTGGGTTACGAGCTCTACGTGCGCCCCCAGGATGCCGAGGAGCTGTGGGGACGGCTCCTGGAGGCGGGGGAGGGGTTTGGGGTGCTCCCCTGTGGGCTTGCCGCCCGGGACTCCCTGCGTACCGAGGCGGGGCTCCCCCTCTACGGGCACGAGCTTGCCGGGCAACACGGGATCATGCCCCATGAGGCGGGCTTCGCTCCGTATGTAAAGCTTCACAAGCCATATTTCATCGGCCGGGCCGCCTACCTCAGGGCGCTTGCAAACTGGTCCCGGGAGGTGGTGCGGTTCCGGATCCCTCCGGGGGAAAGGCCGGTGCGGGCCGGGGCCGGGGTGGTAGACCGGGCAGGCCACCTGATCGGCCGGGTCACAAGCTGCGTGGCCCTGGAGGATGGGCAGGTGGGCATGGCCCTGCTGTGGAGGCGAAACGTCGCGGTGGGCACCCAGCTCGGGTTCCTTTTGGGGGAACCCCCTGCCGAAGGCTGGCGCATCGGGCTGAGGCTGCCCCTTCTGGTTTGGGGGGAGGTGCTGCCCCGGTTCCCCGAGCGGAAGCTCCTCCCCAAGGTGGGGGATGAATGAGGGCTAAAGGTCCTCCCGCTTTGGGGGACGGAGCATAAGCCGGTCGATCTGCTGGCGGGGGGCTTCCCCCCGGTGCAACACCCGGTACACGGCCTCGGACAGGGGCATGTCCACCCCGTACCTTTCGGCCAGCCCCTGCAGGATGGCCGAGGTGTGTACCCCTTCTGCCACCATCCGCATGCCGGACAGGATATCCTTAAGCCTTTCCCCCCGGCCGATCCTTATGCCCACCCGGCGGTTTCGGGAATGCTGGCTGGTGGCGGTGACCACCAGGTCCCCCAGGCCGGCCAGCCCGTAGAAGGTCTCGGGCTTGGCCCCCACCGCCCGGCCGAAGCGGACCAGCTCCGCAAGCCCTCGGGTTATCAGGGCGGCCCTGGTGTTGTCCCCATAGCCGAGGCCATCGGAGATCCCGGCCCCGATGGCCAAAACGTTCTTCACCGCCCCACAATACTCCACCCCCAAAAGGTCGTCCGAAAGGTACACTCGGAACCTGGGGGTCATGAGGGCCCGCTGGAGCCATCCCCCCAGCCCCAAATCCTCCCCGGCCAGTACCACGCAGGTGGGATGATCCCGGGCCACCTCCTCGGCATGGCACGGCCCGGACAGGGCGAATACGGGGTGGCCGGGAAGCGTCTCCGCCAGGACCTGAGACATGCGGCTTCCCGTCCCCGGCTCCAGCCCCTTGGCAAGGTGCACCAGCCCGATCCCAGGGGGCACAAAAGGGGTGAATTTTTCTGCCACCTGCCGCAAGGCCAGGCTGGGGACGGCGAAGAAGATCACCTCGGCCCCCCCGGCGGCCTCCTCCGGGTCGGAGGTGACCCTAACCCCCGGGGGAACGGCTACCCCAGGCAGGTATTCCGGGTTCTCACCGGTCTTCCTTATGACCTCCACGAGGGAGGCCCGGCGGGCCCATAGGGCCACCCGGTGGCCGGCCAGGGCGAGGAGCCGGGCGAAGGCGGTCCCCCAGCTCCCCGCCCCGATCACCGCCGCCCGCATCTTGTTAGGGGCTTCCCACGGGCTGGGCTGCCTGGGAGGCGATCCACTCCAGGGCGGCCGCGATGTCCGGGTCGTCGGCGCCTTCCCCTTCCTCCTCCACCGGGATGTCCGGGGCGAGGCCCACATCCTGTACCGGACGCCCTTTGGGGGTGAAGTACTCCCCGGTGGTCAGCTTGATGGCCGAGCCATCCGGAAGGCGCATGACGAACTCCTGGATGAGGCCCTTGCCGAACGTGTTGCGCCCCACCAGCACCCCCACCCCATGGTCCTGGATGGCCCCGGCCACGATCTCGGAGGCGGAAGCCGTCCCCTCGTTTACCAGGACCACCAGGGGCAGGTTGGGGAAGGAATTCCCCTTGGAACCGTACAGCTTGGCCCCGAAGGAGGGGCCGGAGGTGCGGACGATTATCCCCTCGTCTATGAAGAAGCTGGCCACGTCCACCGCTGCGGAGAGCACCCCCCCGGGGTTGTAACGGAGGTCGAGGATAACTCCCTTGAGCTCATGTAAGGGGAACGAGTACAGGGCCTGCCCCACCTGGGCCGGGGTTTCGAAGTCGAACCTCAAGACCCTTACGTAGCCCACCTTCTTCTCATCCCAGTACTCGGCCCGTACCGGGTCCACGTGGATCCGGGCCCTGACGATGGTGATCTCCTCCACAGTGCCGTCGGGGTGCTGAACGTTGAGGGTGACCTGGGTCCCCTCTTCCCCCCGGATGGCCATGGAGGCCTCCTCCAGGGTCCACCCCTCGGTGGACCTTCCGTCCACGGCCCGGATCCAGTCCCCGGGGCGGATCCCCGCCTGCTCGGCCGGGGTCCCCGGCAGGGGCGACACCACCGTCACCTTCCCATCCCGGATGGTGATCTCCATCCCCACCCCGGAGTACTCCCCTTCCAGGGACTCCTGCCAGCGGGAGTACTCCTCGGGGTCCAAGAAGGCGGAGTAGGGGTCGTCCAGGGCCTCGATCATCCCCCGCAGGGCCCCGTGGAGGAGTTGCTCGTCGGTCACCTGGTCCGCCCGGTAATAATTAGGTTTGGATAAGCCGGTACACGTCCCCCAGGGGGGAGAACAGGTCCGAGGACTGGTTGGCCGCCACGGCCACCAGCCCCACCAAAGCCAAGGAGAGGAGCAACACCCTTTTCACACCTGACCCACCTCCTAGCCGATCCCGATGGCCCTGGCCACCCGCAGGAGCTCTGGATCAACCGGCTTGGGGCATTGGGCCAGTGCCTCCTCCAGTGGGACGGCCCGGACCTCCGTGCCCCAAAGGCCGGTGAGCACGTCGAACTGGCCCTCCAGGGCGAACTCCACCGCCTTGACCCCGAATCGGGTGGCCAAGAGCCGATCGAACGGGGTGGCAGCCCCACCCCGCTGCAGGTATGCCAAAACCGTAACCCTGGGGGTAAGGGGGAGGTTCCTTTTCTTGAGCTCGCCGGCCAGCCAATAGCCCACCCCCCCAAGCTGCACGTGCCCGAAGGCGTCTACCTCCCCACTTGCCACCTGCTTTCCCCCCAGCTCCCGGGGGCGGGCCCCCTCCGCCACCACCACGATGGAGAACCTCCTCCCCTGCGCAAGGCGCCGGCGCACCACCTCCTCCACCTCATCCACGGAGAAGGAGCCCTCCGGCGGCCCCTCGGGGACGATGATCACATCCGCCCCCCCGGCCAGGCCCCCATAGACGGCGATCCAGCCGGAGTCCCGCCCCATCACCTCCACGATGAGCAGCCGATGATGGGCATGGGCGGTGGTGTGGAGCTTGTCCAGGGCGTCGGTTACCGTGGCCAGGGCCGAATGGAAGCCAATGGCAAAATCCGTTCCCCCGATGTCGTTGTCGATGGTCTGGGGGATGCCCACCGCCTTCACCCCATAGGCGGCCAGCCGATGGGCCACCCCCAGGGTGTCATCCCCCCCGATGGCGATTAGGGCGTCCACCGAGAGTTTCTCCAGGTTGGCGAGGATGGCATCCACCCGTTCCGTTGGCTCCCACACCGTCTCCCCGTCCCGGTCCCGCTTTCGGAAGGGGTTGGTGCGGGAGGTGCCCAGGATGGTCCCCCCCACGTACAGGATCCCCGAGACGTCGGCCAGGGTGAGGGGCTGGGCCTCCCCTTCGATGGGCCCCTTCCAGCCGTCCCGGAAGCCCACCACCTCGATCCCCTCGGCGGAAGCCCGCCTGACGATGGCCCTAAGGGCCGAGTTTATCCCTGGGGAATCCCCCCCTCCCGTGAGAACCCCTATCCTTTTAAGCTCAGGCATAAATCGACCTCCCTTCCGAACCCACCTGCCGCAGGCACTCCCTGGCCACCTCGGAGATGGCGGCCTGAACCTTCCTCCCCACCACCCGAGGGTCGAACAGCTTCTTTTCGGGGGACCACTGGCCGGAGCTGGCCTCGAAGGTGATGGGGTCGAAGGCGACCCCCTCGGGCGGGAGGATGGCGTTCCGACTTTCCAGGTAGAAGGAACAGGCGGCCTGGGCGTACACGTACTGGTAGGTGGTGTCCTTGTTCACCTTGCACACCCCGGCTGCCACCAGGGCCTTGACTTGATCCCCCGAAAGCCCCGACGCCCCGTGTAAAACCAGCGGCACCCGAAAGCCTGCACCCCGCAGCCGTTCGTCTATCCTCCGGGCCAGATCCACCCGCAACACGAGATCCCGCCCCTTTGACACCCCGTGCTGGGTCCCCACCGAGACGGCCAGGAGGTCCACCCCGGTTTCCTCCACGAACTCCAGGGCCTCATCGGGATCGGTATAGAAGGCCTCGTCCGAGGCAACCTCGTCCTCCACCCCTTTGATCTTCCCCAGTTCCCCTTCCACTAGGACGCCATGCGGGTGGGCGAACTTCACCACCTCCCTTGTGGCGGCCACGTTCTCCTCAAAAGGGAGGGCCGAGGCGTCGATCATCGCCGAGGAACACAGCCCCTCCTCGATGGCCGGCCTCAGGAAATCATCGATGTGATCGGGGGTGATGTGGTCTAAGTTGACGAACACCCCGATCCCCGTCCCGGCGGCCAGGGCCCGCACATAGCCCACCAAAGCCCTCAGGCCAGGAAGGGGTCTTCCACCCCCCGCGAACTTCGCCGCTCCCAAGGAGATTTGAAGCAAAAGGTCGCTTTTTGCCTCTTCATAGGCCGAAAGGAGCCCCAAAAGCACGTTGGGCTCGGCGAAGTTGTTTGCCACAAGGGCAAACCTGTCCCGCTGGGCCAGCTCATACACCCTTTTTAGTTCCTCACCACCTAGATACGGCATGGCTAACCTCCTCTTACAACCTCCCGCAGATGCCGGGCTGCCTCCTCCGGGGGCATGGGGTTGATGTAGATCCCCGTCCCCCATTCGAACCCACCCGGCCTGGTAAGCCGGGGGAGGAGTTCCAGCTGCCAATGGTACCAGACCGGAAGCCCGGGCCAATCCCCCTTGGGGGTGGGGCTCGTCTGGAGGCACAGGTTATACGGTATGTCCCCCAACAGGCGCTTGATCCGGGCAAGTGTTCTCCGCAAGGTGGCGGCAAAAGCGGCCCTGTCCTTTGGGTTCATGGAGCGGAAATCGTGGGAGTGGAACCGGGGAACGATCGAAAGCTCGAACGGGAAGCGGGAGTCGTATGGGGTGAGGACGAGGAACCTTTCGGAGGCCTCCACAACCCGGACCCCGCTTGAAAGTTCCTTTTCGATGAGGGTGCAGACCACGCATGTGCCGTGGCGCCGCCAGTGTTCCAGGGCCGCCTTCAGCCGGCCTTCCACCTCGGGGGGGACCAGGGGGGTGGCGATGATCTGGGAATGGGGGTGGGAGAGGGAAGCCCCGCTGCCCCCTCCGTGGTTCCGGAAAAGCTGCACATAATGAAACCGCTCGCCCAAGGCCCGGAGCCGGTGTACCCAGGCCTCCACCACCAGCTCCACCTGCTCCTGGGAGAGCCCATCCAGATCATGGGCGTGATCGGGTGAGTCGATCACCACCTCGTGTGCCCCCACCCCGTTCAGCCGCAGGAAGGGCCCCTGCGGGGCCGGGTCCAGGGCCGGATAGTCGGAGAGGGCCGGGAACTTGTTCGGCACCACCCGCACCCGCCAGCCGCCCCCTGGCCCGGGGACCCTGTAGACCTCAGGCGGGGTCAGGTGCTCGTTTCCCGGGCAAAAGGGGCAGCCTTCCTTCGGCTGTACTTCGGGGGCGGCCTCGACCCGGAAGTCGGAGGGACGCCTCCCCCGCTCCGGGGCCACGATCACCCATCGCCCCACAAGCGGGCCCTTCCTGAGCTCCGGCATCTACCCCTAGCTTCCCCCCTCAAGCATTATCTGGACGTCGGCCGCGGCTCGGGTCTCCTCTAGCCAACTCCTCCAAAGCTCCCCCCGCTTCTGGTCAAGGAGGAGGGCCTCTATGTCGTCGTGTACCTCGGCCAGGGGCCTTATCTCCCCCGCCTCATCCGTGAACCTGTCGGGATGTTCCTGGTAATAGGCCTCGATCTCCTCCTCGCTCACCGAGGCAGGGGCCGTCACCGCCTCCTGAAGGGCCTGGATCATAAGCTGCTCCCTGACCTGAACGGTCACCTCCTCCCGGAAGCCCTCCAGGGTGCGTCCCTGCTGCGCAAGGATGTCAGAAAGCTCCTCCTCGGTGAGGTCGTTCTGCATCAGGATCTGATCCATTGTCTCCTGTACCTTGGCTTCCAGGGTGGCCGCATCCGGCTCAAGGCCTCGGGCCTCGGCCTCTTGAACCTCCAGCTCCCTTAGGATGAGCTGCTCCAGGACATCCCGCTGATAGCGGCGGATGAGGGCGGATCCCTCTTCGGTGGTAAGCAACGTCTGGGCAAAACGGGGGAATTGTTGGTAGATGGTGTAGATCAGGGAGGTGAGCCCGGTGGCCTGCTCCAGCTCCTGGCGGGAGATCTCCTGCCCGTTCACCAACGCCACCGGCTCCTGTCCAAGGGCGCTAAGTCCGAGTACCACTGCTATCGGCACAAGCCACAACCTGCGCACTCAAATCACCCCAGATTTTGGAATACGGCATTCTCCGGCCGGCGGGGGCGGATGTCAATCGGCAGCCCTAAGCCGGCTGCCCCGGCCGATCAGGGTGTCCTCGAGCTCCACCCCGGAAAGCTCTGCCCCCTCGTCCACCACGCACCCAGAAAGCCGGCTGTTTTCTATCAAGGAGGGGCCGAGCACCACCGAGCGCTCGATCCGGGAGCCCCGCACCTCCGCCTCCGGGTGGATCCAGCTTTTGCCCCCGTTGAAGTGGAGGTTGGCAGCGATATAGGCCTCCCGGCCGCCGATGTCAAACCACCCCTCCCGAAACACGAACGCCCGGATCCTCTCCCGGGAAAGGAGCCAGGAGAGGAAGTAGCCGGGGGCATCCTGGCCGGCCGGGGCCTGGTTAAGGAAATCGCGGAAGAGGGGGAGCACCCTTCGGGGGAAGACGTAGCAGGCGGTGCTGGCCAGGGAGGACCTTGGGTCCTCGGGCTTTTCCTGAAACCCCACCACAAGGTCGCCCTCCACCACCGCCACCCCGTACCGCCGGCGGGCCACCTGCGGGTCCCCCAGCTCGTAGAGGGCCACCAGCACCTCCCCGTGGAAGGAGGCCACCAGCTCGCCCAACTCGAAGGAGAAGAGGTTGTCGCCGCCGATAACAAGGAGGTCGTCCTTGAGGTCCAGCACCTCTACCAAACGGGCCAGGGCCCCCACCGAGCCCAGTTTTTCCTCCTCGGCAGCGGTGTCCTCCACCGCGAGCTGGATGCTATAGCCGCGCTCTTTTGCCCAGGCCGAGAAATCGGCGGCGAACCTCCTGTTGGTGGAAAGGATGGGCGGCTCAGGGAACGGGTAGCGCTCCATAAGGTAGTCCAAGATGGGTTTTCCCGCCACCGGGAGGAGGGGCTTTGGCCGATCCAGGGTGATGGGCCACAGGCGCCGTGCATACCCCCCGGCGAGGATGACCGTCTTCACAGACACCCCTCCACTATCCCCCGCAGCCTGCTGAAGTCGGCGAGCTGGTCGCGGATCACCTGTTCTGCCTCCGCCACGGGAAGGCCCTTTGTCTGGCGCACGAAGGCCAGGTACCTTCCCTGCCATAGGGGTTCCAGCACCCCCAGCACATCACAAGAGCTCGGGAAGGCGCAGATCGCCCGGTAGACCGCCTCCGCCCACAGGGGGACGGGGAAGCGGAACCCGTCCAAGGGGAGCCCAGAAAGCCCCACCACCTCCTCCGCCAGGGGGCCCAGGAAGGTGTTCTTCCCCTCTATCCTCTCCCCCACGAGCCTTCGGAAACGAGCAAGCAAACGCCCCTCGTCCACCGGCACCGGGGCGGGCTCAACCGGGGGAAGCTCCCCCACCTGCGGCACGTCCCGCACCCCTTTTACCTTTTTCACGTGATCCCGGAAGTGATGCAGCAAACGGAACAGGGTCCCCGCAACCTGATGAAACATCGGGACAAGCAGCGCCTCCGGGTCGGCGTATCGTTTGGTGGACTCGTGTTCCTTCACCCCCAGGGCGGCCTGGACCACCCCTCCCCCGAGCACCGCCCCGGTCACGGTGATGAAGATGTCGATCCCGAATCGGCTTGGAAAGACGGGGCTTGCGAGGAGGGCCTCCGCCAACTTGCCGGACAGGGCGAACTCCCCCCCGATGGGCTGCCTTACCCCAAGTCCCAGGAGCGCGTTCACCACCGGATATGCCAGGTGGTTGGTGATCACCCCGTCGTGGGGGTGGCGCAGGTAGATGGGGACCACCAGGCTTGCCCCGGCAAGGACTGGGGAGAGGAGGAGCTCCATCCACTCCGGGCGGATGCTGGTGAGGTCGCCATCCACCAGGGCGATGGCCTGGGCCCGGCGGGAGGCGGCCTCCTCCAGGATGGTGCGCACCCCCATGCCCTTCCCCGGCCCGCCCCGCTGGGGGAGCACGGCGAGCTCTGCCCGGGTGGGGACCCCTGCCGCCACCTCCCTGGTCCCGTCCGAGGAAAAGCCGTCGGACACCACGATCAGGGCGCGGCGCCCGGTGAAGAACCTGGCCAGGCCCTGGTCCACGGCCTCCAGCACCCCCCGGATCGTGGAGGCGCAGTCCTTCGTGCACACCCCCACCACGAGCTCAATGCGGCCGGACAAAAAGGCCTCCTTGGCTGCCCGCCAGGCTCCTTGTCACCATGTCCCCCAAGAGCTCCCGGAGGCGCGCCACCGAAAGGTTCCTCCGGGCGAGCTGGAAGAAGTTGTGCTCCACCACCCGCTGATACTGGCCGGGGGAGGAAAGGAGCTTGGCCGTCTCCTCGGCCGCCCGGCGGAGGGCCGGCTCGGGGACCCGCCACAGGCCGTCGGCATCCCGCTTTAGGGACTTCCCCAGGGACACGCACCTGAAGCCAAGCGGGGCGATGTCGGTCCTGAAGACCGGGTACTCGAACACAACCGGGGGGAGCTTCGCCCATACCCCCTCCAGGAACTGGTTCCCCCATCCCTCTTGCAGGGAGGGGTAGGTCATGACGTCGGCAAATAGGTAGGTATCCCAAAGGGAGTAGATCTTCCTGTCGTCGTACTGGGCCCTTTTGAAGGCCACGTGCCCGGAGACGAACCTGGCGTCCACCCCCCGACGGGAGATCCTGTCCTGGAGCTGTTCTAAATAGGGGGGATCCTCCACCACGTTTGGCAGAAGGAGCACCGGGTGCGGCTCCCCGCAGGCGCCGCGGGCCCGGATGCGGCGGCGCAGGGCCTCGGCGAACCTGGGGTGGGAAAGGAGGGCGGCCAGATCCACCGCCAGCTCGATCCCCTTTCTCCGCACGATCCTGGTGGACTGGAGCAGCACCACATCCCCTGGGGCAAGCCCGCACCGGTCCCGGAAATCCTGGTTGAACTCATCCACCCTTGGCCCCTGTTCGAAATCAAGCACGTTGGGGACCACGATGGACTCGATCCCCCGTCGGCGCAGCTCCCCCTGCGCCAGGCGGTTTATCACCACGTGCAGGATCCTGGGGTCCTTGGGGGGGAAGTACTGGGAAAGGAGCCTCCGCACAAGCCCGCAGGTGGGGCCCCGGTAGTCGTCCTTTTCCCAGTAGAAGTCGTGGTGGTGGGCGATGGCCGGTAGGCGCAGGCCCCTCACCGTGCGCCACAGGGCCAGGGTGGCGGGGAGATGGGGGGAAAGGGACCAGATGTTTTCTACGATCAACAGGTTTATATCGTAGACCTCCACGAAATGCCGCAGCCCCCGCTCGATGCGGGAGGCCACGGCCT
Source organism: Acetothermia bacterium 64_32 (assembly GCA_001508155.1). Lineage (GTDB taxonomy): Bacteria > Bipolaricaulota > Bipolaricaulia > Bipolaricaulales > Bipolaricaulaceae > 64-32. The sequence goes on along the minus strand of LGFI01000009.1, from coordinate 59,429 downwards.
CGATGTGGTCGTGCAGCTCGCCTTCGGAGGGGTAATCGGAGAAGGCCTGGAAGGCGTTGCGTCTTATCTTTTCCACCTCCGGGTGGTCCAGGGACAGTTCCGGGATGAGGAAGGCCTCCTCCCCGCCGGACCTCCCTGCGCAGAGGAAGACCTCATGTCCCAGTGCCTCCAGGGCCCCCCGCCATTTATCGATCTCCAGGGACACCCCGTCCGTTTCCCCCACCCGAAAATGACATATACCGATCCGCGACATGGTCGGTGACCTTGGCCCGCATTGTATACACGGGGCCGGGGAGTTCAACGACCGCTACCCCCTCCCAAAGCGACCGTTGTCCCCCATCGCCCGGCCACCCTGCCCGCAAGGCAACAGCACTTTAAATACCGTCCTCTCTTGACGCCCCCTTGCTGGGCCGGTAGAATGGTTTGGATCAATCTTTCCGGGGGGTGATAGGCCGAAGGAAGCTCGCCTTGAGGAGAGGTTTCTAGGTTACATAAGGAAAAGGAGGTACAAGTGAAGCGGTTGATCCTGTTAGGTGTGCTAGCCTGTGGGCTTCTGGTGTCGGCGGCAGACATTACCTGGATGTCTACTCAATTTACACCTATTGCAGAAGGGGAGTTCGTGCGCAGCCAGATCCTCGCCCCCTTCGCTGAGGAGACGGGCATCTCTGTGGAGCTCTTAAACGTTGAGTACGCGGAGTTCTCCTCTCGAATCGAGGCCGAATACAGGGCCGGGGCAGGCGAGATCGCGGTGCTCTGTGGCCTTCATGGGGACCTTGCGCCCTTCTCCTATGCCCTGGCGGATGTGAGTGGGGTGATCCCGGGTGGCACCATCAGCCCCACCTTGATGGCCAAGGGCCAGATGGCTGGAAAGCAGGTGTACATCCCCCTCATGCAGGCCACCTACCTCGTGGTGGTGAACGTCAAGGCCCTGGCCTATCTTCCGGTAGGGGTCAACATCTGGGCCCTGACCTATGATGATCTCCTTGCCTGGGCCAAGAACGTCTATGAGGCCACCGGGGAGCAGAAGCTCGGCATCCCGGCCGGGCCCAAGAGCCTGATCCATCGTTTCATCCACGGCTACCTCTACCCCTCCTTCACCGGCTACCAGGTGCTGGCCTTCGACTCCGCCGCCGCGGTGGACATGTGGAGCTACATGCAGGAGCTCTGGCAGTACGTGAACCCCGCCGCCCCCACCTGGGACGCCATGGACACGCCGCTTTTGTCGGAGGAGGTTTGGATCGCCTGGGACCACACCGCCCGGGTCAAGGAGGCCATCGTCCAGCGGCCCAACGACTTCATAGCCGTCCCCTCTCCGGCCGGTCCTGCCGGCCGCGGGTTCATCTCGGTGCTCGCTGGTCTAGCCATCCCGGGGACCTCGCCGGATCCCGAGGCGGCCGCCCGGCTCATTACCTACCTCACCACCCCCGAGGTGCAGGTGAAGATCCTGGAGGGGGTGGGGTTCTTCCCGGTGGCGGAGGAGGCGGCGGGGGCGGTACCGGCCGGGGCCCTGCAGATCCTGGCCAAAGGGGTGTCCGCCCAGGCGGCCTCCCCGGACGGCATCGTCTGCTTTATCCCGGGGGGCATCTCCGACGAGTACAAGAAGATCTATACGGACACCTTCTTTAAGTTCGTCATCCAGGGGCAGCCGGTGGACGCAGAGTACCTGCGCCAGCAGGCTACCCGCATGCGGGAGCTGTACCTAGAGGCTGGGGCCCCGTATCCGGCCCCCGACGGCAAGTAGCGGGAAAGGGGGCGGGGGGCATTGCGCCTCCCCGTCCCCTTTGTCCTCCATGATCGAAAGGCTGCGCAAGCTGCTGGGGACGGACACTTTGCTCCCTTATTGGCTTCTCCTTCCCACCCTCGCCTTCATCGGGGTCTTCTTCCTGATGCCGCTTTTCCGGGCGATCGGGCTCGCCTTCTATGGGGATAGCGGATTCACTTTAGATTACTTTAAACAGATGATTTCTGATGTGCGCTTTATTGATGCCCTTAAGTTCACATTCCTGTTTGCCATCACCATCGTCCCGTTGCAGGTGATAACTGCGCTTGCCATGGCCCTCCTCCTCAACACCGGGGTGAGGGGGTCCAGGTTCTTCTTGTACCTCTTTGCCATTCCGCTTGGTATATCGGACCTGGCTGCCGGCCTCATTTGGCTTTCGATTTTCACCCACCGCGGTTTTTTGAACTCGATCCTTTACGCCCTGGGGGTAATCGAAAAGCCGATCCACTATCTATCTTATCAAAATGTGGGCTTCACCTTCCTTTCCGTAGTGGCGGCGGAGCACTGGCGGGCCACCGCCATCGTGATGGTGATCCTGGTGGCGGGCCTGCAGATGATCTCAAAGGATTACCTGGAAGCCGCCGAGGTCCTGGGGGCGAGGGGGTGGAAGAAGATCTGGTATGTGATCCTCCCCTTGCTTAAGCCTTCTTTGCAGTCGGCCCTGATCATCCGGACCATCTTCGCCCTACAGACCTTTGCCGTGGTGCTTGCCCTGGCCGGCCAGATCACCCCTGTCCTGGCCGGGGAGGCGTACTTCTGGCAGTTCCTGTACCGCAACTCCCACGTCGCCTCCGCCTATGCGGTGTTGCTCATGGCCATCTCCATCGCCATGACCTGGGTTTACCTGAGATACCTGAGGCCCAGGAGGGAGGCGATCCGCGGATGAGCTACCGCTATCTCTTGCGAAAAACCCTGATCTACATGGCCATCCTCGCGCTGGCCCTATGGGTGCTCATCCCCATATTCCTGATCGGCATCTCCGCCTTCACCCCCCGGCAAGAGCTTTATCTTTGGCCAAAAACCATCATTCCTAGTCATTTCTCTCTGGAGACGATGCGGTTCTTCCTGGGGGCCCATGGGGTGGTGAGGTCCCTTTTAAACAGCGTACAGGTAGCGCTTTTGACGCTTGTTTTCACCCTGGCGGTGGGGGCACCGGCAGGGTATGCCGTTGCCCGCTTCTTCTTCCGGGGGAGGGAGGCGTTCCGGCTGGGGATCCTCATCACCCGGATGTTCCCCACCGCACTCCTCGCCGTCCCCTTGGCCACCACCTTCATCAGGTGGGGGCTTTACGACACCCTGGTGGGGGTGGCTTTGGTCCATACCGCCATGGCCCTGCCCTTTGCCGTGATAATCACCACTGGGATCTTCATGGGGGTGCCCAAGGACCTGGAGGAGGCGGCCATGACCCTGGGGTGCAGCCGGTTGAGGGCGTTTGTCCAGGTGGCCTTGCCGCTTGCTCTTCCGGGGCTTGCCGCGGCGGCCATGTTCACCTTCGTCATCTCCTGGAACGAGGTGTTCGCCGCGGCCATCCTCACGGTGCGCAACCGGACCCTGCCGGCCCACATCATCACCACCATCCAGGCCTCGCCGCTGGATTTCCGGTTCGCCGGGGGGTTCTTCATGATCCTCCCCGCGCTGCTTTTCATGTTCCTAATCCGGAGGTACCTCTTCCATATGTGGGGAGGGGCCACGGCCGAGAGGTGAACCATGGCTGGGAAGATCGAGCTCCAGGGGATACGGAAGACGTTCGGAAAGGTGGAGGCGGTCAAGAACCTGGACCTTTCGGTGGAGCAAGGGGAATTTCTGGTTCTCCTCGGTCCCTCCGGTTGCGGCAAGACCACTACCCTGCGCTGCATCGCGGGGCTTGAACGGGTGGACAGGGGCAGGGTGTACATCGCCGGGAGGGATGTGACCGAGCTCCCCCCGGCCAAACGGGGGATCGCCATGGTGTTCCAGAGCTACGCCGTGTTCCCCCACATGACCGTGGAGAGGAACATCGGCTTCGGCCTCAGGATGCGACGCCTGCCCAAAGAGGAGATAAAAAAGGCAGTGCAGAAGGTGGCCGGGCTCCTCCAGATAGACGAGCTCCTGGATCGCTATCCCTCGCAGCTCTCCGGTGGGCAAAGGCAAAGGGTGGCGGTGGCCCGGGCTCTTGTGATGAGGCCGGAGGTGCTGCTCATGGACGAGCCCCTGTCGAATCTGGATGCCTTGCTTAGGCTCCAGATGAGGGCGGAGCTCAAGCGCCTGCACCGGGAGATCGGCACCACCACCGTGTACGTCACCCACGACCAGATAGAGGCCCTCTCCTTGGGGGACAGGATCGCGGTGATGCGGGAAGGGGAGATAGTGCAGCTCGATACCCCAACCCAGGTCTACGACCACCCGGCCACCGTGTTCGTAGGCGGGTTCATCGGCACCCCGCCCATGAACTTCCTGCAAGCAGCGGTGGAAAAGGGCGACGGGGGGGTGAAGCTGAGGGTAGATCAGTTCAAGCTCCCCGTGCCGGAGGGATGGTGGGCAGCCCTGGCGGGGCTGTCAGGAGGGACAGTGCTCCTGGGGATCCGGGCGGAGAACATCGAGGTCCAGCCCCAGGTTGGTCCCGGCCAGCTCCCCGCCAGGGTGGTGGTGGCCGAACCCCTGGGCGCCCAGCAACTCCTCACGGTCCAGGTGGGCGGCGACGTGCTGAAGGTGGCCACTAGCCCGGACATCCCGCTGCAGCCAGGACAGGACGTGGGCCTGACCTTGGTGCAGGATAAGATCCGCCTGTTTGATGGCCAAACGGGGGAGGCGATCCCGCTTCCTTGAAGCCAGGGAGGGAACATGAGCCTGGTAGCGTTCCCGTTCAAGGATGAAGACCCTGAGGTCCTGTTAAAGAACGTGCGCATTGCGGCCTCCCATCCCCGCGTGCGCGAGGTGCTTTGCGTGGGCTTTGCCGAGGACGAGTGCTTCAAGGCCGTGCGGAGGGAGGCCCCAGCCATACAGCGCAAGGCCGGGGTCAGGGTGGTGGTGCTGCTCCAGGAGAGGCTGGGCGACAGGCGCCCCGGAAAAGGGGACGGGATGAACACCGCCCTCAAGTATTTCCTTGAGGAAACGGATCTTGAACGGATCCACTTTTACGACGCCGACATCCTTTCCTTCTCGGAGGAATGGATAACCAAGGCCGAGGAGGGGGCGGATCAGGGCTACCAGGTGGTACGCCACTACTTCCCCCGGGCCAGCACGGACGCCATGATCACCTGGTTCATCACCCGGACCGGGTTCGCCCTCCTGTGGCCAAAGAGCGTGCTTCCCTGGATCGAGCAACCCCTGGGAGGGGAGCTTTTGCTTACCAGATCGCTTGCCGAGCGGTTGCTCGCCGACGAGCGGGTACGACGCCAGAGCGACTGGGGCATAGACACCCTGTACACGTTCGCCATGGTTCAACATGGCGCGAGCATCTACGAGACATACATCGGGGTGGGGAAGCTACACAAGCTCTACGGCAAGCTCACAGACCTGAAAACCATGCTAATCGAGTGCTTCGCCGCCGTCCAATCGCTCAAGGAAGAACAGGTGCCGGAGGGCGGGGCGCACCGGATAGAGTATCCCGGCCCCGTACCTCAGGAGGTGCGGGAGAAGATCGGCTACGACATCGAGGGGTCGCTTGCCCTGCTCTCGGAGGGCTGGACCCCAAGACAGGAGGAGCTGCTTGCGTGTCTCCCGCGCAAGGTCTGGGAGGGCATGCTGGCCTGCCGAAGCTTCCCCCGGTTCGGCTTCATGGACGAGGAGGTCTGGTATTTGACCTACCAGGCGCTCCTCGAACACTTCTCCTCCCAGGATGAGGACTGGCGGGAGCTCCTGTTCCGGCTGTGGCTTGCCCGCACGCTCCAGTACACCATGAGCGAGGCCCTGCGGGGTTACGACCACGCCCTCCATTACCTGCACCAGATGGTGGGGAGATACGTCCGCCGGGCCATCACTCGGTGAGGAGGGCCTCGATCCCCCGCCGGGTCCAGGTTTGCCCCCTTGGGCCCCGGCACCTTACCATGACTTTTAAGGAGGTAGACGATGGAGAAGTGGGAGTGCACCGTGTGTGGTTGGGTTTACGACCCCAAGGAAGGGGACCCCTCCCAGGGCGTGGCCCCCGGCACCCCGTTTGAGGACCTGCCGGAGTCCTGGGTCTGTCCGGAGTGCGGGGCGCCCAAGTCCATGTTCGAGAAGCTGTCTTGAGGTACCTGATAGTGGGCGGCGGGATCGCCGGGGTCACCACCGCCCGCAGGCTCAGGAACCTGGCCCCCAAGGCCCAGGTGACCCTGGTGGAGGCCGAACCCCGCCCCTACTACTTGCGGCCGGGGCTTATAGACGTCCTGTCCGGGGATAAGTCCCTGGACGATATCTCCCCTTATCCCCTGTCCTGGTACGAGGGCCAGGGGATCGAGTACCGCCCCGGGAGCGCGGCGGTGGGGCTGCAGCCGGCCCTGCGCCGGGTGTTTTTGTCCAGTGGGGAGGAGCTTTCTTATGACCGGGTGCTCCTCGCCACCGGGGCCGAGGCCTTCCGCCCGCCCATCCCCGGGGCGGACCTCCCTGGGGTCTTCACCCTGCGGACCGCGGCCGATGTGGAGCGGATCAGGGCCCGAGCCGAAGTCGCCCACGCCGCCCTGGTGATCGGCGGGGGGTGGCTGGGCTTGGAGGCGGCTCGGGCACTGCGGGCTTGTGGCCTTTCCGTGGTGGTGCTGGAGCGCTCCCTGTGGCCCCTCTTTCGCCAGCTGGACCGGGAGGGAGGGGAGGTCTTGAAAGGGAGGCTTGAAGGGCTGGGGATCCGGGTGATCGTCGGCACAAGCTGCCGTGCCCTGGAGGGAAGGGGGCAGGTGGAGCGGGCCGTCCTTGAGTCCGGGGAGAAGATCGAGGCGGGGCTGGTGGTGATGGCGGCTGGGATCCGCCCCCGCACCGCCCTGGCGGCCGAGGCGGACCTTGCCGTGGACCGGGGGATCGTGGTGGACGAGCGCATGGCCACCTCCGCCCCGGGCGTCTACGCCTGCGGGGACGCCGCCGAGTGGCAGGGGAGGGTGTACGGGATCATCCCGGCGGCCCGGGAGCAAGCGGAGGTGGCGGCGGCCAACATGGTCGAGCCGGGCAGCGCCGTCTATGCCGGGACGGTGGTCCAGAACCGGCTCAAGGTGGCGGGGGTGGACCTTCTGTGCCTGGGGGAAACCCAAGCCCAAGGGGGGCCTGGGGAGGAGCACCGGCTGGTCGATCCAAAGGGGGGGAGCTACAGGAAGCTGGTGGTGCGGCAGGGGAGCCTGGTGGGGGCGATCCTCCTGGGGGACCTTTCTGGGGAAGGGGCCATCCGGGAGCTCATCGCCTCAGGGAAGCCCGTCGGGGGCCTTCTTCCGGCCCTGCTCTCCCCCCGGGACTAGGGGTTCTACACCACCCTTGACCCGGGGATCGATCCGGGTTAAAATGCAAATGATGATCATGAAAAGAGAGGGGGGGACCGGTTGGCGGTGGACCAGGCAGAGGCGGCTCATCGTGGAGGCCCTCCAGGGCCGCACTGACCACCCCACCGCAGAGGAGCTCTACCAGGAGCTCCGGGAAAAGGGGGCGCAGATCAGCCTGGCCACCGTCTACCGGAACCTGCGGGCCCTGGCCCGGGAGGGGAAGCTGAAGGAGCTCCAGGGAAACGGCCCGGACCGCTTCGACCCCAACACCCATCCCCACTACCACTTTCGCTGCACCGCCTGTGGCCGGGCCTTCGACCTCGAGCTCCCCTACCGCCGGGAACTGGACGGCCTGGACCTGGGCCAGGGGTTCAGGGTGCTGGGACACCAACTCATCTTCCTTGGCCTGTGCCCAAACTGCCAAGGAAAAAAGGAGGAAGCATGGCCAAAGTAGCACGGGAAATGGTGGAACGGGCAGGGGTGAACGTCGATGAGCTCCTGGAGCTTCTGGTGAAAAACGCCGCTGCCGAGCTCACCACCTACTACTACTACACCATCCTCCGGGCCAACCTCATCGGCCTCGAGGGCGAGACCATAAAGGAGATCGCCGAGGTGGCCAGGATCGAGGACCGGAACCACTTCGAGGCCCTGGTCCCCAGGATCTACGAGCTCGGGGGAAGGCTCCCCGAGGACATGGTGGAGTTCCACAACCTCTCGGCCTGTCGGCCCGCCCGGCTCCCCGAGGACCCAAGGGAGGTCATGGCGATCCTCAAGGTGCTTGTGGAGGCCGAGCGCTGCGCCGTCCGCGGCTACACCCAGATCTGCAACATGACCGCCGGGAAGGACCACCGCACCTACGACCTTGCCCTTTCCATCCTCCACGAGGAGATCGAGCACGAATCCTGGTTCTCGGAGTTCCTGGGAGAGGGGCCCTCGGGCCACTTCATGCGCCGGGGGGAGCCCTCACCATTCGTCTCCAAGTTCCTCAAGTGAGGGAGTTTTCCTTGGAGGAGCTGGCCCGCTTCGATGGCCGGGACGGCCGCCCAGCTTACATTGCCTACGGGGGGAGGGTATACGATGTCACAGAAAGCTTTCTCTGGCAGAGCGGCCGTCACCAGGCCCTCCATACGGCGGGTAGGGACCTCACCGCAGCACTTGATAAGGCTCCCCACGGGCCGGAGCTATTAGAAAGGTTCCCGGTGGTGGGGACCCTGAAAGGCGAATGAGGAGGTGAAAGGGATGCACAAGATGACGGAGAAAAACCTAGAGGGCGCGTTCGCCGGGGAATCCCAAGCCCACATGCGCTACCTCATCTTCGCCGAGGTCGCGGAGCGCGAAAGGAAACCCAACATCGCCCGCCTGTTCCGTGCCATCGCCTACGCAGAGCAGGTCCATGCCACCAACCACCTGCGCGAGCTGGGGATGATAAAAGGGACTCCACAGAACCTGGATGTGGCCGTCGCCGGGGAAACCTTCGAGGTGGAGGAGATGTACCCCGTCTATAACGAGGTGGCCAGGTTCCAGGGCGAAAGGGGAGCCGAGCGCTCCACCCACTACGCCCTGGAGGCCGAGAGGATCCACGCCCAGATGTACAACATGGCCAAGGAGGCCGCCGAGGGAGGGCAGGACGTCGAGCTTGAGACGGTATACATCTGCCCGGTGTGCGGCTACACCGTGGAGGGCGAGGCGCCGGAGTACTGCCCGGTGTGCGGCGCCCCCCGCGAGAACTTCAAGGGATTTTAGAAAGGAGGAATGATGCAGGAGAGGAGCCTACCGCTGATTGGAGACCCGGCGCCGGAGTTCACCGCCCAGACCACCCACGGCCCCATCGAGTTCCCCAAGGATTTCAAGGGGAAATGGGTTGTGTTCTTCTCTCATCCGGCGGACTTCACCCCGGTTTGCACCACCGAGTTCGTGGCCTTTGCCAAACGCTACCAGGAGTTTCAAGCGTTGAACGCCCAACTTCTCGGTCTTTCCGTGGACCACGTTTACTCCCACATCAAATGGGTGGAGTGGATAAAGGAGAAGCTGGGGGTGGAGGTCCCATTTCCGATCATCGCTGACACCACTGGAAGGATCGCCGAGCTCTATGGGATGATCCATCCTGGGGCTTCGGAGGCGGCCACGGTGAGGGCCGTGTTCATCATCTGTCCTCAGGGGATAGTGAGGGCGATCCTCTACTATCCCCTCAACATCGGGCGCAACATGGACGAGATCCTGCGCATCCTCAAGGCCTTCCAGACGGCGATGAAGGAGGGGGTGGCCATCCCCGCCAACTGGCCTCAGAACGAGCTAATCGGCGATCGAGTGATCGTTCCGCCTCCAAGCGATATCAAAGGGGCCCAAAGGCGCCTTGCTGAGGCCGAAGAGGGGAAGATGGAGTGCTACGACTGGTGGCTCTGCCACCGTAAGATCTAGGAGGGGGGAGGAGATGATCGGAAAGAGGATGGAAGGGGCCCTGAACGAGCAGATCCGGGAGGAGCTTTCCTCCGCCTACCTCTACCTTTCCATGGCCGCCTACTTCCACGGGGAAGGCCTGGATGGGATGGCCGGCTGGATGCGGCTTCAGGCCAAGGAGGAACTGGAGCACGCCCTCAAGATCTTCGACCACCTGGTGGAGCGGGGCGGGAGGGTGAGGCTTGAGGCCCTCCCGGAGCCCAGGTTCGAGTGGGGCTCACCCCTGGAGGCCTGGAAGGCCGCCTACGAACACGAGCGCCATATCACCGGGAGGATCGACGAGCTCGTTGCCCTGGCTCAAGAGGAGAAGGACAACGCGGCCCTGGTGATGCTCCAGTGGTTCGTGGCCGAGCAGGTTGAGGAGGAGGATCAGACGCGGAAGGTCGTGGAGATGCTTGAAAGAATCGGTGAATCGGGCCGCGGGCTGCTTTGGCTTGACAAAGAGCTTGGCAAGCGCAAAAAGGAGGAAAAATGAGGATCTGTGAGAGGATCCAAGAGGCGGATTGGCAGAAGGAAAAGCATGTTCCGGTCATCGAGTGCCCGGATCGGGTGGAGCCGGACAAGTGGGTCCAGGTGAAGGTCTCCCTGGGGAAGGCCATTGCACACCCCAACACCACGGAGCATCACATCCGCTGGATTGCTGCCTACTTTTCCCCTGATGATGGGAAATTCACTTATGACCTTGGAAAGTTCGAGTTCAACGCACATGGGGAGGCGGTAGCCGGCCCCAACCAGGGTCCGGTCTATACCCACCACGAGGTGACCTTTTCCTTTAAGACCAGCAAACCTGGCATCCTCCACGCCCTCGCTTACTGCAACATTCACGGGCTCTGGGAGGCACAGAAGCGTGTAGAGCTCGAGTGATAAATAGACAGTGGACCCTCGGGTCAGGTCTTTACTTTCGATATCCGTGGGGGTGGTTTTCGGCTTTCGGGGGCCTTCGTGGAAGGTTTTGTGGCCAACGCCTTGGCCCCAACGCAGGCCGACGGATGTCAAAAGCAAAGCAATGTAGGGCTTTACTCCGGTCTTTGTGACCAAGAGGCGCTCGAGACACCTCATCTTTTTTCGGCCCCCGTTTTAATCCCTACAGAACCAAGATGTGAACATCCACGTCCCCCCACGTGCCGGCGGGGTATACTCCTAGCAAACAAAGGCAGGGGTGAGGCCATGAAGTATAAAGAGAAGGTCTCCCAGGCGATGACCAAAAAAGAGATCATCGAGGAGTACAACCGACTGCTCGACGCCCTCAAGGAGGAGATGGCGGCCAGGGAGGAGGCCGAAAGAAAACTTACCGAGCTGCAAAAGCGAAAGGACCGCCAGGCCCAGGATCTGGCCCGGGAAATCACGGCAAGCTCGGTCCAGGAAGGGATAGCCAAGCTCAAACAGCTCATCGGGGCCACTTTAAACGAGCTTTCTGACAAGATGGCCCAGCAAGCCGAGCAGCTGGAGCAGCTAAACAGGGCGATAGAGCTCCAGAAAGCCCGGCTGAAGGAATTGCACGACATCGAATACGCCGCCGACACGATGAAAAAGCTCGCCTCCGCCTACGATGAGGAAAGGAGCCGCCTGGAGGCCGAGTTCAAAGCGCGCCTTGCCGAACTTGAAGAAAGCTACGCTAAAAAGCAGGAAGAGCTCGAAAAAGCTTATGCCGAAAGGCGGGCGGCATTGGAACAGGAGATCGCCGAGGAGCGGGCCAAGTGGGAGCGAGAGCGTGAGGAGACGCTCCGGGCCAGGGAAAGGGAAGAGGCGGAGTACCGCTGGCAGCTAGACAGGGACAGGCGGCTGTTGGAGGAAGAGCATGCCGACAGAAAAGCCGCCTTGGAGCGGGAGCTGGCCAGGCTGAGGGAGGAGACGGAGCGGGAGCTTAAGGAGCGTGAGGAGGCCCTGCGCAAAAGGGAAGAGGAGCTGGAGCGCATGCGACAGGAGATCGAGTCATTCCCGGAGAGGCTCGCCGCCGCCGTGGAGCAGGCACGAACGGAAGCCAGGGCCGAGGTGGAAAAGGAGATGGAGCAAAGGCTCAAGCTCGCCCAACTTGAGCGGGAGTGGGAGAAGAAGATGTTGGAGCAATCGATAGCTCATCTTAAAGAGGTCAACAAATCGCTCGAGGAGGAACTCAAAGGCCTTCATGTTGAGCTGCAGGAGACCCGCCGGCAGCTGACCGCGCTTGCGGAGAGGGCCATGGAAGGGGGGAGCAAGCCCTACCGCCCCTTGGAGGTGGAGCCCAAGGCCTAGCAGGATGGAGGGGATCGAGCTCAGGGTGGCGATCGAGGAGGCGCGGGGGCTCATGGGGGCCCGCCTGGCGAAGGTGCACCAGGTGGGCGAGGTGTTCTTTCTCAGGTTTTTTTCACCAACTGGGGCGTTGGTCTTGGATGTAAGTGGGAAGGCCTTTCACCGTACTGCCCTGCGCCCCCCCACCCCACCGGAACCCCCTCCCCTCTGCCGCATCCTCCGCCGCCTTGAGGGTCAAAAACTGCTTGCAATTGACCAGGCGGGCTATGACCGGATAGTCCGCCTGCGCTTGCAAGGGGGGGCCCTGATCCTCGACCTTCGTCCCCGACTGGGAAACCTCTTTTTGATACAGGACGGGCGAGCGGTCGCCTCCCTCAGGGAAGGCACATACCCGCCAGTGGAGTTCGGCCAGGCTGGCGATGTTCTCGCCGGGGTGGGCCCAAGCCTAAAAAGGGCGGCCTCCTACTACGGACAGCCGGAAGGGGAGGAAGCCCTGCGCGCCTTTTTCGCCAAACTCCTTGCCCAAGTGCCCCGAGGGTTTCTCTACGAGACTGACCAGGGGCTCGTGGCGAGCTTCTTCCCCCGGCCGGACTTGGGGGAGGCCATTCAAGAGTTCCCCTCCTTTTGGCAGGCCCTGGACCGGGCCCTGGAGGTGCGCCTTTCGCTCTCTATGGCCCGCCGCTACCTGCAAGGGGTCAAGCAGGCCATCCTCAGGCGACGCCGCGCCCTCAAGGCCCTTTTTGCCGAGCGAAAAGAGGCGGCTCGCTGGGCCGAACTCAAGGAGAAGGCAGACCTGATCCTGGCCCGCCTTTCCGACATCCCCCGAGGGAGGGCCGAGGTGGAAGTAGAGGGGTTTGAGGGAAAGCAGGTGCGGCTCAAGCTGGATCCCACGCTTACGCCTGTGGCTTACGCCCAGGCCTTGTACCGCCGGGCGGGGAAGTTGCGACGCAGGCTGTCGGCTTTGCCAAAGAGGGAGGAAGTCTTGCGAGAAGAGCTTGCCAAGCTAAAAGAGCTCGAAAAAACGCTCACGGAGAGGCCGGAACTTGCCCCCTACCTCGCCGGGGAGCTTTCCCTCCTTGGGGCTTTAACCCAAGAGCGGCACGGCAAGGCCACCCTCCCTGCGCGGCCACGGCAGCTTCGCATCGGGGACTTCACCGTGCTCGTCGGCCGCTCGGCAGAGGAGAACGACCGCCTGGTGCGCCAGGCGAGCCCCAACGACCTGTGGCTCCATGCCCGTGGGGTGCCTGGCGCCCACGTCCTTTTGCGCACCGGGGGCAGGAGGGTCCCGGAGGAGGTGCTGTACAAGGCGGCTCAGCTGGCCGCCTGGCACTCCCAAGCCCGGGGTGAACGAAAGGTCGCGGTCAGCTACACTGAGGCCCGGCATGTGCGAAAACCCAAAGGGGCCCCTGCCGGGACGGTGATCCTAAAGGAGGAGTCGGTGATTGTGGTATCGGGGGAGGAAGGCCCGTGAACGAGCTCTGGGAGGGCCTGGTGGCCGTGGTGGCGCTGCTTTTTTGCGTCATCCCTCACGAGGTGGCCCACGGTTATGTGGCTTGGAGATTAGGAGATCCCACCGCCAAGCTTTCCGGGCGCCTTTCCCTCAATCCCATCCGCCATCTCGATCCCATCGGCTCGGTGCTGCTCCCGGTGGCCTTGCTCCTTTTGCGGCGGTTCGCCGGGTTCCCGGTGGTGTTCGGCTGGGCCAAGCCGGTGCCCATCAACCCCAACCACTTCCGCAACCCCTGGCGGGGGATGCTGTGGGTGGGGCTGGCCGGCCCTGCCACCAACCTGCTCATGGCCCTGGTCGCCGCCGGGATAGGTCGGGGGCTGATCGCCCTGGGGCTCACCGCTCGGTGGCTGCTTTACTTTTTGGGGCTTATCGTACTTCTTTCGCTTGTTCTTGCGCTGTTCAACCTCATCCCCGTGCCCCCGTTGGACGGCTCCCGGGTGCTGGCCTATTTCCTTCCGCCGCGGCTGCGGTTTCAGCTTGTGCGCCTGGAGCAGGTGGGGATCGTGGTCGTGGTGGTGCTCCTGGCCGTGGGGGCGCTGGAGCTGGTATTTCAGGCGGCGTACTCCCTTTGGCTTGAGCTGGTGGGGACGAGGTGGATCCTCCTCTCCGGGCTGATCTAGCCTCAGCCCTGGGGGACCCCCTTCCAATCGGAAAGGAAGCGCTCGATCCCTAGATCGGTCAATGGGTGATCGAACAGTTCCCGCACCACCTTGTAGGGCATGGTGGCGATGGGGGCCCCCAGGAGCGCCGCCTCCACCACGTGTCGGACATGCCTGATGCTGGCCACGATCAGCTGGGTGTCGTACCGGTAGTTCTCGTAGATCCGGAGGATCTGGGCCACAATCTCCATGCCATCGCCCGCCCGGTCGTCTATCCGGCCCACGAACGGGGACACATAGGTGGCGCCCGCCTTGGCCGCCCAGAGTGCCTGGACGGGGGAGAAGACGAGCGTGACGTTGGTGGCGATCCCCTCGGCGGAGAGCTTCCTCACCGCCCGCACCCCGGCCCTGCCCATGGGGATCTTGATGACCACGTTGTCGGCGATCTTGGCCAGGTCCCTGGCCTGGGCCACCATCCCCTCCACATCGAGGGCGGTGACCTCGGCCGAGACCGGCCCCCGGACCAGGCGGCAGATCTCCGCCACCAGCTCCCGGAACGGCCGGCCCTCCCGCGCCACCAGGGTGGGGTTGGTGGTCACTCCATCGATCAAGTCCGCGAATTCCCTGATCTCCTCCAAGCTCGCCGTGTCCAGAAATATATTCATATTGCCTCCTTTTACTTCTTTTAGAGAAAGCAGAGTCGGACCCCAAACAGGCGGCAGGCGTTCTGGAAGGTGGCCTCCGCAAGCTCATCCGGCTTCATCCCCAAGAGCTCGGCCAATCTGAGGGCTACAAGGCCCACCTTCGTGGGGTCGTTTCGCTTTCCCCGCAGCGGTTCCGGGGGGAGGAAGGGGGAATCGGTTTCCAGAAGCAGCCGTTCCTGGGGGACCTGTCGCACCGCCCGGCGCAGCCCCTCGTTCCTGCGGTAGGTAAGGGGCCCTCCGATCCCGAGGTAAAGGCCCATCCCCACCAGCCGGTGGGCATAGGCCGCGTCCCCGGAGAAGGCGTGGGCCACCCCCCGGACCGGCCCCTCCTCGGCCAACACCTTGAGGAAGGCCTCCTCCGCCGCCCGCTGGTGCAGGATCACCGGGAGGTCCAGCCTCCTTGCCAACCTGAGCTGTGCCCTGAACGCCGCCTCTTGCGCCTCTTTCGGTGAAAGCCCCCGGTAGAAATCGAGCCCGATCTCCCCCACTGCCACCGCCCCCATCCTCAGAAGCCCCTCGAGCTCCTGCTCAGCCTCCGGGCAGTAATCCCCCGCGCTATGGGGATGGACCCCGCAGGCGGCGAAAAGATACGGCCGGCCCCTGGCCAGCTCCAGGGAAGCCCGGGAGCTTGCCAGATCCACCCCCACATTGATCACCGCCACCTGGCGGGCCTTAAGCTCGGCAAGGAGGGCGGCGCGATCCTCGGCGAACTGGGGGAAGTCAAGGTGGGCGTGGGTGTCAAACAGGCTCATCCTCGGTCCGCCCTTCCAACTCCGCCAGCGCCCGGGGGATGGCTGAGGACAGTTCCCCGGGGAGGATAGCGCGTTCGGCCGCCCGGCGGGTGAGGAGCTCGGCCGCCCGGCCGTGCACGAAGGCCCCCAGCCAGGCGGCTGGAAACGCCTGGGCGCCGCTGGCCCAAAGCCCTGCGATCAGCCCAGCGAGCACGTCTCCCGAGCCCCCATGGGCCAAGGCGGTGTTGCCGGTGGTGCTGAGGCAGACCTCCCCTTGTGGGGAGGCGATGGCGGTGGGCGGTCCTTTCAGGGCTATCACCGCCCGCCACTCCACCGCCCTGGCCCTGGCCTGCTCGATCTTGTGGGAAACCACCTCGGCGGCCGGCCTCCCCACCAGCCGGGCGAACTCCCCCGGGTGGGGGGTGAGGATGAGCTCTGCGTGCTTGCGGGTGAGGGCTTTTGGTGACTGGGCCAGGTGAAACAGGGCATCGGCGTCCAGCACCAGCTTTTGGTGTCCTGAGGTGAGGATGGCGTGTACCACCTCGGCCGGGCCGGGGCCGCGGCCAAGTCCTGGCCCCACCAGCACCACGTCTGCCATCGGAAGCCAGCTCAGGACCAGCTCGGCGGCCTGGGGGGAGAACATCCCTTGCTGGGCCGGGGCCGGGTGAACCAGGGCCTCGATGACTTCGGCCTCCACCACCGGGTAGATGGGCTCGGGCACCACCACGTGAACCAGGCCTGCCCCGGCCTGCATGGCAGCCCGGGCGGCCAGGGAAACCGCCCCGGCCATCCCCACCGCGCCCCCGACCACGAGCACCCGGCCGAAGGTGCCTTTGTGGCCGAACCGGGGCCGGGGGGGGAGCGCCCGGGCACAGTCTTCGTCCGAAAGGACCCAGGCACAGGGCCCGATCTCCTCCCAGATGGAAGGGGGATAGGCCACCGGGACAACCTCCACCCGGCCTGAGTGTTCCGCCGCCGGGGGGAGGAGGTGGCAGGGCTTCAGGGCCCCCATGGCGAGCGTCAACTCCGCCCGCACCGCCGGCCCGGGGACCTCCCCGGAGTCGGCGAAGAGTCCGGATGGAAGGTCCATGGCCACGATCGGGGCTGACGTGTCCCCAAGAAGCTCGATGGCCGCCCGGGCCAGGCCCCGGGCCGGCCCCTCTACCCCTACCCCCAGGATCCCATCGATCACCAGGCCCGCCCGGGAGACCTCCCCCTGCCACCCGGCGAGCTCCCCCTCCGTTTCGACCCTCACCAGCCGCTCTGGAAAACAGGCGGAGAAGGCCCGGGCTTGCTCCGCGGCCGCCCCGGCGGGCTCGCCGAGCACGATGACCAGGGGCTCCGCCCCCCACAGGCCGAGCCAGCGGGCTGCACACAGGGCATCCCCCCCGTTCCCCCCCTTCCCGGCCAGGACCACCACCCTGCCCCACACCTCTTTTGGGAAAACCTGGCTGATAATCTCCGCCGCCCCACGGCCAGCCGATTCCATGAGGAGAAGCGAGGGCATCCCCAGCCCTTCCGCCTTTCGGTCCAGCTCCATTATCCCTTGCCCGGACAAAACCGGCCTCATGGCCCCAATTCTACCCCCGCTAGGGCGCCCCAAGGGGGATGAGCTGCAGGGCGGAGGCCACCCCGCTTGCTATCCTTTCGGCCCGGGGCGCCACCCGGAATGGGATCGCCGGATCCCCCCGGGGGTCGAGCTCCACCACCTTCATCCCCGGACGGACCTCGATCCCACCCCTCACGATGCCCCTCACCACCCCGGAGCAGGGGGCAAAGAGCGGCTCCTTGCCACAGCGGGCGATGGGCTCCCCTGCCTCCACAAGCTCCCCGATGCGCCCGAAGCCATAGAAGACGCCAGCGCAGGGGGCCCGCACCACCCTTCCTTGAGAAAGCCCACCGATTTCGCACGGCTCGTGGGTGGGGGGGATGGGGGAGCCGGAGAGGTATACCCGTCCGAGATCAGGGCCATTTAGGGTTTCGATAGCGGCATGGCAATCCACTCCGGCGACAAAGCCCGGCCCCAAACCAATTACAACCGGGGCCTCGTCGATGTGGGTCCCCAGGTTGCGCTTGGCCATGCGGGCATCCACCAGTACCTTGGGCGAAAGTTGCGCCAAGGCATTACCCTCCGGGGCGAGGACCGCGACCTTTTCGCGCTCCACAAGGCGCAGGGCCTCCTCCGGGCCCCTGGCGAGGCGGGCCTCCACCCCCTCCACCTGCCATGTCCCTTCGTACACCGCCTCGGCAAAGGAGACCGCGCGCCTAAGACAGGTGGGCCTGAGAAGTTCGGTACAGACGACCGCATAGCCTTCCTTCCTGAGGCGTAGTGCGACCCCGGTAGCCACATCCCCGGCCCCACGCACGAGCGCGAGTTTCATCCCCCTCCTCCCCGCCAGGGGACGAATTCCCCCCATCCTGGCTGGGCAAGGAGCTCCCCATCCCGCACCAACCACTCCCCCCGGGAGAGCACCCCCACGATCCGCCCCTGGACCTCGAGCCCCTCGTAGGGGGAGAAGTCGGTGGCCATGTGGAGGTCCTTTGCGGTTACGGTCCAGGTGGCTTTAGGATCGAGGAGGACGAGGTCGGCATCCGCCCCTTCCTGGATCCCGCCCTTCTTCGGCCACAGGCCGAACGCCCGTGCCGGCCCTTCCGCCAAATACCAAACGAGATCGGAAAGCGAGATTCGCCCCTTGGCCACACCCTCTGAGTAAAGGAGGGGCAAAAGGGTTTCCACCCCGGGAAGGCCGGAGGGGAGCCGGGTAGGGTCGTCCCGGCCCGGCTCTTTCTGGGCGCGGGTGAAGGGGCAGTGGTCGGTGGATACCGCATGCAGCTGGCGGCGGGAGAGCGCAAGCCACAACGCTTCTTGGTCCTGGGATCCCCTAAGCGGTGGGGTTACCGAGTAAAGATAACCATCAGGGCGGGTGTACACGCTTTCATCAAGTACAAGGTAATGTGGACAAGTTTCGCCCATGAGAGGAGCCCCCCGCTCCTTGGCCGTAAGGAACGTGGAAAGTCCCTGCGTGCTCGATATGTGTGCTACGTAGGTAAGGCAACCCGTGCGCAGGGCTAGTATCCCGAGCTCGGCGATGGCAACCTCCTCGGCGATGGCCGGCCGGCCCTCCGGAGTGGGGCCTTCCCTTGGGTCCACCAGCTCCTCCGCCTCGGCGTGGACCATCGCCACCCCACCGAGCCTCGCGATCCGCTCCATGGCCGCCTTGAGGACGTCCAGGGGGGTGCGGCGGCCGGATTCACCGTAGGCCATGTAAAACTTGAAGGAGCGCACCCCAAGGAGGGCCGCTTGGAAAAGCTCGTCCTTCCTGGCCGGAGTCCAACCGATCATCTCGGCGTGTAGGGAGAAATCCACTGCTGCCTTCCTAGCTTCCTCAAGGCGCCCTTCGATGGCCACAGGGAGCGGCTTCTCCGCTGCCCCCACGGTGAAGTCCACGATCGTGGTCACCCCGCCCGCGGCCGCCGCGAGGGTCCCGGACTCAAAGTCGTCCGCTGAACGTGTCCCGGCCACCGGAAGGGCCAAATGGACGTGGGCGTCGATCGCCCCGGGGAGGAGCAGGAGGCCCCGGGCAGGGAAGGCCTCAGCGGGCCTCTCGACCCGCCCCACCCTGGCTATCTTCCCATCCCGGATGAGGACGTCCGCTTCCCTTACCCCTTGCGGGGTGACCACCCTCGCCCCTCTGATCACAAGTTCGCTCATCTCCCAAAGGAGGATATAGGAGTTGCCCCTACCCGTCCAATCGGTAACCACGAAAACGCAAAGACACGAAGGAAGAATGGTTTGCTTACAGAGACCACCGAGGACATGAAAAACACAGAGTTTTCACTAAAAATTTTAGATCAGGTTTTTATTGTGTCTCAGGGCCTTTGTGGCTAAGTTATGAAGCACTTGGGGTACGGGGAGGGACTGGACGGAGGGCTAAAGCGCGCGGAGCCAGGCGGCGAATACCCGGTCGGTTATGCGATAGGCTCGCCCCTCTTTGGCGAGGATCATCGCCTCCGCGAGCCGGTTCAGGCCGTAGGTCAAGTTCGGCGCCGGGACCCCCAACTCCTTGGCGACTTCTGACACGGTGCCCGGGCCCTGAGCGAGCACCTTGAGGATGGCCCGTTGCTGCTCGCTGAACCGCGTTTGCCAACGCTCCTGAAAGTCGGCGGATAGCTCTTCCAAGAGCCTCTCGAACGCGGTGTCCACATGTGGCACGTTGATCCGTGAAAGACCTTTCAAAACGACGTCCCTTTCGAGTTCCAGGCCGAGCTTCTGAAAGTAATACGGGATGCCCCCTACATACCCTGTCACCCGCTTCAGTGCCCCTTCCGAGATGCCCACTCCGTGTACCTCGCGCAGCCTTTCTCGGTAGTAGCGGTGTACGTAAGGCTCCGGGATCTCCCCCAAGAACAGCCGTCCTGCCATCTGATAGAGGGGGCTCTTCCCTTCCCGGCCGAACACCTCGGTGAGAAGCCCAAGGCTACTTCCGCTGAAGAGGTAGGCCACCCTTCGCTGGGACTCCATCCGCTCCTTGAAAAGCGAAAAGAGATGGCCGTTGAAGCCCGCCAGGGCTTGGAATTCGTCCAGGATCACCAGGATCCGCTCCCCCCCTTCCTCCGCCAGCCGCTCGGGAAAGTCCAGTGCCGCGGCAAGGAGTGCCAGCTCGTCCACCTCCCGGGTGCGGAACTTAAGCCGAATGGAGCCCACCCCCTCGATGCTCCCCCCGATCTCCTCCAGGATCTCCCGCATCCCCACCACCGGTTTGCGCAAGACATCCCGCCAGGTAGCCAGGAGCCTACGGGCCTTGCCGTGTTTGGCGGCGAACGCCGAGAGCACTGCCTCCACCAACCGGTCGTGGAACTCCGCCGCCCCCAACATCCCCAGGCAGCTTACGTAGGCAGCCAGCATCTTTTGGGAAACCCTGGCCTCCACCGCCCGCAGAAGCGCTGTTTTCCCGAACCTGCGGGGGGCGATCACCACGTTGCTCTGAGAAAGCGTAGTTGCATCGTGGACGAGCTGGGCAAGCTCCTCCTCGCGATCCACGAAGTACGGGGGCTCGATCCTCCCCCCGACCTTGAACGCCGGCCCGGCTTTTCGGGTAGCCACGCCCTTAGTGTAATCCAACTATAGTGGCATATCAAGAGCATTTTTCTAGCGAATAACCACTATAGTGGTCGTTCACTAAAATTGGCTAACGAAGTGTTGCGATGTGATGCAACGCCGAGGACCTGCATTGCTGGCTCCCCGCCGTCGGGGTCTAGCATCCCTGAAAGCGCGCGCCGTGTAAACTCCCCTGTGCCCCTTTTCTCTCCCTTCCGGTGAGCCTTTGAGCCCGTTCTTGTGGGAAGCATCTCTCCGCCGCATGCGCGGCATAAGGTGCCTGCCCACTGCCTCAATCGCCTTTTGATGTCCCTTCCTCCTCATACCTACGTGCCTTTCCGGGTGCGGGCTACTACGCCCGCCGCCTCGCTGTACGCCCACTTGAGGTACCGGTTCACGTCCTGGCGCGTCCTTCCGTGACTCCTCCTTGCCAAACAGATCGCTTACCTCCACCCGGAGTCCGTACTTGGCAAATGTGGCGTGGATCCGGTTCGAAAGCTGGGCCTCTCTCTCACCAGCATCATCCGGGGCCCGGGTGAGCTCCCCAGGCGGGATCCGCACCACCGGCAAGGGGCCAGTACGCTGGAGTCTGTTCAGCCCCTGAGCATCCAGCTTGTCCGTTTTGTTTAATCCCCAACATCAGCTTGGCCTTGCCGCGTGGACCAACCGGGGCTCGCAGCCCGCAAGGAACTCCCGCAGCGCCCTTCGCACATGGGGGATCCTTCCTTGCTCTTGCCCACGTGTACTTCTTGCGGGAGTTAAATGCGGTACACTTTATCGCGCGCGCCTCCTTTCGCGGACAGCGTCGTTTCTAGCCGGCAGGGTACACCACCCTGTCCGGAGGCCGCGCTTTCATAACATCGGCTTTTGTGGTAGCATGGGATTGCGGCGGGGGTGCAGCTTTCTGGGGGCTGGTGCATCGGCCGCTCGATCTAAATGTTGCCCCGCCTCTTGCCTCATCCAGCGAGTGTCCATCGGGATGGTGCCGCCCTTTGGGTCTGGCTTGGGAGGTGAGATCTCGAAAGACGAGCCTGAACCCCCATCCCCGAGCATTCGCTATTGACAGAGGAAGAGCTTTGAAATGGCGCGGAAACAAATTCAAGAGCTCGTCCGGGAAGTGCTTTCCGGAGAGTAAAGAGGGGAAAACTGTGGCTGATCGACTCAAATCAGGAAAAACGGGGGCCGCCCTAAGACGGAAGGCTTTTGCCTTCATCGTGCTCTTTGGTGTGGTGAGTCTGTTGGCCGACATGACCTACGAAGGGGCCCGGAGCCTCGTGGGCCAGTTCATGCAGATACTCGGGGCCTCGGCCGCGGCCGTGGGCCTTGCCGTGGGGGCGGGTGAGTTCCTGGGGTACGCGATCCGCTTCTTTTCCGGAAAGCTCGCCGACAGGACCCGACGCTACTGGGCCGTGGCCATCGCCGGCTATGCGATCCAGCTAGGGGCCATCCCCCTCCTCGCCCTGGTGGGCCGCTGGGAGCTCGCGGTCCTTCTCATCTTCGCCGAGCGTCTGGGCAAGGGCCTCCGCAACCCCTCCCGCGACGCCCTCCTCTCCTACGCCGCCTCGCGCACCGGCCGCGGCCTCGGCTTTGGCCTGCACGAGGCCATGGATCAGATCGGCGCCTTCCTGGGGC
This sequence comes from Acetothermia bacterium 64_32, assembly GCA_001508155.1. GTDB lineage: Bacteria > Bipolaricaulota > Bipolaricaulia > Bipolaricaulales > Bipolaricaulaceae > 64-32. The sequence continues at coordinate 37,272 of LGFI01000009.1, read as the reverse complement.
CCGCCCTCCTCTCCCTCCTCTTCCTCCTCGCCGGTACGCGCGGTGCCGACTCCGCCTCCACCTACCGACTCGGCTTCGCCCTCCTGGGCATCCCCGCCGCACTCGCCGTGCTCGCCGTGCTCGCCGCGCGCTTCCTCTTCCCCCGCCCCTCTGACCTGGAGGCCTCCTCCCACGCACCGCACCTGGGACGGACCACCTTTTCTCCCGCCTATGGGTGGTACCTCGCCTCCGCCGCCCTCCTCGCCGCCGGGGTGGCGGACTTTCCGCTCGTGGCCTTCCACCTGGGTAGGGCCGGCACCCTCCCCGAGCCCCTCATCCCTGCCCTCTACGCGGGCGCCATGGCCGTGGACGCTGGCGCCGCCCTCCTGGTGGGCGTGCTCTACGACAGGATAGGCTTTGCGGTGCTCCCCGTGATGTGGACCCTGGAAGTCTTCACCGCCCCGCTCCTCTTCCTGGGCGGCCCCGCCGCCGTAGTGGCCGGCATGGCCCTCTGGGGCATCAGCATGGGCACCCAGGAGTCGGTCATGCGCGCGGTCATCGCCGACCTCGTGCCGCACGACCGCAGGGCCACGGCCTACGGCCTGTTCCACACCGTCTTCGGCGGGGCGTGGTTTGCCGGAAGCGCCCTCATGGGCCTGCTCTACGACAGGGCGCCTGTGTACCTCGTGGCCTTCTCCCTGGCAGTGCAGGTGGTGTCGGTGGCCGCCCTCCTTTTCGCCTGGCGGGTGCAGATAAGCGAGCAAGCCCCGTGAGCACACACCGGTGCCTTGGTGCTCTTTACCTCATCCCAAGGCCGGCGGCCCTCTTCCCTTCGTGTGATTTCGGCTGGATGGAGCTACGCGATGGCGAGGAAGGTGCCGGTTGCCTGACCGACATCCCTGGGTTTTGCACCTTTCACGTACTGAGCATGGCCTCAAATGTCACCGAGCCCCAGTGGACCTGCCTCGTTTGGATAGACGAGCCTCCCTCCTTTAACCCGGGCGAACGGGGGGAGTCGGTGTTCCACGGCCTTCCCCGGTCCCAGGATGTGTATCACCCTTTTGCCCAGGACTACCAGGAAATCTGAGATCAGCCGTCGGTGGCAGCGCCACCAAAACCGCTCCGCGCACATGAGGGCGGTCCTCCTCCCCTCCCCCAGGGAGAGGAGTCGTTCGATCCCTTGGCGGAACTCCGGGGTAAGCATGTGATCCGCGTAGTTTCGAAAGCCCCCGGCCCGCCAGGCGGTGTTCGGCGATCCCTCGCCCAGGCCTTGGCGGCGGTAACCGCCCAGTTCCCTTCCCAGCCATAGGTAGGCGATCCCTTCCCTTTCCAGCGTCTTTTTCAGGTTCTCACGGGAGAAGTAGGGAAACTTCCTAGAGGTGGGGAAGGCGCGCACGTCGGCCACCGCCTGGATCCCGAACTCGGAGAGTAGTTCTAGGAGTTCTATGAGCGACCGATTAGAGTGGCCCACCGTATAGATCGTTCCCACGGCGTCACTATATCATGCTGGGGGAGGTGAGAGGAGATGATCAGGAGGGTTTGGGACGTGAAGCGGACCTGGAGCGGGCGGTGGCCTTTGACCGAGGTCTGCAGAGGAGATTGGGGAGAGACCGGGGGCTTTGCCTGCGGGTGCGGGGGGCGGAAAACACCACACGGGTAACTGCTACCAGGTGGATCTTTAGTCTTGGCGCTTGGGGTATACTCGATTTGGCAAAGATGCTGAACCGGAAATTGGATTGGCTGAGGCAGGCAAAGCGTGACCTCGACCACGCCAGGCGTTCCCTTGAGCTGGGGGACTACGAGTGGGCATGTTTCGCGGCCCAGCAGGCAGCGGAGAAGGCCCTTAAAGCCCTGTATCAAAGCCTGGGAGGGGAGGCCCGGGGCCATTCGGTGCGCGGGCTTTTGGAAAGGCTCCCCCCCCGGCTTTCCCCCGGCCGGGAGCTTGAGGCAGCCGCCAGGGAACTCGACAAGCACTACATCCCCACCAGGTACCCAAACTCCTACGCTGAGGGGGCCCCGTTTGAATACTACAGCGAGGAGGAGGCAAGGCGAGCGATTTCCCATGCTGAAAAGATCATCGGATTCTGTGAAGATAACATGGTTTGACCGCAAGCGCTCCCTCAAGGAACTGCGGAAGGCAGTGCATAAGCTGGCCGAGGAGCATCCGGAGATCGAGGCGGTGATCCTGTTCGGATCGCTTGCCACCGGCGAGGCGGTCCCCGGAAGCGATGCCGACCTCCTCTTGGTCCTCGACCGTTCAGATCAACATTTCCTGTCGAGGATACCCCGGTATGTGCCCTCCCGATGCAAGATCGACGTGGATGTTTTCCCTTACACCGAAGACGAGATCGAAAAGATGCTGGCCGCCGGCAATCCCTTCATAAAAGAGGCGTTGGAACACGGGGTTGAGCTTTTCAAAAGAAAAAGCCTAAATATTAAGGGCACAGAAAGGCGGGCGCGTTGAACTCAGCTGGTCTTTAGAGGAGGCGCGCTGGTACCACCTTTTATTCCGCGGGATTGCCCGGGACCAGTACCCGCCCGAAGAAAGGCATTTCCTCCCAGGAGCGGCGGAATGCCCAGCAGGGCCGGTGAGCGGGGACGCTGTCCTGCTCGCTTGTCTTTACATCCCTCATCCTGCCCCACCGTTGTCTGGGAGGTGCGCTGCTATTCGCCGTGCTTGAGGTCCTTAGGTTCCGGGGCGTAAAAGCGGTGGAGACCTTCGCCCGCCGGGAGAATCCTGAAAACCCATCCGGCCGCGGGGAGCTTTATTTCCGGCATGGATTTCAGCTGCTGCGGGACGACCCGGAGTCCCCCCTCCTGCGCCTTGAATAGATAAGGGAAGGCCGGTCGAGCCGGTCCGCGGCCTTTTGGGTGAGGGCAAGAGCGGGATCACGGATCCGGCCCAGCGCCACCGGGAGCACTACCAGGAAATCCACCGGGTTATGAAAGGCAAAGGACGATCAGGACCCCCAGGGCGAGAAGGATCAAGATCTCCAAGGGCGATAGGACGGAGACCTTCTTCTCAGGGAGGCGGTCCATGGGGGAGGGGCAGCCCTCCGCAAGACACCGCTCTACCTCTTCCTGGATCCTTAGCTCCACCGCCCGGCCGATCCCGCTTATGGCCAGGTCCCCCACGATCACGGTAGGGGTGGTCGCCTTCTCCAGGCCGAACTCCCGGGCCAACGTGACCATGAGGCGCCAACCCTCCGGGTCGAACGTGACCTCGTGGTCCACGATCTCAAGCTCCGGGTACTGCTCCTCAAGCTCCCTTAGGAACTCCCACATGATCTGGCAGTCCGGGCAAGTAGCCGACCAGAAGTAGTGGAGCTCCACTTGGGCCGCCCAGGCGGTGAGAGACGAAACTGCCACCACCGCAAAGACCAAGGCCTTCCTCATAGTGCCTCCTTTGCCAGGAAGTGTACCGCGAAAGCCCAATGGTTGGGCAAGGGGAGGGATGAGGTGTCTCAAGCGCGTCTTGGTCTGGAAGAGCAGCACGAGCCCCATCCCTTTCTCCCGATGTTCAGTGGGGGTCGGTTGGGCCAAGCCAGCTTAGGATCAGATTTTCAAGGGGGAGCGGGCTTTCCGCCCGCAGGACACGCAGGAAGTCCTCATCCCGGGCGATCTTCCACCGGTATTCAGCCAGGTACCGCCGCAGCGCCCGGAAGAAGGCCTCGTCCCCCATCCGGCCCCGCAGCTCGTGCAGGAAAAGCGCCCCGCCCGAGTACACTATCCCCCCATACCCCGCCCCGTCCGGGAAGTCCCACAGGGGACTGGAAACCCTGGCCTGGGGGTTTCGCCCCCGGCCTTGCAGGTATGAACTCTCCCAATATGAGAGCATCTCCGTCAATCTCCCCTGAGATTCGAAGAAAAGGCCGGAGGTGTAGGTGGCCAGGGCCTCGTCCAGCCAGGGCTCGGCCACCTGGTCGCTGCCCACCTGGGCATACCACCACTGATGGGCCACTTCATGGGCGAAGATCATGGGGAAGAAGAGGGGATCCTCGGGGTAGCGAGCGTAGTAATCCTGCCCGGCCAGCACAAGACCGGGGAACTCCACCCCCGCTGCCCCGGAAAGGGGTACCTGGACTACATCAAGCTCCTCCCAAGGGTAGGGGCCGAAAAGCTCGACGTAAAGTGCCAGGGCCTCACAGGTGATCTTGAGGGCGGCCTCCCCCGCCTCCGCATGCTCGGGGAGGCAGAAGCTCCGCACCCGCACCCCGGCCACGGTTTCCGTGGACTCTATATATCCATCCAAGGCCACCATGCCCAGCTCCCGGAGATTTTCCCCGGCTACCAGATACCCCCCTGCCTCCATGGGAGACTCCTCTCCGCTTGCCACCAGCTTCCAGCCCGGCGGCAGCCATACCTCCGCCCTGTAGTCTGCCACCTCGGCTACGACCCCATCCCCCCAGGGGAAGATGGGTTCCACCAACCACCCCCCCTGCCAAGGGGCGAGCATGGGGTAACACTGGGCGAGGACCATCGCCGCCTCGCTCCTGGCAAAAAGCCCGTAGCCCTCTTGCCTTTCAAGCGGAGGGAGCTGCCCCTGGAAGGCGATGTAGACCGAGAAGGTCTGCCCTGTTTCGCACCCCAGGGGGACCACGAACGCCGTGGGATGCACCTGATCCCAACCCGGGCCCGGGAGCGGGAAGAGAAGCTCCTGTCCCAAAGCTGCTGGGTAAAGGCGGAACACCGCCTCTTGCCAATTCCCCTCCGCTACCCCTGACACCCTCTCGCTGCCCTGAATCCACCCGTTGGCTTCCACCTTTAGGAGAAGGTCGTAGTGAAGCTCAGCCCCCCTGGCTCCCAGGGCAAAGATGATCAGCCACCACAGCCGCATCCGTCCCCTAGCTCCAGCTCCCCCCGGAAAGGGGTGATGGACCCTTTGGGATCGAGGGATAGACTGTCCCACAAGAAGAGAGCGCCGCTTGCCGCCAGCCCCTCGGGCTGGACCAGCTCCGGTTCCTGGGCCCAAAGGCAGCCCCCCAGGGCCACCAAGGAGGTCTCACGGGTTCACTCCTCTCTTCTTTTACGCAAGAAGGCGGGCACGTCCACTTGATCTTCATCGAGCTTGGTCCGCCGGCGCGGGGCCTTGGGGAGACTGGGCCCTTGGGGGATTTCCCCCTCCTCCTCGAAGGCAACGGCCTTGAAGTCCGCCGCGATCACCGTCACCTTGACCCTGCCGGTCAGCTCCTCCCTGACCACGGCGCCGAAGGTGAGGTCGGCGTTCGCCGAGATTTGTTTTCTTATCACCTCGGCGATATGGGTCACCTCCGCCAGGGTGAGGTCATCCCCCCCCGTGATGTTGAGCAGCACCTTGCGGGCACCTCTTAGGGATTCGCCTTCGAACAGGGGGTTGGAGGCGGCCATCTTGGCCGCTTGGACGGCCCGGCCCTCCCCCTGCCCCTCCCCGATCCCCATCATTGCGGTCCCTGCCCCCCGGAGCACCGCCGCCACGTCGGCGAAGTCCAGGTTCACGATCCCGGGGACGGTGATGAGGTCGCTGATCCCCTGGACCCCGGTGCGTAGCACCTCGTCCGCCAGCTCAAACGCCCTGGCTATTGGGATGCTACGGGCTTTTTCGATAAGCCTCTGGTTTTGGATGACGATGATTACGTCCACCTCTTCCCTGAGCTTTGCCAGCCCCAGCTCCGCCCTTTGCATCCGCACCGGGCCTTCGAACTCGAATGGCAGGGTGGCCACCCCCACGGTGAGGGCCCCTGCCTGGCGGGCGAGGCGGGCGATCACCGGGGCGGCCCCGGTGCCGGTGCCCCCACCCAGGCCGCAGGTGAGGAAAACCAGGTGGGCCCCGCTGATCAGCTTCTCGATGTCCCAGGCCGCTGCCTCCGCCGCCCGGCGGCCCTTCTCCACATCCCCCCCGGTCCCCCGCCCTTTGGTCACCTCCGGCCCCAGCTGGAGCCTTTCATGGGCCCGGGAGATGGACAGAACCTGGCTGTCGGTGTCGCAGGCCACCAGCCTCACCCCGGCGAGCCCTGCCTCCCGCATCCTCTCCAGGGCGTTGATCCCCCCGTCCCCCACCCCGATCACCAGGATGTTGGCCGCCGGCGCCGGGGCCTCCTCCCGCTCCATCTCCTCGATCAAGGGGAGCTCGGTGATGCGAACCTCGTCCACCCCGAAGAGCTTGCGGGCAAGCTCCTGGAGCTTGATCAGCTTCCTCTGCGCATAACGCTTCTTGAAGGTGGAGTCCACCTCCACCACCAGCACCCCCCGCTCCAAGTGCACCTTCTCCGCCGAGGTGGGAAGGCAGGCCCGCAGCATCCCATCTTGGATGCCGGCCAGGAGTTGCCGCCACTTCAGCGCCAGGCCCTCGCCCATTTTCTCGGAGTTCATGCCTTGCGTGCATTGTGACGGGGAGGGGCGCGGGCGTCAAATCGCCCGCTCGATGAGCCCAGGGATCTCCCGGAAATCCTCGGTCACGAACCTGGCTTTTTCCCTTACCGCCCTGTGTTTAGGGGCGTAGGCTATCCCCAAGCCCACCGCCTCGAGCACCGGCACGTCGTTTATGTGATCCCCCACAAAGGCCAGCTGGCCGAGGTCAAGGCCGTAGCGGGCGGCCTGGCCGGCGGTCACCTCCAGCTTGTTCCACAGGTCCACCTTGATCACCGCCTGGCCGGTAAAGCGCCCCTCCTCCACAAGAAGCTCATTGGCGACGAAAAAGTCCAGCCCAAGATCCTCCTTCACCCACTGGGCAACCAAGCCCACCCCGGAGGAGACGATGCCGAGGATCAACCCCTTTTCCTTAAGGGCTCGGATGGCCTCCCTGACCCCTGGGGGGTAAGGGGGTGGAAGGAGCTTGGGGGCCACCCGGGACAGGGGGACCCCGCGCAGCAGGGAGGCGTTTTCGCTTACCCAGTCGGGATAGCCTTCCGGCCTCCCGAGGTACTTGGCAAGGAGTGCGTCCCACTCCTCCTTCAGCCCGGCCGCCACCCCCAGTGCCCCCCAGCTGGACTCGAAGTCCACCCCTTGGTAGCGGACAAGGGTCCCGTCCAGGTCGAAGAACACGGCCCGGATGCCCTTGGCCATCAGGGGAGGGTCAAGAAGATGGGCGGGGTGAGCCCGAGTTGCGAGAGCATGCCGGCCGGGGTCTCCAGCGCGTAGAGGAACGGCCCCCTTGCGGCGTACCGGTCGGTGGAGCCGGCGGGCATGGAGAGGTCCCCGGCGAAGGCACCGTCCTCGGAGAAGAACGTTACCTCCAGGTCCACCGTCACCCCCCGGTTCCAAAGCCCGTAGTTCCCCGCCTCCTCCCAGACGAACAGGATGACAAGCCCCTGGGCGATCTCCCTGGGAACCCCTTGGAACCCCAGGAGCCTCGCCGGGGGGGTGTCAGCCACCAGCACCTGGAGATCCGCCCGATGTCCCTCGCCGTCCTCTAGAGTTATCTCCCGCTTTTTGAGGGTGCCCAGGAGCCCGGGGATCCGGGCATAGAATTCCCGGGAGGTGAGTGGGGCCGGGTCCACCCCCCCGCCGCCGAACCGGACCGGCTCATCCCCGATCCCATCGCCATCGGCATCGGGGCCGCGGTAGCCGGAGTACCAGTTGCCCCTCCCCGCCGGGGCCCAGTTGTTCTCCCCGAAGTCCCGGGCCGCTCGGTCGCAGCCCCAGATTAGGTTCTCCTGGAGCCAGGTGTCCTTCGTCTCATGGCCCAGATAGAGCCCGTCCCGGGAGCGGTAGATCAGGTTGTGCCTCAGGGAGTTGCCGGTGGGATGGGCCTCCCCATAGGCCTCCTCGAAGATGATCCCGATGTTCGAGTAGGCGATCAGGTTGCGCTCGAAGGTCCCCTGCGAGCCCAGGATGTCAAGGCCGTAGCCGCACTGGATGAAGGTGGAGTCCTGCACCCGGCTGTAGGTCGACTGGGCGTCCACCTGCACCCCGATGTCGGCATCCTGAACCGCGCAGCGCTCCACCAGGGCCCCGACGGCCGACTCCAGCTGGACCGCCGTCTTGTTCTGATAAAACAGCGAGTCCCTGATCTCCACCTCCCGGGCGGCACCGGCCACCAGGAGCCCCAGGGCGTTGCCTCCGAAGGCAGCCCCCTCCACCACCACCCGGTCGGACGCGTTTATGTAAAGCCCCACCTGGTTTCCATAAAACCCCGAACCCTCCACCCGGCTCCGGGGGGAGAGCCACAAAAGGGCCCCGGAGAGGGCGTTGTTGGCCACCCGCCTGCAGTTCAAGAGCTGGGTTTGGGGGGAGGAGAGGACGTACAGGCCGTGGCCGCGGTTCTGGAAGAGGTCCGCCCCCTCCGCGGTGATCCCCTCGCAGAAGGCCACTGTTGCCCCATCCCCCTCTTCCACCCGGAGCCCCTGTACCGTCACCTCCCTTGAGCCGGCCAGGAAGAAGCTCCCGGCCTCGATCCCCGTGAGCACCTGCCCCTCCAGGCCCCAGTAGTAGTGGATGGGTTTTCCGTTCACCAGGTTAGTTTGCTCTATCAGGTGCCGGTAATGCTCCGGGGCCGTCCCCTGGACCTGAAGGCCGAGCCCGGAGACGAAGAGGTAGGTGTCGCGGATGGCTATCCCCTGGGAGGAAAGGAGGAGGATGCCGTTATGGCTTTCTTGGACCAAGCAGTCCTCGATGGCCCCGTTTTCCACCCGGGCCAGGTAGATCCCGGCCCCCTCCGGGGACTGGGCCCCCAACACCTTCACCCCCCGCAGCACGAACGGGGCGGTCGTGTTCTCTATCCGCACCCCATAGGGGCTCCCTTCGGGGACATGGATGTCCCAGCCCGCTATGATGTAGGGATCGGCTGGGGTGCCGGCCCCGGCGATGACCCCGTTTTCAGGGGTGAAATCGGAGTCCGACAGGATCTCGATCGGTCCCCGCTCGGCCCCCAGGATAAGTACTCCGAGCCCCAGGATGGCGATGCTCCCTACAAGCAAACCTCTTGCCATGTTTCCCCCCTTGTGATAACTGGCTAAAGCTTAGCGTTGGCGGTATGGTGGGGCAAGGATGTGGAGGTTTTAAGGAGGGGTTATGGAGCTTTCTAGGATGACGTGGAAGAAGGCAAAGGAAGCCATCCCCAAGGCCGAGGTGGCGCTCCTTCCGGTGGGCTCTACGGAGCAGCATGGCCCTCACCTCCCTCTGGGGACCGATTGGCTGGTTGCCCAGGAGATCGCCCGACGGGCAAGCCGGGCCGGGGGGTGGCTGCTTCTGCCCACCGTCCCGGTGGGGGTATCGGAGCACCACCGGCAGTTCTGGGGGACGCTATGGGTGCCCCCGGGGGTGCTGCGGGATTACGTTGTGGGCATCGCGCGCGCCCTGGCCAGCCACGGGCTAAGCCGGTTGGTGTTCGTAAACGGCCACGGGGGGAACACCCCGGCGCTGGAGGAGGCGGCCAGGGTCCTGCGGAGGGAGGGGATCTACGCCTACCTGTACGTGTGGTGGCGGGCTATCCCGGAGGTGATCGCCGAGATGACGGAGGACGAGGGTTCCCACGCCGGGGAGGTGGAGACCTCGGTGGTGCTGGCCGTGGAGGGGGGGCTTGTGGATCAGGGGGGCTATGCCGAGGCCGTCGGGGAGGGGGCGCCAAAGTGGGGCAGGATGGTCCATGGGGTGAGCCTGGGCCTCGACACCCTGGACTTCTCCCGAAGCGGCGCCACCGGGGATCCCAGGGGCGCCACCCGGGAGAAGGGCGAGCGCCTGCTCCGGGCCGCGGCGGCCCGACTGAACGAGTTCTGCCAGTGGCTTTCCTCCCAGCCTGAGGATGCCCTGGCCCCCAAGCCCCATCTGGACTAACATTGGGACCAAACAGCGGGAAAAGGAGGCAAGACCATGGCAGAGGCGATTACCCCACGCAGCCAGGATTTCGCCCAGTGGTACAACGAGATCGTCCGGCGGGCGGAGCTCGCCGACTACACCCCGGTGCGGGGCTGTATGGTGATCCGCCCCTACGGCTATGCCCTGTGGGAGAACATACAGGCCGCCCTGGACCGCCGGTTCAAGGAGACCGGCCACCAAAACGCCTACTTCCCGCTGTTCATCCCCTACTCCTTCATCGAAAAGGAGTCGGAACACATCGAGGGCTTCTCCCCCCAGCTGGCCGTGGTAACCCACGGGGGCGGGGAACGCCTGGAGGAACCATTGGTGGTCAGGCCCACCTCCGAGACGATCATCGGCCACCTTTACGCCAAATGGATTAAATCGTATCGAGACCTCCCCTTGCTTATCAACCAGTGGGCGAACGTGGTGCGGTGGGAGCTGCGGCCCAGGCTGTTTTTGCGCACCACCGAGTTCCTGTGGCAGGAGGGGCATACCGCCCATGCCACCGCCGAGGAGGCCGAGGAGGAGGCACGCAGGATGCTTGATGTTTACGCCGACTTCGCCGAAAAGGAGGCGGCCATCCCGGTGATAAAGGGGAGGAAGAGCGAGTCGGAGAAGTTCCCAGGGGCGGTGCACAGCTATACCATCGAGGCGATGATGGGGGATAGAAAGGCCTTGCAGATGGGGACCTCCCATAACCTGGGCCAGAACTTCTCCCGGGCCTTTGGCATCCGCTACCTGGACCGAAACAACCGGCTTCAGTACTGCTGGACCACCTCCTGGGGGGTGAGCACCCGCCTGGTGGGGGCGGTGGTGATGGTGCATGGGGACGACCAGGGGTTGATCCTGCCGCCCAGGCTCGCCCCCATCCAGGTGGTGATCGTGCCCATCTACAAGGAGGAGGGGGAGCGGGCTGCGGTGCTCGACTTCGCCCACCGGGTGGCCGGCCTCCTGCAAGGCCGGGTTCGGCTCCGGGTGGACGACCGGGACGAGTACACCGCCGGTTGGAAGTTCAACGAGTGGGAGCTCAGGGGGGTGCCCCTGCGCATCGAGGTTGGGCCGAGGGAGGTGGCGGGGGAGGAGGCGATGTTGGCCCGCCGGGACGTCCCCGGCCAGGCGGGAAAGTGGACCCTGCCGGTGGAGGGGCTCCTCGAGGGGGTGAGCCGGGCGCTAGAGGATATCCAAGAAAGCCTCTTCAAGCGGGCGCTGCGCTTCCGGGAGGAGCACACCCACCGCCCCGAGGGCTGGGAGGAGTTCGTGGCGGCGGTCGAGGACGGGTTCGCCCTGGCCCCCTGGTGCGGGGACGCCGGCTGCGAGAAGGCCATCCAGGAGGAGACCAAGGCCACCAACCGCTGCCTCCCCCTGGAGGCGGAGCCCCTGTCCGGGGGGGAAAGGTGCGTGCGGTGCGGCAGGCCCGCCCAGGAGCTGGCCCTGTTCTCCCGGGCCTATTAGCCGGCCTTGCCTCGACAACCCCGCCTCTATGGGCTAAAATATCCAGCCTTCTCCCTTCCGCCCGTGTGCCCACCCATCCCGCCGCACGCCTCACCTCCCAGCCCGGGCGGAAGGGAGCCTTTTTCAGGGGCTTAACCCTATCCAGGCTGGCCTTTCGAACGCTTTTCCTCGGCCTTGGCCCGTTTCTTCTCCGCCTTGAGCCGGGCCTTCAGCCGCTTTTTTACGAGTTTCCCATCGGGCTCGGCCGGGCGGCCGGCCGTCCTCCTCTCCAGGAGCCTCTGGGCGGCATGACGGCCAAATTGCCCGATGAACCCGGCCACCAGCACGACAAGCACCCAACGCAAAACGCCCCATACATCAAAGCTTACATCATCCATGACTCCCCTGAATTCTAAGCAAAACTTACCCCTTAGGCTAGACGGTCTGCACCCCTGGGGTATACTTCCCGGCTGGGATAAAAGTGCTGATTGGGATTGGTCAGCTTAACGCAACCGTAGGGGATCTTTCGGGGAACAGGGAAAAGATCGTTTCTGCCATCCGGCGGGCCAAGCGGGAGGGGGCGGAGCTGGTGGTTTTCCCCGAGCTGGTGCTGCTTGGGTATCCCCCCCGTGACCTTTTGCATCGGCGGGGGTTTCTGGAGGCCGCCGAGCGGGAGTTCTCCCAGGTGGTAGCGGCCGCGCAGGGGGTCGGGGTGGTGCTGGGGCATGTGGTGGTGGGGGGGCGGGGGGAGGCCCGGGTTGACCCCTCGGCGGCCGCCTTTGGCGGGGATATGGTGCTTTACAACGCGGCCTTCCTGTTAGCCGACGGCGGGGTGGTGGGGTATCAGGCCAAACACAGGCTCCCCTCCTTCGACGTGTTTGAGGAGGAGCGCTACTTCACCCCCGGAGAGCAGGTGAAGGTCCTGGAATGGCGGGGGTTACGGCTCGGGCTTTCAGTGTGTGAGGACCTTTGGCGGGAAGGCGGGGTGTTGGCCGCCCAGGCGGCTGCCGGGGTGGACCTCCTCATCAACGTCTCCGCGTCGCCGTACTTTCGGGGAAAGCCCGCCCTGCGCCATGAGCTGGGCAAAAGGTGGGCGGCCCTGGCCGGTGCACCCTTGGTCTATGTCAACCTGACAGGGGGGCAGGATGAGCTGGTTTTCGACGGTGGTTCATTTGCCGTGCGGCCAGACGGGGCGTTTTTGCTTTCCGCCCCCTCCTTTGAGGAGGGGGTTTACGTGGTTGACCTGGCCGGCCCCCCCGTCCCCCCCCCACAGGGGGACGGGATAGCCCACATCTTCCGTGCCCTCACCACCGGGATCCGGGACTATGTGGAGAAAAACGGGCTGAAGGGTGCGTTGATCGGGATCTCCGGGGGTGTGGACTCGGCGGTCACGGCGGCCCTGGCCTGCCAGGCCCTGGGGAGGGAACGGGTCCTGGGGGCCTTCCTCCCGGGCCCTTACACCTCCCCGGAGTCGAGGGAGGGGGCCCAGGCCCTGGCCGCGGCCCTGGGGATCCGCCTCTTGGAGATCCCCATCGAGGGGGCTTACCAGGCCCTGGCCGAGGCGATCTCCCCCCACGCGGCCGTGGCGGGGCTGGTGGCGGAAAACCTCCAGGCCCGGATCAGAGGGCTCCTCCTCATGACCCTGTCCAACGCCACCGGACATGTGGTGCTCTGCCCGGGGAACAAGTCCGAGGTGGCCATGGGCTACAACACCCTGTACGGGGACACGGTGGGGGCGCTGGCCCCCATCGGGGACCTCTTGAAGACGGAGGTCTACCAGCTGGCAACCTACATAAACCAGCGGGCCAAAAGGGAGCTGATCCCAAAAGGGATACTCTCTCGGCCCCCTTCGGCGGAGCTCAGGGAGAACCAGCGCGACGATCAGGACCTCCCCCCCTACCGGGAGCTGGACCCCCTCCTGTCCGCCCTGATAGTGGAAAACGCCTCGTGGAGCGAGCTCGCCTCCCGCTTCGGCCAGGAGCTGACCCAAAAGGCCCTCCTTCGGCTTGCCAGCTCCGAATACAAGCGCAGGCAGCTACCCCTGGTGATCAAGGTCTCTCCGAAGGCCTTTGGCATGGGCCGCAGGTGGCCCATCACCTGCAAGTACTGGCGCTAGGGGAGCTCCGTCCTGCGGGATTTGCGGAGGAATGTAGGGATATCGTAATCGTCCCCCAAGATCCCCTCGCGCTCGATCCGCTCCAGGATCGCCTCTTCCTCCGACTCGGCCACCTCGCCCCCGGAGGTGGGTGGGAAGCCGGTGGCGATCACGGTGACCCGTGCCCTTTGCATCCCCTCGCGGATGGTGGCCCCGAAGATGAGGTCGGCCTTGTCCGAGAGGGCCTCGTGGATGACGCTTGCCGCCTCGGTGACCTCCTCCAAGGTGAGATCTTCCCCGCCCGTGATGTTGAGGATGGCCTTCTTGGCGCCCTTGACCGTGGCGTCGAGGAGGGGTGAGGAGATGGCCCGGCGGGCCGCCTCCCGGGTTTTGTTCTCCCCCTCGGCCTCTCCGATCCCCATCATGGCGGTGCCCGCCCCCCGCAGCACCGACTCCACGTCCGCGAAGTCCAGGTTTATGAGCCCTGGGACGGTGATGAGGTCGGTTATCCCCTGTACCCCCTGGCGGAGCACCTCGTCCACCAGTTCGAAGGCCCGGGTGAGGGGCATGTCAGGGGGGGCCACCTTGAGGAGCTTGTCGTTGGAGATGGTGACTATGGCATCCACGTTCTGGGCCAGGTTTTGGATGCCCACCTCCGCCCGTTGGGCCCTGGCCAGGCCCTCGAAGGAGAAGGGCCGGGTGACGATGGCCACCGTTAGGATACCCAGTTCCTTTGCCACCTCGGCGATCACCGGGGCCGCCCCGGTCCCCGTCCCCCCGCCCATCCCGGCGGTGACGAACACCATGTCAAGCCCCGAAAGCAGGTCGGCGATCTCCTCCCGCGACTCCTCGGCGGCGAGCCTGCCGATCTCCGGGTCCCCGCCGGCCCCCAGGCCCCCGGTGAGCTTGCGCCCGATCTGCAGGTGCTGATGTGCCTTCACGATGGCCAGGACTTGGGCGTCGGTGTTCACCGCCACCAGTTCCACCCCCTGGAGCCCAGCGCGCATCATCCGGTCCACGGCGTTCCCCCCGCCGCCGCCCACCCCCACCACCATCAGCCGAGCCGGGCTCTCGCCGTTCATACCCCCTCACCCCCGCAGGAACTTCCTGAACCAGCCCAAAAGCCGGGAGAGCATGCCCCCGCTCCGGGGCCGGGAGCCGACCCGGGCCCGGGCGAAGTCCCTCCCCTCCACCGCATACTTAAGAAGCCCGATGGCGGTGGCATAGATGGGGGATTCCACGATGTCCCGCAGCCCGTGGATCCCCTGGGGGATCCTCCCCCGCCGCACCGGGATCCCATACCTCTGTTGGGCGAACTCCGTTATCCCCTCCAGGAGCGAGGTGCCCCCGGTGATTACCATCCCGGCCGGGATCAGATCCCGGTAACCGGCGTCCTCCACCTCCTGCATGGCCAGGTCCAGGATCTCCTCCACCCGCGGCTCGATGATCTTGGCCAGCTTCTTGCGGGAAACGCTCTTTGTCCCGTCCCCCCCGATGGTGGCCACCTCTATCTTCTCCTCGTCCGCCACCGAGTCCACAAGGCAGGTGCCGTACTCCTTCTTGATCCTCTCCGCCTCCTCGATGGGGGTCTGCAGGCCCACGGTGATGTCGTTGGTGATGTGCTCCCCGGCAATGGGGATGACCTTGGAAAACCAGATGTCCCCCCCGCGGAAGACGGAGATGTCGGTCGTGCCCCCACCCACGTCCAGGAGCACCACCCCCAGCTCCTTCTCCGCCGAGGAAAGCACGGCCAGGGACGAGGCCAAGGGCTCCAGCACGATCTGGGCGATGTGGATCCCCAGGGACTCCACACACCGCACCAGGTTGTGTACCGCAGTCACCGAGCCCATGACGAGGTGGACGTCCACCTCCAGACGTGTCCCGGTCATCCCCACCGGATCGGTGATCCCCTCTTGGCCATCCACTATGTATTGCCGCGGGATCACGTGGATCATCTCCACGTCCGGGGGAAGGGGGATGGTCCGGGCGGCCTCCACCACCCGCCGGACGTCATCCTTGGTGATTATGCGATCGGGCCGGGTGATGGATACCGTGGCGGAGTTGTTTATGGAACGGATGTGCTTTCCAGCTATCCCCACATATACGTCGTCCACCCGGACATCGGCCATGTTCTCGGCCTCTTCCACCGCCTTTCTTATGGATTGGATGGTACGGCCGATGTCCACCACCACGCCCTTTTCCAACCCCCGGGAGGGGGACATGCCCATGCCAATGATCTCGATTATCCCGTCCACCACATTGGCGACGAGACAACACACCTTAGTGGTCCCCACATCCAGCCCCACCACCAGCCGCTCCCGCCTCATCGAACCACCACCTTCACCGTGGCTTCAGAATGATCTGGCCTTCCCATCGGAGGTCCACCTCCGAGTAGGCTGACAGGTCGATCAGCCCTGCCTGATGTTGCTCCCATAGCTTGGTTAGGATAACGAGGACGTGGGGTAGCTTGCCAATTGGGCCGCAGCGCGCAATCGCCCCCCCCGGCAACTGGGCAATCACACACCCCGGATCCGATCCGTCGAATCGGAACGAAGCCGCCTTGAACCCGGACCCCTCAAGGGCTTGAGCTGCCTCGGCCACCTTTTGGGAGACCCGTCCCCCCGTCCCCCGGACCCCCACCAACAGGGCATCCTCAGCTGGGCCCAACACCACCCCCTCGGCGTCCACCCAGACCGCTTCTCCCCCCTCAAGCTCTACTCGTCCCACCGGCTCCCTTTCGTCGATGTATATCTCAACCCTTCGGGACAACGGATGACAGCGAACACTCACGTCCTTGACCCAGGGGTGTGCTGCGAATCGGTCCCGAATCCCCCTTAAATCTAGCCGGAGTATATTAGCACTTGAAACAATCTGAGTCAACTCGGTCAAGGATTCGGAGGGAAGATGGTGAGCCCCTAGGACCCTTACTTCTGTTACCCGCCACCATCCCCCCCAGCGGAGGGTGGCCACTGCTACCAGTACGGTGGCCAGGCCCAGGGCCAGGGCTCGCAGCAAGCGGGTCAAGTGGTGACCACGTCCAGTTCCAGTTGCAACCACACCCCGAACCTTTTTAGCACCTGCTGCCGTACCCGGTCAACCAGGGTTAGGACGTCGCTGGCCCGGGCTCGGCCTGTGTTCACGATGAAGTTGGCGTGGCGGGGGGAGACCATGGCATCCCCCTGGCGGGCCCCTTTGAGCCCTGCCCGATCGATGAGCCAGCCGGCGGGGGCCTGGGGGGGGTTACGGAACACGCATCCGGCCGATGGTTGGTCCAGGGGCTGGGTGGCCCGGCGGTGGGCCAGGACCTCCGCAGGCGGTGGGCCTGTCTTTGGCCGGAGGGCCGCCCGCAGCACGGGCAGCCCGAGCCGGTGAAGTCGGGAATCCCGGTAGGAAAAACCACACTCCTGCCTCCCCCATCGCACCACCTCCCCATCCGGCAGGAGCACCTCCACCCATTCCACCTGGTCCCCCAGCTGTCCGAACCTGGTCCCGGCGTTCATCACCACCCCTCCCCCCACCGTCCCGGGGATCCCGGCCAGGAAGGAGAAGCCCGACCCCACAAGCCTGGCCAATGGGAAGCCGGCTTCGGCCACCAGAAGCCCCTCTTCCCGGGAGCAGGAGGCCAGCCGGCCGGTGGAGATCACCAGCCCGGGGAACCCCCGGTCGGAAAAGAGCACGTTGGAGCCCCCACCCAGGATCCGCCATGGGACCCCCAGGGCATCTGCCCGGGCCACCGCCTCGGTCAGGGCCCCAAGGTCATGGGGTTGAAAGAGCACCCAGGCTGGCCCCCCGATGCGGAAGGTGGTGTGGGGGGCAAGCGGCACGCTGGGGTGGAGGGTGCCGGGCAGGTCCTCTAGGCCCCGGAGGAGAGCCCGTTGGCCATTTCCCTTGCCAACTTCCATATGTCCCCGGCCCCGAAACAGGCCACCACGTCCCCGGGCCTTATCACAGAGGCCGCGTTTTCCATCGCCTCAGGCAGGGTGGGGCTGAAGCTCACCTTGCCCTTTGCTGCCCGGGCGGCCTCCGCCACCCAGGCCCCGCTGACCCCCGGCAAGGGGGGCTCACAGGCGGGGTAGATCTCGGTCACCACCGCCTGCTCCGCCCGGGCCAACACCTGGCCGAATGCCCGTGCCAGCCGGGCAGTGCGGGAGAAACGGTGGGGCTGGAAGATGGCCACGATGCGCCGATCCGGCCAACCGCCCCGCAGGGCGGCAAGGCCACAGGCCAGCTCCCTGGGATGGTGCGCGTAGTCGTCCACCACCAAGTATCCGTTTTCTTCCAGCACCTCCAGGCGGCGCCTCGGCCGGGGGACTCCGCCTAGGGCGCGGCACAGCTCCCGCGGGGGAAGCCCTAGGAGGATCCCGGCTGCCAGGGCCGCCAGGGCGTTGCCCACATTGTGCGCCCCCGGGGCTGGGAGGCTGACGGTCTCAACCCGCCTTTTGCCCAGCCAGACCTCGAAGGTGGAGCTGCTCCGCCGAAAGGTGATCCCTTGGGCCCTGAGCAAGGCCTGTCCCCCCAGCCCGTAGGTGAGGGCGTCGGGGCGCTGAGGCAGCAGGGAGGCGGCCCCCGGATCGTCTAGGCACAGGGCCACCTTCCCCGCCCGTCGGGCGAAGTGGGAGAATGCCCGGTGAAGGCTCCGGAAGTCGCCGTAGGTGTTGAGGTGGTCGCAATCCACGTTGGTGATCACCGCGATGTCGGCGGGAAGGTGGGTGAAAAGGCCGTCCGATTCGTCCACCTCCAGGACGAACGGGCCCTTCCCCAGCCGGGCGGAGGGGAAGCCCGGGACCTCTGCCCCGATGTAGTGCCCCCCTTGTCCGGTGAGTCGGTGCACCATGTGGGCCACCCAGGTGGTGGTGGTGGTCTTCCCGTGGGTCCCGGCGATGGCCACTACAGGCCGGCCTTGGAGCAGGGCCTTGATCGCCCCCAGCCGGGGGAGCACCGGAAGCCCCCGCCTTTTTGCCGCCACCAGCTCCGGGTTGTCGGGGGGGATCGCGGAGGAGTGGATAACGAGCTTGGTCCTCTCAAGCAGGTGGTCCTGGTGGTGCCCCACCTGGACGTAGCCCCCCTGGGCTCTGAGCATGGCCAGCCTGGGGGAGGGCCTTATGTCCGTGCCTGACAGCTCGAACCCCGCTTCCAGGAGGAGCTGGGCCAGGGCGGCCATCCCCTCCCCCCCTACGCCGATCAGGTGGACCTGGCCGGGCAGTTCCCTCACGACCCCTCCTTGGCCAGCGCCAAGAGCTGGTGGGCCACCTTCTCCGCGGCCCGGGGCTGGGCGGCCCGCCGGCTGGCCTGCGCCATCCGCCGGAGCCCCTCCTCGTCGAGCCACAGCTTGTAGATCAAGGCCCCCAAATCGATCCGGGAAAGCTCCCTTTCCGCTATCACCATACAACCCCCCTCTCGGGCCAGGGCTTGGGCGTTTTCGGCCTGATGACCCCCGGCGGCCCCGGTCCAGGGGATGAGCACGGCCGGCCGCCCCATGGCCGCCAGCTCCGCCAGGGTGGTGGCCCCCGCCCGGGCTACCACCAGCCTGGCCCGGGACAGGGCCTCCGGCATCCGGTCCAGGTACCTTTCCACCTGCACGCCGCTTAAGCCGGCCTCTTGAAGCCTCTCTTTGACCCACCGGGGATCGGCGGCCCTGCCCACCTGGACCCTCACCCTGAGCCCCTTCAGCCGGGCCAAGGTGGGGGCGGCGCGCAGGGTGGCCTCCACCAGGGTCCGCGAGCCCTGCGATCCCCCCAGGACCAAAAGCTCCCCGGCCTGGCCCCCAGGCCCGGGGCCAAGGAACTCCCTCCGCACCGGGTTTCCCGTCACCACGGCCTTCTTAACCGGCACCCCCCTGGTGTCCGGGAAGGAAAGGAGCACCTTGTCGGCCAGAAGGGAGAGCAGGCGGTTGGCCAGCCCCATGTGGGCGTTCTGCTCGTGGATGGCTGTGGGGACCCCAAGCAGGGCTGCCGCCACCACCGGGGCAAAGGCCGGATAGCCCCCCATGCCCAGGACCACGTCCGGGCACACCTGCCGGAGCACCCGCACGGCTTTGACCAGGGAAGCGAGGTTCCACCACAGGGAGGCGGGCCAGCCCCAGGGTTCCCCCCTCGGGAACCCCCGGCAGGGGAGGGCGTGGAACTCGATCCAGGGGTAGCCCTGGAGGATGTCCCTCTCTATACCCCTTTCGGTGCCCACCCATACCGCTTTGGAGAGCTTCCCCATCCCCCGCAGCTCCTCCAGGACGGCCAAGGCCGGGTAAACGTGCCCCCCCGAGCCCCCGGCGGCCACCAACACCCTCATCCGGCCACCTCCCGGATGGGGGAGAGGCCGGACTCGGGCTGGGTTTGCCGTGCTACCCCGAGGAGGAGCCCTGTGAGGGCCAGCGTGACCGCCAGAGAGGAGCCCCCGTAGCTCACAAACGGGAGGGTAAGCCCGGTGACCGGCACAACGCCCACCACAACCCCCAGGTTGAGGAGGGTCTGGAAGCCAAGGATGAAGGAGCTCCCCAGGGCATACAGGGCGCCGAGGCGGTCGGGGGCCCGGGCCGCCGCCCGAAACCCCAGTACCACCAGACAGGCCAGGAGCCCGATGAGTATTAAGGCCCCAACGAACCCGGTTTCCTCCGCCACCACAGCGAAGGCGAAGTCGTTGTGCGCGGCCGGGAGATAGAAGAGCTTGGCCCGGGAGGCCCCCAACCCCCTCCCCCATACCCCCCCAGCCCCAATGGCCATCAGGGACTGGTACACCTGATAGCCGTAGGTCTCCCGATAGGCAACCGGGTTGAAGAAGGCAAGCAGCCTGCCCAACCGGTAGGGGGCGGCAAGGAGCATGAGCCCCCCCACCGGGAGCACCGCCAAAGCGGTGCCGAAAAGCAGCCGCCAGGGAACCCCCCCAGCGTAAAGCAGGAACGTCAAAAGGGCCCCGTACAACACGAACATCCCGAAATCCGGCTGCAGGGCAAACACAACCCCAAATGCACCGAAAACAGCAAGATAGGGAAAAACCCCCTCCTTAAAGGAACCGATCCTCTCCCCTCGTCGGACTAGGGAGCTGGCCACATACAGCACCAGGGCCAACTTGCCGAACTCGGTGGGCTGAAAGCTTAACGGTCCCAGCTGAAGCCAGCGCTGCCCCTGGGAGACCCCGGGAAGCAGGGTGAGCACGGAAGCCAAGAAGGCTCCAAGCAAAAGCAGATCGTCTATGCGCTGCCACAGGTGGTAGTCGACCCGCCAGAAGATGAGGAGGGAAAGCAGCCCCAGCCCGGCCCCCAAAAGCTGCCGGATCAGGAAAGCGAAAGGGTCCCCGTAAAGCCGTTGGGCCAACGGGAAGCTGGCCGAGTAAACGAAAAGGAGGCCAACGAAAAGCAGAAAGGCCACCGCGACGAGGATACGTGCTTCCAGGCTTCCCACGGCCACCTCCGGAGGAAGAGTTTGGGGCGTATGTCCCCTCTCAGGAAGGACCCGCGGGGCGGGAAGGAGGTCTATGGGTATACGCCGACGGTGAGTGCTGTCCTTAAAGGGGCGGACAGTTAAGGTTCAAGCCCGGGACAGCTGCCCGAACGCCGCTCGGAACTCCTCCCCCCGATGGGAGTAATCCCTGAACTGGTCGAAGCTGGCGCAGGCCGGGGATAGCAGCACCGTGTCGCCGGGCCGAGCCCGGGCATAGGCCCGCCTCAGGGCGTCCAGGGGGTCCCTCGCCGGCTCACAGGGTATCCCCAAGCGGCCAAGGAGCCCGGAGAAGAACTCTTTGGATTCGCCGATCAGTATGCAGAACCTCACCTTTTCCTTCAGGGGCCCCCACAGCCCCTCATAGCCCACCCCCTTGTGCCGCCCCCCCAGTATGAGAACGATCGGGCCGGGGATGGCCTTGAGGGCGGCCGCCGTGGCGTGGGGGTTGGTGGCCTTGGAGTCGTTGATGAACGGTATCCCAAGAAACTCCCCCACCAGCTCCAGGCGGTGCGGTTGGTGGAGGGCAGGTGCAACCTCCTCGTAACGGGGCGGAGCCCGGGTGAGCTCGGGGAGCGCCGCCTGGGCGGCACACCATGCTGCCTTGAGGTCGAAAAGGAGGTGACTTGGCTCCCCCTCCCCCCAGCCCGGGGGGAGCACCGCTTGGGGGTAGTCCACCACCCGTCCCCGAGGGGAGAGCCGGGAGATGAGCTCGGCCGGCAGGATGGCCACGTCCCCTTCCCCCTGCCGGGCTAGCACCCTCGCCTTGGCGGCAAAGTAATGGGCCAGCGTCCCGTGGTGATCCAGGTGATCAGGGGCGAAATTGAGCCACACCGCCACCTGGGGCCGGAAGTTTTCCGTCCACTCAAGCTGATAGGAGCTCACCTCCAGCACCCAGGGACGCCCGCGTGCCTCGTCCACCGTGGAGATGGCCGGCCGGCCGATGTTCCCGGCCACCACGGGCTCCTCGCCGGCCGCCCTCAGGATCGCCCCGATGAGCTGGCAGACGGTGGATTTGCCGTTGGTGCCGGTGACAGCTATGACAATGGAGGGCCTTGCCACCCGGAAGGAAAGCTCGATCTCCGACCAAATCGGGATCTTGCGGCTCAGGGCCTCTTGCAGGACCGGAAGGTATGGAGTGACCCCGGGGCTGGGGACGATGAGCTCCGCAGAGAGGATCCGTTCGGTGTGCCCCCCCTCCTCCCAAGCCACCCCGTGCTCTTCCAGGAAGGCCCGTTCCTCAGAGGAAAGCCGGCGGGCCTCGGAGAGGAACAAGGAGAGCCCAAAGCGGGATAGGCATGAGATAAGGGCCCGGCCGGTCCTCCCCAGGCCCAGGATCGTTACCTTACTAAACGGCAAACCCCATCTTGGCAAGGGATTTAGCTTCCCAGGACGGCCTGGATCCTCCGTTCCAGCACCATCTCTGGGGAGAACCGCTCGAGCGAAAGGTAGTACTCCACCACCTGGTCCAGGGCGGCCTGGGGGACCATGCCCACGATCTCGGTCCCTACCACCGGGACCCCGTACCGGGCAGCCTCCCGGCGCACCAGCTCCAGCACCCGGGGGATGGGGGTCTTCTTGTAGTTGGTCAGGTTCATGGACACCTGGACAATCCCCCGCCCCCCAAGCTCAAAGCCCAAGGCCTTGACGTAGCGCAGGCCCCCGGATGAGCCGCGCACCGCCCGGGCGATGGCCTTGGCGACCTTGAGGTCTGAGGTCCCCAGGTTCACGTTGAAGGCGATGAGGAACTCCCGCGCCCCCACCGCCGTCACCCCGGCGGTGGGATGGACCTCGGGCTCCCCGAAGTCCGGTGCCCACTCAGGATCTTTTATCTTCTCCGGAAAGCCCTCGAACTCCCCTTTTCGGATCTGCGCCAGGTCCCTCCGTTCCGGGCGGGTGGCCGACTCCTCATACAGGTAGACAGGCACTCGGAACCTGTTCCAGATTTCGGCGCCGAGGCGGCGGGATAGCTCCACACAGTCCTCCATCGTCACCCCCTGCACCGGGATCAGGGGCACCACGTCCACCGCCCCCATGCGGGGGTGCTGGCCCCGATGGGTCCGCAGGTCGATGCGGGAGATCGCCACCTCGAACATGGCCAGGATGGCCGCGAGCACCCCCTCCGGCTCCCCCACCAGGGTGTAGACGGTCCGGTTGTGGTCAGGGTCGGGGTCCACATCAAGGAGCCTTGCCCGGTCCACCTGGCGGATGGCCTCCGCGATGGCCGCAATCGCCTCCTTGTTTCGGCCCTCGGAGACGTTGGGTACCGACTCAATCAGCCTTTCCCACATCCTCAAGCTCCATGAGGAGGATAGTGGCCTCCGCGACCGGTTCTCCTTCCACCTGGGCCCGGACCTCCGCCTTGAGCAGGCCCAACCTCCGCCTGAGGGCCCTGGCCCGGTAGGTGAGCCGGTCGCCCGGGACCACCGGCCGGTGGAACCTGGCCCGTTCCACCCCAGCAAGCACGGCCAGCCCCCCCTCCGGGAGGAGAAGGCCCGCCGTCTGGGCCATCCCCTCCAGGATCATCGTCCCGGGCATAAGGGAGGGGTAAGGGGGGCGAAAGTGGCCCTGAAAGTACGGCTCGTTCGCCGTCACGCATTTCATGGCCACCACCTCCCCCTCGCTCCGCTGAAGCACCCGATCGACAAGGAGATACGGGTACCCAAGTGGAAGGAGCTGCTTGAGCCCTTCAAAATCCGAATCCGGCCTCAGAAAAGCCCCCACAGCCGCTTCTCCACCTCCCCGGAGATGTCCGCCACCTTTGACTCATCCCGGTAGATCAAAACGTCCTTCTTGCGGAGCACCAGATCATAGCCCTGTTCCTTCCCCACCTGCTGGGCGAGCTCCACGATCTTGGCCGCGGCCGCTTGGGTGAGGAGCTGGTCCAGCTGCTGGAAGGCGGAGGAGAGCTGGGAGTACTGGGCCGAGAACCCCTCCATGTCCACGATCCCAAGCTGGGCCGTCTGAAGGAGCTTTTCCACCTCGTCCATAAGCGGGCGCGCCTGCTCCCGGATCCGCTCCAGGTCGCTGCGGAAATTTACAAAGCCGGGGGAGGCGATCATCTTGTCGAGCATGGTGAGGTCCACGTTGAGCTGGGCCTGGAGGAGTTCCACCCGGAGCTTGGCCGCCTGCTGCTGGTACTCCTCTTGGCCAAGCTCCCCTTGCAGGAACTTGGCCTGCAGGCTGCTGATCTCGTTCTGCTTTTGGGACATGGCCTGGCGCTGGGCCTCCACCTGGGGCAAGAAGACGTTGACGAACAGGCTCTCGGCATCCACGTAGGCCACCTTGAGCCCCGGCCCCTCCTGGGGGAAGGCGGCGAGCTGGTCTTCGAGGGACGAGACCTCCGACTCCAGGTCGTCGATGCGGGCCTGCAGGGCGGAGGTGTCCTCCCCACCGGAGAAGAGGAGCCCTCCTACGATCCCCCCGCCGAACCCCAGGGCCAGGGCCCCAACCATCACCAACGCTAGCGTGCTCCCTTTCATGCTATCCTGCCTCCTTTTCCCTGCTAGTTAGGGCTCATCATAACTCAAAACATGGGGGACATGTCGAACTCGAAAACGGGCACCCAACTCCAGGCTCGGTCGCTGGGCCAGGCCATGTCGATCCGCAGGAACATCCCCGCTATATAGGCGGAGAGCTCTATCCCCGCCGAGCTCTTGAGCTTTTCCCCAAAGTCTGTCCCCAGGTCCCAGAACAGCGACAGGGAAAAACCCTCCGCCAGCTCGAACCTGAGCTCGCTGTTGAGGAGGGCCAGGTGGTCCGTGTAGGAGGTCTGCGCCCCCCGGACCGAGGAAACCCCTCCCAGCTCGAACTGGTAATCCTGGGGGAGGTCCCAGCCCAGCTTGACCACGGCCCGGGCGGCGAAGGCCGCCCTCACGTCCCCGAGGTCCACCGGGACAAAGCGCGCCAGCTCCGCATCAAGGGAGAGGTACTCCACCCCGGGGGCGAACGTCCCCGCCTTCTCCAGGACGAGGGAGCCTGCGCTTCCGGTGCGCGGGAAGAAGGGGCTGTCCCGGGAATCGAAAAGGAGCCCCACCCGCAGGGCATTGCGCGGCTCAAAGGACACCCCCTCCGGCAGGAGCTTGGCCTGCTCGCTTATCAGGCCCAGGCTGAGGTCCAGGTACGGGGCGATGGGATAGGCAAGGCTGAGGTTCCCCCCGAAGGTGACCTTGGTGGTGTCGTCCTGCGGCTCGGCTTCGCGATAAAGATCGAGGGCCACAAGATCATAGACCGGGAAGGCATGCCCCTGATAGCCAACCGTCCAGGTGGTGGAGGCGGTCCCGGTAAGCCCCTTGGAGAAGGTGAGGGTGAGGTCCTGCCCAGTTCCCAGGATGTTCTTCTGGGAGTACTGGAGGTTGCCCACCAAGCCTTCGTTTGGGGAGAAGGCCATGGAACCCCCGACCTGGCCGAGCTTTTTGAGTTCTGTGACCTTAACGGAAAGCAGGAGCCGCTCCCCCTCCCAGCGTGGGGTCAAGGCCACATCGCTGAAGTAGCCCAGGGCCATGAGATGCTGCCTAGCAGCGGCAAAACGGGCCTCGGTGAGGAACTCCCCCTCCGAGAGGGCCATCACCCGGCGGATCACCCGTTCTTGGGTGGTGTGCTCCCCTTCTATCCTTATCTCGTCGATCTTCCCCTCCAGCACCTTCACCTTCAGGACCCCGGCTTCCAGCCCTGCAGGGAGAAAGTCCACCATGAAATAACCTTCCCTCCGGTAGTAGTCGTACACCCCAGAGAGGGCCTTGAGGGCGTCGTAGTTGGTGGCCGTGCCCTGGGGGAGGGGGCCAAGATGGGGGGAGAGCCTCTCTGGGGGGATGGCCTCGGCCCCCACGAGTTCTATCCCGGCCAGGGGCTGGGGCTGGGGGAGGAGCACCCGCTCGGTGAGCTCCCACCTCAGCCACACCCCCTTCCCCTCGAGTTCGGGCACCACGTTGGCGGAGGAGAAGTAAACGGAGTTTGCCAGGCGCCGAAGGGAGGCCTGGATCTGGGAGTAGCGCCCCACCTTCCCAGGGGGGACGCTGACGAGCCCCGCCGCGGCCTCCTCGGGCACGGTGGAAAGCCCGCTGAAGCGGTGCCCCAAAACCGGGAGCTCCTGGATCTCTATGACCAGCTCCTCCCCCGGGATGACCTGGCCTATCTGGACGGTGGCAAGATCCTTCTTCCTGTACTCCTCAAGCACCTCCTTTAAAGCCTCTTGAAGGCGAATGCGGTTAAGCACCTGGCCCGGGCTTATGTCATGCTCCTTAAGGATGGAGCGGATCCGGCTTTCTGACACCCTGGGGGTGGAAAGCCATTCCCTGAGCACGGCCCACAGGGTCCCCCCTTCCGTCCCCCCTTCTACCCCAAGCAGGGTGATCCGTTCGATCTTGGGGTACTCCACCACCTTGAACCGGACCACGACCTTTCCTTCCTCCACGGAGAGCTCCGGGGTGACCTTGGCGAAGTAGCCCAAGGCCTCTATGGCCTGGGCGGCAGCCTTGACCTGGCTGGCGTCGGCGGTGTCGCCGGTTTTAAAGCCCACCGCCTTGAGGATCTCCTGGGTGGGGACGTTCGTGTTGCCGACGATCTCTATCCCCTCCACCACAAATGGTTGCTGGGCAACTGCCAAAGAGCAGATAAGAAACGATATCGCTGCGGCCAAAACGTTCTTCTTCACGATTCCCCCTCCTCGAATGCTCTGTACTGCAGGGCCTCTGCCAAGTGCTCCGGCTCGATGATATCAGAAGCGGCCAGGTCGGCAATGGTACGGGCTACCTTGAGCACGCGCACGTAGCCCCGGGCCGTGAGGGCGAAGTGATCGATGGCCCGGACGAGGAGGCGCTTGGCTTCCGGCTTCAGCCTGCAGGCCCGTTCCACCTCCTGGGGCCCAAGCTCCGCGTTGGTGCGAGCCTTGCCCTGGAACCTTTCCTTCTGTATCTCCCGGGCCTGGGTCACCCTGTTCCTAACCGTCTCGGAGGGCTCCCCCGAGCCGTCCCCCAAAAGCTCCTCTTTGGTCAGGCGCGGCAGCTCCACAAACAGGTCGATCCGGTCCAGGAAGGGGCCCGAGATGCGTTTTCTGTACTGGCTTATCTCGTGGGGGCGGCACCGGCAGGGGCGCAAGGGATCCCCCAGATGGCCACATGGGCAGGGGTTCATGGCCCCCACCAGCATGAAGGAGGCGGGGAAGGTGACCGCCACCCCGGCCCGCACCACGGAGATCTTGCGGTCCTCCAGGGGTTGTCTTAAGGCCTCGAGCACCTTCCGGTCGAACTCCGGGAGCTCGTCCAAAAAGAGCACCCCATGGTGGGCCAGGGTGATCTCCCCTGGGGTGGGGACCCCGTGTCCCCCGCCCACCATCCCGGCGTAAGAGATGGTGTGGTGGGGGGCGCGGAAGGGGCGGAAGCGCATCAGGGCCCGACCTGGGGGGAGGAGTCCGGCCACCGAGTAGATCCGGGTTACCTCCAGTGCTTCCTCGAAGGAGAGCGGGGGGAGGATGCCCGGGAGGCACCGGGCCAGGAGGGACTTCCCGCCCCCAGGGGGGCCTACCATGAGCAGGTTGTGTCCCCCGGCAGCGGCGATCTCCAACGCCCGGCGGGCGTGCTCCTGCCCCCGCACAAGCCGCAGGTCCAGCCACTCCGGGGCCTCCTCCTCCGGGATCCGGCGGGGGGCAGGGGCCACTTCGGCCTCCCCCTTGAGGAACGCCACCGCCTCCCCCAGGTCCCGGACCGGGTAGATGGAAAGACCCTCAACCAGGGCCGCCTCCGGGGCGCAGGGGCGAGGGACCACCATGCCGGAAAGCCCTTCCTCCCGAGCGGCCAGGGCCACCGCCAACGCCCCCTTCACCGGGCGTAGCCCCCCGTCCAGGGAGAGCTCCCCGTAGAAGGCAAGCCCGGCCACACGCTCCTCGGGGATCTCCCCTGTGGCCACAAGCAGGGCCACCGCCAAGGCGAGATCCAGCCCGGCCCCCTCCTTCTTTAGGTCTGCCGGGGCCAGGTTGGCCGTGATGCGGGTCCCGGGGAAGGGGAGCCCCAGGTTGCGGATGGCGGACCGTACCCGTTCCCTTGCCTCGGATACCTCCTTTTCCGGCAGCCCCACGATGGAAAAGCCGGGCAGCCCCGGCCCCACATCGCACTGAACCTCCACAAGGCGTGCCTCCACCCCGAAGGGGGTTCCGCTAACCACCCTGGCGAACATCTTCCCTGCCGAAGGCGTGCTTGATGTGCCTGATCCCCTCCGGGCCCACGGCCAGCACGTCGAACCTCACCGGCACCCGGTCCGCCTTCTCTCCCAGGAAGGCCAGGGCGGCCCGCCACAGGTGCCTGCGCTTCCTCAGGTCAACGGCCTCCTCCGGGGCCCCGTATTCCTTTTGCCTCCTCCCCTTCACCTCCACGAACACCAGGGTGGCCCCGTCCTTGGCCACGATGTCCACCTCCCCCCCGCGCCAGCGCCAGTTGCGTGCCACGATCAGATAGCCCAGCCCGCGCAGGTACTCGCTGGCAAGGTCCTCGGCCCATCTTCCCTCAGGCACGGCAAGATGATAACTAGCCCCGGCTGGCCAAAAAAGGAAAAAAGGGCGTATACTGAAGGCATGCGCATCCTGATCCGCGGGGCAGCAGTGATCCGCAGGCCGGAGGAGGGGGTCATCCCCAAGGCGGACGTGGCCATCGAGGGACGGCGGTACGCCGCGGTGGTGGAGGGAGGGGGGATAGAGGGAGGCTTCGACCGGGTGATAGACGGGGAAGGGAAGCTCCTCATCCCGGGCTTGGTCAACGCCCACACCCACCTCGCCATGACCCTTTTCCGGGGGTTTGCCGACGACCTTCCCCTCATGAGCTGGCTTGAGGACCGGATCTGGCCGGCGGAGAAAGAGCTCACCGCCCAGGACGTTTACTGGTTCTCGCTCCTTGGGCTGGGGGAGATGATCCGCTCGGGCACCACCGCTTTTGCCGACATGTACTTCTTCATGGAGGAAGTGGCGGCGGCGGTGGAGGAGGCCGGCCTCAGGGCCCTGCTTTCCTATGGGATCATCGCCCCCACCCCGGCCCAAGCCGAATCGGAGCTGAAGAGGGCAGAGGGGTTCGTTCGAGGGTGGGATGGCCGGGCGGAGGGGCGCATCCGGGCCGCCCTCTCCCCACACGCCCCTTACACCTGTGGCCCCGAGGTGTGGAAGGAGGCCGCTGCCCTGGCCAAGGAGCTCCGGGTCCCCATCCACACCCATCTTGCTGAGACCAAGGAGGAGGTGGACCGGTTCGTGGCCGAGCACGGGAAAACCCCGGCCCTGTGGCTGGAGGAGCTGGGGGTGTTCGCCGTCCCGGTGATCGCCGCCCACTGCGTCCACCTCTCGGAGAAGGACATGGAGATCCTGGCAGCCCATTCCGCCAGCGCGGTTCACTGCCCCAGTTCAAACGCCAAGCTGGCCTGCGGGATCGCCCCGGTGGCGGAGCTCCTCTCCTTGGGGGTGAACGTGGCCCTGGGGACGGACGGGGCCGGTTCGGCCGGGGACCTGGACATGATGGAGGAGATGAGGCTGGCGGCGCTTTTCGCCAAGCTGAAGGCCGGCGACCCAGAGGCCCTGCCCGCCCCCCAGGCCCTGGCGGTGGCCACCTGGAGGGGGGCCCAGGCCCTTGGCCAGGGGAAGGAATGGGGTACAATCGAGGAAGGCCGACGGGCCGACGGGGTGTTGGTGTCCCTGAAGGGGGCGCACCTCTGTCCTGGTCATAGTCCGATTTCGGACTTGGTGTATGCCGCTCATGCGTCCGATGTGGTGGGGGTGTTCGTCGACGGAAGGCCCCTCCTCCTGGATGGAGAGCTCCTTACCCTGGATGAGGAGGCGGTGAAGGCCAAGTGCCGGGAGCTGGCTCGTCGGTTCCGCTAGAACCCTTCCCGGGCGAGCGCCCGCTCGGGGATGGGCGATCGGAGGTGGGAACATGGCGCTTACCAGGGAGGAAAAGCAGCGGATCATTGAGAAATTCGCCCGACATCAGGGGGACACCGGCTCCCCCGAGGTGCAGATCGCGCTCCTCACAGAGCGCATCGCGCGGCTCACCGATCATCTGAAGGAGCACAAAAAGGATTTCCACTCCCGGCGGGGGCTGTACCTGCTTGTGGGACAGCGCCGCCGGCTCCTTCGATACCTGAAGCGGGAGGACCCACAAGCGTACAACCGGCTCGTTCAAGAGCTCGGCATCCGAGGTGTATGAGGAATGCACGTAGAGGAAACTGAGGTAGCAGGGAAGAAGTTCAGGCTGGAAAGCGGCGTCCTGGCCAGGCAGGCCGATGGCGCCGTTTTGGTAACCTGGGGCGATACCAAGGTGCTGGTGACGGTGGTCACCAGCCCCCTGGAGCAGGACATCGGGTACTTCCCATTAAGGGTTGATTTTGAAGAGAAGTTCTATGCGGGAGGGAAGATCCCCGGTGGTTTTTTCAAGCGGGAGGGGAAGCCCTCCGATGCCGCCATCCTCGCGGCCCGGCTGATCGACCGGCCCATCCGGCCGCTTTTCCCGAAGGGGTACCGGGAGGAGGTGCACATCGTGGCCACCGTGCTTTCGGCCGAGAGGGACTGTCCTCCCGGGATAGCGGCCATGGTGGGGGCCTCGGCGGCCCTGATGATCTCCCCGGCCCCGTTTCAGGGGCCCATCGCCGGGGTGAAGGTGGGGCTACAGGATGGGGAGGTGGTGGTCAACCCCCCCGATGCGGTACTCGACCAAGGGGACCTCGATATTACCGTGGCCGGGACCAAGTCCAGCGTCACCATGGTGGAGGGGCACATGCGGGAGGTGCCCGAGGAGAAGGTCATCGAGGCCATCGGGGCTGCCCATGATGAGATCCGCAAGCTCATCGAGCTTCAGGAGCGGTTCGCCGCCCGGCACCAGGTGGAAAAGCGCCAGCCTGCCCCCCCTTCCGGGGAGGAAGAGGAGGTTTACGGGCAGGTGAAGGAGCTGGTGTGGGATAGGCTCCCGGAGCTGAAGGCGGCGCCGGGGAAGAAGGCGCGGGAGCGGCTGGCGGAGGCCATGGCCGCCGAGGCCGCCCAGCAGGTGGCCGAGCGCTTCCCGGAAGGGGAAAGGGAGCGCATCCTCTCCCTGGCGAGGTCAGCCTTCGAGGAGGTGTACCGGGAGTTCGCCCGCCGGTCCATCCTGGAGCGGGGGGAGCGCATGGACGGCCGCAGGCCCGATGAGCTGCGGCCCATCACCATCCAGGTGGGGATCCTGCCCCGGGTGCACGGTTCGGCCCTGTTCACCCGGGGGGAGACGCAGTCCCTGGGGACCTGCACCCTGGGGGCCACCCGGCGCGACGCCCAGATCGTGGATCTGATGATGGAGGAAGGGCTGAAGCGGTTCATGCTCCATTACAACTTCCCCCCCTTCTCGGTGGGGGAGGCGGGGCGGATGGGCCCCCCCTCTCGGCGGGAGATCGGACATGGACACCTCGCGGAGGGGGCCCTGCAGGCCGTGATCCCGCCCGAGGAGGAGTTCCCCTACATCATCAGGGTGGTCTCCGAGATCCTTGAGTCCAACGGGTCTTCTTCCATGGCCTCGGTTTGCTCGGGGGCCTTGGCCTTGATGGATGCGGGGGTGCCCATCAAGCGTCCCGTGGCTGGGGTGGCCATGGGGCTGGTCACCGATGAGGCCACCGGAAGGTACGTGATCCTGACCGATATCTTGGGGCTGGAGGACCACTTCGGGGACATGGACTTCAAGGTGGCCGGGACGAGAGAGGGGATCACCGCCTTCCAACTGGACGTGAAGACCGGGGGCATCTCCGCGCAGCTCATGCGGGAGGCATTGGCCCAGGCCAGGGAAGCCCGCCTGCGGATCCTGGACCTGATGGAGGAGGTCCTGCCCGCCCCCAGGCCGCACCTCTCCCCTTACGCCCCCACCCTGGATGTCATCCACATAAGCCCTGAGAAGATCGGTTTGGTCATCGGTCCTGGCGGCCGCACCATCCGCAAGATCCAGGAGGACACCGAGACCCAGATCGACATCCAGGACGATGGGTCGATTAAGATCGCCGGGGATTCCGCCGAGGCGGTGGCCCGGGCCCGCAAGATGGTGGAGGAGCTCACCGAGGAGATCGAGGTGGGCCAAGTCCTCCGCTGCAAGGTGGTTAGGATCGCCCCCTTCGGGGCCTTCGTGGAGCTTAAGCCCGGCGTGGACGGCCTCATCCACATCTCCAACCTGGCCGACGGCTATGTGGAGAAGGTGGAGGACGTGGTCAAGGTGGGAGATGAGGTCACCGTGGAGGTGATCGGCACCGACGACTCCGGCCGGCCGCGCCTCAAGCTGGTGCGGGAGCGGCCCACCCTGAAGGTGGGGGACATCCTGCCCGGCAAGGTGACCAACGTGGTGGACTACGGGGTGTTCGTGGAGATCGCCCCGGGGGTGCGGGGCCTGGTGCATAAGACCCGCCTGGGGGAGCGAGCCGACCCTCGCAGGGTCGTGAAGCGAGGCGACAAGATGCTGGTGGAGATCGTGGAGATCGACGAACAGGGCCGGTACAAGCTGAAGCGCGTCCTCCCCAAGGGCCCGGTCCGCATCGAAGGCTCCACCTGATGGAGGAGCTTTATCCCGGGCTCTACGCCCACAGGCTCCCCTCTGGCCTGTATGTGCTCGCCGAGCCCCTGGACCGGGTTCGTTCCGTGGCCGTAGGGGTGTGGGTGCAGGCGGGCAGCCGGGACGACCCCCCTGGCAAGGAGGGGTTGGCCCATCTCATGGAGCACATGGCCTTCAAGGGCACGGTGCGTCGCAGTGCCCTTGAGATCGCTCAGGCCATCGACCTTTTGGGGGGGAACCTCAACGGTGCCACCGGAAAGGAGAGCACCTTCTTTTACACCACCGTGCTGGAAGAGGGGCTGGCCTGTGCCCTGGAGATATTGGGCGAGATCCTCACCCAGCCCCGGCTTGCCCCCGAGGACCTGGAGCGGGAACGGACGGTGATCCTGGAGGAGATCCGGGAGGCGGAGGACGACCCCCAGGATGTAGCCCTCCGTCTCCTTTTTGAGCGGCTATGGGCGGACGGACACCCCCTGGGGCGTCCCGTTTTGGGGACTTCCGAGACGATCTCCTCTCTGGGCGCCGACGAGGTGAGGGGCTTTTTCCGGCAGCACTATCGTCCCGTCCGTATGATCCTGGCGGCAAGCGGGAGGTTCGAGTTGGGGAGGCTCCTTAAGGAGGCGGAGCGGGTTTGGCTGGCCGGGGCGGATGGGGAGTTCCCCCGACGGGTGCCCCCTGTGCCGCAGGGGGGCCTGATGGTGGGGGAGCGCCCGATCCAACAGGTGCACCTGGCCGTCGGCTTCCCCACGGTCAGGGCCGGGGCTGAGGAGCGTTATGGCCTTGAGGTGCTCTCCACCATCCTGGGGGGTGGGGTGAGCTCGCGGCTCTTCCAGCGGGTGCGGGAGGAGCGGGGGCTGGTATACACCGTGGCCTCCAGCACCGCCTATTACACCGATGCCGGGGTGCTGATGATCTACGCGGCTGCAGAAGAGAGGCGGCTACCCGAGGTGTTGGAGCTGATCTGGCAGGAAGTGCGGGGCTTGGCCTGCGTCCCGCCCAGCCGGGAGGAGGTAAGCCGGGCGGTGGCCCGGTTGCGGGCCGGTTTCCTGCTTGGCCTTGAGGATCCAAGCGGCAGGATGTTTCGCCTGGGGACGAACGCCGCCCTGGGGCGCGAGATCACCCCCATCCCTGAGGTGGAGAGGAAGCTCCTCTCCGTCACCCCGGAGGAGGTACAGGGGCTGGCAGCCCGGTTCCTTAAGCCGGAGCTTGCGGCGCTGGCACTGGTGGGCCCGGCGGCGGACCGGCTGGAACGGCTGGCGAGGCCCCAGCTGGAGGTGAGCTGAGTGAGGGCTGCGCTTTACCCGGGGAGTTTTGATCCCATCACCTATGGGCATTTGGACATCGTCCGCCGGGCGAGGAAGGTGTTTGACAAGCTCACCATCGCGGTGGTGGAGAACCCTCGCAAGGAGGCCCTTTTTTCGCCTGAGGAGCGGCGGGGGCTGGTGGAGCAGGCCTTGCAGGAGGAGGGGATCGGGGATGTACCGGTGATCACCTATTCGGGCCTTTTGATCGAGTGTGCCAAGCGGCTGGGGGTGGTGGCCATCGTGCGGGGCCTTAGGGCCACCTCGGATTTCGACTACGAGTTTCAGATGGCGCTTACCAACAGGGACCTGGACTCCGATATCGAGACGGTGTTCTTCATGACGGCCGGGCGCTTTTCCTTCCTGTCCTCCTCCATTGTGAAAGAGGTGAAGCGTTACGGGGGGGACGTTTCCAAGTTCGTGCCCAGGTGCGTGGAACGCGCCCTGGAGGAAAAATTCAATACCAAGGGGTCAGGTCTTTACTTTTGAATTTCGGCGGCCCACGATGCGGCTTATGGTGGAATAATGAAGCCCAAGGTACTCGCCCACCTCCGCCAGTCGATACCCATATTCCAGCACCGCTTGGCAGATCTTGTCATCCCTTTCATCTTTGGTCTTCACACCGGTGAAGAGCTCCTCCAAGGGCAATCTGTCTGCAAGCTTCTCCCGCCTTGGGATCTCGGGGATGTCCCGTTTTTCCTCAAGGAGCGGTTTCACCTTGGCAACGAACGCCTCGTCCCCAAGGATCACGCCGCCCTTGAGCTTATCCCAAAGCTCCACTCCCTTCCCTTGGGCCACGAACCTGCGGTATGCGTTCTGTGCCCTGGTACGCTCGCGGGCAAACTGGGCAAGCAGCCAGTCTACCGCAAGGAACGGCGGGGCATCCCCAAGCCCCGCGGTAGCCCGGTAGCTCGACCACCTCCATTTACCGGGATGTTTCACCAGCCCCGCCCGCACCGGGTTCAGGACGATGTAGCGGGCCACTTCGAGGAGGTAAGCATCCTTCTCCATCAGGATGGCCTTGTATCTCCCCTGTAAGAGATGTCCGGAGCGCTTGTGGCGGCGGTTGAAGGCCTGGGTATAGACGCCGTTCAGCTGGCGCATCCCTTGGGAGAGGTTCCCTTCTTGGGTCTCGATGAGGAGATGGTAGTGGTTTTTCATAAGGCAGTAGGAGTAGCAGAGGAAACGGTAGCGCTTTACCACCTCGGCCAAGAGGTCTAGAAAGGAGAGGCGATCCTTGTCGTCTAGGAAGATAGCCTGGCCTGCGTTTCCCCGGGAGGTGATGTGATAAATTGCCCCCGGGAACTCCACCCTGAGCGGCCTTGCCATGGGCCCAATATACCATTACCGACATCAAAAGTAAAGACTTGACCCCTCTCGCTTGAGAAAACGTCGCAACCTGGCCACCCTGGTGGCCAGGTCCTCCAGGTGCTTTTCCACGACCTCGCGGTTCACCATGCTCCCTTCACCTTGCTGAACTCCCCCCTTTTCGTCCTCTCATAGAGGTAACGGCGTTTGATCTCCCGCAGGGGTTTGGTGTCCAGGTACCGAAGCTTGGCCGAGACCTCGAACTCGTGCCTGGCCTTCTCGTCCCGAGAAAAGAGAAGTTTTCCTTTGCTTATCACCTCATTGGCGAGGAGGGGCGGGGCCTGGTGGAGGAGCACCAGGTCCACCTTGTCCGTCTCCAGCGTCCGGACTAGTTCCGCGATCATCCCCGCCTTGTACCCATATGGTTCGGCACGATCGAGCTTTTCGTACCCCTCCTGATCAACCAAAAGGGCGATGTCGACATCGCTTTCGGTGTGGAGGTGGCCACCTGCGGCAGAGCCAAAAAGGTAAGCGGCGATCACCTCCCCCCGCCGGTCAAAAAGCGGCGTGAGCCTCTCCCTGATCTCCTTATAGCTCGGCATCGAAGTCCATTGTACCCCGAGCGGAAGGCTCACGGGGAGGATGCCACCCTTTGCTGATGCATGATACCGCCTCAAGGAGGGGTGAAGATGACGAAGCGGGGGGTGAATTTGCCCCTGCCTGAGGAGCTGTGGGTCGCTCCCGAAGCGCAAGATCAGCTCAGGCCTGGTGCCCCTCTAGGCCGAGCTCACAGCCGCAATGGTAGACCCCGCACTTTTCTCGCGGCCAGCTTGGCCCGTAAACCGTGAGACCCTCAAGTCCTCACCGCGGACACTCCATCTTCAAAGCCATTTTTTTATTGCCTCTTCTTGCTAAAATAAGAACAACGAGATGGTTAGCAAGTTGAAGTTGTTGCCCGAGGATATCTCAGAACGCCTGAAGAGGCTGCCGGAACGGGCTGCCCAGGTGAAAGGGCTTTCGGCCCTGTGGCTCTTCGGTTCCTTTGCTCGGGGCGAGGCTACGTCCATAAGCGATGTGGATCTGGCTTACCTTCCGAATCAAGCCCTGGCGCCGGAAGCCCTGGAGCGTTTTGAGGACCGTCTTTATCGTGTGGTCTCCTCCACTTTAGGAACCGACGAGATCTCCCTCGTCAATGTGTACCTGGCTCCGGCGTTCTTAAGCTGGCGTGTACTGGCCGAAGGGGTGCTTCTTTTTTGCCGGAACGATCGGGCTGTGTCTTGCCTGGCGGAGGGTGTTTATCGTAAAGCCCCGGATGTCCGTTGGCTCAGGGCTTCCGGGAACGCCCAGTTTCTGGAGGTATTCAAGATGAGCGATCGGATCGTGGACAGAGAACGCGTTACGGAGTTCCTGCGGTTGATCAGTCAAGATCTTTTGGTATTGCGGGGGAAAGCCCAGGTGCCCATCGAGACGTACTTGAACTCCCAGGATCTACAGAGCATAGTGGAGAGGAGGCTCCAGACGGCGATCGAAAGCGCGATCAACATCGGCAACCACATCATCGCCCGCTTGGGACTGCGGGCGCCACAGGATTACGCTGATGTCTTCCGGATCCTGCAGGAGGCAGGGGTCTTGCCCGCGGAGATAGCCCAGCAGATGATGGATATGGCGCGGCTTCGAAACTTGCTTGTAAATGTGTACTGGGAAATAGACCACAGGCGCGTCTATACGAGGTTGTATCTGCGGATGAAGGCGCTAGGGGACTTCACCGAGCATATAGCGCGGTGGTTGAGGGGATTATCGGAGAAGAGATGATTCGGCAAGGTTGGTTCAAGTCTTGCGATCACGCACCGCATCCGAGGGCAAATCCCGATTCTTGACATTCAGCGCGGAATCCCCCGAACTACCAAGCCGCCCGGTAGATCCTCACCCGAGGTGGGGTTCCTATTGAGCCTTTCCCCCCAGCATATGACGGAGCGACGTGGATTTCCCCACCTGGCGGGGCCCAATTATCACCACAACTGGATGGACCTCCACGGCCCGGGAGAGGCGCGGCTCCAGCCACCGGCTTCTGTAGATCCATTCTTCCAAGACTAACAAAAACTTCGTGAGCTCGTTGGTCTCTGTGGTTAAGATCCTGCAGCGTGGGATTTTTGCTTGGTGATCTGATCGGCCCAGCTGAGTTGCCGAAGTCAGGTTTTTGCTTGGGCTCGGTCAATCCCCAGGCTTCTCAAAATCGGAAACTGCGAAGACGGACTTACCTTGAGCGGCTAGTTCGCTAAAAGGTACGTGTTTAGCGTGAGGAGCCTCCGGCGGGGCTTTTTTCAAGATCAGTGCCGGGGCAAAGTCCACTAGAAAGGCACCCTATGTAATCCGGATTACTTTCGGCCCGCCTATCCTGGTTAACCGCGTCCATCCTACCGAGACGATCG
>LGFI01000008.1 GCA_001508155.1 Acetothermia bacterium 64_32 | reverse complement strand
CTGTATTACATAAAGCACCTTTCCAAGGGAACTTTGCCGCTAGGCAGGAAAACTTCAGCCCCGAGGGCTACTCACGCTAAACAAGTACTCTCCTACGAAGCCCCCTCCTCCCACCTGGCCAAGGAACTTCATCTGACCGTAGACCCCAAAGGCTTCGGCAAGGGGGAGGTACACCCCAGCGATCCCGTTCACGGTGAAAATCCCGGCCGCCATACCACCACCAGTCATCACAAACGCCCCGGCCCCCGCTCCAAAGTAGGGTTGGATTGCCTCAAGGCCCAGTGTGATGAGAAAAGTAGCGTCCAGGGTGAAGGCCGCCAGCCCACCCCCAGAAAACACCGTGCCGGCCCCGAACCGCATGGCTGTGGCCTCGCCGAAAGCCACCTCGGCGAACGCATCGAACACCGGGCTCCCACCCCAAAAGCTTCCGCCGACGCCGAGTTTCCCTTGGGTCCAAGCTGGGGTGGTTAAGGTCAAGACAGCCGCCAGTACTGCCAATGTCTTCCTCACTTGGTTCCACCTCCTGGCAAGGTTGGGCTATTGTAGGGGGTCTTGTCCCTGGTTGCCAATGGAGGAGGTAGGCGCTGTGGGGCTGACGTTTAAGAGCGCGGCCGGGGGCAGGGGTAAGTGATCCACCTCACGCCCTTTACCGGCCTTACGTCGTGGTCTAAGATCGGGCAAGGAGGGGGAAAGTGGACGGGGTGAAAAGCGCACCGCGGGAGGTCAGGGCCCCCAGGGGGACACAGCTTTCCTGCAAAGGGTGGTTGCAGGAGGCTGCCCTGAGGATGCTCATGAACAACCTGGATCCGGAGGTAGCCGGGGACCCGGCCAACCTCATCGTGTACGGCGGCACGGGAAAGGCCGCCCGCTCCTGGGAGGACTTCGACCTCATCGTCAAGTGTCTCAAGGAGCTGGAGGGCGACGAGACGTTGGTGGTCCAATCCGGCCGGGCGGTGGCGGTGTTCAAGACCCACGAGGACGCCCCTCGGGTCCTCATCGCCAACGCCATGCTCGTGCCGGAGTGGGCAACTTGGGAGAAGTTCCGGGAGCTGGAGAGGTTGGGGCTCACCATGTACGGCCAGATGACCGCCGGTTCCTGGATCTACATCGGAACACAAGGGATCCTCCAGGGGACCTACGAGACCCTGGCTGAGGTGGCCCGCCAGCACTTCGGTGGGACCCTGCGGGGGAAGCTCGTCCTCACTGCCGGCCTGGGGGAGATGGGGGGGGCGCAGCCCTTGGCCATCACCATGAACGAGGGCGTGGGGATCATCGTGGAGATCAACCCCGAGAAGATAAAGAGGCGCCTTTCCCTGGGGCAGCTGGATACCTGGACCGAGTCCCTGGATGAGGCCCTGAGGGTCGCCCAGGAACACAGGGAAAAAGGGGAGCCCATCTCTATTGGGCTCCTTGGGAACGCGGCCGACGTGTACCCTGAACTTGTGCGGCGGGGGGTGATCCCGGACGTGGTCACCGACCAGACCGCGGCCCACGACGAGCTCTCCGGTTATGTGCCGGGAGGGATGTCCTACGAGGAGGCCTTAAAGCTCAGGAAGGAGGACCCGAAGAGATACATCGAGCTCTCCTACAAGTCCATGGTGCGGCACGTGCGGGCGATGCGGGACATGAAGGAGGCCGGGGCGGTGGCCTTCGACTACGGCAACGCCCTGCGGGCTCAAGCCGAAAAGGGAGGGCTCTCGCATGAGGAGGCGTTCTCCTTCCCGGGCTTTGTCCAGGCCTACATCCGGCCCATGTTCTGTGAGGGCAAGGGCCCGTTCAGGTGGGCCGCCCTGTCCGGGGATCCCGAGGACATCTTGAGGACCGACCGGGCGATCCTGGAGCTTTTCCCTAAGGACGAAGCCCTAGCCCGCTGGATCCGGAAGGCAGAGGAGAAGGTGCGCTTCCAGGGGCTTCCGGCGAGGATCTGTTGGCTGGGGTATGGGGAGCGGGCCGAGGCGGGGCTCCTTTTCAACGAGCTCGTGAGGAAAGGCGAGGTCAAGGCGCCGATCGTGATCGGGAGGGACCACCTCGATTCAGGGTCCGTCGCCTCCCCCTACCGGGAGACGGAGGGGATGCTGGATGGCTCGGACGCCATCGCCGACTGGCCGATCCTTAATGCGCTTCTCAACGCGGTGTGTGGGGCCACTTGGGTGTCCGTGCACCACGGCGGCGGGGTGGGGATCGGAAAGAGCATCCACGCGGGCATGGTGATCGTGGCCGATGGGAGCAAGGAAGCGGACCGCAGGCTCGAGCGGGTGCTCACGGTGGACCCGGGGCTGGGGGTGGCCCGCCACGCCGACGCCGGCTACGAGAAGGCAATCCGGGTGGCCAAAGCACGCGGGGTCAAGATCCCCTGCCTCGGAGGCTAGAGGGCGAACTCGGCCACCAGGAAGGTGTGGTCGGAGGGCCTTTCGGTGCGTCTTGCATCCCGGTCGATCCAGGCAGCCACCGAGCGTTCCGCAAGAGGCCGGGTTGCCCAGATGTGGTCCACCCGCCAGCCCAGGTTCCGCTCAAGAGCCCCTTTCACCCGGTAGTCCCAGAAGGTGTACTGGCCCGGCTCCCCGGGGTGGTGTTTTCTGAAGACGTCCACGAACCCCCACTTCCGGAGCCTCTCCAGGGCCGCCCGGGCCTCGGGGTGGAAGTCCACGTGGTTCCTTAGCCGCACCGGGTTGTGAACGTCGATCTCCTCGGGGGCCACGTTGAAGTCCCCGCACCATATGAGGGGCTCTTCCGGGGAGAAATGCCGGTCGAAGAAGTCCCGTAGGCGCGCCAGCCACTTGAGCTTGTAGCGGAACATCTCGTGGTCCGGGGACCTGCCTTGGGGCACGTAGGTATTGACGATGGGGATCCCCGCGATCGTTGCCCGGATGAGGCGGGCTTCGTCCGGCGGCCCCCCGTCGTCTAGGCCGAAGGAGACCTCCTCAGGCTCCGCGAGGCTTGCGATGGCCACCCCGGCCCCGCGCTTCTCCCCCCGGAAGACCACCTGGTACCCCGCTTCCCGGAACGCCTCCACCGGGAACTCTGGATCCGGGACCTTGGTCTCCTGGAGGCACAGCACATCCGGCCGCTTTCGGGAGAGCCACTCCAGCACCAAGGGCAACCGGCTGCGGATCGAGTTGGCGTTGAACGTCGCCACCTTGAAGACGCCCACCTCCGCCTCCTTCAGGGCAATTCTAACCGGGAGAGGGTTATGTTTGCAGCCTGGGGTCCACCGCGTCCCTGAGGCCGTCCCCCACCATGTTGAACGCGAGCACCGTGATCAGAATTGCAA
The DNA here is from genome assembly GCA_001508155.1 of Acetothermia bacterium 64_32. Taxonomy (GTDB): domain Bacteria; phylum Bipolaricaulota; class Bipolaricaulia; order Bipolaricaulales; family Bipolaricaulaceae; genus 64-32. Next base: position 94,402 of record LGFI01000008.1, on the reverse strand, counting down.
GGCCAGGGAAAACGGGAAGCCAAGGGGCCACGACGATCCAGTTCACCCCCTCCCGGATCATGTTCCCCCAGGTAGGGGTGGGTGGGGACACCCCGAGCCCGATGAACGAAAGGTTGGCTTCGATCCGGATGGCGGTGGCTGTCCATAGGGTCCCCATGACGAGGATCTCGCCGAACACGTTGGGGAGTATATGGCGAAGGAGGATCCGCCACGGGCCGGCACCCAGGGCGCGGGCTGCGTCCACGAACTCCGTCTCCCGCACCGAGACGGCAGCGCCGTAGGCCAAGCGGGCGAACCTGGGAGCCAGCACCACCCCGATGGCCACGATCAGCTTCCCCAGCCCCGTGCCCAGGATGGCCATCACCAAAAGCCCCATGACGAGCACGGGAAAGGCCATGAGCACGTCCACCACCCGCATCACCACCAGCTCCACCCCGCCGCGGAAGTACCCGGCCGCAAGGCCGAGGAAAGTCCCCAGGCCCATGGCCAGGAGCACGGAGAAGACCCCCACGGTTAGGGAAACCCTTGCCCCGTGGATGATCCGGGTCAGCACGTCCCGGCCGAAATCGTCGGTGCCCAGGGGATGCTCCCCGCCCGGGGGCGCCAGCCTGTGATACACGTCCTGCTCCAGGGGGTCGTGCGGGGAGACCACCGGGGCCAATACCGCGATCGCCGCCACAAGAATGGCGACCACGGCCCCGACCACCGCGGTGCGGTTCCGCAAGAAGGCCCGCACCCTCCGGCTCCTTATCCTGTGCCCCTTAGTCATACCTCACCCGGGGATCGATCAACCCATAGGAGAGGTCGGTCAGCAGGTTTATAAGGATCACGAACCCGGCATAGATGAGGATGAGGGACTGGAGGGCGATGTAGTCCCGCTGCAGCATGGCCCCCACCATCAGCTTCCCCAACCCCGGCCGGGAGAACACCACCTCGGTCATCACAGAGTCCCCGATGAGCACCACGGAGTAGACGCCGACCACCGAGGCTATGGGGATCAGGGCATTTCGCAGGACATGGGAATAGGTCACCGCCCGCTCCCGCAGCCCCTTGGCCCTGGCGGTCCGTACGTAATCCTCCTGCAGCACGTTCAGCACCGAGGAGCGGGTCATGCGCGTCACGTAAGAGGTCATGATGATCCCAAGAGACAGGGCGGGCAGGGCCAGGTGCCTCAGGTTGTCGGCCGGGCTGGAGAGGTTTCCACCTCCCATCACGGGGAACCAACGGAGCTTTATGGAGAAGGCGATCATCAGGAGGATCCCCAGGTAGAAGGCGGGGATGGAGAGCCCGACCAGGGAGAGGGTGCGGCCGAGGTAATCGGGGAGGCGGTTCCGCCTGAGGGCGGTCAGGACCCCGGTGGGGATGCCGATCAGCGCCCCCAGCAGGATCCCGGCGAACGTGAGCTCCAGGGTGTAGGGGAGGGCGGCGGCCACCTGCCGGCTTACCGGGAGCCGATTGATGAGCGATCGGCCCAGGTCCCCCTTTAAATACCCTAAAAGGGAACGGAGGTACTGGACCCACAGGGGGTCGGTGAGCCCCATCTCCTGGCGTAGCGCCTCCACCGCTTCTTTGGAGGCATAGTCCCCCAGGGCGGCCACCGCCGGGTCCCCAGGGGCCACCCTGACGAAAAGGAACACCAGCGTGTAGACCGCAAGCAAGGTCGGGATCGCAACCAAAACCCTGCGCGCGATGTAGGCCCACATGGCCTTGAATGAAAGAGGGCGGGGAGGGCTCCCCCCGCCCTCCCCCGCCTACCTGAGCTCGGTGAGCTCGTTCACCTGCGGGTACAGAGCAAGGGAAGACTTCAGCTCGTACCCGTAATCCACCTTCTCAGAGCGGGCATACACGAACTTGGAGATGTACAAGGGGTAGGAGGACATCTCCTGCAATAGGCGAAGCTGGGCTGTCTTCCAGATGCACGCTTGGAGCTCCGGATCCAGGGTATACCGGGCCGCCTCGATCAGGTCGTCTATGAAGGTGGTGTGGGAGAAGTTGGTGTCGGGCTTGGCACCGGTTACCACTATGGAGTCCGAGTGGTAGAAGCGGGTGAGGAAAACGTCCGCGTTTGGCCTCCAACACTCGTAGTGTACGATGGGGTTGGCGTCCTGGCGGATGAGGGAGTGGTAGGAGGAGTGGTCCACCACGGTGATGTTCAGCTTGATGCCCACCCTGGCCAGCTGGGCCTGTACGTTCTCGAACGGCTTGCGGTAGGAGGCCCGTTCGGTGATGTAGCAGTCCAGGGAGAAGCCCTCGGGGCAGCCGGCCTCGGCCAAAAGCTGGCGTGCCCTTTCCAGGTTCACCTCGTAGAGCAGCCCGGCCTGGGCCACCTCCTCACAGGAGAGTCCCCCGGCGAGGTAAGGCGGCACCACCGCACATTGCCTTTCGGCGATGTCCGGGCCGATGAAGGCGATCAGCTCATCCCGGCTGATGGCATAGGCGATGGCCTGCCGGACCCGCAGGTCGTCGAGGGGGGCCTTGGACATGTTGAAGTGGAGCACCTCGGTTTCCCCCGGGCCGAACACGTCCACTACCAGCCCCGGGAGCCCTTTTACCTGTTTCACCCATGCCTGCTCCCGCACCCCTTCGATCACGTGGAGCTCCCCGGTGATGAGCCCGTTCAGGCAGGCGTTCACGTCGGGTACGTACCACACCTCAACCCCCGCCAGCTTGGGCGGACCCCGGAAGTAGCGGTCGTTCCTCACCAGCACCACCTTCTGGGTGGGCAGGTATTCCTTGAACACGAAGGGGCCCGTTCCCACCGGGTGGGTACGGAATCCGTCCCCCAGCGCCTCATAGGCGGCCTTGGGAACGATGAAACCGCCGGCATAGTCGGCCACCTTGGGCAAAAAGAGCACCGGCGAAAGCGGCCGGTCGAGCACAATACGCACCGTGTACCTGTCCACTGCCTCGAAGGCCATCCCGGTGTACTCCCCAGCATAGGCGGAGCTTGTGGGGTCGGCCGCCTTGGCCAGCGAGAACACCACGTCCTCACTGGTCAGTTCGTAGCCCTCTGGGTTCCCGGGATAGGGATGCACCCACACCCCCGGCCGCAGGTGGAAGGTCCAAACCCGCCCATCCTCCGAGGTCTCCCAGCTCTCAGCCAGATCCGGCTCGAATTCGGTTATATCCCCGGGGCTGTAGCGGACCAGCCCATTGAATATCATGTCCACGATGGCTCGATCGTTGGTGGCCGCCGCGTAGTGCGGGTCCAAGGTGTTAAGGTCCGAGGCCGGGAACGCTATCTTGAGCGTATCCGCCCCCCAAAGCCCCCAACCCAAAACAGCGGTCAAAGGAACTACCAATCCCAAAAAGCGTTTCACCTGGCTCACCTCCCTCTTCCCAAAAGAAAATCCCTTGGCGTTTGACCTTACCCGCTTGGCAACATCACCTCCTTTTTGAAGGATAAATTTCAGTATAGCAAGGAGGACTCCGGCTGACAAACGGGCCGGGGTGGTCCCGGGGGGTTAGATCAGCACCAATTCCGTCTTGAGGGTGGTGAGGTCGACGATGGCGCAGCTGGCCTGGCCGGAGAGCCATCCCCCGCACTCCCCCGGGTTTAGAATCAGAGGTGGTCCCGGGCGGAGGTCCTGCTTGTGGGTGTGTCCGTAGATGAGGAGGTCGTACTTTCCTGAGGCGGCCAGGGCGGGGAGGGCCCGGGGTTCGTGCATGAGGACGATCTTTCTTCCTGCGAGCTCAAGCTCATGGGGCCCGTGGTGGAGCTCGCCCAGCCCGGAGAAACGCTCCCTGAGGAAGAGCTTGTCCCCGTCGTTGTTCCCGAAGACCCCGATCACCGGGAGCCCGGCCTCCTTGAACGGGACGGCCACGAACGGGGACACGAAGTCCCCAGCGTGCAGCACCAGCTCCACCCCGGCGGCCTTGAACCGGGCCAGGGCCTGCTCCAGTTTGAGCAGGTTGTCATGTGTGTCGGCCACCACCCCGATCAGCATCGCCTAGAGCGCCCCGTAGATTATAGGCCACCTTCTCCTTCCGTGGGTCGCTTCGCCGAACATCTCCCAGAGCAAGGGGATTGCCGTGTCGCGTTCGGCCAAGGCGTGTACCCCAGTCGAACTAGCGTATCCGCAAGCGGAAGTAGAGATGGAGGAGGCCCCCCACTGCCGCTCCGACTCCGGTGCCGAAGGCGAGGTCGGAGAAGCCGGCGCCCACCGCTGCCCCCACCGCGGCCCCCAGAAAGAGGTCGCGGCCCAGGCCCCACCACCAGGGCCTGGGCCGGCTTTCCATCATCCTTCCTGGCTGCACTGCTCCTTCCTGAGAAGCCTCTGCCAGTTCCGGTCCACGGCCTCCTGGAGCTCGGCGATGAGCTTCTTGCCCTCCTCGGACTTGAAGAGGTGCCGGAACCGTCCCTGGGGCTTGAGCCATTCCTCGATGGGGAGCTTCTCCTTCGGCTTGTAGTTGATCTTGTATACCCCCTCGGCCACCTCATAAAGGGGCCAGTAGCAGGTGTCCACCGCGAGTTTCGCCATGGGGATGGCCGAGTCCCGGCGGGTGCGCCAGCCAAGGGGGCAGGTGGAGAGGACGTTTATGAGCTTTGGCCCCTCGTATTTCATCGCCCGCTCCACCTTGCCCGCAAGGTCTATCAGGTGCGACACCGAGGCTTGGGCCACATAGGGGACGTTGTGGGCGGCCACGATCTCGGTGAGGTCCTTCCTGTCCTGGGGCTTCCCCGGGACGGCCTTCCCGGCCGGGGAGGTGGTGGCCGAGGCGCACTTGGGGGTGGCGCTGGAGCGCTGCACCCCGGTGTTCATATAGGCCTCGTTGTTGAGACAGATGTAGAGGAAATCGTGGCCCCGCTCCAGGGCCCCGGAAAGGGCTTGGAGGCCGATATCGTAGGTGCCGCCGTCCCCGCCGAAGGCCACGAACCGGATCCGCTTCTGGATCTTCCCGGCCCGGCGCAGGGCCTTGTAGGCGGCCTCCACCCCGGCGATGGTGGCGGCGGCATTCTCGAAGGCCGAGTGGATCCAGGGGACGTTCCAGGCAGTGGTGGGGTAGCGGGAGGTGGCCACCTCCAGGCACCCGGTGGCGTTGGCCACCACCACCGGTTCCTCGATGGCGTTCAGCACCGTACGGACGACCATGGGCTCGGCGCAGCCGGCGCACAGGGAATGCCCTCCCGTGAACCGCACCTGGGCCTCCTCGCGTTTGGCAAGGACCTTTACGTTCGGCATTCAGACCTCCTCACTCCCTCAGGCCCAGGTAGCGGAGCTCCCCGGGCCGGGCGGACTCAAGCTCCTCGAAGACCTGGTGGATGTGGTCCACGGTGGTGTCCCTACCCCCCAGGCCATAGATGTAGTTCACGAAGCCCGGCCGCCTGTCCTGGTGGACGAAGGCGGAGGTGATGTCCAGGTACAGGGCCCCCATGTTCCCAAAGGAAAGCGCCCGGTCCAGGACCGCCACCCGGTCGACGTGGGACAGGGCCTTTACAACCTCCTCCCTGGGGAAGGGGCGCCACAGCCACACCTTGAGGAGGCCCACCTTCTCGCCCTGCTTGCGCAGTTCGTCCACCACCACCTTGGCCGTCCCGGCCGTCGACCCCATGATCACGATCGCCCTCTCCGCGTCATCAAGCTTGTAGGCCTCGAAAAACCCCCGGTAGGGCCGACCGGAGAGTTTTCTGTACTCCTCCTGTACCTCGAGGAAGACGGCCGGCACCTCTTCCATCCCGGCCTGCTGGGCCCTTTTCAGCTCGAAGTAGTAGTCGGGCATGGCAAACGGCCCCCACGTTGAGGGGTTGTCCACATCGAGGAGCGGGTACAGGGGTTTGAATTCGCCCACGAACCGCTTCACCTCCTCGTCCGGAAGCGGCTCCACCACCTGCACCGAGTGGGTGAGGGTGAAACCGTCCAGGTTCACCACCACCGGAAGACGCACCTTTTCGTGCTCTGCGATCCTCTGGGCCATGATCATCCAGTCGTAGGCTTCCTGGGCGGACTCGGCGAAGATGTGCACTGCCCCGGCGTCGCGCGCTAGATACGCGTCCGAGTGATCGCAGTGGATGTTGATGGGGCCCGAGAGGGCCCGGTTGGCCAGGGCCATCACGATGGGGAGCCTCATCGAGGCGGCGATGTACACCACCTCGATCATCAGGGCCAGCCCCTGGGAGGCGGTGGCGGTCATCACCCGCGCCCCGGCGGCCGCCGCCCCCACACAGGCAGACATGGCCGAGTGCTCACTCTCCACCGGCACAAGCTCCGTATGCACCAGCCCATCATGCACGTACTGGGCATAGTACTCGGCGATCTCGGACTGGGGCGTGATGGGGTAAACCGCCACCACGTCCGGCTCTATCTGCCGCATGGCTTCGGCCACCGCCTTGTGGCCGGTCATGGTCTTCTTCATCACTCCCCCCTTTCCGGGACCATCTCGATGGCGTCTTTGGGACATACCCCGGCACACACCCCGCAGCCTTTACAGTGCTCGTAGTCGATCCCGGTCACCTTTTCCTCCTTTATGAGGATGGAATCGTCCGGGCAGTGGAGCCAGCACTGCAGGCACTGGATGCACTTTTCCTCGCTCCAGATGGGGCGCTCGGACCGCCAGGAGCCGGTCTTGTTCGCCTCCGGGGTGGCCCCCCCGGGGATCACCCCCCCAACGGGAAGCTCCCTCCACGTCTTAAGCTGGGACATCCCTCGCTCCTTTCGCCGCCTCATACCCGGCCCGGAAGGCCTGAAGGTTCTTTTCCACCACCTCCGGGGGAAGCCGGTGCGATAGGGTCTCCTTGAGCTCCTCCTCAGCCAGCTTGGGGTCCGTTCCCAGTACGGCCACCGTCGCCCCCAACATGGGCACGTTGGGGAAGCCCGTGCCGGCCTCCTGGGCGATCTTGTCGGCATCAAGACAGATGATCTCCCCGGAGTAGCCGGTGAGCTTTCTGACCTCCTCCGGAGAGCGCTTGGTGTTAACGAGGAGCGCCCCCTTCGGGCTTAGGCCCTCGGTGGGGTTTTCGGAGTCCAGCAGGGTCTCGTCGATGACCACGGAGATATCCGGGTGGTAGACTCCGGAGTGGATTAGGATTTCCTCGTCGGAGATGCGGTTGTAGGCCCGGACCGGGGCCCCGGACCGTTCCGGCCCGTACTCGGGGAAGGACTGGACGTGCTTTCCCTCGCGGAGGTTTATCTGGGCCAGGATCTGGGAGACGGTCTTGGCCCCCTGGCCCCCACGGCCGTGCCAGCGGATTTCCTTCATATCACCCTCCTTTTAAAGAAGCCGGGCATTATAGGGGCAGGGGGCGGGCTTGCTCAAACGGCCCAATGAAAAAAGGGCCCCGGCGTTCGGCCGGGGCCCTTTTGGGCTTTCAAGCCCTAGTACTCCATGGGCGGGGAGGGAGCGCTCTCCTTCTTCTCCTCCTTTATCTCGGCCACCAGGGCCTCGGTGGTGAGGAGCATCCCGGCGATGGACACCGCGTTCTGGAGGGCGGAACGGGTCACCTTGGTGGGGTCGATGATCCCAGCCTGGAACATGTCCACGAACTTCTCCTGGACAACATCGAACCCCACGCCGGGCTTCTCGTTCTTGAGCTTCTCCACGATCACCGCGCCCTCAAGGCCGGCGTTCTCGGCAAGCTGCCGGGCCGGCTCCTCCAGGGCCCGCCGGAGGATCTGCAGGCCCACCCGCTCGTCGCCCTGGAGCGCCTTCTCGAGGTCGTCCAGGGCCTTGGAGGCGTTCAACAGCGCCACCCCACCGCCGGGGAGGATCCCTTCCTCAACGGCGGCCTTGGTGGCCTCCAGGGCGTCCTCCATCCGGTGCTTCTTCTCCTCCAGCTCCGTCTCGGTGGCGGCCCCCACCTTGATCACCGCCACCCCGCCGGCCAGCTTGGCCTTGCGCTCCTCCAGCTTCTCCCGGTCGTAGTCGGAGTCGGTGGTCTTGATCTGCTCGTTGATCTGCTCGATGCGGGCCTTGATGGCATTGGGGTCGCCTTTTCCGCCGATGATGGTGGTGTCCTCATGGGTGACCCGCACCTTCTCGGCCCGGCCCAGCATGTCCAGGGTGGTGTTCTTTATCTCCATGCCGGCGTCCTCGGCCACCACCACCCCGCCGGTGAGGATGGCGATGTCCTCCAGCATCGCCTTGCGGCGGTCACCGAAGCCGGGGGCCTTCACCGCACAGGAGATCAGGGTCCCCTTGAGCTTGTTAAGGACCAGGGTGGACAGGGCCTCGCCGGTCACGTCCTTGGCGATAACAAGGAGGGGCTTCCCCGTCTGGGCCACCTTCTCCAGCAAGGGGATCAGCTCCATGGCGTTCTTGAGCTCCCGGTCGGTGATGAGGATGTAGGGGTTCTCCAGGGAGACCTCCATCTTCTTTGGATCGGTGACGAAGTAGGGGGACAGGTACTCCCGGTCGAACCGCATCCCCTCCACCACCTCGTAGTAGGTCTCGATGGTGTCGGAGTCCTCGACCGTGATCACGCCGTCCTCGCCTACCTCCTCCATGGCATCGGCGATGATGCGGCCGATGTCCGGGTCGTTGGCGGAGATGGTGGCAACCTGCGCCGTCTCCTCCTTGGTGGACAGCTTCCTGGACATCTTCTTGAGCTCGTCCACCACCGCCTTGGCGCCCTTCTCGATGCCGCGCTTTAACGCCATGGGGTTGGCGCCGGCGGCCACCATCTTGAACCCCTCCTTGACGAGGGCATGGGCCAGGATGGTGGCAGTGGTGGTACCGTCCCCGGCCACGTCGTTGGTCTTGGAGGCCACCTCCTTTACGAGCTGGGCACCCATGTTCTCGAATGGATCCTTGTACTCCTGCTCCTCGGCGATGGTCACCCCGTCGTTCACGATGTCGGGGGAGCCGAACTTCTTCTCGATCCCCACGTTGCGACCGCGGGGGCCCAGGGTAACCCGGACCACGCCCGCCAGCTTCTCCACACCGTCGAGGATTTTGCGCCTAGCCTCTTCACCGAATATGACCTCTTTGGCCGCCATGGTCACCTCCTCACTCCTCGATCACAGCTAGGATATCGTTTGACTTCACGAGCAAGAACCTGTCCTCATCGATCGTGATCTCCGTGCCGGCATAGGCGGAGATCAGGACCTTATCGCCTTCCTTTACGTCGAACTTGTCCGCCGTGCCCAGGGCCACCACCTCACCACGAACGGCCTTCTCGTCCTTGACCGACTCCGGAAGGACGATGCCGCCCGGGGTGCGGCGCTCTTCCTCCTCGATCTTCTTCACCAGGACACGGTTACCCAGCGGTTTCACCTTCATCGAGCCACCTCCTCCCATGGTTTAGCACTCTGCCTTTTTGGCTGCTAATCGCTTGGTATTTTAGCTGAGGGTGGGTTAGGGGTCAAGGGTTGTGGGGGAGGGGGGGCTGTGGTAGAGTGGGCCTGTGCCTGCGGGCAAGGTGCATCTTGTTTTCGAGCTTGTTACCCTGCCCGGCTGGGTGTTGGCCGGGGGGCTGGCCGGGGTGGAAGAAGGGGACCTCACCGTATTTTCGCTTAGTTATGTGGGGGCCAGCTTGCTCCTTTCCCCCGACCTTGACCTAGCCCGGTCGGACCCCAGCCGCCGTTGGGGGGCCTTGCGTTTCCTCTGGGCCCCTTATGCCGCCCTGTTCCGCCACCGGGGCATCTCCCACTCCCTCCTCGGCCCCCTGACCCGGGTTCTTTATCTTATCGCACTTTCCGCCCTGGTATTCTTGCCCCTGCACCTTCTGGCCGGGGTCCCATTGCCCAGCCGCTTCCCCTTGGAGATCATCCCCCCTATGCTGGCCGGGGTTTACCTCCCCCACCTCTTACACGTGGGGCTGGATCGCCTGGTGGCCGGGAGAAAGCGATATAATCGGCCGTGAAGCTGTGGTGGGTTTTGCTGGCTTGCCTGACGGTGCTTGCGGGAGCGCTTGCCCTCCAACAGCCGCACTATCTGGAGGTGGGCATCGCCTCCTGGTACGGCCCGGGCTTCCACGGGAAGGCCACGGCCAGCGGCGAACCCTACGATATGTACGCCTTCACCGCCGCCCACAAGACCCTTCCCTTCGGTACGGTGGTCCGGGTGGTGGACCTTGCAACCGGCCGCAGCGTGGTGGTCAGGATCAACGATCGAGGGCCGTTTGTGGCCGGTAGGATCATCGACCTCTCCTACGCCGCGGCCGAGGCCTTGGGCATCGTGGCCCAGGGGACCGCCAGGGTGGGCTTGGTGGTGCTCAGGCGCCCGTAGCCGATACCATAGCCGGCGGTATAAAATGGCCGAGGAGGAGGGATATGGGGATTTCCATCGGCGAGATCACACGAGGGATGACCATCCTCAAGGATGGTGAGCTGTACGAGGTCCTGGAGTTCGAGCACGTCAAGCGCGCCCGGGGAAGCGCCTTCGTCCGGGCGAGGCTGAGGGGCCTCCGGACGGGGCGGGTGATCACGGAGACGCTGCGGGATTCGGACGACATCGAGGCCGCCTTCATGGAGACGAGGGAGCTGCAGTACCTTTACCGCTCCGGGAACGTGTTCGTGTTCATGGACAAGGAGTCCTTCGAGCAGTACGAGCTCCCCGGGGAGGTGGTTTCGGACATCGCGGGGTATCTGCTTGAGGGCATGGACCTCATGGGACTTTTCTATCAGGGGGAGATGGTCAAGGTGCGTCCCCCCAACTTTGTGGACCTGAAGGTGGTGGAGGCGCCGCCCGGGGTGAAGGGGGACACCGCCACGGGGGGGGAGAAGCCGGTGGTGCTCGAGACCGGCCTTACGGTGAAGGCGCCCCTTTTTGTGAAGCCGGGGGACGTGATCCGGGTGGACACCCGTACCGGGGCGTATGTGGAGCGGGTGGGCTAGGAAGGAGGGGAAGGGATGGCGGAGCAGAGGCTGGTGTTGGAGCGGCCGCTGGGCCGGGTGACGGTGCATCTTTCCACCCTTGAGGCCATTGCGGCTCGGGCGGTGGAGAAGGTGGAAGGGGTCCGCCCCCTAAGGGGAGGTGGGGGGCTGATGAACATCTTCGCCGGCCCGGAGGAGGGCCTCCTGATCACCCTGGGCGAGGAGCGGGTGGACGTGGAACTGAGGATCGCCGTGGTCCTGGGGTACCCCGTGCACGAGGTGGCCCAAGGGGTTCAGCAGGCGGTTCGGGAGGACCTGGAGGGCCTGGCCGGGGTCAGGGTGGGAAGGGTGGACGTGTTCGTCAAGCAGGTGATCCCACCTCAGGAGGCGCTGGTGCTGGAGGAGGAGTCCGAGGAAGGAGGGGAGAACAATGGCTAAGGAGGAGGAATTCGTGTCCGAGACCGGCCCGGAGGAGGGCAAGGTCAGCATCTCCCGTGATGTGATCGCCACCATAGCTGGGATCGCCGCCACCGAGGTGGAGGGGATCGCCCCCCCGAAGGGGGAGAACTTCCCGCGGGGCGGAGCGGCCAGGAAATTGGTGGAGACCCAGCTGGCGGAAGGCAGGGTGAGGATCGGGATCAAGGTGTCGGTGATCTACGGACACCCAGTACACGAGGTGGCCCAGAAGCTACAGGAGCGGATAAAAGAGGAGGTGGAGAAGATGACCGCCCTGCCGGTGGAGGCGGTGGACGTGGAGGTCACCCGGGTGGTGTTCCCGGAGGAGGAACACCCCGAGGAGGTTTAGGTGACCTTCCTTTACGGGCTTGGGTGCCTGATCCTCCTGGGCGGGGTGGGGTTGGCCGTGTTCCTCGGGCTTGCGGGGATCCCGAGCTCCTGGACGGCGGGGGCGACCACTGCGGGGGGGCGGGCGGTGATCGCGGTCCTTGGGGTGGCCGCCCTCGGGGCGGCGCTTTCCCTGTTCGCCCAACTTATGGAGCGCCTGGCCGCCGACAGGTCCATCCGGCGCCCTGGCCCAAGGGGGGAGATCGCCATCGCCCCCAGGGCGGTTCGGGAGCTGGCCGCCGGCCTTTTGAGCCGTAGGCTTGGGCTTTCCGGCTACCGCATCTCTGTGGTCCCCAAGACCGAAGGCGTGTACATAAAGGTGACCTTGGGGCTCCCGCCGGAGGAGGAGGCCCCGAGGCTGGCCGAGCGCCTCCAAGAGCTCCTGACGCAGGAGCTGGAGGCCAAGACCGGCCTCCCAGTGGAGGAGGTGGATCTGGTGATCCGGGGTATGGCCCGTCCCAGCGCGGAAGAGGGCTGACGCCCCGATGCGGCACCAGGCGCGGGAGGCAGTCCTCCGGTGCCTCTATCGGCGGGAGTTTTTCGACCTTTCCCCGGAGGAGCTGCTGGTGGAGGAAACCGAGCTGAAGGAGCCGGCCTTTGCCGCGGCCCTCCTGCGCGGGGTGATCGAACACCAAGCCGAGATCGACTCCCTCATCGACAGGCGGGCCCGGGGCTGGGGACTGGACCGCCTGTCCCTGGTGGACCGTAACATCCTGCGGATAGGACTTTACGAGCTTCTTTACGGTGATACCCCCCCTGAGGTGGCCATCGACGAGGCGGTGGAACTGGCGAAGGCCTACGGCACCGAACAGGCCCCTAGGTTCATAAACGGGATACTGGATCGGGTGTGGAAGGAGGGAAGGTGCGCGCGCTCGTAACCGGAGGCGCCGGGTTCATCGGCTCCCATCTGGCCGAGCTCCTCTTGGCCGAGGGCTGGCGGGTGGCGGTGTTGGACGACCTTTCCACCGGGAGAAGGGAGAACGTGCCACATGGGGCCACGTTTTTCCAAGTGGACTTGGTGGAAACCGAAAGGGTCAAGGATGCCGTAAGGGGGTTCGGCCCAGACATCGTGTTCCATCAGGCGGCCCAGGCCTCGGTGGTGCGCTCCTGGGAGGACCCGATCCGGGATGCCCAGGTGAACCTGGTCGGGCTCCTCAGCCTCCTTTCCGCCTGTCTTGGTTCGGGGGTGAAGGGGCTTGTGTTCGCCTCCTCGGGGGGGGTGTTATATGGGGATGCTGAGGTGATCCCCACCCCGGAGGCGGCGGCGAAGAACCCCCTTTCTCCCTATGGGGTGGCCAAGCTCGCCTCCGAGCATTATCTTTTCGCCTTTCAGCGGGCCTATGGCCTCCCCTACATCGCCCTGCGGTATGGGAACGTGTATGGGCCCCGGCAGGACCCGTTTGGGGAGGCGGGGGTGGTGGCCATCTTCGGCCGGGCCATGCTGGCCGGGCAGGCCCCCACCGTCTACGGGGACGGCCGGCAGACCCGGGACTTCGTCTATGTGGGCGATGTGGCCAGGGCAAACCTCCTGGCCGCCCAGGCACTCCTCTCCGGCTTCCGCGGGGGGAGCCTGGACGAGGCCGCCTTCAACGTGGGGAGCGGGAAGGAGACCTCCGTGCTCGAGATCTTCCAGGCCCTGGTTGGGCTGACCGGTTTCCCCGGGGAGCCCCGTTTCGGGAAGGCCCGCCCCGGGGAGGTGCGGCGATCCGCCCTGGATGGCACCAGGGCCGCCCGCGTCTTGGGCTTCCGCCCCCGGGTTTCCTTCCAGGAGGGGCTCTCCCGCACCGTGGATTGGCTGAGGAAGCCCTCCTGATGCCCCGGGGCTTTTGTGATCTGCACCTTCACACCAGGTGGTCCGACGGGACCCTGACGGTGGTGGAGACCGCCCGACGGGCCCGGGCCGCGGGTTTTCGTGCCATCGCCATCACCGACCACGACACCGTGGGCCCGGAGCTCTCCTCCCCTTGCCAGGCCATGGAAGGGGTGGAGGTGATCTGTGGGGTGGAGATCAAGGCCGAGGTCCTGGGGGAGCGAGGGGAGATCCTGGGGTATTTCGTAGACCCCCGGCATCCGGCCTTGAAGGGGCTGTTCGATTGGATGGCCCAGGCCCGGGTGGAGAGGATGCGCCGGATGGTGGCCCGTTGCCGGGAGGTTTTGGGGGTGTCCCTTGCCTACGAGGAGGTGGCGGCCCGGGCCGGGGGCTCGGTGGGCCGGCCTCACCTTGCGGCCGAACTGGTGCGCCACGGGGTGGCAGGGGACCTACAAGACGCCTTCGACCGCTTCTTGGGGGAGGGGGGGAGGTGTTACGTCCCCCTGCCCCGGGCGAAAAGCGCCCGGGTGATAGAGGCCATCCGGGCCGCCGGGGGGGTGGCGGCGTTGGCCCACCCCGCCCTCCTTAAACTACCGGACTTCGAGGCCGCCCTCCTCCAGCTTAAGGAGGAGGGGATGGCCGCCGTGGAGGTGGACTACCCCTACGACCCTACCCGGAACCAGCTTTCCATAACGGTGGAGGAGCTGCGGGCCCTGGCCGGGAAGCTCGACCTGGTCCCCACCGGGGGTTCGGACGACCATGGGCCGGGATCGGTCCGGGAGTCCTTGGGGCTGGTCAAGCTCCCCTACGAGGTGGTGGAGAGGCTCTCCGCCCTGTCCTCGGTGACATAGCGCAGGGCGGTGAGGGCTACCTCTATCTGGTCCTCCGTGGGCTCACGGGTGGTGAGTCGCTGCAGCCACAGCCCCGGAAGGACAAGCGGCCGCATCCACCAGGAATTGGGGTGCTTCCCCCCCGCCTGCAGCACCTCATAGGCGATGGCCGCCACCACCGGAAGCAGGGCCAACCTCCCCAGGATCCTCACCCAGATGCTCCCGGTGACGATCACCGAGAAGACCAGGATGGAGATGACCACGAAAAGCAAAAGGAAGGCGGTGCCGCAACGGGGGTGCAAGGGGCTTTTTCCTCGGGCCACCTCCAAGGTGGGGTTGCCTGCCTCGTAGGCGTGTACCACCTTGTGTTCGGCCCCATGGTACTGGAAGACCCGCCGGATGTCCCGCATGAAGGAGATCCCGTAAAGGTAAAGCAGGAAGAACAGGACGCGCACCCCACCCTCGACCAGGTTGAACAGGACCGGGTGTTTTATCTGCATGAGCGCGGTGAGGTAAACGGGCAGGGCCACGAACCCCCCAGCCACCAGCGCCAAGGCCAATAGCACCGTGAGCAGGAAGTCCCACCGGGAACCGCCGGCCTCTTCCCCGTAGGCCAGGCGTGCCGAGAGGTTGAGGGCCCGCATCCCCAAGGAGAGCATCTCGTAAAGGCGAATCGGCCCCCGCAGGAACGGTAGCCCCTTCAGCCGGTTCAGGCCCTGGGGTCCGTTCAGGGGCTCCACCGCTATGGAGCCATCGGGGGTGCGAACGGCCACCGCGATGCGGTGGCCGTTCTGCAGCATCACCCCTTCGATCACCGCCTGCCCCCCTACGGGCATCGGCTACTTCCCCTGTTTCTTTCGCCAGTCCTTCCCGTATTTGCGCTGGAAGCGCTCCACACGGCCTTCGGCGTCCACCAGGCGGGATTCGCCGGTGAAAAAGGGATGACAACGGGAACACACGTCCACGTGAAGCTCGGGCTTGGTGGACAGGGTCTCCAGCTCCGCCCCGCAGCTACAGCGGATGATCGCCCGCACGAGTTTGGGATGGATGTCCTTTTTCATGGTCTCACCGCTTGGAGTACTGTTCCCTCTTGCGGGCCTTGCGATGGCCGTATTTCTTTCGTTCCACCGCCCGGGCATCGCGGGTGAGGAGCCCGGCGTCCTTCAGGGGCTTCTTGAACTCCGGGGCCACCCCCACCAGGGCGCGGGCGATCCCCAGCCTCAGGGCCTCCAGCTGTCCGGTGACCCCACCCCCCTCCACCCGGGCCCGGACGTCGAACCTCCCCATGGTCCCGGTGACGTAGAAGGGGGTGAAAAGGTGCCGGTTCAGGTAGTCCTCGGTAAAGGAGAAGGCGGAGAAGTACTCATCGGCCGGCCTTCCGTTCACCCACACCCTCCCCTGCCCTTCCCTCAGGTACACCCGGGCTACCGACTCCTTCCGGCGCCCGATCGCATGTACAACCCCCCCCTCGGCCTTCGGGAGGCGCCTTTGTATGACTGTAGTTCCTTCCAAGTGCCGTTCACCTCCAGGCTTTAGCCGCATAGACCCCCCAATCCTATTCCGAAAGGACTCCCCTGTCAACTTGACCCAGGAGCGCAAGGCCAAAAGCCTTGGGGGAAGAAAAGCTCATTTTGTCTCACGAAAGATAATAAGAAGCGAGCACAAGTCCACCATTGGGATGAATAACACTTAATCGCTCGGAGCTTCCTCTCCACCACCTCCTCGGGGAGGAGCACCCGCTGCCAGCCCTCGTCCCCGTCTGGGGGATCCAAAGGCAGCTCCGGGGCCAGACGCCGCGGGGCGGGCCAGTCCTGGGCGTGCACCGGGTACAGGCGGACTTCGGGCGGCTCGAGGAGTTCGCCCTCCGCCAGGGCTGCAGAGCCGAACCTGAAGCCGGCTTGGTGATCGGGGTGGGTGTCCGCGGGGTGAGGGAGGAATACCATGGTGGGACGGAAATGGGAGATTATCTCAGTCAGGTCTGCCAGTAAATCCTCCCCGCAGTAAACCGCGCCCGGGTTGTAGCTGTTGGGGTAGAAGGAGGTTCCGCTGGCCTTGGTATAGGGGCTGCGGTATGGGGTTTGCTGAGTCCAGTGGCCGGACCACAGTGCCATGAGCCCCCGATCGGGGTACCCCAGGAACACGGTCCTCAGCTGCGGCACCCCCAATACGGAGAGGGCGGCCACGGCTTCTTTCTGTCGCCGCTCTCCCAACAACCGGTAGTCGCTGGCCCGGTGGAAGGGGTTGAGGGTGAGGAGCCGCTTGGCGGCCACGTTCGCATCCCCGTTGGTCAAGAACACCACTACCACAGAATGCCCTTCCCGAACGTATTGGGCAATGGTACCCCCCAGCGCCAGCGTTTCATCGTCCGGATGAGGTGCCACTATGAGGATCCGTTCCACCCCCTCCTCAGGTGCAAGCACCGCTTCACCTGTGGGAAGCGGCAGAAACCACACAAAGGCGTGGATGGCGAGGTGGTTGAACCCTGGGGCGAGCCACAGCATAAGGGGCAGGAGGAGGGCGAGGAAGGCGCGTCTGCCCCTTGCCCTCCAACGTATTACCAGCCGGCCCATGGTGGCGATCATTATACAGCCCGGGGATTGCGCTTGTGGGAGGCCGACGTAAAATTGCCCTTGTGGAGCCGCTCGAGCTTGCGCGTTGCCTCCTTTCGGCCGGGCCAATCTGTGACCGGTGTCTGGGCACCAGGTTTGCCAAGCTGGGGCATGGCCTTTCGGCGGCCGAGCGGGGGCGGCTCCTGCGGGCCGCGGTGGGGGGAGCCACCCCGGAAGACAGGGACTGCTGGGTTTGTGGCGGGCTTTTCTCCCTCGTCCCCCAGTGGGCACGCCGGGCAGCGGAGCTCGCCCGCCCCTATCAGCACACCACCTTCCTGTTCGGCGTGCACCCAAGCCCGCGCTTGGAGGCGGTGCAGGAGTTCCTGGACGAGCGTTTCCCCTCCCCTTGGGCGGAGCCTGTCCGCCGGGAGCTGAATCGGGAGCTGGGCCGCCAGTACGAACAGCTCTTCCCCGCAGGCGAGCTGGCGGTGGACTTCCGCCGGCCGGAGGTGCAGTTCACCGTGGACCTGGAGACCGGCAGGGTCTCCCTGCAGGTGGCTCCGGTCTTCTTCTTCGGCCGCTACCGGAAGCTCGTACGGGGGATCCCCCAAACGCATTGGCCCTGCCGAGCTTGTCGGGGACGGGGGTGTGAGGAGTGCCACTTCACGGGCAAGCAATACCCCACCTCGGTGGAGGAGCTCATCCTACCGCATTTCCTGGCCGCTTGCGGGGGGGAGGGTGGCCATCTCCACGGGGCGGGCAGGGAGGACATAGACGCGCGGATGCTGGGCCGCGGCCGGCCGATTGTGCTCGAGGTGGAACGCCCCAAACGCCGCACGGTGGACCTGGCGGGGATCGCAGCCCGGGTGAACCAGGCTGCCCAGGGGAAGGTGGAGGTGCTCGATCTTCGCCCCGCCCCCCCGGACCTGGTGGAGCGGGTGAAGGGCCTCAAGGCCAGGAAGCGGTACCGGGCCCGGGTGAGGTTCGAACGCCCGGTGGACGAGGGGGCCTTGGCCGAGGCCTTGGACCGGCTGGTGGGCACGGTCCGACAACGCACCCCCCAGCGGGTGAGCCATAGGCGGGCGGACCTGGTAAGGCAAAGACGGCTCTACCAGGCCAAAGGGAGGCTCACCTCCCCCACCGAAGCGGAGATAGAGTTCCTGTGCGACGGGGGCCTGTACGTAAAGGAACTGGTGTCAGGGGACGAGGGCCGAACCCAGCCCAGCCTGGCAGGCTGCCTGGGGCTGCCCGCTCAGGTGGTGGAGCTGGACGTCCTCGAGGTCTTGGACGACCTCCCCTAGGGGACCTTCCCCGTCTTCCTCAAAAGATACCGTTCGTAGACCAGCTCCACCCTGTCCCCCTCCAGCCGGAACTCCACCGGGAGCCGCCGCCCTGTGGAAAGGGCGTAAAACCTTAGCATATCGTCCCTTTCCGGGATAAGGGGGATGACAAGGTCAGTGTACTTGTCGCTGATCTCAAGGGAAAGGAGGTCCCATTTCCGTCGCACCACCGCCTGAAGGGTGCCCCGGAAGGTCTCGTAGGTCCCCGTGAGCTCATCCAGTGTTCTTTCCCTCTCTACGAATGGGAGCCTTTCAGGGTCCTCCCCCAACATGAGGGCCAGGCCGTACATTCCAAGCTGGGAAAGGGGATAGCCGCTTCCGTTGGCCAGGATGGCTATCCCCACCCCCTCCTCGGGGATGAACCCCATGTAAGCGGTGGAGACCAGGACCGAGCCCCCGTGGCCTATCAGCTTGCGCCCCAGGAAATCGGGGATCACCTGAAGGCCATAGCCGTACCCTTCCTCCCCGAACGGCCCCTGCCAGGGCACGGTCACCTGTGGGGCCTCCATCTCGCGTATCGATTCTTTCGAAATCAAACGCACCCCGGAGAGTTCCCCCCAGCCGAGGTACATGGAGATGTAGCGGGCCAGGTCGAATGCGTTTGAGATCAGGCCCCCGTCGGAGGAGATGGACCCGTAAGGGTAGGTGGAGGCCACCCGGTCCCCATCCCGGGTGATCACGTACGGGATAGCCGCATCCGGGTCCTTTTCCACCTCTTCCTTTTTGAAGTAGCTCCGCGACATCCCCAGGGGCACAAGCACGTTCTTTTTTATGTAATCCTGGTAAGAAAGGCCTGAACACCGCTCGATGATGGCCCCGAGGAGCACGTATCCTTCGTTGAGGTAAAACCAGCGCTGTCCGGGAGGGGTCAGGGCCCAGCCCTCGGCGCCTGACATGAAGGTCAAAAGGTCGTTTACGCTTGCGAGGGGAAGGCCCTTCCCCCCGGCCCTAATGGCATTCCTGATCACCGCCTCGGCATAGCCCAGGGCCGGGATCCCGGAGGTGTGAGAAAGGAGGTGGCGGACTAGCACCTCCTCCCCGCAGGGCTTCACCCCAAAGGGCACGTATCTTTCCACGGGATCGTCGAGGCAAAGCGTCCCCGCTTCGGCAAGCTGCATGACCGCCAGGGCGGTGAAGGATTTGGTCACCGAGCCGATCCCGTAGAGGGTGGCTGGGGTGGCGGGAAGCCCCCGCTTAAGGTCCCGGAACCCGAGGGCACCCTGCCAGACGACTTCCCCTCCCCGGACGGCGGCGATGCTCAGCCCGGGGAGCCCTGTCTCGGTCATCTTCGCAAAAGCGAACTCGGCCAGCCGCTCGAGGGACAATTCGTCGCCTCCCCAATGAAGGCTATTGTACCCGGATGGTCCGCCTGGTGGCGGCGGGAAGCCCGTTGGAATCCTTCACCAAGAGCATCACCTCCCAGTCGCCCGGCTGCGGGAAGGCCAGGGTTACCTCCTTCCCACTCGCCACGATGGAGATCTCATTCAGGGTGAACTTCCACTCGTAGGAGACGATCTCGGCCCCAAAGGCCTGGCTCGGGGCCCCGGTGAAGTGGACCGGCTCCCCGGCGCGCGGCTGCTCAGGGGTGTACTCGAAGGCCGCCATGGGCGGGCCGAAGGTCACGACCACGGGGCGAGGCTTGCGGTAGGCGCCGAACCCGACCTCGGTGGCCCCGTACTCCGGGGCACTCACCTCAAGCTCCGCAGGGGTGGTGAGCTGGAAGCCTTCGGGAAGGGTCTGTGGGTCCACCGCCACCTGGTAGGTGCCCGGTACCACCTCCAACACCACCTGGCCGTTCGCGTCGGTGCTCAGCTCCTCTTCCACCTCGGGGCCCCGCACCACCACCAAGACCTTGGGGATCCCCCGCTCGTCCTCCCCTTTTACGCCATCCTGGTCCTCGTCGTTGAACACGATGCACTTCAGCCAGGACTGGGGGCGCAGGGGGACGAGCACCTCCTGCTCCTCTCCGGCCACGAGTTCCACCTGGATTGGTTCGGGGAGGGCTGGGGTCAGCCCCGGGGGAAGTCCGGACAGGGTGAGCCGATAGCCCCCGGGCTCCATGGGGAAGAAGGCGAACCTGCCTCCGGTGCCGGTGATGGCCTCCGCCCCGTCCGCCCGCACCGTGATCCCCTCCACCCCCTCCTCCCCGGGATCGAAGGCCAGGTTGGCGTTGGCATCCATGAACACCCATCCCCGGATCCTCCCCTTCACCGGCCCACAGAAGGGGAAGATGGAGGGGAACTCAGCGAAAAGCTGTGTCGACCACGCGTACTCCTCGCCCACGGAATGTTCCCACACCCAGCGCAGGGTGGTGTCCGGATACAGGGTGCCTTCGAGCTCCACCTTTAGGGTGGCCTTTCCATCCCCCCCGGAAAGGGTGAGCTCGGGGGAGCCGAAGAGGGCCGGGGCATCCAGCACTAGGGAGAACTCGGAGCCGGTGGTGACCCCGGCCGCCCCGGAAAGAAGGCTCACGGAAAAACCCTGGCTGAGGATGAAATCCCCGAGGGGAAGGCTCGTTTCAACGGAGACGGTCTGGGAGGAGGTATAGGTGCCCGAGGCGAGGTCCTCCACCAGCTGGAGCTCCCCCCGCAGGGCCCACTGGAAGGGGCTGTCGCCCCTTAGGGCGGCCGAGAGCCCATAAGTGCGCTGGTTCGTGCTCGCCGGGATGTCGTCGCTTTGGGAGAGCCCGAACCGGAGGGCGAGCCTGGGCAGGAGGGGCACCTGAGGGAGCCAGGTGGACACCCGGAGCGTGTGGTCGGTCACGTGGAACCCCCCAGGGGGGGTGGCCTGGCTGCGCACGAAGGACCAGGAGACATCGAAAGGCAGCCCGCAGCCGTGGTAGGAGGCGTCCACCGAGCCCTCCACCCGGGCGGCCTGATTGGGGTACCCCTCCCCCACGGAGAACCAGGAGCCACTTGCCTCGAGCTCCTCCAGCACCAGCTCCCCCCCCAGCCCGAAGATCACGCCGGAGGCCTCCTGGGCGGCCTGGGAGACGAGCCCCCAGCCGAGGAACGGCCCGGGGAAATCGTGGCGTAGGACGAGCTCACTGAACCCAAGCCCCTGTTCGGTGTCGCTTGCCGTGACCAGCCGTAGGGAGGTGGTGCCGTTCATCAGCAAGGCCGATGCCCCTTTCTTCTTTTCGGTGAAAAGCAGCCGCCAGGAGCCCCACCGGTCGATGCGGCCGCCGAACAGGGGGCTCCCGGAGATGCCCAGGTAAGCCCCGCTTATGGTCCCCCCATCCAGGTAGACGCTCCAGCCGTTCGTGACGAGCTCAGCCATCGCCTCGTCGAACCCGGCCATGGAGACGGTGAGGCCGGTGGAGATGTATCCTAGGGAGGGGATGCTCCCCCAGCCCCGCAGTCGCAGCGTGGGGTCTGCCTCCTCGTCCATGGAGAAGGCGGTGGACATGGTCCACTCCGGGAACAGGGTCCCGCCCACCAGCTCCGGGGGAGGGGGGGCGAGCTTGCCGGTCAGGCTCAGGGAATGGGTGAGGGTGGGTTTGGCCACGGAACTCACCGTGACGGTAAGGGCGTATTGGGTGCCGGGGGCGGCGGTGGCCGGGGGCGCGAAATAGAGCTCCACCAAGTGTTCTTCGTCCGGAAGCAGGCTGAATTCCTCCCTGCTCACCCCCGCCTCCCACGGGGGGGACATCATGACCTGAACCCGGTAGCTATCGGGCACGTTCCCGGTGTTCTTGACCTTGAGGAAGGCGGTAACCCGCTTTCCGGGCTGGACCCTGGGGGGCTTGCGCTCCCAGGCGAGCTCGAACGACCACCAAGGCTGCACCCGGACCAGGGCGCTGGCCGAAGCGCCGACCGCAGGATCGGCGGTGGATTGTACCGTAAGGGTTAGCTCGTACAGGCCAGCCTCCGCGGTGCGGGGGACCTGGACGTTGACGAACACATAGCCCGTCTTCCCGGCCTCCACGGCCACGGCCTCGGGGACGGGGATGCTCACCCAGTCCTCCGGGAGGTCAAGGCTGAGTTTATAGACGTCGTCATCCGGCCCTTGGTTTATCACCCGGAACACGTGGGTAACCAGGGCCCCTGGCTCCACCACCTTCTCCGGCGTGACCTCCACCGATACCGGGGATGCCGCACCCGAAATCAAAAAGAAAAGGAGAAAGCCACAGAGCAGGATCGCCTGTCCGGATCGGCTCGCCATGGCACCATGATGGCCCGGGAAGTTTTCCAAAGCGCCCTCAAAGGGGAATAGAACGGGTGAAAGGGGTGCCGTAGTCGCCGGGACAAGCGACGGTGATCCAGGTTACAGTCGCCTGTTCTTGCCGGTCGGACCCTCAGGGGGTGGCGAGCTCGGCCAGGGCCCGGGCGTCCTCGAAGGTGAGGGTGCCATCCCCGTCGAAGTCCACCGCCTTCGGGAGCTCCTCTAGCGGGGGGCGGTCGAAGGAAAACGCCAGCACCAGCGCATCATGGACCGTGAGCGCACCGTCCCCGTCCAGGTCCTCCAGCTTCCCGTCCCCGTCCAGGTCCTGGGGGCTGCCTCCCCCGGGGATGAGGGGTGGGAGGAAGCAGGACACCCTCACCGAGGTGTCCGGCAAAAAGAACGCCTCCCCCTTTTCATCGATCCCCCGGATCCCGGTAAGGTCGATGCGGGTGGTCCCCACCGTGAGGAAGGAAAGCCCGATCCGGGCCTGGACGATCCCGTCTCCCGGCCGGACTTGATCGAACAGGTCCGCCACCCACACCTTCCACCCCCCGGCCCCAGTGGCCATTAGGGCCCCCACCTGGAGCGCCCCCCACTCCGCGTCACCCAGGGCGAGGAACCCGGGCTCCGCCACCCTGAGGTCCAGCTCCAGCCGCTTAAGCCCCCGCCCTCCCGGGTCGAAGGCCAGGGTCAGCCAGCCCACCTGGCCATAGGCCCACTGCCCCCCCATGGCAAGCAGGGAAAGCGATGTCCCTTGTGGGGTCTCGACGTCGATCCCGACCCGGGACGAATCGGATGCCTCCCCCTGGTCGTCTCCGACCTGTGGAGGTGAGTCCCCCTGCGTGACAACCAGGGGCTGGCTCTCGCTTGCCACTGGGAAGGCGTCGGCCTGGTCGGCCACGAAGAAGGGGACGGCAAGCTCAAGTTTAAGCTCGCCTGGTTCCTCGGGGATCACCACGATCTCAACCAGCACGGTATCCGTAGCCCCTGGGCCCACGCGATCTTCCGGATCCAGCAGGCGGAACCGCACTCGGCGCTCCGCCTGTTCCAACACTTGGGCCTCCAGTGGGGAATTGAGCCCCCCCAGGCGGCCAGCCGTCCCCGTCAAGGTCAGCACCCCCTCCATGGCCCGCAGGCCCGCGGGGGCCTGGACGAGGACCAGCGAGACCAGGCTCTCCCCCCCCACCACGGCTTGGCCCCCGGTGACCAGGAACCTGTTCTCCGGGCCAGCCAGCCCGGCCACCCCCAGGGCGGCGGCCCCCACGGCCAGGACGAAAACGCGCCTTAGCATCACGGGCTACTTTCCCTCCCCCAAGTTCCCCCGGGCAATGAAAGGCGGGCCCTGGGGGGCGGAAGTCAGTTCACAGGGCGGGTGCTTTCCGTCGGGGATCACCGGCACTCGGAGGCCAGGACGGATTCGGCCCGCTTCCCCAGCACGGTGTACATCTTGGCCACCTTGGGCAACCCCACGTGTTCGGCATACACCCCATAGCCGAAGAACCAGTCCTTGTCCCGGAAGACGTTTAGGAAAGCCTGCCAGGCGTCTGCCTGTTCCCCCTCGTCCTCCGCCCCGGGACGGGGGAAGTTCCAGGGATACATGCTGGTTCCGTCCTTGCTCTGATAGCCGATCTCCCAGAACACGATGGGCTTTCCGTACTTGCCGCTCAGCCCCTCCAGGTCCGCCACCACGTTCTGGCCCACCCGGTCCCTATACCAGCCGGCCTCGAGTTCCTCCACCGTAGGGTCCTTCTTTTCCGTGAGCTCGAAATAGCCGGTGACCCCGATGTAGTCCAGGTGTCGCCAATAGGTCATGGCCATGACCTCCGCGTATTCCTGACGGTTGGCCCAGAAATTAACTGAGTAGCTGACCTTTCCATGGAACTTACTACGCACGGCGAGGATCAACCTGTTCCAGTCATCGGTTCTGGTGCGCAATGTGGCCAGTTCCGAGCCCAGGAGCAGGACCTCCACCCCGGTCTCCTCGGCCAGCTGGGCGTAGTGGAGGAGGATCCCCCGCCAGTGATCGAACCAGGCCTCCACGTCCTGGGGTTGGATGGCCCCCTCCCAGGTCCCGTCGTCGGGAAACAGGGGGGTGAGCAGGATGACCCCCATCCCCAGCCGGTGGATCTGGGTGATCACCTGGCGCAGGGCGGCATCGGTGGCCGTCCTTGCCGGGTCCCGGTGGGGATCCGAGGAAGTCTTCCCTTCTTGGTACACGATGGCGAAAAGGCCGATGTAGTTCGGACAAAGGCGGGCCTGGATCTCCTTTAGCTCCTCTTTCACCTGTGGCTTGAGGTAGCTTTCCCTTTCCCAGCCCAGGTACCAAACCGCCCGGATGGGCTCATCTTCCCTCGGCCCCGGCCGGCCCTCCAGCAGGTACAGGGCCACCAAGGCCTCCAGGGTGTCGTAGACGTAGGCGTAGTTCGGGTGGGCCGTAAAGGCCCCATAAGCAGGGGATCCCTTGTCCAGGTTTTGCTTTGGGAGGAGATGCTGGGAGATCAGGGTTTCGGCGAAGGCGCTGTCGCCGAGCTCGAGGGCCACCTGGGCGACCAGGGCATAGACGGCCAGGTTCTCCCAGTCCACCAGGGGGGTACCGCTTTCAGGATCGTAGCGGGCGAACACCTTGCCCGAACGCTCGTGTTGGCCTTTCGCAAAGTTGAGGAAGCGCCTTGCCGCCTCCAATGAGGCCGGGTCACCGTAGCGGCTCCCGTAGGAAGCCAACTGGAGCGCCGTTTGGGCCGCAGCGATCATGCTCCCCTCGCCCGGGGAGTAGGCCCCTGCCCGGTAGCTCAGCTGGAACAGCCCCACCTCGGTGGCCCCGGAGAGCAGGATGGACAAGGTTCTGGCCAGCACCTCCTCCCATCTTGCGTCGTAGGGGGAAAGGAGCGCCATGGCCACCAGGTCCCCATGGGGAAGGAGCACGGAATCCGCCCGGGCCGGCTCAGGCGACGCATCGCTCCAGGTGGCATAGGCCCGCAGGGTGCGGTCCTCGGCCACGTTGTACCTCATCAGGCCTTCGGCGATGCGGAGGGCCAGCCTAAGGTGCTCCTCTTCATGCCACCTCTGGTAGGCCAGGATCAGGGCCCGCACGGCCCGCAGGCTGTCCCCGGGGGAGTTGGCGTAGCTCCCCGCTACAGGCCTCATCCCCCCATCCAGGTGCCAGTGGAGGAGGCCAAGCCTTCCGTCCAGGAAGTACCGCTCCATGGCCACGGCCTGTTCCTCCACCAGGGGGCGATCCCCCACCAGGGCGCCATAGAGGAGGAGCAGGCTGCTGTTTTGGAGGAGGACCTCGCTTCCCGGGTCGCCGAAGCTCGCGTAGATCCCTCCTTCCTGGTTTTTCGCCTCCTCCAGGACAAAGGAGAGGGCGAGGGCTTGGGAGGGCACCCGGGCCGTGGCCACAAGGCCAGCCGAAACCAAAAGGGCTATTAAAAGGCTCCACCGTCTCATCCCACAGGCTCCTTTACGACCGTCGGCTCCTCCAGGGCGTACCGCCGTGTCTTCGCCCACCTGGGTTTCCTGTGCCCGATGATACTGGCCCAGGCCAGGATCAAGGCCGGGATCCAGTGGTAGGCATAGATCACCGTGAGGGGGACGAGATAGGCCATGCGGAGAAAGGGGACCTTGGCCCAGGAAAGGCCCAGCACGATCATGGGGATGAAGCTGAAGGAGTTGGCGAGCAAAAAGGCAAGGCCGAACCGGTTGGTTATGGTGATGGCCCCCACAAGGTCAAGGAGGGATAGGAGGAACGACCCCAGGACCACGAACGGCACTATCCAGAAGCTCAGGTAATAGTGGAGGTCAAGCCTCTTTACGAGCGGCATCCTCCCCCGCCACAGGCGGCACCCCATCACGTAGCGGAGGAAGACCTGGAGCGTACCCCAGGCCCAGCGATGGCGCTGGCGAAAAAGGACCCTGATGGACTCTACCCCCTCCTGTTCCACCCATCTATTCAGAAACCTCACCTTCCAGCCGGCAAGGTGGACGCGGATCCCGATGTCCAGGTCCTCGGTGAGGGCGGTTTCGTCCCACCAAGCCCCCCGGTCGCTCAGCTGCTTCAGGGCGGATGCCCGGATGAACTGGCCGTTCCCGCCCAGGGCCACCGCGCCGGATGTGTGATCGCGTACGGTTTGGGTGACGAAGGAGAAGGTGGCGAACTCCACGTCTTGGAGCGCGGCCAGGAGGTGATGCCCGTTGCGGATCCTCACCCCGCATTGGGCGGCCCCCACCTCCGGATCGGCGAACACCCTCCCCACCTGTAGCCACATATCGTCCTCCACCGGCCGGCCGTCGGCATCGAACACCCCGATCACCCACCGCTCCGGGTCACGCTCGGGGTGGCGGGAAGAAAGGTAGGAAAACCCGTGGTTGAGGCAATCGCCTTTGCCCAGACGAGATCGCATCGCCCCCCGCCTGAGCACGGCCACGTTCGGATAAACCCGCTCCAGCTCCTCGGCGATCTCACAGGTCCGATCATCGCTGTGGTCGTCGATGATCAGGACCTCCAGGGGCCCTGGGTAGGGGAGGGAGACGAGCCGCTCCACGGTCCTTCTTATCACCTGTTCCTCGTTCAGTGCCGGCACCATCACGGTGATCGTGGGCCACCCTCCGGCCCCTGAGTCGGTTTCCTCTTCCTTAAAGAAGAGCTTCAGCGCCAGGAAGAAGAGGGACAAAAACGCGTTATAAAGCACGCAGAACCCCAAGAAGAAGAACGTTAGGAAGTCCGTGGAGACGGTCACCGGTCCCCCTATGGCGTGTCCCTGTCGGGGGCGATCCCGGGGATGGCGATCTTCTCGGCCACCTTCCCCCCCCGCACGGCGGCGATGTCCTCGCCCTGGGCCCGGTGGAGCATCGCCCAGTGGAGTAGCTCCAGGGCGATCTTCACCACCTCGGTCCGGGAGGAGGCGCCCATTTGGCCCTTAAGGCAGTCAAGCCGGGCCACCACCAGCTCCGGCAGCATGAACTGTACCCTTGTCTTCTTCTGGCCCACGGCCCCACCTTCTCAGTTCCCCAAAAGGAAGGAGACCGGCTGGAACGTCCAGCCCTGTTCTTTAAGGCCGGCGACGATCTCCTTGAGGGCCGCAAGCCCGAGCTCGGGGTGGTAGAAGAACGAGGCCAGCGCCCCGTGCTGGAGTCCTGCCAGGAGCCTCGCCTGCTCCAGGATCCTGTCCACATCGGCTCTCAGGGAGCTCCGGGCTACGTACCCGAGGTTGGTGGGCACATAGAGGGCGGATTCGGTTTCAACCGGGTAGGGGAGGAGCCGGAGGTTGAACCCCCAGTGGGGGTCCTCGTAGATCAACGGGAAGTGCGATTCGAAAATTGCATAAGCCTCGGTTGAAGCTCTGTAGTGAGGGGTTTCCCAGGCCACCAGGTATGGTTTGAGCCCGGAGGCCTCGAGCTCCTCCATGGCCAGGGTCAGCCTATCTTCGGCGTATTCCCTTCCGCCCACCGGGGCCATGCGGGCCTCATCCCAGAACTCGTAATCGATGGCCGTCTCCCCGTCGTATTGGTGGGACGCCCCATGGAGCACCAGCTCGCCCCCGCTTAAGAGGGCCCGTTTCACCGTGATCCGGAACTGCCGATCCTGGCTAAGGCGGATCTCCTCCCCTTGGCCGTTGGAGTAGATGGGGATCAGGGCCAGGGAGAAGGGGACGCCCTCCCCGTCCAGGTACTCGGCCGCCGCAAGCAGGCTCCCCCCGTTCGTCCTGGCATGGACGTCCTCAAGGCGCACCAGCGCCGCCCTGGGGTGCTCGATCCCGTAGGCCTCGCTCAACACGTCCAGGAAGACCAGGTGGGCCCCGAACGGGGCCAGGTAGGCGGTGGGGTGAAAGCCCACAAAGTAGAAGCACTCCCCGTCCTCGGGGTAGTAGGTATGCCTGGCGCTGACGATGATGGGAAGGCCGTCCGCGGTGGCACGGACCCGGGCCAGATCCGGGTTGACCGGCTCGACGGAGATCCGATCGGCGTTGAGGAGCATATAGTCGGTCTCGCCATCCACGTAGTGCAGGGGGGTTAAGTCGCTGGCGCTCCTGAGCTCCCCGTACTTTAGGCCGTAAAGGTGGAGGTAGCCTTGGACCTTATCGAGATGGTAGCCGATCCAGACGACTTTTTTCTTCGTGATCCCCTCGCCCTCGAATATGTCCACCACAAGATCGGGAGGCGGCCCCTGGGTGAAATCGGTGGCGTAGTAGATGATGACGTCGAACCCTTGAAACGCCCCTGCCTGGTAGGCCTCATAGAACCCCTCCTGGTAGATCACCTGGACCTGGGTCTTGAAGCACGCCTCGAGCCAGGCAGCCAGCATCGAGGCGAACGGTTCGGTGAGCTGGGTCCGGCGGGAGGTGACAAGAAGCGTCCGCGTGGTGGGTCGCTGGCCGAACATGCTTCGAATGGTGAAAGACGCATAGGCCTCGCACAGGAGCCCTCCATCTTGAGAACGTAACATGGCATGGAGGCTGTAGTCGCCCAGGTCCCTGAGCAGGTCCCCCAGGACGGGCAGGGTGAGGAGGGTTTCCTCCCATTCGATTCCCTTGCGGAGGGAGACGTTCTTTTTGGAGCTGAGCATGATGTAGGGGCCGAAGGGCTGTTGGAGCTCCAGCTCAAGCTGGGCATCGGTGATCTCGGGCAGTTCGGGGCTATCGTTCACGCTGATCCAGAAGTTCACCTGTACCCGATCCCCGGGGTGGTATGCCTGGCGGTCAGTCCAGATCTCCATCACGCAAAGCGGCTCCCTGCCGGCCGGGTCCGCCTGGGCGAAACCACTGGCGGCAAGGAGCGCCATCAGGGCCAGGACGCAGCCCGGCCAAAATCCCCATTTTCTATTCTTTACTACTTTCACCTTACTCCTCCTATTTAGAGTCCTCTTTCTGGTTTGTGATCTCCACAACTTCACAGGCCCTTTCCGGGGTGCTATAATGGAAACGAGGCGCTCGCAAAGGGACCTTGAGCCACCAGCTGGGGAGCATGGGGGTAAAGGCCGGTCGGGCGCCTCTCAAGTTTTATATGGAAGACATTTCGGCCTCCTTAAAACGCCTATGGGGAGGGCCGGCTGAGCGGACTTGGAATAGAGGGTAAGAAAGGGACCCCTTCCGAGCTGCCCAGGCGAACCTTCCCCGTACCTTAAGATCCTCCCTTTCTTTCGCCTCTGGCAACCCGGCGGCCTCAGCAAGAGGCCCGCGGCTTTGCGTCACCGCCTCACGACGGCTTTGCCCTTTTTCAGAGGTACGAGTAACAAAGTATACATCTTTTAGCCACGATCGTCTGTAATGTGTATCACCTTCGTGCGGCAATTTTTAGCCTTTTTTGAGCCTTATCCTCTGCAGGGGAGGGGCGGGCAGGGTAAGATCGGTGGGGATGCCTTTGGAGAGGACCGGGCAGGGTAAGGGGAGGCTGCGGGTGCTCGTAGTCTTCGGGACCAGGCCGGAGGCGATCAAGATGGCCCCGGTGGTGCGGGAGCTGGCCCGCCATCCGGATTCCGTGGCCCTCACGGTGTGTGTGACCGCCCAGCACCGGGAGCTCCTCGACCAGGTGCTGGGGCTTTTCGGCATCAGGCCGGACATCGACCTGGATCTCATGAGGCCTGGTCAGACGCTCCCTGCCCTCACGGCTAGGGTGCTTACGGGGATGATCCGCGTGTTTGAGGGAAACCGGCCCGATTGGGTACTCGTTCAGGGGGACACCACCACCGTGTTTGCCACTGCCCTTGCCGCCTTTTACCTTAAGATCCCGGTGGGGCATGTGGAGGCTGGCCTACGCACCTCCGACCGCTACTTCCCCTTCCCGGAGGAGATAAACCGTCGGCTGGTGGGGGCGCTGGCCACCTATCATTTCGCGCCTACGGAAAGGGCGCGGTTGGCGCTCCTCTCCGAAGGGGTGGACCCCGGCTCGATCTTCGTCACCGGGAACACCGTGGTCGATGCCCTGCAGTGGATCTTGAAGCGGCCCCCCTCCCCGGAGGCGCAAGGGCTCCTCCGCCGGCTTCCGCCGGGGAAGAAGCTGATCCTGGTCACCGCCCACCGGCGGGAGAGCTTCGGGGCACCGTTCGTGGAGATCTGCCACGGGCTGCGGGCCGTGGTGGAGCGCAATCCCGAGGTGCTGGTCGCCTACCCCGTGCACCCCAACCCCAACGTCCGCGGGCCGGTGAAGCGCTTCCTTTCAGGCCACGAGCGGATCGTCCTGCTAGACCCCCTCCCATATGAACCCTTCGTTCGCCTGATGCAGGCCTCGTTCCTCGTGCTTACCGACTCCGGGGGGCTGCAGGAGGAGGCGCCGGTGTTGGGGAAGCCCGTTTTGGTGTTGCGGACAAAGACGGAGCGACCGGAGGCGGTGGAAGCCGGGGTGGCCCGGCTCATCGGGACCTCGAGGGAAAGGATAGTAAGCGAGGTCGAGCGGCTGCTTTGCGATGAGGACGCCTACCGGGGGATGGCCAAGGCAGGAAGTCTGTTCGGGGACGGCCACGCAGCCGAGCGCATCGTGCGCGTCCTTCTGGGAAGCCCTGGGGCTTGAGCGATGTCGACCCCTTACCCCTGGGGGGCGGGGATCTGGAGGGGCGCACCCCCCTGGATCAGGTAATCCCCGCCGAAATCAAGCAGGGCGATCACGTAGTAAAAGCCCTCCGGCAGGGGGGCGGAAGAGGTATCCTCAAGGAGGATCACGCGCTCCTCCCCCGGCAGGCTGGGGAAGGGGGCAACGGAAAAGCTCCTCACCGTCTCCCCGAAGATGTCCCGGATCTCCACCGTGCCCTGGGTGGTGAGGTGCGCGTTCCCGGTGTTCACAAACCGGACCCTAAGCTCAAGCGGGCTTGGCTGGACAAGCTCGATCCCCTTTATCTCCGCTTCCAGGTGCTTGTTGACCGGATCTTGCTGTAGGATCTTCACTGCGTAGGTGACCACCACCCGGGTGGTGCTGGTAAGCCCCTCTTCCTCCCCTTCAGGCCGGGGCTCCTCCGCCACCAAAAGCAGTGCCCAATGATCCCCCTCCACGTCCTCCGGGACGGTGACCTTGACCGTCACCTCCCGTTCCTCCCCAGGGGCCAGCTCCAGTGAGGAGGCGGAATAAAGGACCCACTCGGCGCAGGACCTTTCCAGGGACCCGGCGGGGAGGATCTGGAACCTCCCGTCCGGGGTACGCCACCAGTCGTGCAGGGTGATGTTGACGGTGATGGGTTCAGTCCCGGTATTCCGGATCGTGAAGGAGGCGCTGCCCTGCTGTCCCGGGGCGGCCGGGATGCGCAACGAAAGCGGGGCCACCGCCATGCTCCCCAGCCCGGCCGTCGGGAGCAGGACTAGGGTTGCTAGGGCCAGCCCGAGCCACCACCGATCTTTTAACATCGAGGGCATTTTACGGCAGAAAAGGGCCATCGTCTGTAACCCCCGTCACGGCCAGGGGTCGCTCACGGTGACGTGGACCGTGAACCGGATCACGTCCCCGGCGTCCCGGTCCCCCAAAAGGGACAGGTCCACCCTAACCGGGTAGGTGTGGGTCTCGGTGCCGGGGCCCCCGGAGAAATCGGGCAGGGTAATGTAAGAAGGGTATTGGGGGATAATGTACCAGGTGCCGGAATCGGCCTGGAGTGAGAGGGGGTCCCCGGTGAAGGGGGAGGTAGAGCCCCAAAGGACCTCGTAGGTGTAGTAAACCGAGGCGGTGTAGCCGGTGGAGGCGGTGATGGTGACAGAAAGGGTGCCCAAGGGGGCATAGCGGTTCCCCTGGCCGATGAACTCCTGGGTGACGGTGAAATCCGAGAGCCCGGACACCTCCACCTCCAGCTGGGGGGGGATGTAACAGAACGTTATGTGGTTGATCCCTTTCCACCCTGGTGCGTGTAGCCAAGAGTCGCCCGTCGCGGGAGGGCAGTAGTAATAGACGTTGGCCCAGGGTCCCCCCTTTACGATCACGGCCGAGACCGGGATGTTCGAGGACCACGAAAAGCTCAGCATCTCACCCTTTGGCTTGTAGACCGCGTTGTAGATGGTCACGGTCAGGGGGCCATCCGGGTCGCTGAACGTGCCCTTTTCGGGGGGGTCGAGTTTGAACTCCTCATAGCATCGGTAGCAAAGGTCGTCGCAATCGGGGTTTCCGGGGATAACGATAGGATTTCCGCAGGCGAAAGAGACCCCGCCCGCCAGGACGAGCATCAAGGTCAGCCCTAGTAGCCTTTTGTTCATGGCTTCTCCGGTTCCTGGCCCAAGGTGGCCACGATCAGGGCGTCCTCGAGCCAGGGCATGTCCCAATCGTGAGCCCAATCCAGCTCCGCCAAAAGGGGCAGGTACCCCCGCTCGCAGAAGGGGCGATTGAAGCGCTCGATCCACAGGAGCTCACCGGCATCGGTGGCCGGCACCCGCCCGTAGAGCGGCCGGTCGTAGTCCGCCCACATGAACAGGGGTTCTTCTGCCAGGAAGTCCTTGACATAGGGCTCCTTTCGTTCCGCCAGGCGAAAGCCCAGCTGCTCACCGGAGAGCTCCTCGAACGGCACCTCCACGAGGCCCACCAGGGCCCAGCGCGGCCAGTATGGGGGCCTGAGGGAGGGGTGTGGGGAAAGGTCCCCGAAGAAGTCGCCGCCGTACAGGATCCACCTGAGATGCTGGGTCCCGTCCTTCTCCTGGAGCACCAAGGGCAGGAGCCCGGTGGGGGCGGTGGACACCACCTCCCGCCACTCCTCCCAGGTCCAGCCCCCCTCCCCGGCACAGCGGTAGGGGAGAAGCACCGTGGTGGGATCATACAAGAGCTCGGTGAGGGGGTCGTCGGAGAGCTGGAAAGGGGCGTTCAGGGCGAAGGCCATGGCCCGGGTGGAGAGGTAGGCGACCTCCGGGGGCACCGTGTACCCCACCGGCACGCGATAGGACAGGGTGGCCACCCCCCCGGGGGGAACCTCGGCAAAGCGGGCCGCCACGAGCTGTAGCCCCCCAACCTGCCACACCCGGGCGTCCTGGGGAACCAGGGATTCCGTCTGCACGTGAACGTAGGGACCCACTACATCCACAAGCCATAGGTCATGCGCCGGTGAATCCCCCCGGTTGGCGTAGGCCACCGCATACTCCACGTCGGTATCGGGCTCTGCCACCCGCAGCACCTCCGGCTCGGGGGTGAGCTGGGCGAGCTTGACGAGGGCCGGCTCCGGGGCCGGTCCGCCGGCGGGGAGCTCGGCCAGGGTGCCGGAGGGGGGCTTTCCAAGCTCGATATGGACGGCGTCCTGTAAAAGCGGGGTATCGGGGTCGTCGGTGAGGACGGGGGAGGTGGTATCCGAGTAAACGAGCCCCTGGCCGACCAGGGCGGACACCCCAGGGGGCGTGTCCTCCCGCACCCGGGCGTCGAAGGAAAGGACGGCCCACTCCTTGGGGAGCAGGGTCCCGATCCTGGCGGCCACCGCGGTCATAGCTTCCCCCAGGGGATAGGATTCGACCGCGCCCAGGGTGGTGCGCGGGGAGTCGGGGAGGAGCTCCAGGTGGGGATCGATCAGGGTGAAATAGCTCACCCCCTCCATGGGGATGGGGGCGAAGTTTTCCACCAGGACTGTGTAGCGCAGGATGTCGCCGGGATCCACATTTCCGTCATCGTTCAGATCCACCAACAGGTCGGCCCGCTGGGTGGAATACAGGGCGGGGATGGGCGGGGCGCAGAACGGCTCGCACTCCGTCTCCCCTGCGCCCCCTCCCGCTTCCTCAGGGCTTCCCAGGATGATCAGGGTGGCGGTGACCGCATCCCCGGTGTCGGCCACCGCCTGAATGGGAAGGCACGCCAAGGCCACCCCGAGTAGCCAGCCCAGCAGTGGTCGCGCCTTCCCTTCCTTTACCATCGGGGCTTAAATGGAGGTATCCTCCACCACGAACACGATGGTGAACTGGATTGTCTCGTTGGCTGTTCTATCCCCCAGGTTGGATGGGTCGAGCTTGCCCGTGTAGGTCTTCTCATCACCGCCGGGCATGTTGTTCTCCCCGGTGAACAGGGTCACCATGTCCGTGCCGAACCCGCCCGTCCAGTCAAAGCCCT
Source organism: Acetothermia bacterium 64_32 (assembly GCA_001508155.1). Classification (GTDB taxonomy): domain Bacteria; phylum Bipolaricaulota; class Bipolaricaulia; order Bipolaricaulales; family Bipolaricaulaceae; genus 64-32. The sequence goes on along the minus strand of LGFI01000008.1, from coordinate 60,133 downwards.
GGGTCGGGTTGGTGATGGACTCGAAGCTGCTGTTGTAGGGGAGCCAGTACTCGATCCCATCGTCCAGGGCCACCACGTGGTCCTCGTTCTCAAACTCCGTCGCCTCATCTGTAAGATCGGTGAAGTAGCCGCTCCAAACTTTGTAATCGGTCATGGCCTTGACTTTGACGGTGATGCTACCCCAGGTGAAGTAGCTGCCCGCCATTCCCGCAATTGCGTCCTGATCGATCTCCATGTCCTCCCATTCGTCGGTGACCGTGATGTAGATCACACCTGAGAGTGTCAAGGTGGCCGAGGTGGCATCCCCGGTGTCGGCCAGGGCCGCAAACGGCAGCATGGCCAGCGCTCCAAATACTCCCAGTACCCAAAGTTTCCGCATGTGAAACACCTCCTAAATGTTTCGCGGTTTTCTAGGTTTAAAACCCGTTTAGGAGGCGTTTCGGCAGCCCGGCCACCTCAGGTATTTCGGTTTTTGAGGCCCGTTGGCTTTGCGCCCCCGGGTCGCCCCGGGTTTGCCCTTTCGTCCGCCAATCAGCTTTTCCGCCTTCTTTCACCCCCTTAACGCGGTTTTCATCCCCTCTTTTGCCCCGCGGGGGCCTTGAACCGGGCTTGGATGGTGAGCGCCCGGGTAAGGGCTCTCTCGTCCACGAACCCCCGCTCAAGCAGGATCTCCCCCAAAAGCCGTGCCCCCTTGGCCCTGTTCTGCAGCTCCAGGGCCTCCTCCACCTGCCGAGGGGTCACCGCCCCCAGGTCCACCAGCACCTCCCCGATCCTCTTCTCCCGCTCGAAGTGCTCCTCCAGGATGGAAAGCACCACCGCCGACCGCGACTTGCGCTCCTGCCGCGCCTTCCGGTCTACCAGCTCTATCAGGTACCGATCCTCCTCCCCGAAGTACATGGTCACCTGCACCCTCTCCACCTCCCCTTTTCGGCAACCAAAAACCGGGCCGCCGGAGTTACCCTGGCAGCCCGGCTACCCATTCCTAGGGCCCGCAGCTTTGCGCCCCCACCTTGCGATGGGTTTGCCCTTTTTCAGGGTGTCTGCTAAGCGAAGCTACCTTAAAGCATACGAAGAGGATTGTCAAGTGGACATTCCTCCGTATATCCATTACATAACGGTTGGCCATGGGTCGTCCTCCTCCAGGCCGAGCATGTTCTCTGCCAGCCTTGACCAGAGCCCGGACAGCCTTTCCAGGGCCTGGGCCAGCCGGATGCGGGCCTGCCAGGGGAACGGGCTGGGGTGTCTGTCCCGGATGCGCTCGGGGTGAAAGTCCGGCCGCAGGTCCTCGGCCCTGTGTTCCTGGGAGAGGGAGGTGTACAGGAAGGCGTCGCGGGCCTTGAACGCCTCCTTCAGCCCCTCATCGGTTAGGTTCAACTTCTGAGCCAGTTCGGAGAGGGTGGGGGGACGGCCCAGCTCCCGGAAAAGCTCGTGGTGGGCCCGATCGATCTGCTCTGCCAAGAGCCGCAGCCACCGTGGGGGTTGGGGGGGTGGGAACCTCTCCCGGATGTGCCCCCTGATCTCCCCCCGGATTAGGTTGCGGGCGAACGTCTCGAAGTCCCCCGCCCGGTCGAGCTCCAGGTTGTACGCCGCGCTCAAAAGCCCCAGGTGCCCGGCCCGCTCCAGCTCCTTTTGTGGAAGCCCACAGCCGGCGAACTCCTCTGCCACCTCCCTTACCAGCTCCTCCCCGAGCCGGATGAGCTCGGCCCGCAGGGCGGGGTCATCCCGCTCCCTGAGCCTGGCCGCCAGCTCCCCCAACCGGCCCATGAGGGGCTAGAAGGAAAGCTCGAACCCCAAGACCTCGGAGATCAGCCCCGCGAAGGTGAAGCTGGTGCGCGAGTAGAGCTTGATCCCGGAAAAGGTGATGGAGATGTCGATCCTTTGCCCTAGGAACCCGCTGAAGTTCATGCTGGTGACGGAGCGGAGCTCCACGGGATCGATTGTCACCTTCAGGATCAGGTCCCCTTGGCTGAAGGCGAAGGAGGAATCGATCCACACCCGGGTGCCGAGCTGGATGCCGGCGTCGGGCCAGGTGTAGCTTGCGTTGAGCTGGGCCCAGGAAAAGCCAAGCTCGTTCAGCACGAAGATGGACTCGGCGTGCAGGCACTGGGTGGCAAAGCCCACGCTTATGAGTTCTTCGCTGAACCACCAGCCGGATACGGCGGTGAGTTCAGTCTCGGGGTATTCGTCGATGAGGTGGTAGAGGTCTTCCACCCCGAAGCCGGTGATGCTGCGGATGAAAAGCGGGTCGAAGGTGAGGCCGAAGTCCAAGGCCATCCCCACGGTGAAGCTGGGGGTCTGGCAGGCCGGGGCCAGGTTCTCCACCAGGAACAGGGCCCCCAGTTCCACCGGGCAGCATCCCCCCCGTACCTCAAACCAGTACCTGGAAAAGCAGGGGTCGAACTGCATCCCCGTGGCCAGGGTCACCCCATCGAGGTCGAGGGCCAGCCTCAGGTGCTCTGACTCGAGCCCCGCCAGGGAGATCACGGTCCGGCTTTCCACGCTCGCCCCGGCGAAGGAAAGCGAGGCCGTGATCGCGGTGTCCACGTCCAAGCTGGCGGGGGCGATGGGGGTGACGGTGAACTCCACCCCCAGGGAGCCCCCGAGGCCGTCCTCCGTTTCCTGGGCCAGCCCCGCAAGGCCGAGGCTACATGCAAAAACCAAAAGGAAAGCTGCTTTCTTCATCATCCCCCTCCTCGGGGGAGATGATAGGGGGTGGGATGGGGGGGACGGAGGGAGGAAATGGGGGCGGCCCCACCGTGTTTGTCCGGGCCGCCCGGGACCCTTGTCTAAAGCAAGGGGGTCAGTACGTCCTCCAGGGTGGGAAGTCCGATCTCCTGGAGCTCGTAGCGCACCCGGCTGGCGGGGCGGTCGAGGTGGATGAGCCGGCGGAGGTCGATGGGGGTGGCGATGACTACGGCGTCGCAGGGCACCTGGGAGATGGTGGCGGCCAGTTCCCGCACCTGGGCCTCCCCGTACCCCATGGCCGGGAGGACCCGGTCCAGGTGGGGGTAGCGCTGGTAGGTCTCCTGCAGGGAGCCCACGGCATATGGCCTGGGGTCGACGAGCTGGGCCCCCAGCTTCCTGGCGGCCACCGCCCCGGCCCCGTAGGGCATCTCCCCGTGGGTGACCGTGGGCCCGTCTTCTACCACCAGGACGCGCTTTCCGGCGATGAGCTCGGGGGATTCCACGGCGATGGGGGAAGCGGCCTCCACCACCTTGGCCCGGGGGTTGAGCTCGGCGAGCGAGGCCCTCAGGCGCTCCACCTCCTCAAGCGAGGCGGAATCGATCTTGTTGATCACCACCACGTCCGCCTGGCGGATGTTCACCGAGCCTGGCCAGTAGGTGCGTTCGTGGCCGGCCCGCAAGGGGTCGGCCACCACGATGAGTAGGTCGGGCCGGAAAAACGGCATGTCGTTGTTGCCCCCGTCCCACAGGATGACGTCCCCCTCCTTTTCCGCGAGCCTCAGGATGGCCTCGTAGTCCACCCCGGCGAACACCACGTTCCCCCGGTCGATGTGGGGCTCGTACTCCTCCCGTTCCTCGATGGTGCAACCTGCGCGGTCCAGGTCCTGGTAGGAGGCGAACCTCTGTACGGCCTGGGCGGCCAGGTCCCCGTAGGGCATGGGGTGTCTTACCACCGCCACCTTCTTGCCGTGGGCCTTGAGGATCTCGGCCACCTTCCGGGTGGTCTGGGACTTGCCGCAGCCGGTGCGGACCGCACACACGGCCACCACGGGCTTTTTTGCCACAAGCTGGGTGGAGCGGGGGCCCAAAACCCAGAAGTCCGCCCCGGCGGCGGCGGCCGTCGCCGCCCGGTCCATCACGTGCTGGTGGGAGACATCTGAGTAGGAGAACACCACCACCTCCACCCCGTGGTCCCGTACCAGTGCCGGAAGGCGCTCCTCGGGCTCGATGGGGATGCCCTGGGGGTAAAGGGGGCCGGCCAGCTCCGGGGGATAGCGGCGGCCCTCGATCCCCGGGATCTGGGTGGCGGTGAAGGCCACCACCTGGTAGTCCTCCCTGTGTCGGAAGAAAACATTAAAATTATGAAAATCCCTTCCAGCAGCGCCCATGATTATGACCTTGGTCCTGTGCATTTGATCACCTCGCGTGTCTTGGTGGACTTTTCCTATTATACCTATTATAGCCGGGGTGGTGCTCCAGGCTAATTGGCCGCTGTGGAAGCCGGGGTTATGATAGGGCCATGACCTTGGCCAACGGGCTGACCCTGCTTCGGGGCCTTCTCATCGCCCCTGTGGTGGTCGCCGTCCTGGCGGATAGGCCCTGGATAGCCCTCTTTTTCTTCATCCTGGCCGCGCTGACCGACGCGGTGGACGGGCTTGTGGCCCGCTCCCGCCACGAGGTCACCTTCGTCGGGGCCATGCTCGACCCGGCCATGGATAAGCTGCTTTACATGGCCCTCTTTTCGGCCCTGGCCGCCGTGGGAGGGCTCCCCCCCCTGGGGCCGGTGCTCTACGCCATCCCCCAACTGGGCCTGGGGATCGGCACCCTGGTCCTCTGGCGCCGCCGCCGGGAGTTCGGAGCCCGCTGGCCGGGCAAGACGGCCGCCGCCCTCACCGCCCTGGCCGCCGTGTGTCTCCTTGTTGCCCCGTGGGGGAGGCTGCCCTTCTGGGCCGCGATCGCCGCTAACTTCCTTTCCGCCCTGTATTACCTAATCCTTCAAGCCAATCGGAGAACCAGGGGGGAGGGGGGGCAACGTGCTCCATCCACCTCCCCAGGAGGGGGTGCCGAAAGCCCAGGCGCCAGGCGTGGAGCATGAGCCGCCCCCCTCCGCCCCCGTAGACCCCGTCCCCCACCACCGGGTGTCCGATGGCCGAAAGGTGCACCCGGATCTGATGGGTGCGTCCGGTTTTGGGGCGGACGAGCAAAAGGGATCTTCCGTCCCCCCTTGCGAGCACCGAGAACTCGGTCTGGGCCCCCTTCCCCCCCGCCTGAACCCGCATGCGCCAGGGGCGGGCCGGGTCCCTAGCCAGCCTTCCGTGGATCTCCCCCTCCTCGGGCTCCAGCTCCCCCTCCACCAGGGCCAGGTACTCCTTTTTTACCTCCCGCCGGCGGAACTGGTCCACCAGGTCCTCCCAGGCCCCTTTGGTCCTGGCCAGCACCATCACCCCACTTGTGGGGGCGTCCAGCCGGTGCACCACCCCCGGCCTCTCCGGGCTTCCCCCGGCCAGGGAGAACCGCCCCTGCAGGATGGCCACTACGCTGGGCCCGACCCGCCCCCGTCCGGCCCCATGCACCGGGAGCCCCGCGGGCTTGTCTATCACCAGGACGGCCTCGTCCACGTAGAGCACGGGGATCTCCGGCCAGTCCGCCGGCTCCGGGGCGGGGAGGTTCACCTCCACCGTCTGTCCGGGCCGGGCGCGGCCGGCCGCCTTGCCCGGGCTGCCGTCCACCCTAACCGCCCCCTCCCGGAACAGGTCCTTCACCACAGTCCGGGGGAGCCCCAGGCGGGCGGCCACCACCCGGTCCAGCCGCATGCCCCCTTCCCCTTCCCCCACCACAAAACGCCGAGGCTGAGCCTTTTTTGTGGGCATGTTCCGCAGCAAGTATAATGGTAAAAGATGAGCACCTTGCGGGAAAAGCTGGACGCGCTTTTACGGCAGGGCGCGCGGGACGCCCGGGTGGAGCTTTATCACTGGGAGCTCTCCCGGGCCGGGCCCCGGGCGCGGCTCCTGGTATACATAGACAGCCCCACCGGGGTCACGTTGGCGGATTGCCAGCGCGCCAGCAGGGCCATCGAGGCCTTGCTCGACGAGCATGATCCCCTGGCCTTCCCCTACGTGCTGGAGGTGTCATCCCCCGGGGTCGAGCGGCGCCTGTGGGAGGAGTGGCATTACCGGCGCGCCCTGGGGAAGCCCATCCGGGTGACCTCCCACTCCCCCCAGGGCAAGAAGGTGGCCTGCCAGGGGAGGCTGGTAGGGGTGGGGGAAGGGAAGATAACGGTGGACTGCCAAGAAGGCCGGATGGAGATCCCCTTGTCCCAGGTGACCAGGGCCCAGGTGGTCTTCGAAGCCAGGACGGAGGGCCGATGAACATAGACTTCCTTGAGGCGCTGGAGGAGATGGCCCGCGAGCGGGGAATCGACCGCGAGGCGGCCTATGAGGCCATGGAAAAAGGGATAGCAGCGGCCTACCTGGTGGAGTTCGGGGGGGAGGAGCCCCCGGAGGTGCACGTGGACCGGCGCTCCGGGGACATATTCGTGAACGGAAAACCCTTCGATCTGGCGAGCCTGGGGCGGATCGCCACCCGGCGGGCGGAGAACGTGTTCCGGCAGGAGATCCTTCGCCGCCGCCGGGAGGCCCTGTACGAGATGTACTCCACCCGCATCGGGGAGATCATAAACGGCTCGGTACACCGCTTTGAGGGCCGCAACGTATGGGTGAACCTGGGGGAGGTGGAGGCCCTCCTCCCGGAGGAGGAACGCATCCCAGGGGAGCGGTACATAGCCGGACGACGCCTGCGGGCGTATCTTTACCGGGTGGAGAAGACCCAGGGCGATCCCCGGATCTACGTCTCCAGGGCCCACCCCCAATTCGTGGCCAAGCTCCTGGAGCTCGAGGTGCCGGAGCTGGAACAGGGGCTCCTGGAGATAGTGAAGGTGGCCCGGGTCCCCGGGGTCAGGTCCAAGGTGCTCCTCCGGGCCCTTGACCCCCGGATAGACCCGGTGGGGACCTGTGTCGGGGCGGGCGGGGTGAGGATTCGCGCCGTAAGCCGCGAGCTGGCCGGGGAAAAGGTGGACATCATCCGCTGGAGCGAGGACGTAAAAGAGGTGATCAAAGGGAGCCTCGCCCCGGCTAGCGTGCTTTCCGTGGAGCTCGATCCAAAGGAGAAGAAAGCGCTGGTGACCGTCCCCGCAAGCGAGATGTCGCTCGCCATCGGGCGCGACGGCCACAACGCAGAGCTCGCGGCCAAGGTCACGGGTTATGACATCGAGATCCGCTCCCCAGCCGGAGAGGAAGCTGCCCAAGGCTAAACGCCTCCGTACACTGCTTTTAGATGGGATCGCCAGGCTCTCCCGCCGCCAGGCGGTAGGGGTGGTGCTGGTGGTGGCCGTGCTCGTGGGCTTCAGCCTGTTTTACATCCGCGAGCTTCCCATAAGGAGTTCCTATCTTGACCTCCTCCCGGAGGAGGATCCCCTCATCGAGAAGTACAAGGCCAGGGAGGGGGAGCTCACCGCCACCGATTACGCTGCGATCCTGCTGTCCCTGGTCTCCCCGCCCGAGGACGTAGAGGAACGGAGGGAGAGGCTGTTTTCCGCCGCCGACCGGCTCATCCAGCTCCTCCTTGAGGAGCCGGAGTTCAAGCGGGCCTCCTATCGCATCGGGGAGGCCATCGAGTACCCCAAGGAGCTTTTGCTTTACCAGACCCTGTCCCCGGAGGACCTGGAGGGGCTCAAGGCCGCGGCCGAGGAGCTCCTGGCCGCGGTGGCCGAGATCCTACCGGAAAGCGGGAAGCTAAGCTCCGGCCTGGCCGAGCTGGAGGAGGCCCTGACGGCCACAGGGGATCCCTCAGCCGAGCGGATCATCCCCCTGGTGGACCGGCTACTGCAGCTTGGGGCAAGCGGCCTTGAGGTCCTCCGGGGCCTCCCCCGGGTGCAAGGCCCCCTTAACCGGGCCACCCAGGTGATCCAAGCCGCCACCGGCAAACCGGCCGGCGGGACCCCGCCCGACGAGGGCACCCCGCTTCTTTCCCGCGACAGCACCAAGCTGGTCATCCAGGTATGGCCGGCCCAGCCCTCCTACGCCGGGCTGGATTACTGCCGCCGGGTCACCGAGCTCCTCCAAGGGATCATCGCCCAGGCGGACCTCCTTCAGCTCGGGGTGCAGGCCCGGCTAACCGGGGCCTACGTGGCGGTGACAGAGAGCAACGAAATCATCCGAAAGGATATGAACTTCGTGACCCTGGTCTCCTCGCTGGGGGTGCTGTTGCTTTTGGCGCTCACGTTCTCAAGTGCCTTCCTCACCCTGGTGGCCCTGGTGCCTCTTTTGGTGTCGGCCCTGTTCACCATGGCCTGGGCCAAGTTCTCCGCTGGGGGCTTCAACCTGATCACCACCTTCCTTCCCTCCCTTGTGTTGGGGCTGGGGATCGATTTCTCAATCCACCTCCTCTCCCGGTACGTGGAGGAAAGGGAGGCGGGGAGGTCGGTGGGTCGGGCGCTTTACACCGCCATCCACAAAAAGGGGGAGGCATCGCTCTCCGCCGCCCTGACCACGGCCGCGGTTTTCGTGTGCCTCCTTGTATCCCGGTCTCGGGCCCTGACGGAGATGGGGCTCATCATGTCCTTGGGGATCGTGCTGGCATACCTTTCGGCGATGCTCCTTACCCCGAGCCTGATCGTTTTGAGCTATGTGGCCTTCAAGAGACGGTTTCGCGAGCACATGCCCGTCCCGACCCAGGCGCTGGCCCGGGGCTACAAGGGCCTGCTTTCCCAGCGGCGGGCGGTGGTGGGGCTCACCTTGCTTTTGACCCTGGCCCTGTCCTATCAGGTGAGCCAGGTGGAGTTCCGCTTCGTGTCGGGCCAGCTTGCCCCCCAGACCCAGGCCTCCCAGGTGGCGAACGAGATCCTGCGGGAATTCCAAGGGGAGGTATCGTTTTCGGACGAGTTCGTTTTCTTTGTGAAAGATCCGGCCCAGCTGCGCAAGCTGGAAGGGGCCTTGGCCGAAAGCCCTTTCGTAACAGGCATTGACTCCATCCGGGACATCCTGCCCCAGGAGCTTTTGCGGGGGAAGGCCTCCCTACAGGACCTGCCGGTGGGGGACCTGTTGGCCGTGGTGGACTCCCTGGAAGGGGTGTTGGGCCGCTGGGAGGAGTTGATAGATGCCCTCCAGCGGCTGGCGGTCCAGCTCGCTGGTTGGGAGCTCTCCAGCCTGCTCGCCGGGGACGTGGCCTTGGCCACCTCGCTTTCCCATAGGTCCTCTGCCCTGCTTCGGTTGGCTTACGAGCTGGAGGAGCTGGACCGGGATTCCTCCTTGAGGCTCCTGGCCGGGATCAAAGGCGACCTCCAAAATGTGTCGGCCTTCCTTGAGAACCTGGCCTCCCTCCCCGACGAACCCGAGCTCATAAGGGCCCTGGTGGAGGTCCTCCCGGAGCAGCTTAAGCCCGTCTATTACTCCCCCACTTCCCAGGAGTTCATCCTGAGGGCGAGGGTGTCGCCCAGCCTCTACGAGGGCCATAACCTGCAGGAATTCGTGGACTGGGTGCAGGGGCTGGGGGTCGACTACTTCGGGGTCCCCGAGGTGCAGGGACGGCTCGAGGCCTACATGAAGCGGGATTTTGCCTTTTCCACCGCCATCGCCAGCTTCCTCATCGCCCTCCTTGTGTGGATGAGCTTCGGCAGCCTGCGGGAGGCCCTCTTGGCCGTCTCCCCCTTGGCAATCGGCTACCTTTGGATGCTGGCCGGGATGCGCCTCCTTGGGATCTCCTTTAACTTCACCAATATCGTCATCTCCCCGCTCTTGATCGGGATCGGGGTGGACAGCGCCATCCACATCCTGCACCGGATAAAGGAGGAGCGAGGGAGAAGGAGGATGGCCATCGCCTGGGGGATGGCGGCCACGCTCCCCCCGGTCCTGTCCACCTCCCTTACCACCATGCTGGTCTTCGGCGCCCTGGTGTTTGCCCGCACCCCGGGGCTGAGGTACCTTGGGATCTCCGCCCTGCTTGGCTTGGGCTTCACCTTGCTTGCCAGCCTCGTTTTCCTGCCCGCCGCCGCGGCCCGGCTTGATGAACCCCGGCGGGGGGACTAAATTGACCAACACGAGGAAGGTGACCAGCCCATGTCATGGATACTGCAAGCAGCGCTCATAGCCTTGGTAGCCCTCCTCCTAGGCCTCGCCGGGGGGCTGCTCCTGGCACAGCTTAGGACCAGGCTGATCGGGAAGAAGGCCGAGGCCATAATCCAGGAGGCCCGTGAGGAGGCCGAACGGATCTACAAGGAGAAGCTGCTGGCCGCCCAGGCCGAGATCCAAGAGCTCAGGGAACAGGAAGAGCGGCGCCTCAAGAGGAGGGAAGCCGATCTGGCCCAGATGGAGGAACGCATCCTGCAAAAGGAAGCGCGCCTTGGCAAGAAGAGCAACTACCTTGAGACCATCGAGGACTCCCTCTGCAAGGACGAAAGCGAGCTTGAGCGTCTCCTGGAGATGGGGCAGAGGCTGTTGGCCGAGGAACGGGCCCTCCTGGAGAGGATCTCCGGTTTCAGCCAGGAGGAGGCCAAGGAGTACCTGCTAAAGCTCGTGGAGGCGGAGTCAGAGAGGTACTTCGCCCGCAAGATCGCGGAGGTGGAAAGGCGTACCTCCCAGGAGGCGGAGCGGCGGGCCCGGCGGATCCTGGCCACCGCGGTCCAGCGCTACGCGGTGGAGTATGCGGAGGAGGCAACGGTGACGGCCGTCCCCCTCCCCTCGGACGACTTCAAGGGCCGGATCATCGGCCGGGAGGGGAGGAACATCCGCACCTTCGAGGCCCTCACCGGGGTGGAGGTGCTGGTGGACGACACCCCGGATGTGGTGGTGCTTTCCTCCTTCCACCCCGTCCGGCGGGAGGTAGCCCGCCTGGCCCTGGAGCGCCTCATCGAGGATGGACGCATTCACCCGGCTCACATAGAGGAAAAGGTGCGTAAGGCCAAGGAGCGGGTGGAGGAGCTCATCCGGGAGCATGGGGAGAAGGCGGCCTTCGAGGCCCGGGTGGAGCTCCCGGAGGAGCTGGTGCTCCTTTTGGGGAAGCTCCACTTCCGCACCAGTTACGGGCAGAACCAGCTGCGGCATTCCCTTGAGGTGAGTTTCCTGGCGCGACTTCTGGCCGAGGAGATCGGGATCGACCCCCGTCCTGCCCAGCGGGCGGGGCTCCTTCACGACATCGGAAAAGCGGTGGATCACGACGTGGAGGGGCCGCATGCCCTGATCGGGGCGGATTTCGCCCGGCGGTATGGGGAGCCCTGGCCCATCGTGAACGCCATCGCCGCCCACCACGGGAACGTGGAGCCGGCCACCGTAACGGCGGTGCTGGTGCAGGCTGCAGACGCCCTTTCCGCTGCCCGCCCCGGGGCCCGCCAGGAGACCTACGAACGCTACATCCAGCGCCTCGCGGAGCTTGAGCGGCTGGCCCAAGCCTATCCCCAGGTAAAGGAGGCCTATGCCATCCAGGCGGGGCGGGAGGTGCGGGTGATCGTTCGCCCGGAGAAGACCACAGATGACATGGCCGCCAAACTCGCGTATGATATCGCGCGGAAGATCGAGGAGCAGATTCAGTACCCAGGGGAGATCAAGGTGACCGTCATCCGGCAGACCCAGTACGTGGAGACGGCCCGATAAGGAGGGAAGGATGAACACCTTGAAGATCGCGTCCACTTCCAAGGCCGGCGCCGCCGCCGGGGCGGTGGCCAACACCATCCGGGAGGAGGGCATCGCCGAGCTTCAGGCCATTGGGCCCAAGGCGGTGAACCAAGCCATAAAGTGCATCGCCATCGCCCGGGGCTATGTGGCCCCAAGCGGGCTTGACCTGTTTTTCGTGCCCTCCTTCGTGGATGTGGAGATAAACGGCGAGACCAAGACGGCCCTCCGCTTCACCGTGCGGTCGCGCACCCCGGTCACCAGCCTCCGCCCCCGCACGCGAAAGGGAGGGGCGCCCGCTGAAGACTGGGAGAACATCTAGCCCTTGGGCCGCGGCGCTCCGCACCCTGGCCCTGGTGGGCCAGTTGGGTTTCGTCGTCGCCGGCGGGTTGCTGGTGGGATACGGGATCGGTTACGGGATCGACGTTTTGGCCGGGACGAAGGCTTGGCGCATTGCGGGGATATTCCTCGGGCTTGCCGGCGGGCTGTGGGAGGCTGGCCGGGTGCTTGTGCGCATCTCCTCTGAGGGAAGGGGTGACTCCCATACATGAACCGCTTCTTCTTGCGTTATCAGAAGGCCATCATCTGGACCGTGGTCATCGGCTTTCTGCTCGGCGGGATCGGGCTGTTTACCTTCCAGCGTTTTTCCCCTCCCCCCAAGGGGAGCGCCGAGGAGGTCGTGCTGGTGGTGGAGGGGAGGAAGTTCACCCGCCAGAACGTCCAGGATGCCTACGAAAACCTGGTTCAATACTATACTCAACTTTACCAGATCTTCGGCCAAGATTTCACCGAGCAGTTGCAGGGGACGGCCGGGGCGTTCAACCGCCGGGTTTATGCGGCGGCGGCCGCCGAGGGGCTGATCCGTCAAGCCCTGATCCAGAAGGAGGCCCGCAGCCTGCATGTCTCCGTGTCCAAGGCGGAGCTGGACCAGGCGGTGGAGGAGCGCTACCAGAGCACCCTGGAGCAGTTCGGTGGGGACGAGGAGGCCCTGAAAAGCTACCTATCCGCCCAGGGGCTCACCTTGGCCGACTATCGCCGGCAGCTCGCCGCTTCCCAGGAATATCGGCTTTTGGAGGAAGGGGTGCACAAGCAGGTGGTGGGCCCCATCGAGCCCACCGAGGAGGAGCTCCTCACCTACTACCAGGAGCACCAGGATCGCTACCAATCGCAGCCTGAGAGGATCCGGGTCGCCTATATAAAGGTCTCAGACCCCGAGCTTGCCGACCAGCTCCTCGCCCAGGCCCAAGCCCCCGACTCCGATTTCGCCGCCCTGGCCGCGGAGTACTCCGAGTCCGAGGAGATGGAGACCGACTGGTTTTCCCAAGGGGGCTCGGGCCTCCCCCAGGAGGTGGAGGAAGCCGCCTTCGAGCTCTCCCAGGGCCAGGTCACGTTGGTGGACGCCCTAGGGGCCTACTACATCGTAAAGCTCCTTGACAGACGGCCGCCGGTCATCCCCCCATTTGAGGAGATAAGGGAAAAGGTGGAAGAAGATTACATAAGCGAGGAGGACAGCCGTCGCTGGGGGGAGTGGTACGAGGCGCTCCGCAAGGCTGCCCGGGTGGAGGTCAAGGACCCGCTCCTCGAGGCCTTCATCACCTATCAATCCGACGTGAAGTCGGCTTTGGATGTCCTCCTTGCCGCTCGGGGGGCGATCTCCGACCTCTACCTTGATTACTACATTGGCCGAATGTACGAGCAGCTTTACATCGACGTGGGTACCCAGGTGGCCGAGCTTAAAGGGAAGGAAGAGCTGACCGAGGAGGAGCAGGCCAGGCTAAAGGAGCTAAGTGAGAAGGAAGAGGAGTACAAAAGGAAGGCCCTCGAGCACTACCTCGAGTTCGCCGATACGGGGGAGGGGGACGAGACGTTCTTCAACCGGGTTATCGCCCTGGATCCCCAGAACCCCCAGGCCCACTTTCGGTTGGCCGAGCTCTATCGGGAGCAGGGGCTATATGTGCAGGCCGATCGGGAATACCAGCAGGCCATAGAGGCCGAGCCGGGCTTCTTGGCCGCCTACATCGGCCAGGGGGATGCTGCCATGGCGATGGGGCTTTACGGCCGGGCCATCGAGTGTTTCCGGGAAGCCCTGGGGCTTCAGACGGGGAGCCGGACCATCGAGCTCAGGCTGGCCGAGGCTTATCTGCGGGACGAGCAATACGATCAGGCCCAGCCCTTGTTGGAGGAGCTGCTAGAGGAGGAGCCGGAGGGGGTCACGGTTCGGGTGCTTATGGGGGATCTTCTCCTTGCCCAGGGCGACCCCCAGGGGGCGATAGGGCATTATAAGAAGGCGTTTGAAAAGAACCCCACCTCGGAGGTCCAGCTGAAGCTGGCCCTGGCCCTTCTTGCGGCCGGCCGGCTGGAGGAGGCGAAAGAGGAGTATCAGGACCTCATCCGCCGCTTCCCCTACCGGGGCGAGGCCTACGAGGGATTGGGGGACGTGTACCGTGCCCAAGGGGATGAGGAAAGGGCCCTGGAACAGTACCGGGAGGCCCTTCGGCGCACCTATGAGACGGCCAAAAAGGAGGTCATCGCGGAGAAGGTCGTGGAGCTGGCCCCAGACGACATCGATACCAGGTTCAAGCTGGCCGACTACTTAAAGGAGCAATACAAGTACGACTCCGCCATCCGCCAGTACCAGGAGATCCTGGCCCGGGAAGGGGATAACATCTACGCCCTCATGGGGCTGGGCGACTGCTATGTGCCCAAGACCCAGTACGATACGGCCCTGAGCTACTACAAGAAGGCCCTGGCCCTGGCTGGATCGCAGGAGATGAAGCTCCAGGTGTTGGGGAAGATCGTGGCCTGTGAGGAAGCCCGGGCTGGCCCTCAGGGGGGGCTTTCCCAGGAGGGTTTGGAGGCGCTTTGGCAGCGGGCCCTGATCTACCGCGACCTGGGGAGGGACGAGGAGGCCAAGCAGGACCTGCAGCGCATCTATGACACCGACCCCAGCTTCCGGGCGGAGGAGCTCGTCCCGCTCCTTGAGGAGCTTGGGGGCGAGGTTGCCTCCCCCTCCGAGGAACCCTCCCCGTGACCGGGATGGGGCGGATCGGGGAGGCGGTGGAGGCCCTGGCCGCGGTGATCGCCCGGCTCCGGGGGCCAGGGGGCTGTCCCTGGGACCGGGCACAGACCCACGCCTCTTTGGCGCCTTATCTCCTTGAGGAGGCCTACGAGGCGGCGGCTGCCCTGGAGGCGGGCGATCCGGACCGGCTGAAGGAGGAGCTGGGCGACCTCCTGTTGCAGGTGGCCTTGCACGCCCAGATCGAGTCCGAGGCCGGGCGGTTCGATCTTGCGGACGTGGCCGACTTTCTGCGGGAGAAGCTGATCCGTCGTCATCCCCACGTGTTTGCGGAGGGGACGGCGGCCCGCACCCCCGCCGAGGTGAGGGAGAGATGGGAGGAGCTGAAGCGCAAGGAGGGCAAGGGTTTGGAACTTGCCCTCCCGGCCCTGGTTGCGGCCAGGAAGCGCATCCAGGCGCGTGGTGCAGGCCAAGGGCTTCATCCTTATCTTTCCCCACCCGAGGGCCCTCCGCCCGATCCCGAAGGGGAGCTTGGAAGGCTGCTTTTTGCCGTGTGCTCTCTGGCCCACTGTTGGGGGGTGGAGCCGGAGCTGGCCCTCAAGCGACATCTCGAGCGGTTGGAGGGCGGGGGATGAGGGGGCGTTTTCGGGGCCTGGGGGCTCCTCCGGCGGATGCGGCGGTGATCTGGGTGGAGGCCACAGACAAGGCCCTGCACTTCATAGACGGGGTGCTCATGGCCACTGACGGGCTGGCCAACGTGAGGCGTGAGTACCGGGTGGAAGGGGGACGCAAGCTGTACAAGCTTTACGCCTCCCCCCAAGGGGTGGAGGAGGTGCTCGCGTTGCTCTCTCGGGCGGCAAGATACGTGCCGATAGGGGAGATCCGCGTTGGGCAATGAACCCGGGTATTTCGTCCGGCACCATCAAGGGCCGAATCGTTGGGGTTTGCCCCAAACGAATTTTGGGTAACTTGGTAGCGTCGGGGTTTATCCCCGACGTAAGTAGTCGGGGTTTATCCCGGACACGGTAGCGTCGGGGTTTATCCCCGACGTAGGTTTATCCCCGCGGTGTATTTGGCGAGCCATGTGGTAGGGGAAAGATGAGGATCCTTCGGCCCCGCGGTTTTGCCCTTTCCGTCCATCACATTGACTATGAGGCCCTGTGGGGGCGGGGGATCAGGGCGCTCATCTTTGACCTTGACAACACCCTATGCCTGTGGCGGGCGGGTCCGCCGGATGCGGGCGTCCGGGGGCTTTTGGAGGGGCTTATTGGGCGGGGGTTTCGGGTGGCGGTGGTTTCCAATGGCCGTCTTTCCCGGAGGCCGGAGGTGGTTTCGTTCTTTGAGGGGATTGGGGTTCCGGTTATCTGGCGTGCCCGGAAGCCCTTTCCTTTTGGGTTTCGGCGGGTGCTGGGCTTGTTTGGGGTTCGGGCGGGTCAAGCGGCGATGATCGGGGACCAAGTCTTCACCGACGTCTTGGGTGGAAACCTAGCCGGCCTTTACACCATCCTGGTGGAGCCGCTCGAACCGACGCGGGAGTCACCCTTCACTCGTTTCAACCGCTTGCTGGAGCGGTTCATCCGCCGGCGAAGACCGGCCCAAGGATCATGATCGTGAAGGCCATGTCTGTCACCACGAAAGCCGCCCAGGCGGGGAAGAGCGTGGGTTCCCCGGCCCGTCGTGTGTATATCCATACCCCGACGATCCCCAGAAGGGAGGGGACAAAGGGCAGCACCCGGCCCACTACCTGGGCCGTGAACCGCGACACCCACTCGGCAAACGGCATCCCCCCAAACGTCCCTGTCAGGACGATCTTGAGGATCACGTACGGCAGCAGCCCCAGCGCCAGTAGCGCCCTCGGCCATCGATAAGCTAGGGATTCCTCCCCTCCCAGCAGGTAGTGGATAAAGATCAGTACCAACCCCGGGACGCTAGCCATGATGAAAAGGGGGGTCAACGCCAATCCCCCCAGCCAACCCGAGGCAACGGTCCCCAGGAAGTAGATCGCGTCATCCCATCCTATTCGGTTGAACGCTTGGCGCTCAAGTTCAGCAGTGCTGGCGTAAAAAAGGCGATAGGCCCCGTAACCCAGCATGTCCAACCAGGTCACATGCCACCCCCGGGAAGACCGCCCGAGCTGCACAGCATAGGTCATATCGCGGCTTACAGCTACCGGCCGCCAAGCCACCGGCCGTCCCCCAGCGAACGCTACCACTACCGGTTGCACCTGGTGGCTTCTTCCCCTATGTAGTCTTGCCCCCAGGGTAAGCAGGGCGTACTCAGTAGTCTCTAAAACCCCACGGGGGTTATATAGATCCGTGGGCCGGGTGTGCCCCCGCGGTGGAAGCCGAGCCATATCCAAGCCCTCCATCTGGAGCGGATATTCACCAGGAAAAGTCTCTGGAATGCCTAAAGAATAAGCAATGCATTCATCGGGATGGCCTACAGGAAAGGAAATCACCCACACCTCAGCCCTCCCAGGCTGTTCCCCGCCTCGGTATTCGAAGCCGACGGCCGCGTACACCCATCCACTCGCCGCCGTTCCTGCAGGTTGAGAGACGACGGTCCCGGTAGGAAGCGGGAATGAGTGCAACTCCATTGGGGGGTTTAAGCCTTTGTTTTCTGCCCACGTGTACATAAGGACGCAAGGGCCGGACCCTTCTGTCTTGGCCCAGATGACATGTATCCCTTGTTCAGTGGGAACCAGTGCTGGAGGGCCCTCCCCCTGGCCAAGTTTCCAGATGAACTCGGTTCCCTGTTCCAGGGTGAAGGAAGCCAGCCACACCAAGCCTCCCGCATCCTTGTACCCCATCCACACCCCCGTACCTCCCAGGACGATCTCGTACTCCCACAGCTCGCTTCCGACAAACCGACGGGGTGGACCAGCGATCCCTCCCTCCTCGGTAAGGGGCATTCCGTAGAGGCTCCTGTCTTCCATCCCTAAAGCTCGTCCTATGAAGAAAAGCCAGGGGCGATCATCGATGAGCAGAAGCTGTGGGTGTCCAAGGTACTCCACCTTTGGCAAGGCCAGCTCCTTGGGGGTCGATAGGTCCCCAGTGGGGTTCACCTGGATGAGTGCGGGATGGATGCCATCTTCATCTTTTCGTGACCAAGCCAAGAGGCTCAGTTCAGTCCTGGCAAGAAGGGCAGGCCATTCCCGCTGGCTTGTCTCCGCCACCGAGATCCCCCGACTGAACTCCCCGGGAAGGGGGAGAGTACGCAGGGAATACCCTGCCAGGCCTATGCTCGTCCACGCTACGGCGACGACAAGTGCTGTGCACTTTAACATCGCTGCCCTGAAAGAAAAGGGGCCCGCCGGATGGCAGGCCCCTCTCACTCCCCTTATCACACTGCCCTTCAGCCGATAGCGGCCTCGCGAGCAGCCACATCAATGGACCAGGTCTCGTAGTGATTCGTGTCATGCCAATGGCGGGTGAGCCACGGCTTGGTTAGCACAACCTGGGTATAGTAATAGATGGGTGCGATGGCAGCTATATCGTCACACAGAAGCTTTTCGGCCTCTTTGTACAGTTGTTGCCGGATTACCGGGTCCTGTTCAAGTTGGGCGCGCAAAGTGAGGTCCGAGAAGCGCTTCACGAGGTCTCCCACGTATGGGTCATCGAAGGACATGCGCGGCCGGTTGGAGCCCTCTACCGGATTGAACACCTCGTGCACCCAGTTGTTCTCATCCGGATAGTCCTGGCACCAACCCAGCCTCCACACGGCCGGCACGTTCTCAACCGGAGTGTCCTTTTCGATGGTCTGGAGGTAAACCTTCCACTCCTGGGTTTCAATGCGGATGTTCGCCTTGGGGAATGCCTCCAGCCACATGGCTTGTATAGCCTGGGCGATGCGGGCGTGAGCCTCGGAGACGTTGTGCATCAGCACGAACTCCAGGCCTTCACCATCGGGGTAGCCGGCCTCGGCCATCAGCCTCTTGGCCTCCTCCACCGCCCGCTCGTAGCCCCAGCCCCCCAGTTCCTCGGGCAGGGCCCAAGGCGCGATATCCGGGTCTAGGGCGGCATTCCCGAAGATCATGCCGGGAGCAAACGTATTGGCCGGGATCTGCCCACCTTTAGTCACCTCTTCCACCAAGGTCTTCCGGTCGATGGCCATGGACAGGGCCCGACGCACCCGTGGATCGTCCACCGGAGGCTTGGTTGTGGTGAACCCGTAGTAGTAGGTGCAGGGGAATGGCCGAATGGTCAACTCTTGCGACAGCACCGGGTCGGACTTCACGTTGTCCAGCTCAGGCAGGGGGACCGCCGAGAGATCAAGCTCGTTGTTCAAGTACATGGCGAACTCCGTTGAGGTCTCCTGTACCATAGTGAAGTAGATCTCATCAATGTTTCCGCCTGCCTTGTCCCAATCTGGCCAGTACGGGTTTTTCACCATCACCATGTGGTCCTCGTGTACCCATTCCTTCATGCAGTATGGACCATTGGTCACGATGTTGCCGGGCTCAGTCCACTTCTCACCATACTCCTCGATGACCCACTGAGGCTGGGGACGGGCCACCCACATGGAGGCGATCTGGAGGAAGTAGGCCGCCGGGGTACGCAAAGTGAACCTCACCGTGAAGTCGTCCACGGCTTCCACACCCACCGCGGCCCGCAGCTCCTCGAAGTTCTCCGCTTCCGGATCCGCCGTGTTGAAGTCGGAAGCCCCTTTGAGGATGTAAAGCACATAGGCGTAATCGGAAGCCGTGCGTGGGTCCAGGGTTCGCAGCACGCCATAGACCACATCATGGGCGTTAACCACCTTGTCGAGCTCGGTTACCTCCCCGGTCTCCGGATCACAATGTACCCAGTACACGTCTTTTCGCATATGGAAGGTGAATTGTGTAGCGTCATCTGAGATCTCCCAGCTGGTGGCAAGTTCGGGGATCGGGCTCATGTCCTCTTCAGCCAAGTCGGTGAGGCCTAGGAACATCTGCTCGATGATCTCAACCGAAGTGGTGTCTGTAGCCAAGGCTGGATCCGCTGTGGGGGGCTCGGTCCCCAGGTTCCGGCGCAAAACCACCTTGTCCTGCGCCAACACAGGCCACAAGAGCAGGCTAATAATCCCTATTGCCAATAGAAGACCCCTCATGCTCCTCATTCCCTACACCTCCTACGCGCAATTTGTCACAACTTTAAAGACAGCCTGTGTTCCTTTTTCTTTTTCACCACCCCCCTTCTCCTCTCCTAAAGGAACGATTCATTCTAGGAACCGCGCAAGCGTGGGTCAAGGGCATCCCGCAGGCCATCCCCTAGGAAGTTGAAAGCTAAGGTGGTAAAGGTTAAGGCCGCCCCAGGGATGAGGCATTCCCAGGGATACACGCGGAGCGCCTGGTAGGTATCGGAGATCATGAGCCCCCAGCTTGGGGTGGGGGGGGTAACCCCAAGGCCGATAAAGCTTAGAAAGGCCTCGGTAAGGATGTAGCCAGGTATGGCGAGCGTCTCTTGCACCACACATGGGCCGATGATGTTAGGAAGGATGTGTCTGAACACGATCCTGAGATTGCTGGCACCAAGCGCACGAGCCGCTTCGATGTACTCTCTTTGCTTGACCGACAGGGTCTGCCCTCGGGCAAGGCGCGCCATCCCGATCCAGTTGAGAAGCCCCAGGGCAATGAAGACGAAGAACAGGCCACCCATCGCTCGGTCGATCTGGGTTAAAATCCCCATGAACCCAGTAGCTCCTGCCCGGCTTACTGCTTTGAAGTATGCTTGAAGTAATATGATGAAGATCAAGAGTGGAAAACCGTACAAGAAATCAACAAATCGCATCATAATATTGTCCACCGCTGGGCTGGAGAACCCTGCGATGACCCCATAGGTTAGGCCTACCACTAGGCTGACAGTGGCAGCTACAAAGGCAACGGAAAGGGACACTCGCGTCCCATACACGGTTCGACTCCAAAGATCTCGCCCGAGATAATCGGTGCCTAGCGGAAAGCCAGGGGTGCCCGGGGGCTTGTCACGATTGCGGAAGCTGGTTTGTGCATAGTGCTTAGTTGCTATAAGCGGCTTCACTTCCAATCCCAGCGGCAAAGCGATGATGGAATTGTCGGCAAAAATAGCCATGATTATCATGACGATTACGAACAATCCACCTACTACTGCCGCCTTGTTCTTCAGAAGCTGACGAAACGCATCCCACATCGGCCCACGGGCTCTGGATTGCTTAATCTTTCCTTTGCTGGCCATCTTTGGTTTCAATCGTAGCGGATCCTGGGATCAAGCCAAGCATAACTAAGGTCCACCAACAGGTTTCCTAACACTAAAAGGACGGAGTATACAAGGGTTGTGCCCAGGATCACCGGATAATCTCGGTTCGTTATGCTGTCTACAAAATAGCGCCCCATCCCGGGGATGCCGAAAATTCGTTCCACGATAAGGCTTCCTGTCACGATCCCGGCGAACATCGGTCCCAGCACTGTAGCCACTGGGATGAGGCTGTTGCGAAGCCCGTGTACCACGATCACCCGGAAGCCGTGAAGCCCCTTGGCCTTGGCGGTGCGCATGTAGTCCTCCCGGATCACCTGGAGGAGGCTGGCTCGGGTAAGCCGGGCTATGGAGGCAGAATAAGCCGTGCCCAAGGTTATCATAGGCAAGAAAGCGTGTGACCAGAATTTATGAGTTAAGGGGGGGAAAAAGCCTAGGTAAAGCTGGGTGTAGTCCACACCCCACCGGGCTGCTGGGAACCAGCCTAAGTGAACAGAAAAAATCCAAATTAGAAGAGGGCCCAGTACCATGTTTGGGATCGAAACCCCCAGGATCGCTACAAAGGTCGCTGTGTAGTCCAGGGGGGTATTCTGCTTTACAGCGGCGATCGTTCCTGCAGGAATCCCTATAAGCAAAGCGAGGAGGAGTGATAGGATCCCAAGTTGCGCGGAGATGGGAAAAGTGCGGCGCAGGATATCATTTACAGTTTGTCCACGGCTGTAATAAGATGGTCCAAAATCGAACCGTAAAGCATCCCAGATCCAAAGGCCTAACTGTACGTAGATGGGTTCATCAAGTCGGTACTTCCGCATCAGGTTTTGGCGGACGCTTTCGGGGAGTTGTTTCTCTCCGGCGTAATCAAACGGCCCTCCAGGGATCGAGTGAGCTAAAAGAAAGGTTGCAGTAATGATTGCAAGGAGAACCGGGATGGCCCAAAGAAACCTCCGGATGATATACTTGCCCACCCTCTACCCTCCATCAGGCGACTTAGGTAAGGTGAACACACCTAAGTCTACTTTCCCTTGGATGGCAAGTCAAACTAGGGCGCGGTGCTCCAGGACCTGGTTACTTAAGCCGTGGGTCCATGACGTCGCGCAGGCTGTCCCCCAGGATGTTGAACCCAAACACCGTGATCATTATGAACAGCCCTGGAAACACGGCCATCCACCACGCAGTACGGAAAAACTCCTGCGCATCCCCCAACATCGCCCCCCAGTCCGGAGTGGGCGGCTTCACCCCAAACCCCAGGTAACTCAACCCCGCCACCACGATGATGTTCACCCCAATGGACATGGTGGTGGTCACAAGCAGGGAGGCAATCGCATTGGGAAAAACATGGCGGAAGATCAGCCTCCAGGTGCCCACCCCCAGGGCCTTGGCAGCCAAGATGTAGTCCTCCTCCCTAACCGACAGCACCTCGCTGCGGATGATCCGAGCGGGCTGAAGGCCGAAGATCCCAAGCACGATGATCAGTATGGGGATACTGGAACCGAAGATGCTAACCGCAAGAAGGGCGAAAAGCAAAAACGGTATGGAGTTTATTATCTCCAAAAATCTCATAATAACAGCGTCAGTGGCCCCACGGTAGAACCCCCCCAGAAGGCCCAGCACCCCCCCCAAGACCATGTTAAGCAAGGTTGCCACCGCCCCAATCCCCAATGCAGTGCGGCTCCCATAGATGACCCTGTCCAGGATGTCCCGGCCGAAATGATCCGTGCCGAATGGGTGTTCTGCGGACGGGGGAGAGCGCACGTTGTATAGGTCCATCTTGAGGGGATCATCCCTGGCAAAAAACGGGGCAAACAAGGCAAGATATAACATAACTAGGATTATCCCCGCCCCCAAAAGCCCCTTGGGGTCCTTCCGAAACCTCCTGCCGACCAGGTTCCAGTAGCTCTGCCCCACCTGCTCCGGCCGCCTGCCCAATCGATAGAGGTCCCACAACGCCCCCAGCCAGAGGAGCCCCAGGAGTGCCACCAGGATCACGCTGGAAAACCAATAGCTTTTGTACATCCGGGCGGAAACCCCCTGCGCCAGCCAGACAAGCCGTCCCCTGGCCACCGCAAGCCCCAAAACCCCCCCGTTGAGGAGGGTCGCGCCAAGGAAGATGGCCGCCCGCCCATAGAAGCCAGCAAAAATATGCCCCAGGCCCGGCAAGATCAGCGATAGCGCGTACCTCATCCCCACCCCTCAATCATAAGTGATCCTCGGATCTATCCAGGCATACATCAGGTCAACTATCAAGTACCCAACCTGAGCTGTGGCAGCCAAAAAAAGGGCAAGGCCCAGTACCACGGCCTCGTCCCTGCGGTTTATGGCCTCCACCATGAGCCGCCCCATCCCCGGCCAGGCGGTGGTGGTCTCGGTAAGCACCGCGCCCGCGAATATGGTGCTTATCTGAAGGCCCACGTTGGTCAAAACCGGGGCCATGGCGTTGCGGAACGCGTGCTTGACGATAACCACCCACTCTCGTAACCCCTTGGCCCGGGCGGTCTTGATGTATTCCTGCCGCATGACCTCTAGCATGCTGGCTCGGGTAAGCCGTGCGTTCATCGCCATGAGCACCGAAGACAGGGCCAGGGAGGGGATGATCAAGTGCCTGAAGCCATCCCAGGTTACGAAAGACCAGACCCCGATCGTTTCCCCCCTGCCGGAGATGGGAAGGACGCGGAATACAACGCCCAATATAAGCATCAGCATGAGGGCGGTCCAGAAGACCGGCGTGGAGATGCCAAGCAAGGCTACGGTGGTTACACCGTAATCGAGCGGCGAATTTCTGTAGATGGCTGATAAAAGACCCGCAGGGATCGACACCAACAAGGCGATGATCAAAGCGAAGATCCCCAGCTCTACCGTGGCGGGAAGCCGCTCGAAGATGATCCCCCAGACGCTGGTATGGTAGGTCACTGCCCGGATTTGCCCGTTGAAGAGCCCCGAGATCAGCCGCCAGTACTGCTCAGGCAGTGGCCGGTCCAGCCCCAATTTCTCGCGGATGGCTTGGATGGTCTCTGGGGTGGCGCCAAGCCCGGCCATGATGACCGCCGGATCGCCAGGGGTCATCTTCAGCATGACGAAGATCAGGACGGAAAGGCCGAACAGCACGATGAACATCTGCAGGAAGCGCCGTATCGTGTAAGCGAGCATTTGCCCCTCGGCTCTCCTTCATCAAAGGAAGGGAACGGGGAGGGGAAGTCACCCCTCCCCGTTTTTACCCTACAAGCTCAGCCCTCTTCAACCCAGACGTTGTTGAACGGGCTCACGATGTCCATGGCCGCCGTGGGGCTGACCCGATAATCGTGCACCCTCGTCCTGACCCCCCGGGTCTCGATGTAGTGATAAAGCGGGATGTGGACGATGTCCTTGAAGATGATGCGCTGGGCGGCAACGTAAAGCGGCTCCCGGATATCCGGGTCGAGGGTAGTCCCCGCGTACTTGATCAGGGTGTCCACCCGCTCGTTCATGTAGAAGGAGAAGTTGTTGGCAGTGCCCACCGTGGCATTCTCGCTGGTGAAAAGGTAATACAAGAACGCGTTAGGATCGGGGCTGCCGGACCAGCCGATCACGTACATGTCGTATTCTCCCTCGGGCTTCTCCTCACTCCGATAAAGGAGATCGAGGTAAGGCCCCCACTCAAGCGGCTGCACCTCGGCGTCGATTCCGTTTTCGATTAGGTTGGTGGCCACCACCGTGGAGATCTGGACCCGCCGAGGGTCAGGTGGACAGTAGATGACCGCCTTGTAGCCCGGCGGGATGACCCCCTCGGCCTTGAGCTCGTCGAACAGGGCCTTCGCCTGCTCGTCGTCCTCCGAGAGGGCGATGGTCTTAAGGAACTCCCGGTCGTTGGCCCAAAGGGCAGGGGGCACGGCCCCATAAGCACGGAGGCCGGTGAGGTTCTGGAATACCGCGTCGACCGCAGCCGTGGTGTCGAAGGACATGTAAACGGCCTTGCGGAACCGGATGTCGTTGCCGGGGGGCTTGGACATATTGAATCCCAGGTAGAAATAGGAGAGGCTCGGGATCTGCTGAACCACCACGCCCAGGTCCGGGTTCTCCATGAACCGCTTGGCATCCTGAGCCGGCACGTTGTCAGCGATGTCGATGCCGCCTGTCTCAAGCTCCAGCATCATGGTGGCCAGATTCGGGATGGGACGGAAGATGATCTTCTCCAGGTAGGGCTTGGTTAGCCAGTAGTCCTCGTTGCGGACCACGGTGATGTGATCGCCCCGCTTCCACTCCACGAACTTGAAGGGGCCAGACCCCACTGGGTTCAGGTTGAACTCCTCATCGCCCATTTCCAAGACCGTGTCCTTGGGCACGATGGCGTAGTTCTCGCCCAAAAGGGCTGGCGCATACGGTGCCCAATCGGGCTTGGTGATGAACTTCACCGTGTAATCGTCGATTACCACAACCTCCTGGAGCCACTCGAACTCGGTCTGGTTGGGAGAGGCATTAGCCGGGTCCGCGATCCAGTTGAAGGTAAACGCCACGTCCTCCGCGGTGAGAGGCTCACCGTTGTGGAACTTGATCCCCTCGTGGAGGTAGAAGGTGATCTCCGCCCCGTCCTCGGAGATCTCCCAGGACTTGGCTACATACGGCGCGGGCTTCAGGGTGTCCGGGTCCAGGCTGAGCAGCTCGTCAAATACAGCGTTGATAACGTACATTGAGTATACATCGTTGCAAATCCGAGGATCTAAGTCCTTAAACGTCTGTGAAGAACCGATCACAAGCGTGCCGCCATACCGGGGCTCTTGGCCCAAGGAAAGCAATCCCAATACCCCAACTGCTAGCAATAACAACCCAATTTTTCTCACGGTTAACCTCCTTTGTAAGTTTCTCGAACGAAAAGCTTGCCCGTAAAAGCCTGCTCCCTTTACATCACCCCCTCGCAATGTATGCTAACGCTTAAAAACAGTTTAACGGGCCTGAGGGGAGGCTGCAACCCGCCTTCGGTTTGTGGTCTTAAGGAAACTGTTGACGGTCTTCTGAGCGCGCGCTAACATGAGAGGGGTAAAGGGCCCGTAGCTCAGGGGTAGAGCAGCCGGCTCATAACCGGTCGGTCGCAGGTTCGATCCCTGCCGGGCCCAAAGAAGGGATAAAGGGTGCGGAAGCTCTTCGTCTACGTGAGCGGGGTGAGCCGGGGCAACCCGGGGGAGGCGGCCGTAGGGATCGTCCTCACGGACGAGCAGGGCCACCTGGTGGAAGAGGCAGCCCAGCTCATCGGCCGGGCAACAGCCCCCGTGGCGGAATACAAGGCCCTCATCGAGGGGGTCCGCAGGGCAGCCGCCTACTCCCCCGATGAGACCGTCTTCCTCACCGATAGCCCCGCCGTGGCAAACCAGATAAACGGGATCTCCCAACCCAGGGAGCCCCACCTCCAGTACCTCAACCAGCTGGCCCTGGAGCTCCTGGGGAAACTCGGCAGCTGGCGGGTCAACTACGTCGACAGGGAGGCAAACGGAAGCGCCCATCGCCTGGCAGAACGTGCCTTCCGCCAGCGGGTGATGTCAGAACGGGAGCGCACCAGAGCGATCCGGGATATCGAGGCCTCCCTGCAAACCCTGTCCCTCGAGCAGCTCCACAAGCTCCAGGGGTTCATCCAGCGCCTCAGGGCAAGTTCCTCCTAAATGCGCATCGTGCTCCAGCGGGTGAGCCGGGCTTGGGTGTGCGTCTCCGGCCAGGAGGTGGCCAGGATCGGCCCCGGACTCCTCCTTCTGGTGGGGATAAAGGCCGGGGACTCGGAGGAGGAGCTTTCCTTCTGGGCGCGCAAGGTCCCCGAACTAAGGGTGTTCCCCGACCGGGAGGGGAAGTTCAACCTCTCCCTGCGGGATGTCGGGGGCGAGATCCTGTGTGTGTCGCAGTTCACACTGTTTGGGGATTGTAGTAAGGGACGCCGGCCCAGCTTCAGCCGGGCCGCCCCGGGGCCCGAGGCCCAAGGGCTGTTCAACCGGTTTGTCGACCTCCTCAGAGGCCAAGGGCTCCCGGTGAAGACCGGGGTGTTCGGCGCCCACATGGAGGTGGGCCTGATAAACGACGGGCCTGTGACCTTGATACTGGAGCGCCAGCGGGGAAAATAAGGGCCAAAAGGGAGGGGAAAGGGATGGCAGCTGTACCCAAATCTCGCCGTTCACATCGGGAAGTCCGGCAAAGGAGGGCCCACTGGCGGGCCCACATGGTGCCCGGCTTGGAGTGCCCCCACTGCCACGAGCTCCGCCTTCCCCACCGGGTGTGCCCCCACTGTGGCTACTACAACGGGATACCGGTGGTGGCCGTAAAAGAGAAGGGCTGAGCCTTCACCCCTGAGCCTCGGTCAGGGGCCTGGCCTCGATGAGCACCAGGGGGATGGTGATGAACACCACCGAGCCCGCCACCAAGAAGGTGGCCGAAAAACCCCAAAAATCGGAAAGGAAACCGCCCACCAGTGCCCCCACCACCCCGCCCAGGCCGTTGATGGCGTTGTAGATCCCCAAAGCCTGGCCCTGCAACCCCTCCGGGGCCAGGCGGGACACGATGGCCACCGCCGCCAGCTGGAACATGGCCCAGGTGGTGCCGGTTATCAAGAACAGGGGTACGGCGGTCCAACCGGGCAGGGCAGTCCCGGCCAGGGCGAACAGGGCGAACGCCGCCGCCCGGCCCAAAAGCCCGACCCCCAGCACCGGCCGGTGCCCCCACCGCAGGATGGCCCCCCGCACCCAGCGATAGCTGACCACGCTGGCCAAGGTGTGCAGCGTGTAAGCTGCGTAAACGATGGGGCTTGACCAGCCGATCTCCCGGCGCAGGAAGATGGGCAAGGGCACGAAGAAAACGGAGAACGCGGCCATGATGAGGAAGACGCCGTAATAAAGGAGGACAAGGTCCGGGCCGAAGGCCGTGCGCCCCTGCAGGAACCGCAGTATCTGGGAGGGGCTAAGGAGGTAGTAAAGGTGGACCGGGCCATAGCGGAACCTCTCGTACAGGAAATTGCCCAGGGACACCACCAACCCCCGGAAGTCCCGCCGCTCCACCCGCCTCACCGGCTCCGGCAGGAAGAGCCCCGCCACCATCGCCCCCGCCGCCCCCAAAAGGCCGATGGTCAGCCCCAGCGTCCTGAGGCCCACCCCCTCCCCCAGGAAGGCTATGAGCATCCCGGTCCAACCGGCTCCCAGCGCCTGCCCGATGGCCCACCCGAACCCGGAGTAGGCGTTGAGCCTGCCGATCTCCCTTTCCCAGTCCGCCTCCGGGAACCGCTCCATGATCACCAGCACCGACACCGCCGAGCTCGCCATCCAGAAGAAGGAGGCTATCGCCCCCAGGCCGACGAGGCCCCCCACGGTCCGTACTGCGGGCAAGAGCCCGTAGACCAGGGCGATCCCGGCGAAGCTCAGGATCACGAACCAACGGCGCCGACGGGTGCGGTCGGAGATCCGGCCCCAGAGCAGGCTCGCCCCCACCCCCACCAGGCTCCCCACCGCGGAGATGGTGCCCACCTCCCCGGCGCTCCCGCCAAGATAGTGGGCATAAAGGGGCAAAAGGAGCGACGCCGCCCCAGAGGCGGCGTTGGCAAGCAAAAACGCCAAATACCATCTAGTGGAACGCATACACCTCAAGCAGCCGCACGCTCTCCCGGAGCTGGGCGGGGTCCGGGATCTCCAGTATCACCGCGCCTTTATACCCGGCCTCGGCCAAGGCGGCCACCGCCTCCCTCCAGGGGGCGCTTCCCAGCCCCAAACCCAGGTGCTCGTCCTTCCCCCCGTGGTTGTCGTGGAGGTGCACGTGCACCAGCCTCCCTCCCAGGGCGTTCACGTAGCCTGCTGGGTCGCCGTTCAGGGTGTGCAGGTGTCCGAAGTCCAGACACGCCCCCAGGCCTGAAAGGCCCTTCAGCACTGAGAGGTGTTCCTCCGGGGTTAGGATGAGGTCCCGGCTTGGGCCCCGCTGTTTGTTCTCGATGGCCAGGGTTAGCCCGAGCCGCTCCGCCCGGGGCAGGAGAACGGCCAGGCAGAACTCAAGTCGGCTGCGGGCCCGCTCATAGGCCCCCGGGACGTTCAGGTATTCAGGGGGCAGGCCCCCGGGGTGCAGCACCACCACCCTGGCCCCGAGCTCCCCGGCCAGGTCCAGGGCGTCCACGTGCTCGGCCAGGGACGCCTCCGCGATCCTGGGGATTGGGCTTGTCAGGTTCACCCCGAAGATGGGCACGTGCAGGCTCACCTTGAGGCCGCTTTCCACAAGCCTCCCCCGCAGGGCCTTCCGGGCTTGGGGGGAGAGCTCCCCCGGGTGGGCCATCCCCGGGTCGGCCCGGAGCTCCACCCAGCCCAGGGCGAGCTCTGCTGCCAGGTCGATCCAGCCCCCCAGGTCCAGATCCGGGGTCAGGAAGGTGGCCAGGCCAAGCTGCGACCTTTCCATCTCATCCCATGCGGATGCCGCCGTTCACCGAGATGGTCTCCCCGGTGATGTAGGAGGCCTCCTCCGAACACAAGAAGCTCACGAGGGCTGCCACTTCTCTGGGCTCGGCCGCCCGGCCCAGGGGGATCTGCGCCCGGATCTTGTCGCCCTGCTTTTCCAGGACCTCCCGGTTCATGTCGGTGGCAGTGAAGCCAGGGCACACCGCGTTCACGGTGATCCCGTGCGGGGCCAGGGCCAGGGCCAGGGACCTCGTGAGGCCGAGCAACCCCGCCTTGGCGGCCGCATAGTGGGCCCCGTGGGCCGAGCCGGTGAGGGCCCTGAGGGATGAGATATTCACGATCCGGCCGAAGCCGGCTTCCACCATGTACGGGGCGGCCGCTTGAGCGGTGACGAAGGCGGCGGTGAGGGTGACCCCGATCATCCTGTTCCAGTCCTCAAGCGAGATCTCATCCCAGGGCATCCTTTGTACGTAGCCGGCGTTGTTGACCAGGGCATGCAGCCCCCCCAGGGCGTCGGCCGCCTCGTGCACCACCTCCCGGGCCCGGGCCGGGTCGGCCAGGTCGGCCTGAAGCACCACCGCCTTCCTGCCCAGCCGCTCCACCTCGGCGGCCATCCCTTCAGCCGCCAGCCGCTGGCTCCGGTAGGTGAGGGCCACCTCGTAGCCCTTGGCGGCAAGCGCAAGGGCGACGGCGGCACCGATGCCCCGCGATCCCCCTGTCACAAGCGCACATCGTTTCATGTTCCCTCCTCGCCTTTCATGTCCCAAACAGGCGATCGCCCGCATCCCCCAGCCCGGGGAGTATGTAGCCGTGACCATTCAGTTCCCGGTCCAGGGCCGCGGCATAGATGGGCACGTCGGGATGGGCCTCGTGGAAGGCCCGGACCCCCTCGGGCGCAGCCACAAGGCACAGAAAACGCACGTCCCTCCCCCCATGCTCCTTAACCGCCCGCACCGCCGCCACCGCCGATCCCCCGGTGGCCAGCATCGGATCCACCACCACCACCAGGGCCTCCGCCAGGTTCTCGGGGAGCTTTACGTAGTACTCCACCGGCTTAAGGGTTTGTGGGTCCCGGAAGATGCCGATGTGCCCCACCCGGGCGTTGGGGATCAGGGCGAGCACCCCGTCCAGCATCACGATCCCGGCCCGCAGGATGGGCACCAAGACCACCGGGCGGGCCAGCTCCACCCCGGTGGTGCGCTCCAGCGGGGTTTCCACCTCCACCTCCCGCACGGGGAAGTCCCGGGTGATCTCGTAAACCAAAAGGGCGGTCAGCTCCTCCAGGAGCTGACGGAACTGGAGCCGATCGGTACGGCGGTCCCGCAGCCTGGTGAGCTTGGCTTGGATCAACGGGTGTCTTACGATCGTCAGCCCTTCCATAGCGGGCAAAAGATAATGCCCTGCGCCCCACATGCAAGCTCAGACCAGGGAGGGGTAGCGGTGTCTTTCGCCGGTAAGCTTGTCCAGGTACTGAAGCCAGAGTTTGAGGGACTTGTAAAGGGAAGCCACTAGCCACCCGCGCACCCGATCGTGTTCCCCCACCAGCCCGTACACGTAGGCCTCCCAGGGGTTGGCCGGTTCCCTGCCCTGTCGCCAACCGATCAGGGCGGTGGCGGTGAGCCGAAGCAGGCTGATGCGCCCGGAATCGAGCTCCTCTGCCTCCCGGAGGGAGGCGCGGCAGACCCTGATCTCCGGGGGGGAGAGCTCGGCGATGCCCCTCAGGACCCGGGCGAGGTTGGCCTCAAGGTTGAAGCAGCAGGCATGGCGTAAGAGCATGGCCAAGGGGGCATCTTCCCCCTCCACCAGGGCCTGGGTGAGGGGGTAGCGGGCCTTTTCCGCCCACCTTTCCAGGGCCCCGTCCAGGGCCGCGTGTCCCTGGAGGAGGGCCAGGGCTATCTCCCCGGCCGCGCGGGCTGCCTCCGCCCGCTCCGGGTCCGCCGGTCCCAGTTCGCCCCCTGGGGGCTCCCCGCCCCGGCTCCAACGCAGAAGCCCCTCCCCCCAGCCCTTGAGGGTGGCCCGGGTGGCCAGGGGGAGCTCCCCACAACCCCCCAGCCGAGGGAAGGCCTTCCCCTGGCCGATCATGACTAGGACCTGCTCCAGGCCGGCGGGGAAAAGGTGAGAACATGGTTCGAACCCCCACCGGGGCATGAGATCCCGCACCGAAAGGGCCCAACGGGGCAGCTCGAGCTCCTCCACCAGGCTGTTCAGATACAGGATCTCCTCATCGAAGGCCTCGCGGCCGTCGATCCCCGGGGCCTCCCACCACTCCAGGATCCGCTTCTCCGACACCTTGGCCATCACCGTCCCCCAAACGGAAAAGGACATAAAAGGAGAACGCGGTCGCGCCGGTTTCCCCCCCAAGAAAGGCCCGCGCAGTCATCCCCTGATTGGAAGAGTAGGGGCCTTACCCGCCCAAGCACCCTGCCCCCTTCACAGGGGGCATTCTAGCCGGAAGCAGGCCAGCTGACAATCCGGGCTTCTGGCTTATACTTAAGGCATGATCCAAGTTTTCGTGCCGCTCTTTGTGGCCGTGGCGGCGGCGATGGTGGGTTTGGGGGTAATATCACCTATCCTTCCTCTTTATGTGCAGGAGCTTGGGGCGCAGGGCACCCAGCTGGGACTGGTGTACGCGGCCTTTTCCATCTCGCGGGCGCTTTTCGGGCCGGTGTTCGGGCGGCTGTCGGATCGGGTGGGCAGG
This sequence comes from Acetothermia bacterium 64_32, assembly GCA_001508155.1. GTDB lineage: Bacteria > Bipolaricaulota > Bipolaricaulia > Bipolaricaulales > Bipolaricaulaceae > 64-32. The sequence goes on along the minus strand of LGFI01000008.1, from coordinate 28,493 downwards.
AGGCGGATGATCGCCATCGGCCTTGCCTCCTACAGCTTGGTTTCGATCTTGTATGTGATAGCGGAGTCCCTGTGGCAGCTTGCGGCCTTTCGGTTTTTGCACGGGCTGGCCTCGGTGTTGGTGACCCCGATCGCCCAGGCTTACGTGGGGGACGTGACCCCGCCGGGGAGGGAGGGGAGAACCATGAACCTGTTTTACAGCTCGATGTTCCTGGGGATGGCCTTGGGGCCGCTTCTTGGTGGGGGGTTGGCCCAAAGATGGGGGCTGGTGGCCCCGTTCTTCGCCATGGGGGCCCTCACCTTCCTGGCCCTCCTTGGGGTGCTTTTCTTCGTCCCGGAGGATCGAGGGAAGTTGAAAGGCCTTCCAAACAAGCCCTCCCTGGGCCGGGTGGCCCGCTCACCGGCGGTGTGGGGGGTAGTGATCTACAACGCTACCCGGGGCTTCTGGCGGCAGGGGTTCAACGCCTTCTGGCCGCTTTTGGGGGCCGCTTTCGGCCACGGGGAGGCGGCGCTGGGGAGCGTCCTCACCGCCTACCTCTTCGCCCAGGCTGCCCTCCAGATCCCGTTCGGGTACCTGGCCGACCGGTTCCCCCGGCTCCCCCAGATAGTGGTGGGGGGGGCGCTGGCGCCGACGGTGTTGTTCTTCGTACCGGCTTTGGCCGCCTCCTTGGGTTGGGAGCTGGGGCTGGGGGTGCTGATGGGGGCAGCGAGCGCCCTGGGCCGGGCCTCGGTGGTGGCCGTCAGGACCGCCTACGGCAGGGTACACGGGATGGGCATCCTGGCCGGGATCCAGAGCTCCGCCTTCGCCATAGGCCAGTCCCTGGGGCCAGTGTGCGCCGGCCTGGCTTACGACCTGGGGGGGCTGCCCGCCCCCATGTACCTGGGGGGCGCGGTGGGCCTCTTGGGCACCGCCCTCACCGCTGCTGTGATCGGTCGGGGTTCCCCAAGCGCCCTTCAGGTTACCGCTCCCAGGGGCGGCGGAACCGGTTCTCCCGCCCCTGGATGAGCCTTTGGATGTTGGACCGGTGCGTCCAGAATATGAGCACGGCCAGGGCCACGGTGAGCCACCGGACCGCAGGATGGGCCGGAAGGAACCAGGTGGCAAGCGGGAGGGCGCAGGCGGCCGAAAGGGACCCTAGCGAGACGATCCCTGTCCCCAAGGCGACCAGGAAAAACACACCGGCGCAGATCCCCACCGGGATCGGGACAAGGGCCAACAGCATCCCCGCCCCGGCGGCCACCCCCTTCCCCCCCCGGAGGCCAAGGTAGGGGGAGAAGATGTGCCCGAGCACCGCCCCCACCCCCCCGGCGATGGCAAGGTACACCGGGTCCAGGCCCGAAAGCGGGATCTTTGGCAGGAGCCAAGCCGCGAGATACCCCTTGGCCAGGTCCACGGCCATCACAGGCAAGCCCACCTTCCAACCCAAAACCCGCAGGGCGTTGGTCCCACCCACGTTCCCCGAGCCGCGGGTGCGGATGTCCACCCCACGCAGCCGGCCGGCGAGGTAGGCGGTGGGAACCCCCCCGATGAGATAACCCAAAGCCGCCACCAAAACGATGCTCAGCGCGGTCATCCCCTCCCCTTAAGCTCCGCGATGCGGCCCTCTGCCCAGCCCATGTCAAGGAGGGCCACCCCAAACGCCCCCAGCCCCGCGTGCACCCCCAGGGCCGGGGAGGCGTCCACGATGTGCAGTTCGAGCCTCCCAGTATGGCAGCACTCCGTGATCTTCCCTGCCAGCGCCTCTGCCACCCCGGTGGCCGACGCGTGGGGGATGATCGCGGCCGGGCGCCGCATCTCCCCCAGGGGCTCTACTGCCAAGGACACGATCCGCGAAAGCAGCCCCCTGACCCCCCAGGCCGGGGCCACCGGCTGGATCCTCCCCTGCCCCACCGAGACCACGAACCCCACCCGCAGGCGGCCGGAGAGCCAACCCGCCACCCAGGGCACCCGCCCTGACCGCCCCAGGGGCGAAAGGTCGGGCAGGCCCACCCAGAACCTCACCCGGGCCGCCGCCTCCCTGGCGAGCTGCACGACCTGCCGGGGGTCAAGCCCGGCTTCCGCCCCCCTGGCCGCCGCCCACGTGCAAAGGCCCAGCCCCGCCGAGAGCGTTCCGGTGTCCACCACCTCGACGTCGATCCCCTCTCCCTTGAGCTCCTCGGCCGCGATCCGGGCGGCGTTCCAAGTGCCAGAAAGGTCGGCCGCCAGGACGAGGGCCACCACGTGCTGAAACGCCCTCCCTAGCTTCTCAAAGGCCTCCAGGAAATCGGACGGAGGGGGCTGGGAGGTGCCGGAAGTCTCCACCCCCCTTATCCGCTCGTAGAAGGCCCTCGGGGTGAGCTCCACCCGATCTCGGTACTCCGCATCCCCAAGCCGCACCCTCAAGGGGACGATTTGGATTCGGTAGCGGGTCAAAAGATGGTCGGGGAGATCACAAGAGGTGTCAACGAGGAGGGCGATGTGTCCCTGTTTGGGCCCCCCGTAGGCCTCGGCGTGCTCGGCCCACATGTCGTCCACCTTCTCGGCGGCCGTCTTTCCGAAGCCCCGGGCCAGCTCCAGCACCCGGGCCGGGGTGTTGGTGTGGACGTGAAGGTGGAGGAAGCTTGGGGAGCCGGCCACCACCACCGAATCCCCCAGCTCGCTCAGGGCGGCTTTTATCCTCTGGATCGGGAGCTCCTTCCCTTTCACGGTGCATTCAGTGCAGTAGCGGAACGAGATGGAGGCCGGGTTGAACCTCACCTTGACCTGTGGGCTTTGCGGGGAGGGGCCTGTTCGCCGCACCTCCTCCACCTCGCCGGTGGAGATGTAGTGCACGATCCCCTCCAGGAAGCGGAGGAAGCCCAGGGCCCCGGCGTCCACCACGCCCGCCTCCCGCAGGGCCGGGAGGATGTCGCGACTCCTCCTCACGGCCTCCCGGGCGGCGGAAAGCCCCTCCCGCAGGACCGGGACGAAGTCACCCAGCCTTTCAGCCAATTCCTCCGCCCTGACGGCGAAGGCGGAGATCGCCGAAAGGATAGTCCCCTCTTGAGGGCAGGCCAGGGCCTGCCGGGCCCGGGCCGCCGCCTGCCCCAGGGCCCGGGCAAGCCCCCGGATCTCCACCCGCCTTTCCCCGGCTAGCCCCTCGGCCAGCCCCTGGAAGAACTGGGCCATGATCACCCCGGAGTTCCCCCGCGCGCCCCGCAGGGCCGCCTCCGCCACGATGCCCGCCACCTCCCCCACAGACAATGCCCGGCAGCCTCGAAGCCCCTGCAAGACCGTCCACATGGTGGCGGACATGTTCTTGCCGGTGTCGGAGTCGGCCACCGGGAACACGTTGATCCGGTCGAGGATGTCCGAGGAGCCGATCACCCGGTATGCCCCAGCCACCACCGCCCGCCTGAGGCGCGGCCCGGACAGGTACCGAATGCCGATCGGGTTCTTCAAGGCCATCCTGCGGCATGATAGCCCCAGGACCCCTTTTCCACCAAGCCGCCCCCGGGGATTAAAATGGAAGGTATGGCCAAGGTAGCGGTGGGCGAGAAATTCCGGATAAAGACGAAGCTCCGGCCGACCGGGGATCAGCCCAAGGCGATCCGGGAGCTCACCGAAGGGGTGCTCTCCGGCCTCCGCTACCAAACCCTACTTGGAGCCACGGGAACCGGAAAAACCTTCACCATATCTCACGTGATTCAGAACGTCCAGAAGCCCACGCTGGTGATCGCCCACAACAAGACCCTCACCGCCCAGCTCTACGGGGAGTTCCGGGAACTCTTCCCCGACAACGCCGTCCACTACTTCGTCTCCTACTACGACTACTACCAGCCGGAGGCCTACATCCCCCAGACCGACACCTACATCGAAAAGGACGCCCAGATAAACGAGGAGATAGATCGCCTGCGGCATGCGGCCACAAGCTCGCTCCTTGAGCGGCGGGACGTGATCATCGTTGCGAGCGTCTCCTGTATCTACGGCCTTGGCTCCCCGAGCGACTACGCGGCGCTGGCCCTCACCCTCCGGGTGGGGGAGGAGCGCGATCTCAACGAAGTTCTAAGGCAGCTCGTCTTCCTCCAGTACCGCCGGAACGAGCTTGCCTTCGAGCGGGCCACGTTCCGGCTGCGGGGGGATGTGCTTGAGATCATCCCCGCCTCCGAGGAGGTGGGCTTCCGGATCGAGTGGTTCGGGGACGAGATCGAGCGGATCACGGTGGTGGACCCCGTGACCGGGGAGGCACTGGGGGAAAGGGCCCAGGTGACCATCGCCCCAGCCACCCACTTCGTGACCCCGGAGGAGCGGCTCCGGCGGGCCATCGCCTCGATCGAGGAGGAGCTCGAAGAAAGGCTTTCCGAGCTGCGGGCCCAAGGGAAGCTCCTTGAGGCCCAGCGCCTGGAGCAGCGGACCCTGTACGACCTTGAGATGCTCAGGGAGATGGGCTACTGCCCCGGGATCGAGAACTACTCCCGGCACCTGGACGGCCGCGCCCCGGGGGAGCCCCCCTGGACCCTCTTGGACTATTTCCCGCCGGACTTCCTGGTGGTGATCGACGAGTCCCACCAGACGGTGCCCCAGCTCCACGCCATGTACCACGGGGACCGCTCCCGCAAGGAGACACTGGTGGAGTACGGCTTTCGCCTCCCCTCCGCCCTGGACAACCGCCCCCTCACCTTCGAGGAGTTCGAGGCACGGCTGTCGCAGGTGATCTTCATGTCGGCCACCCCCGGCCCCTACGAGCGGCGGGTTTCCCAGAAGATCGTGGAGCAGATCGTCCGCCCCACGGGCCTTGTGGACCCCGAGCTTGCGGTACACCCGGTCAGGGGGCAGATCGACCACCTGGTCGGGGAGCTTAGGGAAGTGATCGCCCGGGGGGAGCGGGCTCTCGTTACCACCCTCACCAAGCGCATGGCAGAGGAGCTCACAGAGTACCTCGTGGAGCTGGGGATCCGGGCCAGGTACCTGCACTCGGAGATCGAGACCCTGGACCGGGTGGAGATCTTAAGGGAGCTTCGGCTTGGCAAGTTCGACGTACTGGTGGGGGTGAACCTCCTTAGGGAGGGCCTCGACCTTCCGGAGGTATCCTTGGTGGCCATCCTGGATGCCGACAAGGAGGGCTTCTTGCGCTCGGCCACCTCGCTGATCCAGACCATCGGCAGGGCGGCGAGGAACGTGCGGGGCAAGGTGGTCCTGTACGCGGACGAGGTCACGGACGCCATCCGGGAGGCGATCCGGGAGACGGAGCGCCGCCGTAGGATCCAGATCGAGTACAACAAAAAGCACGGGATCACCCCCAAGACGGTGGAGAAGGCGGTGCGGGACCACTTTGCGGAGGTACGGGGCGGCTACCGGGAGGAGGAGATCCGGCTTCCTGCGGCCCCGGAGCGGCTCACCCGGGAGGAGCTTGCCCAGGCCGTCAGGGAGCTGGAGCGGAAGATGCGCCAGGCGGCCGAGCGGCTGGAGTTCGAGCTTGCTGCCGCCCTCCGGGACAAGATCCGCGAGCTCCGCCGCCTGATGTGACTTTCACCCTAACCTGCGGCCCTGCCTCAAGGCGGAAAGCACCCTCTCCGGGGTGAAGGGGGCGCGTGTCAGCCGCACCCCTACCGCATGGTAGATGGCGTTGGAGATGGCAGGGAGCGGCCCGTTTATCCCCACCTCGGCTATCGATTTGGCCCCCAAGGGGCCGGTGGGCTCCTCCGAGTCCACCAGCACCACCTCGACGTCTGGCACATCCAGGGAAGAGGGGATTTTGTAGTCGAACAGGTTCGCGTTTAGGCAGCGCCCCCTATTGGAGAACAAAAGCTCCTCGGTGAGGGCGTGGCCGATCCCCTGGACAATGGCCCCCTCGAGCTGCCCTTCGGCGAGCTTGGGGTGGATGGGAACGCCGCAGTCGGCAGTGGCCACGAACCTCTCCACCCGGACGATCCCGGTCTCGGTGTCCACTGCCACCTCACAGAAGAAGGCGGCAAACGGCGGGGGGGATTCAGCAGGCACGAAGGACGCCGACGCGATGATGTGCTTTTGATCGGCCACGTAGGTGGCCCGGTGCCCCACCTCGGAAAGGGTCACGGATTTCCCCGTCCTGGGGCTTATCACCTTCCCATCTGCCAGCTCCAGGTGCTCGGCCGGCTCCCCCAGCATCCCGGCGGCCACCTCCAGAGCCTTTCGGCGCACCTCCTGGGCCGCCCGCAATACCGCGTTCCCAGAAACGTAGGTGGTGCTTGAGGCGTAGGCCCCCACGTCGAACGGGGTGAAGTCGGTGTCGGAGGAGTAGACCGAGATCCGCTCCACCGGGACCCCGAGGACCTCGGCAGCGATCTGGGCCAGGATCGTGTCCGAGCCTGTGCCTATGTCGGTGGCGCCCACCAGGAGCCGGAAGGAGCCGTCCTCGTTCATCATGATGGTGGCGGCCCCCATGTCGACCCCGGTGATCCCGGAGCCCTGCATGGAGACGGCCATCCCCACCCCGTAGGCCCAAGGCCCCTCGCGGCGCGGGCTTTTCCTCTTTTCATCCCAGCCGATCCTCTCCGCCCCCACCCTGAGGCACTGGGAGAGGGCACAGGAGCGCACCACCATGGGCACCCCCTCCCTGCCCTCGCCGATCTTCTCGAAGATGGGGGAAGTTTCTCCTGCCCGGATGTGGTTTTTCAGGCGGAGCTCCACGGGGTCCATGCCCAAGCGCCCTGCCAGCTCGTCCATCGCCACCTCCAGGGCGAAGTACCCCTGGGTGGCCCCATATCCCCGATACGCCCCGGCCACAGGTAGATTGGTGTAGACGGCCTTTCCGTGGAACCACAGGTGGGGCGCCTTGTTATATAGAGGTAGCGTCTTGGAGCCGACGTTGGAAAGCACCGTGAGGGCGTGGGTCCCGTAGGCCCCGGTGTTGGAGGTGGCCTCCATCTCGATGGCGTGCAGGGTGCCGTCCTTTTTCGCCCCCAGCTTCACCCGCACCCGCATCGGGTGGCGGGTGCGGCTCGAGATGAACACCTCCGACCGGTCCAGGGCCATGCGCACCGGGCGGCCCGTCCTCAAGGCCAGCGCCGCCGCCACCGGCTCCAGGATGACCTCCTGCTTGGAGCCGAACCCCCCGCCCACCCGGGGCTTTATCACCCGGATCCGCTCCATGGGGAGCTCCAGGGCCCGGGCCACGATCCGCCGCACGTGAAACGGCACCTGGGTGGAGGTGCGAAGCACAAGACGCCCGTCCTCATCGAAGTAGGCGATGACACAATGGGGCTCAATCGGCGTATGCTGCGAGTAGGGGATCTCACAGATTTCCTCTACAGTTACATCGGACTCGGCAAAACCTCTCTCGATATCCCCCACCGGGATGTCCACCGCCGCGGCTATGTTGTGGGCGGCGTCGTATATCCCTTGGGAATCCTCCTCGTCGTGGATGACCGGGGCTCCCTCGGCCAGGGCCTCCTCCACCGATAGCACCGCCGGGAGCACCTCATACTCCACCTTGATGAGCTTGAGGGCTTCTTCGGCGATCTCCTCGGTCTCGGCGGCCACCGCTGCCACCTGGTCCCCCACATACCGCACTTTGGAGTCAAAAAGCACCGTGTCATAGGGGGAGGGTTCAGGCCACCCTTGTCCTGCGGTGGTGAACGGGATCCTCTTTACGTTTCCGCAGTGGAGGACGCAGGCCACCCCGGGCAGGGCCTCGGCCTTGGAGGCGTCTATGGAGAGAATGCGGGCGTGGGCATGGGGGGAGCGCAGGATCTTCCCTACAAGGGCCCCAGGGATGTCGATGTCCAACGCGAACTTGGGCCTTCCTGTTGCCAGGGAAAGCCCGTCCACCTTCCGCACGTTTTTCCCCACCGCGCTGCGCCTCTTCAGCCCTACCTCCATTTGCCCTCCCTCTTCCATTTCGCCGCCAGCAGGATCGCGTCCACGATCTTCACGTAGCCGGTGCAGCGGCACAGGTTCCCGGAGATGGCCTCCCGCACCTCCTCTGGGGTGGGGTTGTCGTTTCTGGAAAGGAGTTCGTAGGCCACCATGATCATCCCTGGGGTGCAGAACCCGCACTGGACCGCCCCGGCCTCCACGAACGCCTCCTGCAGGGGGTGGGGGTCGTCTACATCCCCCAGCCCCTCCAGGGTGGTGACCCGCCTCCCTCGCACCTGGGGGGCGAACACGGTGCAGGCCCGCACCGCCCGGCCGTCCAGAAGCACCGTGCAGGCACCGCAATCGCCGGTAGCACAACCCTGCTTTACCGACTTCATCCCCAGGCGCCTGAGGAGGGAGAGGAGAGACTCCCCAGGGGCTACCTCCTCGTAGCGCTGCTTGCCGTTCAGCTCAAGATAGATCTTCATAGGTTCCCACCCGTCACTTTCCTAGCTGCGCGGGCCAGGCACCTTGTGAGAAGCGGCCCGGCCACGGCCCGGCGCCAATCCCCCGACGCCCGCCGGTCGGTCCCCACCTCCACCTTTTCCGGCACCAGTTCCTTCACCTCTGCCCAAAGCCCCGGGCCGGGCTCCTTCCCCACCAGGAGGTCCTCCAGCCAGGGGAGGCGCCGGCCCCGCCTGGGGGTGGCGCCCAGGGCCACCCGGGCCCAGGAGATCCTCCCGTCCTGGATCCCCAGGCCGCAGGCGCAGTTAAGCAGGGCGATATCGTAGGCCGAGCGGGTGAGCTTTGCGAAGGCGAACGCCCCGTCCCAGGGCGGAAGGATGACCTCGGTGAGGACGGCGCCCTTGAAAATGTGGCGGAAGGGCTTTTCCCAGAGCTCCTCCAGAAGGCCCTTGTGCCGGCCGGCCTCGTCTTGGAAGCTCACCTCCGCCCCCAGCGCTACCAGGACCGTGGGGATGTCGGCCCAGGGGTGGGCGGAGACCACCGCCCCGCCGAAGGTGGCCTGGTTGCGCAGGGGCGGTGCTGCCACCTGCCTGAGTACCTCCCCCAGGAAGCCGCCCAGGTACTCCCGTGCTGGTCGGGACTCCAAGAGGTCGGTGAGGGTGGTGGTGGCGCCAATCCTCAGCCCTCCGCCCTCGGCCCGCACATAGGAGAGCCCCAACCCGCTTATGTCGATGAGCCCCTCAAGATCGGCCCTGGCCGACCGGGCCAGGTCCAGCCCCCCGGCCAGGACCGCCCCCCTCCCCCCATAGGCGGAAAGGAGCGAAAGGGCCTCCTCTAGATCACGAGCATAGTGAAACCTCCTGATGCCCTTGAGGCGCATATTTATCACCACCCGCACTATACCACACCCCAGCCTGTAAGACAACTTGACAGGTTGCCCCCTCCCGGCTTATACTGAAGGTGTCATGGTCGGCACGAACGAGGGGGCCCTCGCCTGGGAACCTGCCTCAACCCCCATGCTCCTCATGCAGGACATCGTCAAGGCCTTTCCTGGGGTTGTTGCCAACGACCACGTCACCTTCGAGGTCCGGGCAGGGGAGGTGCATGCCCTCCTCGGGGAAAACGGTGCCGGCAAGACCACCCTGATGAACATCCTTTACGGCCTCTATCGCCCCGATTCGGGCCACATCTTCATAAAGGGGAAGGAGGTCCACATTCGCTCGCCCCGCGACGCTATCGCCCATGGGATCGGCATGGTGCACCAGCACTTCAAGCTGGTTTACCCCCATACCGTGGCCGAAAACGTGGCCCTGGGGCTTTCCGGCACCCCGTTCTTCCGCCCGGCCCGGGCCGTGGAACGGGGCCTTGTGGAGCTCTCCCAGCGCTACGGCCTTCCGGTGGACCCCAAGGCCAGGGTGTGGCAGCTCTCGGCCGGGGAGCAGCAGCGGGTGGAGATCTTAAAGGCCCTGTACCGCGGGGCCGAGATCCTGATCTTGGACGAGCCCACCAGCGTCCTCACCCCCCAGGAGACGGCGGAGCTCTTCAAGGTGCTTTCGCGCATGAAGGAGGAAGGCCACGCGGTCATCTTCATCACCCATAAACTCTCGGAGGTGATGGAGGTGGCCGATCGGGTGACGGTGATGCGGCGGGGGAAGGTGGTGGACACCCTCCCTGTTTCCCAAACCGACAAGGTGTCCCTGGCCCGGATGATGGTGGGGAGGGAGGTGGTGTTTCGCCTTTCGAAGGGGGAATGCAGTCCCGGGGAGGAGGCCCTGGTCCTGGAGGACGTGCATGTCATGGGGGACCGGGGGCTTCCCGCCCTGAAGGGGGTCTCCCTGCGGGTGTGTCGGGGGGAGATCCTGGGGGTAGCCGGGGTGGCCGGGAATGGCCAACGGGAGCTGGTGGAGGTGGTCTGCGGCCTCAGGCGGGTCCAGAGCGGGAGGGTGATCGTGTTGGGCAAGGACCTCACCAACCGCTCCGCCCGCAGGGTGGCCGACGTCGGGGTGGCCCACATCCCCGAGGAGCGCCTGAGGATGGGGATCGTCCCCGGGATGACGGTGGAGGATAACCTCATCCTTAAGAGGCATCACCGCCCCCCGTTCTCCCGCGGGCCGTTCCTAAAGCTGCGGGAGATAAGGAGGTTCGCCAGCCGCTCCATCGAGGAGTACGAGATCATGACCCCTTCCCTTAGGACCCCGGCCAAGCTCCTTTCGGGGGGGAACATCCAGAAGCTGATCCTGGCCCGGGAGCTCTCCGGCCGGCCCGGGCTGGTGGTGGCCGCCCACCCCACGTATGGCCTCGACGTGGGGGCCACCGAGCTCATCCGCCAGCTCCTCATCCGCCAGCGGGATTCCGGGGCCGGGGTGCTTCTTGTATCGGAGGACCTGGATGAGATCATGAGCCTTTCCGATCGGATTGCGGTCATGTTCGGGGGGGAGATCATGGGGATACTGCCCGCGGCCGAGGCCTCCCTGGAGGAGATCGGCCTGATGATGGCCGGGGAGCGACGGAAGGTGGGCCAGGGGCTATGAAGCGTTTCGGCCCCTTCCTCCTTGAGCGCCGGCTTGCCCCGCCCCGTGGGGTGGTCCTCGGGGTTTCCGTCCTGGCGGTGGTGCTGGCCTTGCTTGTGGGGGCGGTCATCTTCGCCGGCTACGGGGTCGACCCCTGGCACGCCTACGCCACCATCGCCAAATCCACCCTGGGGAGCCGCTATGGGCTGATGGAGATCCTGCGGAGGACGATCCCCTTGCTCCTCTGCGGGGTGGGGCTGGTGATCTCCTTCCGGGCCCAGTTCTGGAACATCGGGGCCGAAGGGCAGCTCCTCGCCGGGGCGGTGGCGGCCACCGGGGTGGCCCTGTTCTCCGGGATCCCCAGGCCGTGGCTCCTTCCGGCCATGTTCGGGGCCGGGTTCCTGGCAGGCGCCATCTGGGGCATGATCCCCGCCTTCCTCAAGGTGAAGCTTAAGGTGAACGACGTCATCTCAACCTTGATGATGAACTACATCATGATCTACATCGTGGAGTGGCTCATCCACGGCCCCTGGAAGGGGCCCACCATGCGGGGCTTTGCCTACACCGACACCTTTTCCAAGGCCGGGTGGCTTCCGCTGCTTCCGCTATCCAGGGTGCACTGGCCCACCCTGGTGATCGGGGTGGCGGCGGCGGTTTTGGCGGCGCTTGTTTTGGCCCGCACCCGCCTGGGATACGAGGTCCGGGTGGTGGGGGAGTCCGAGGGGGCGGCCCGGTATGCCGGGATCAACTTCCTGAGGGTGAGCCTCGCGGTGATGCTCCTTTCCGGGGGGCTGGCGGGCCTGGCCGGGGTGGGGGAGGTGGCTGGTATCCACCACAAGCTGCTTTCGCCCACCCAGGTCTCGATGAACTACGGCTATACTGCCATCATCGTGGCCTGGCTGGCCCGGGGAAGCCCCCTGGCGGCCATAGTGACGTCGCTCCTTTTCGGGCTCATCTTCGCGGCTGGGGACGTGATCAAGGTTTCCCTCCGGATGCCGTTCCAGGTGACCGGGGTGTTCAATGGGCTGATCCTGTTCTTCCTAATCGGGGTGGAGCTCCTCATGTACTGGCGGGTGAAGCTTTCGCCCAAAGGAGAGGGATGGACTGGCAAAGCTGGCTCATCGGGATCGTAGGGAGGGCGCTTGCCTTCGGGACGCCCCTGCTGTGGGGGACGTTGGGGGAGATCTACGCCGAGCGGGCGGGGGTGGTGAACCTGGGGGTGGAGGGGATGATGATCCTGGGGGCGTTTTCCGCCTTCGCGGTGGCCCAGTCTACTGGGCACCCGGGGCTGGGGGTCCTGGCCGCGGCGGTGGTGGGGGGGGGTGGCTGCCCTGCTCCACGCATTCCTCACCGTCACCCTGCGGGCAAACCAGTACGTGTCCGGCCTCGCCCTAACCATGTTCGGCACGGGGCTTGCTGGGCTTTTGGGCCGGGGGTGGGAGGGGATCCCCTTGCGACAACCCCTGCCCAGCTTCACCGTCCCCGGTCTTTCCCAGATCCCGCTTCTTGGTCCGATGCTTTTTCAGGATCAGAGCGTCCTCACCTACGTGGGGCTGTTCCTGGCGGTGGTGTTGTGGATAATCCTCTACCGTACCCGGTGGGGGATCTCCCTCCGGTCGGTGGGGGAATCCCCGGCCACCGCGGACGCCCTGGGGGTGAACGTGTTTTTGGTGCGGTATCTTGCGGTGATCTTCGGGGGGATGCTCGCCGGGGTAGCCGGCGGGTATCTGTCCGTGGAGTACCGGCCCTCCTGGACGGAGGGGATGACCGGGGGGATGGGGTGGATCGTGATCGCCCTCACCATCTTCGCCGCCTGGGACCCCCTGCAGGCCATCTGGGGGGCGCTTTTCTTCGGGGCGCTTTACCACCTCTCCTACCGGCTGCAGGCCTGGCTTCCCCCGGAGCTCCTCAAGCTGATGCCCTACGCGTTTGCTATACTGGTGTTGGCCCTGGTGGGCCTGCGGGGCGCCCAGCGCCGGCGGGGGGCGCCAGGGGCCCTGGGTCTCCCTTACATCCGGGGGGAGAGATGAAAGGGGGTGGAAGCCGAGGAGATCTTCGGGCGCAAAAAAGTTGGGTAGCCTTTAAAAAGGAGGTTTGATATGCGGAGGTTTGCTGTTTTGGTGCTTATGGTAATGACGGCGTTCGGCCTGGTGGCGCTGGCCGAAGGGGAGATCAAGGCGGGGTTCATCTACGTGGGCCCCATCGGGGACTACGGCTGGTCCTTCGCCCACAACGAAGCTCGCGAGATGTTGGACCAGGAATTCGATTGGCTGGAGACGGTTTACGTGGAGTCCGTGCCGGAGGGGCAGGCCGGCACCTTCATCGACCAGCTGGTGGCTCAGGGGTGTAACGTCATCTTCACCACCAGCTTCGGGTTCATGGACGAGACGATCGAGGCGGCGGCCCGTTACCCCGACGTCATCTTCGCCCACTGCTCGGGCTTCAAACGGGCCCCCAACTCGGCCACCTACATGGCCGACTTCTACCAGGTGTACTACCTGAACGGGATCATGGCCGGGGCCCTCACCAAGTCCGGGAAGATCGGTTACGTGGGCGCCTTCCCCATCCCGGAGGTCAAACGCCACATAAACGCCTTCACCATCGGGGTGCGCGAGGCCAACCCGGATGCCGAAGTACACGTGAAGTGGATCTACGAGTGGTTCAACCCCGCCGCGGCAAAAGAAGCGGCGGAGGCCCTGATCGCCGAAGGGTGCGATGTGTTCGCCTTCACCGAGGACTCCCCCACCGTGGTGCAGGTGGCCGCCGAAAACGGCTTTGTCTCCTTCGGCCACTATACCCCCATGTACCAGTTCGCCCCCGACAAGGTGGTATCGGGGCAGATCGTCCACTGGGAGGCCATCTACCGCGACTTCTTGACCAAGGTCCACCAGGGCCTTTACACAAACGAGAACCTGCAGCACGTGGACTACTGGTGGCTGCTTTCCCAGGGGGCGGTGGAGGTGGGGGCCGAACCCGGCATGATGATCAACCCCGTGTTCAAGGACGACCTCAAGGCCTACATCATCGATCACCCCACGTTCGGCGAGATCTCCGCCTACGACCTGGTGATGGTCCGCCACAACCAGATGGCCGACCCAGGGGTCACCTTCGATCCCTTCCAGGGCCCGGTGTATGACCGGAAGGGCAACCTGGTGGTCCCGGAGGGGATGTGGCCTTCGGTGGACACCCTCATCACCCTGGAGTGGGCGGTGGAGGGAGTGGTGGGCCCCTGGCCGGGGGAGCCCGGGGAGTGAGCTTGGACCCAAGGGGGGTCGCCCCAGGGCGGCCCCCCTTTCCTTGGAGGGCTGGCGATGGAGCTTGTGATCGACCGGGTACGGCTGGGGGACCTGTTCGGCACCTACCACGAACAGGGCTATTTGATCGTGTCGGGGGACAGGATAGAGGCAGTGGGGGAAGGGCCGGCCCCGGAGGTGTCCGGGGCAAGGAGGATCGACGCCGACGGGCGGCTCCTCACCCCGGGGTTGGTGAACGCCCACGCCCACCTGTACTCCTCCCTGGCCCGGGGCGTGTCCATCCCCGGCTTTTCCCCCAGGAGCTTCGGGGAGATCCTGGAGGGGCTGTGGTGGCGGCTGGATCGGGCCCTGGAGCCCGAGGACGTCTACTGGTCCGCCATGGTGGGGGGCCTTCAGCACCTGCGGGCCGGGGTCACGGCCCTGCTTGACCATCACGCCTCCCCGGGGGCCATCGAGGGGGCCCTTTCCCAGATAAGGCGGGCGGTGGTGGACGAGCTGGGGCTCAGGTGCGACCTTTGCTACGAGGTCACCGACCGGGGCGGGCTTGCGGAACGGGACGCGGGGATCGCCGAGAACCTGAGGGCGGCAAAAGAGGACGTCCTCCCGGGGCGGTGCGCCGCCCACATGGGGCTCCACGCCTCCTTCACCCTGTCGGACCAGTCCCTGGAACGGGCCGTCCAGGCCGCCGAGCCACTGAACCTTCCGTTCCACATCCACCTGGCCGAGGGGAAGGAAGACGTGGTGGACTCCTTGCAGAGATACGGCCTGCGGGTGGCGGAGAGGCTTGACAAGTTCGGGATCCTGAGGGAGGGGACGCTCCTCGCCCATGGCATCCACCTTTCCCAGGCGGAGCTGGAACTTCTGGCCGACCGCCCGGCGAGCCTCATCCATAACCCCCGCTCCAACATGAACAACGCCGTGGGCGCCGCCCAGGTAGAGAAGATGCTCTCCCGAGGGATAAACGTGGGCCTGGGCACGGACGGCTACGGCTGCGACATCATCGGGGAACTCCTCTCCGCCAGCCTCCTGGCCCACCACACAAGCGGAACCCCCACCGCCCTGGGAGACAAACTCCTTCTTTTGCTTTACCATAACTATGCCCTGGCCGAGAGGTTCTTCGGGGTGCCCATGGGAAAACTTGCCCCGGGGTATGCGGCAGACCTGGTGCTTTGGGACTACCACCCTCCCACCCCCATCACCGGGGGGAACCTCCCTTGGCACCTCATGTTCGCTCGGATCTCCGAGGGGCTTTCCCCCCACACGGTGATCGGGGCCGGGGAGGTCCTCCTCTCATGCGGGCAGGTGAGCAAGGTGGACGAGCGGGAGGCCCTGGCCAAGGCTAGGGAGGCGGCCAAGCGGCTGTGGGCAAGGATATAGGAGGGATATGTCCGACCTCATGAGACCGCAGCCTTTCGAGGTTCTTTTAGAGTGGATCCTCGGGGAGTACAAGGCCCGGGGGGAGATCTTTGGGATCCCCAAGGAGCTCTTCTGGCGTCCCCGGCCGAACCCCCCATTCGGCACCGAGCTTTTTGGGGAGCCCTTGGGCACCCCCATCGGCCCGGCCGCTGGGCCCCATACGCAACTCGCTCAGAACATCGTGTCCGCTTGGCTCTGTGGGGGCCGGTTCATAGAGCTCAAAACGGTCCAGGTCCTGGACGAACTCGAAATCCCCCGCCCCTGCATCGACATGGAGGACGAGGGCTATAACGTGGAGTGGTCCCAGGAGCTCAAGCTTTCCCAGTCCGCCTGGGAGTACATCAAAGCGTGGGTCCTGGTGCACGTCCTCCCCCATATCCTGGGCTGGGGCGATGTCCCCTTCGACACCCAGTTCAACATGTCGGTGGGCTACGACTTCAAGGGCATCACCAGCCCCCCAATGCTCCGCTTCATGGACCGCCTGGCGGACGCAAGCTCGGAGCTAGCAGAGCTTAGGGGGATCCTGCGGGAAAGACACCCCGAGCTTGCCGAAGTGGAGATCCCAGAAAGGCTCACAGGCAGCGTCACCCTGTCCACCATGCACGGCTGCCCCCCGGATGAGATCGAGGGGATAGCAAGATACCTCCTGGAGGAGCGGGGCCTGCATACCTTCATCAAGTTGAACCCCACCCTCCTTGGGAAGGACGAGGTCCTCCGCATCCTGCACGATCACCTCGGCTTCCGCGAGATCGAGATCCCCGATTCCGTGTTCGAGAAGGACCTTGAGTACGACCGGGCGGTGGAACTCATCAAAGCCCTCAAGGAGGTAGCAGAAAAGCGGGGCCTGGTGTTCGGGGTGAAGCTGTCGAACACGCTGGCCATGCGCAACCACAAGGGGGTCCTGCCCGGGGAGGAGATGTACATGTCCGGCCGGGCCCTTTACCCGGTCACCATGAACCTCTTTTGGAGGCTGGCCCAGGAGTTTGAGGGGGAGCTTTTCGTTTCCTATGCCGGGGGGGCGGATGCGTTGAACGTGGCCGAGATCCTGTCCTGCGGGGCGCTTCCGGTGACGGTGGCCTCCGACCTCCTGAAGCCGGGGGGGTATGCGCGCTTCCACCAATACCTGGAGGAGATCGAGGCAGAGATGGACCGCCGGGGGGCGAGGGAACTCTCCCAGCTCTCCGAGGGTGCCCTGGCGAACCTGGAGCGGGCGGCGAAAGGGGCCCTGGAGTCCCCCCGCTACAAGAAGGCCTACTTCCGCTACGGGCTTCCCAAGACCTCCCGGGGGCTTCCCCCATTCGACTGCATCGCCGCCCCGTGTGTGGAGGAGTGCGGCGTGCGGCAGGACGTGCCCGAGTACATCTGGTGGATAGGGAAAGGTGACCCGGCTCGGGCCCTGGAGGCGATCTTGGCCCGGAACCCTCTCCCTGGGGTCACCGGCTATGTTTGCACCCAGCTTTGCAAGACCCGGTGTACCAGGAACAGCTACGAGGCCCCGGTGGCCATCCGGGCCCTGAAGCGGTTCGCCTTCGCCCATGGGACCTCCCCCGAGCCGGTGAAGTCCCCCCCCACGGGGAAAAGGGTGGCGATAGTTGGGGCGGGGCCCGCAGGGCTTTCGGCCGCCTACTTCCTGGCCAGAAGCGGGGTCTCTGTGACGATCTACGAGGCCAAGGATAGGCCGGGGGGGATGATGCACCTGGTACCCCCCTTCCGGCTTCCGGATGAGGTGATCAGGGCTGATGTGGAGAGGATATTGGCCCTGGGAGTCGACCTGAGGCTCTCCCAGCCGGTGACCATCCCCCCCGAGGAGCTCCTCAGGGAGGGTTACGACGCGGTATTCATCGCCTGTGGCACCCAAGAGGAGGTGCCCCTTCACATCGAGGGGATCGAAGGGGCGGGGGTGTGGTCGGGCCTGGAGCTCCTGGAAGAGGTGCGGGCCGGGGCCCGGCCGGCCCTGGGCCGTAAGGTGGTGGTGATCGGGGGAGGGGACACGGCCATGGATGCCGCCCGGGCCGCCCGGCGGCTGGGCGGGGAGGTGATCGTGGCCTACCGCCGCAGCCGGGCGGAGATGCCCGCCTCCCAGGAGGAGCTCTCCGGGGCCCTCGAGGAAGGGGTGAGGCTTTTGGAGCTGGTCTCCCCGATGCGGGTGTTGCGTGAGGACGGCCGGGTGGTGGGGGTGGAGCTTGTGCGGAACGAGCTTGGGGAACCGGGGCCGGACGGCCGCCGCCGGCCCGTGCCTATCCAGGGGAGCGAGTTCGTCCTGCCGGCGGACTCGCTGGTGGTGGCCATAGGCCAAAGGGCCGACCTCGCTTTCCTTTCGGGCTCTAAAGTGGATATCCGGCGGGTGGAAGCAGGGGCCGGTCGGCTCGCCCCCCGAATCTACGCGGGGGGGGACGTCACCCCCGGTCCCCATTCCATCATCGCCGCCTGCGGGGACGGCCTGCGGGCCGCCCAGGCCATCTGTCGGGAGCTAGGGGTGCCGTTCCGCGAGCCCGATCCCCCCCGCCCTGAGCTCTCCCGCGCGGACATCGTGGGGATAAAACGCATGCGGGCCCGCAGGGAGCCCCCAAGGGGGCTCAAGACCCTGCCCCCACAGCTTCGCACCGGCTTCCAACTCATAGAGGACACATACACGGAGGAGGAGGCAAAACTGGAGGCGGCCCGCTGCCTCCAGTGTTCGGCCCTGTGCGACAAGTGCGTGGAGGTTTGCCCCAACAGGGCCAACCTCCACTATTTCGTCTCCCCGGTGGACTGGCAGCTGCCCCGGCTTAAGGTGAAAGACGGCGGCTTGGAGGTGGCGGGTTGGGAAAGCTTCCGGGTGGCCCAGGCCCGCCAGATCCTCCATATAGACGACCTCTGTAACGAGTGCGGGAACTGCGCCACCTTCTGCGTGCACCAGGGGAAGCCCTACCGGGAAAAGCCGCGCCTGTTCTTCCGCCTGGAGGACATCTACGCCGAGGAGGGGAACGCATTTCACATCGCCGGTAGCACCGTCTACCGTAAGGAGGGGGGGCAGCTGTTCACACTCCAGGCGACCGATGCTGGGTACCTGCTTTCCGTTGTGCGGCTACCTGCGCGGGAGGGGGAGCTTGTGGTGCGGGTCGCCGGTGATTTCTCGCAGGTGGAGGGAAAGGCCCTGGGGCCCTTCGAAGGGGAGCTTTCCCTGAAGGTGGCGGCGGAGATGGCGGTCCTCCTGGAGGGGGCCAGGCGTTCCCTTCCCTTCCTGCCCATCTGGCGAAGATAGGTTAAGCTAGGGCCATGACAGGAGAAATCCATGGGTGAGCCGGTAGCGTTCCGCTGTGTGAGCTGTGGCCGGGAGTATGAGCCCTGGTCTTTGGACTACACCTGCCCGCGGTGTGGGCCCAGGGCGGGGACCCTTGAGGTGCTTTACGATTACAGGATCCTGGGCCGGCGACTTACCCCCACCAGCTTTGCCGAGACCAGACGTTCTTCCCTGTGGCGCTATGAGGAGCTTCTCCCGGTGGGGGTGGAGCATGCGGTGCCCCTCCGGGCGGGTTGGACCCCGGTCTACTCCTGCCCCACCCTGGCCAGGGAGCTGGGGCTTTCCGGCCTGTGGATCAAGGACGATGCCCTCAACCCCACGGCCTCTTACAAGGACCGGGCCACGGCGGTGGCGGTGGCTGCCGCCAGGAAGCTGGGGCGGGGGGCGATGGCGGCGGCCTCCACCGGGAATGCCGCCACCTCCCTTGCAGGCTTCTGCGCCTCCGCCGGCATCCCCTGCCACATCTTCGTCCCCAGGACCGCCCCCAAGCCCAAGGTGGCCCAGCTCATCGCCTTCGGGGCCCTGGTTTTCGCCGTGGACGGCACATACGATCAGGCGTTCGACCTGTGCAGCCAGGCCTCGGCCCACTTTGGCTGGTACGACCGCTCCGCCGCCGTAAACCCGATGAACGTGGAGGGGAAGAAGACCGGGGCGCTGGAGCTGTGGGAGCAGCTGGAGGGGGAGCTTCCCCAGTACGTGCTGGTCCCGGTGGGAGATGGGTCGGTGATTTCGGGGATAGCCAAGGGATTTTCCGAGTTGGTGAAGGTGGGGCTTGCAGAGGCAAGCCCCAAGGTATATGGGGTACAGGCAGCCGGGGCGGCCGCCATCGCCCACGCCTTCCGGCGGTTCCGGAGGGGGGAGGCCATCCTGCCCGCCGATGAGCCCGCCGACACCGTGGCCGATTCCATCAAGGTGGGGCGGCCCCGGGACGTGGTGAAGGCGGTGAGGTACGTGGCGGAAAGCGGTGGGGGTTTTGTCACGGTGACGGACGAGGAGATCGTGGCTGCCGGCCAAGACCTGCCGCGCCGGGTGGGGGTGTTCGCCGAGCCGGCCGCGGCCGCGGCCTACGCCGGGCTGCTCGCCCTGTTGCGGGACGGCACCATCCCCGAGGGGGCCACCGCCGCCGTTTTCATCACCGGCTCCGGGCTCAAGGACCCCGAGGGCGTGCTCAGGGGCCTCCCGGACCCCACAGTGATCCCCCCGGAGCTCTCGGCCGTGGAGCGGGTGCTCTCCCAGTGACATGAAGATCAGATTCCGCCTCAACGGGAAGGAACTGGAGCTGGAGGTCCCCCCAGGAAGGCGCCTGGTTGACCTCTTGCGGGAGGACCTGGGCCTCACCGGCACCAAGGAGGGGTGCGGGGAGGGGGAATGCGGGGCCTGTACGGTGATCGTCGACGGAAAGCCCAGGCTTTCCTGCCTTACGGCCGCAATCCAAGTGGACGGGAAGGAAGTCTTGACCGTGGAGGGACTGGCCAAGGACGGGAAACTCCATCCCATCCAAGAGGCCCTGGTGGAGACCGCTGGGGTACAGTGCGGCTTTTGCACCCCCGGGTTCGTAATGGCCGCTTATGCACTCCTCCTGGAAAAACCCCACCCCAGCCGGGAGGAGGTACGGACCTGGCTTTCTGGCAACCTATGCCGCTGTACCGGCTACGAGAAGATCGTGGACGCCGTCCTTTTGGCAGCCGAATGGCTTAACAGCGGTGAGGGGTAACTCAACTCGGATCACGGATCACGGATCACGGGTCACGGGCGTGGTTTTGGCCGCCGGGGCCGGAAGGCGTATGGGGGAACCGAAGCTACTTCTGCCTTTCAGGGGAAAGCCCCTTTTGGAATGGACGTTGGAGCTAGTGGAGAGCCTGCCTGTGACGAGGCGCCTCATTGTCCTCGGTGCCCAGGCCGAGGAGATCCTCTGCGAGCTTCTTAACCCGTCACGCATCATGCGTCACGGCCACACCTGGGAGGTGCTCATAAACGACCGTTGGGAGGAGGGCATGGGGAGTTCCCTACGGTTGGCGGCCCAACATGTTGAGGGTGGGATGCTCCTTTTCCTCGGGGACATGCCCGAGGTGCCCGAGGAGGCGGCCCGGGCGGTGCTGGAGGAGGCCGGGGCCCGGCCGGTAGCCCCGAGCTACCGTGGTCGGCGGGGGTTTCCCGTGTATCTCCCCCCTTCGCTTCGGCCGAGGCTCCTTGGGCTCTCCGGGGACATCGGGGCGCGGGAGCTCATCCGGGAAGGCTGCCGGCTCATCCCGGTCGACCACCCGGGGGTGGTGTTCGACGTCGATGTGCAGGAGGACTTGGAGGGCGGGCTTGTGGGGGTCAGGCGATGAGGAAGACGGGGCCGATTGAGATCGTGAGGCCGAGGGATTTGGCTGAGGCGGTGCGGCTGGTGGCCGAGGGGGGAATGCCGCTGGCCGGGGGGACCGATGTCTTCGTGCGGGTGCGGAATGGCCAGTGGGACCCGCCGTTCCTTGTCTACATAGGCGAGCTTCCCGAGCTTCAGGGGGTCGAGCTCCGGGAGGGGGGGGCTGAGGTGGGGGCGGCGGTCACCCATGCGGAGCTATTGCGCTCGCCTTTGGCCGAGCGCCTGCCCATCCTGAGGCTTGCCCTTTCCACCATCGGGGCCCCGGCCATCCGGGAGATGGGGACCTTGGGGGGGAACCTGGCCAATGCCTCCCCGGCCGGGGACGGGCTCATCCCCCTGTACCTGCTTGAGGCAAGGGTGCGCCTTGCAGGCCCGGCCGGCGAACGGGAGGTCCCCGTGGAGGAGTTCATCCTGGGGCCGGGGAAGACCGCCCTTGGGCCAGGGGAAATCGTCCGCTCCCTGTGGCTCCCCTTCCCCGAGGGAAAGCCGCTCTCCTACTTCCGCAAGGTGGGCCGCAGGCGGGCCCTGGTCATCGCCGTGGCCTCCCTGGGGGCGCTCCTCTGGCTCGAAGGGGATGTTATAGTGAAGGCTCGCCTGGCCCTGGGCTCGGTAGCCCCCACCGTGCTGCGGCCCCGTGAGGTGGAGGCGGCCCTGGTGGGAAAGCCCTTGAACCCGGATGCCCTGCGGCCTTTGGCGGAGGAGCTTTCCCAGGCGGTAAAGCCCATCTCCGATATCCGGGCCTCGGCCGACTACCGGCGTAAGGTGGCCGGGAACCTACTCCTGGACATGGCCCAGGCCCTTTCCGCTACAAAATCTCAGGGGTGATATCGGATGGAGATCACTCTGTCTGCGGTCAAGGCCGATGTGGGGAGCATAGGCGGGCACATCCGCCCTTCCGAGGAGATGCTCGCCCGAATTAGGGATTTCCTTTCCCGAGAGGGCGGGGGGGTCCTGATAGACCACCACGTGACCCACGTGGGGGATGACATCTGCCTTCTTCTCTCCCACCGGGAGGGGGTGGGAAATAGGGCCATCCACCGGCTGTCCTGGGAGGCGTTCCGGGTGGGGGCCCGGATCGCCAAGGAGGAAGGCCTTTACGGGGCCGGCCAGGACCTCCTCAAGGACGCCTTTTCCGGCAACGTGCGGGGCCTGGGGCCAGGGGTGGCCGAGCTCTCCCTCGAGGAGCGGCCCGGGGAGGCCTTTCTGCTCCTCATGGCAGACAAAACCTCCCCCGGGGCATTCAACCTCCCCTTTTACCTTGCCTTCGCCGACCCCATGACCTGCCCCGGGCTCATCCTCTCGCCCCGGCTGGGCCAGGGATTCCGGTTCACCGTCATGGACGTTGCCCACCCCGAGGCCGACCGGGTGATCGAGCTCTCCGCCCCCGAGGACCTGTACGACCTTGCGGCCCTGCTTCGTGACAACGACCGGTTCGTGATCGAGAGGATCCACTCCCGGGCAAGCGGGGAGCAGGCGGTGGCTTGCTCCACCACGCGCTTGCGGAACATCGCCGGCCGCTACGTGGGCAAGGACGACCCGGTGGCGCTGGTCCGGGTGCAGAGGGACTTCCCCGCCACCGGGGAGGTCCTGGCGCCTTTTGCCATTGCCCACTATGTGCCTGGTTTCATGCGGGGAAGCCACGTGGGGCCCCTGATGCCGGTCCGGGCCGGGACCGCGGTTTCGTTCTTCGATGGCCCGCCGGTGGTGATGGGGCTCGCCTTCTCCTGTCACCAGGGGAAGCTGGCCGGACCGGTGGACGTGTTCGACCATCCGTTTTGGGACTGGGTGAGGGCTCGGGCGGCGGAGAAGGCCTGCGAGATCCGCCGCCAAGGGTTCTCCGGGCCGGCCATGCTCCCCATGGCCGAGCTCGAGTACACCGGGATTGCCGATCGGCTCACCGCCTTGGAGGAGAGGTTCTCCCTCCGGGGTTGAGGTGGTGGTGGGCCCCCGGTGAGGCTATCCTTTCCCAGTAATGGTCCCTGAGATCATCGAGCGGGTTGTTTTCTCTACCGAGGACATCGCAAAAAGGGTGGGGGAGCTGGGGGAGCAGATCTCCCAGGACTATCTTGACGGTGCCGGCAGGGATCCCCATCGCCGACCGCTCCTCGTGGTGGGGCTCCTCAAGGGGGCCCTCCCCTTCATGGCCGACCTCACCCGCAGGATGCACGTCCCCATGGAGTACGACTTCATGGCCGTCTCCAGCTACCAGGGGAGAACGAGCCCAGGCGAGGTGAGGATCCTCAAGGACCTGGACTCCCCGGTGGGCTCCCGGGATCTCCTCATAGTGGAGGACATCGTGGACACCGGCCACACGCTGGAGCACATCCTGAGGAGGCTAAGGGCCAGGGAACCGGCGAGCCTCAAGGTGTGCACCCTGTTGGACAAGCCCGCCCGGCGCCAGGTGGATGTGCCCGTGGACTACGTGGGCTTCACCCTGGAGGAGAACCTGTTTGTGGTCGGCTACGGCTTGGACTACGCCGAGCTTTACCGGAACCTCCCCTACATCGGGGCCGTGAAACCCGAGTACATCTTGAATCATGATCGTCCTGGGGATTGAGACCTCCTGCGACGAAAGCTCGGTGGCCCTGCTACGGGGGGAGGAGGTTTTGGTAAACCTTGTTTACTCCCAAGCGGGGCTGCACGCCCGGTATGGTGGGGTGGTGCCGGAGGTGGCCTCCCGGGACCATCTGCGGAAGCTCCCCCCCCTGGTGGAGGAGGCGTTGAGGGGGGCTGGGGTTGGGTTTGGGGATGTGGGGTTGGTGGGGGTGACCCAGGGGCCGGGGCTGGTGGGATCGCTCCTGGTGGGGCTTTCCTATGCCAAGGGGCTGGCGATGGCCCTGGACGTCCCCTTGGTAGGGGTGAACCACCTGGAGGCGCACATCTTCGCCCATCGGCTGGCGCATCCGGGGGCGGAGCCGCCGCTCCTGGCGCTGATCGTTTCCGGAGGGCACACCTCCCTTGTCCACGTGCGGGACTGGGGGCGGTACCGGGAGGTGGGGACCACCCGGGACGATGCGGCCGGGGAGGCGCTTGACAAGTTCGGGCGGCTCATCGGGCTTTCCTACCCTGCCGGGCCCGCCATCGACGGGCTGGCTGAGGAGGGCGATCCCAAAGCGGTCCCCTTCCCCCGGCCGATGATCGATTCCGGGCTTGATTTCAGCTTTGCCGGGCTTAAGACCGCCGCCGTCTACTGGCTGCGGGATCATCCCCACACCAGGCCCGAGGACCTTTGCGCCTCTTTCTTGGAGGCGGTGGTGGATGTGCTGAGCGAAAAGGCCCTCAGGGCGGCCAAGGTGCTCGAGGTCAGGCGGATGGCGGTGGTGGGGGGGGTGGCGGCCAACCGCAGGCTGCGGGAGGTGCTCCCGGCCCGGGCTGCCGAGCGGGGCCTGGAGGTCCATTTCCCCCCGGCGGGGCTGTGCACGGATAACGCGGCCATGGTGGCCGCCTGCGCCCTGTTTCACTACCAAGAACTCGGACGGGGAAGCCCCCTTGAGCTCCCGGCAATCCCCGATGCGGGCCTGTAACCACCTTCAACCTTCGTTCAGCACCTTGGCCCCCAGGCCGGGATGAACTTCCCAGCATGGGGCCGGGCGGCCGAACGCACGGCGAAAGGCCTCTTTGATCCCGGCAAGATAAGCCTCCTTGGTCCTTTCAGGCACGAGGTGCAGCGTCACCCCACCAAAGCCCCCGCCCACGAGGCGCGCCCCCAGCGCCCCGTGCTCAAGGCCCCACTCCACCAGGAAATCCAGCTCCGGCGTGCTCACCTCGAAAAGATCCCGCAGCGACCTGTGCGAGGCGTAAAGGAGCCGCCCAACCGTCTCCACGTCTCCCTTCCCCAGGGCACGGGCGGCCGCAAGCACCCGGGCGTTCTCCTCCACCACGTGTTTCGCTCGACGCCAAAGCTGCTTGGGCATTTTTGAAGAGACCGCCGCGAGGGTCCCCTCGTCCACATCCCGCAGGGAGGCGATCCCCCTTTCGGGAAACCTCTCCGCCAGCCAGCGCGCAGCCTCCTCGCACTCGTGTCGCCTCTCGGCGTATCCGGAGTTCGTTAGCGTCCGGCGCACGGAGCTATCGATCACCAGGAACGCCACGTCCGAAAGCTCAAGGGAGACTGCCTGGTGCTCCATGGCGCGGGTGTCGAGGAGAAGCGCTCGGTTGGGCTCCGCGAAGTAGGCGGCGTATTGGTCCATGATCCCGCACGGCATGCCGACGAAACCGCTTTCCGCCCGCTGGCAAAGCCGCACGAGCTCAAGCCCCCAAAGCTCAAGCCCGTACAGCCGGGCAAGCCCCACAGCCAGGGCCACTTCTAAAGAAGCGGAGCTGGAGAGCCCTGCCCCCAAGGGGACGTTCCCCACGATGGCCGCCTCAAGCCCGTGAGGGAAATCTATGTACGCGGAAAGCTCGCGCAGTATGCCTAGCAGGTAATCCGGCCACCCACCTTGTGGTCGGAATTCTTTTGGGACGAGCTCAACGGAGAAAAACTCATCGAAGGAGGCGGCGTAGGCGGATGCCCGCATGTCCTCCCGAGGGCGCAGGGCGACCTCGGTGTGGCGGTCGATGGCGAAGGGGAGGACGTAGCCCTCGTTGTAGTCGGTGTGTTCGCCGATCAGGTTCACCCGTCCCGGGGCCCGGGCCACCACCGGAAAGGGCCCGGGGCCGAATTTTTCCACAAGGAGCTCCGCAGCACCCATGGATGGGGTCATGGTCCGTAGAGGGCCGGCCGTTTTCGGCCCGCTACTTCCACCGTGGGCCAGCAGGGGTCAACGGTCAGGTTTTCCAGACCATCCTCGGTGACCAAAAAGGTGTCCTCGGCCTTGGCCCCGGGGAGGGAGGGGTTCCAGGCCACCGCCATCCCCTCCTTGAGCCGGGTCTTCTCGCCCGGGATGGCGAGCACCTCCCGAGGGCGGTAGCCGGCGATCCCGCCCTGGTGGTGTTCCTCGAAGGCCTCAGGCCTCCCGACCGCCCGGTAGGCCTCTCGGATGGCCGAAAGGACCTCGTCCAGGGTCGTTCCGGGGCGGGTTGAGTCCAGGGCGGCCGCCTCCACCGAGAGGACCTTTCGGTAGAGGTCATTCGCCTCGGGATGGCCGAAGGAGCGGAGCCGGGTGAGGTTTGCGATGAGCCCCTCCCTGCGGCCGCAGATCACCGCCATGAAGAGCCTCCCCAGGGGGCGGTCCTTGGGCAGGGGATGCCGCCACCTGAAGATGCGCTCTTCCCCGGCCACGAGCAGGGCCACCGGCTGGATCCCCAGGGACAGGGCCTCCTCTGCCACGGCCCCGGCGAGCTCCCGTTCCGTCCAATCGGGCTTTGCCGCCCGCACCGCCTCCCCTACGCTCAGGGCGGCGTCCCTCCCCAAAAGGCGGAACCTCTCCTTTTCCTCAGGAGAAAGGACGAGCCTCAGGGGGGTGAGGTCGTGCGAGAGGTCGTTGGGTCGCCCGGGTTCGGGCACTGCGTACCAGGGGTGTGCGATCACCGCGTCGGCCCCCGGGGCTTCTTCCTCCCGTAGGCGCCCGGCCTCGATCCTCGAGGTGTGCAGGGTGACCTTCCCCTCGGCGAGCTCAAGCCAGCCCGTCCCCTCCCCGGCCACCACCGTGTTATCGCCCCCGGTAAGCCAGGCGAAGTTCTCCGGGCGGAACACAAAGAAGTTAGAGAAGCCCTTCTTTTCCATCCAGGCCCAGAGCCTTTCCAAGGAGGATCGGTTCATCATGCACCCCTATTCCCACAGCCTTTCCGGGTACACCCCGCGGCGGACGAGCTCGGCGACGGCGCGCCTTGCGGTTTCCCTGTCCTCCTGGTAGGTGATGCCGAACCATCGTTCGGGGGTGGGGAGGACCTTGACCCGGAGCCGCCCCTCCTTCACCAGGTCGTGGACCACGCTTGGCAGGAGGAACTCCGCGGTTTTTATATCGTCTCGGTTTTCTTGGAGGAAGCGAGGGAAGCGGGCCTCGAGTTCTGAGAAGATATGCGGGGTAAAGCCCCACATGTTCATAGAGACGATGCTTTCAGGGGATACTTCCTCCCAGTGTTCGCCGTCCTCGCTATATTTTATCTTCTGACCGAACCGCTTTACCCGATGTCGTTCGTCGATCCGCACGAGGTAGCCTTCCCTGTCCACCTGGCAGATGCCCCGGGTTACCGGACCGTGTTCGCTCAGGGTGTTTGCCAACCTGTGGACCACCAGGCAGGCAGGTGGGGACTCCCCGTGGGGCTCTGAGAGGAAGTGGGCCACCTTTTGGAAGGAGTCCTTGCCGTAGAAGTCGTCGGCGTTTATCACGCAGAAGGGGGAATCCACGGCCCCCTTGCAGCAGAGGACCGCGTGGGCCGTGCCCCAGGGTTTCTTGCGACCTTCCGGCACCGAGAACCCAGGGGGCAAGTCCTCGAGCCTTTGGATGACGTACTCGGTTTTGCAGTGCCGCTCTATACGCTTTCCCACGAGGTTTCGGAACGCCTCCTCGATCTCCTTGCTGAGGATGAAGACCACCTTTTGGAAGCCGGCCCGGAGGGCGTCGTAGACGGAATAATCGCTGAATGTCTCCCCACCCGGGCCGATGGGCTCGAGCTGCTTTGGGCCCCCGTAGCGGCTCCCAACCCCCGCCGCCATCACCACCAACGTCAATTTAGTCATTTTCTCGCCCTCCTTTTTCTGTCCAAATCGCGAGGCCATAGGGGAAAAGGATTTGGCTTCCTAAGAGAAAGCGAGCTTCTGCAGAAGCTGGGACATTCTGCGGCTCGGAAGAATAATTAAACGCGAAAACTTTCTTTCCCCTTCGCCTTATCCTCAAGCCGTTGGGTAACCTCATGGTCTCCAGGCCAACTTCTTGTGCAAGGCACCCTATGAAATCCACAAGAAACTCTTCTGAAGGCCAAAATCCCAGATATATGTAATTGCCAGAGCGGAAAGAAGCCCCATTTCCATCCGGAAAGCGGACGATTGGCACAAGCTGACTCTTAACCCTCTCTTTCCAAATGCCCACAGGGTAAACCTTCCCATTCCATTCCACGTGAGTCTCGTTTTCGCCTAGTCCCTCCACAGCCGTAACTTTTACCGGCAGAAAACGCTGCAAGGGGCCGGGCGGGAGCTCAGGCGGGATATGGAAGTTTTCGGTTTTGCTTCCAGTCCGCGGGCCGAAAAGCGTTATGCCCTGAACGTCCACGAAATTCTCCAGGCACTCTTCCCGCAGGATCGGAAGCGTAGGAACCACAACCAGCTTGTAGTTATTAAGGGGCGTGCTCGCCGGAAGAACATCCACGTCAAGCCCCAGCTTGCGTAGGGCACGGTAAAAAATCAACACCAACTTGGGGTAGTACCAGCCTAATGCGTGAGGCTCCACTTCCTGAACCCATGCAGATTCGTAATCGAAAACCAACGCGACCTCAGCAGGCGAAACCGGGGGGAGTTCAATCTGGGC
>LGFI01000007.1 GCA_001508155.1 Acetothermia bacterium 64_32 | reverse complement strand
TCTGTATTACATAAAGCACCTTTCCAAGGGAACTTTGCCGCTAGGCAGGAAAACTTCAGCCCCGAGGGCTACTCACGCTAAACAAGTACGGTGGTGGCTATGTGCATGGCGGACTCGGCCGGGGCAGTGATTACCAGCCTCTCGGCTATCTCCCTGGCCTCCCTGAGCCCCGGATCGTAAAAGCACCCGATCACCGCGGCGTCGTATCCCTCCCGCTCGGCCCGCCGGACCTCGTGCAAGGTATCGGCAAGGATCAGGGCCTCGTAGTAGTGGTACTCGAGGTGCATGGGCCCCCGCTTGAGGGAAACCACATCGATCTCCGTCCCCGGGGACTTGGCCCCGGAGAGGAACTCGCCTATGGGGGCATCGAAGTCGGCGGTGCCCACCGGGTTAATCCAAAGGATCCTCATCCTTCCACCTCCTCTTGCGCCCTTGGGGACGCGCTGGCGACCCCAGGCTGGTACTTAAGGCAAGACACAAGATGCCCTTCGTTTACCTCCACCATCTCGGGCAGGGCCTTTCGGCAGCCTTCCCCCGCCTCCAGGCACCGGGTGTGGAACCGGCAGCCCGGGGGCGGGTTGACCGGGCTCGGGATCTCCCCCTGGGAAACCACCTTCTTCGGCTTCACCGCCTCCTCGTCGTCGGATACCACCGGGATGGAGGAAAGGAGCATCTGGGTGTAGGGGTGCAGGGGCTGCTGGAAGAACTCCTCGGTGGGGGCCAGCTCGCAGATTTTGCCCAAGTACATGATGGCCACCCGACTGGCCACGTTCCGCATGAGCGAAAGATCATGAGTGATGAAAAGGTAAGAAAGGCCCATCTCCTCCTGGAAGCGGAGCAGCATGTTGATGATCTTGGCCTGGATGGAGACGTCCAGGGCAGAGGTGGGCTCGTCCAGGATCACAAGCTCCGGTTCGGTGGCCAGAGCCCGGGCGATGGCCACCATCTGCCGCTCCCCCCCGCCTAACATGTGGGGGGACTTGTAGAAGTAATCCTCCGGCAGCTCCACCAGCCGCAGGAGCTCCACCACCCGCTCGCGCCTGTCCCGGCGGGTCCCTATCCCGTGCACCTTGAGGGGCAGCTCCAGGATCTGGCCGATGCTACGGCGGGGGTTGAGGGAGGTGCCGGGATCCTGGAACACGATCTGGATGGCCCGCTTGAGGGCCTTAGGCCTTTTGGAGACGGGGGCTGAGATATCCTGCCCCCGGAAGAGGATCTTCCCAGCGGTGGGGGCGTAGATCCCGATCACGGTGTAGGCGGTGGTGCTCTTGCCTGAGCCCGATTCCCCCACCAGCCCCAGGGTCTCCCCCTCCTGGAGGACGAAGGACACCTCGTCCACCGCCCGTACCGTCCCCTGGGAGGTGACGAAGTATTTTTTGAGCTCCTGGACCTCGAGCAATCCTTGCTGCATCACGCCCCCTCCTCGTAGAGAAAACAGGCCACCTGGCGGCCATCCTCCACCTCCTTAAGGGGGGGAGGGGCCTGACTGCACCTCTCCCAGGCGTGGGGGCAGCGGGGCTGGAACCGACACCCCGGCGGGGGGTTGAGGTAGTCAGGGATGCGGCCCGGGATGCCCTCGGCTATGCCGCCCCCGGTGAGCTTGGGCACCGCCCGCATCAGCCCCTGGGTGTAGGGGTGAAGCGGCCGGGAAAAGAGCTCCCCTTTGGGGGCGCTCTCCACGATGCTCCCCGCATACATCACGTACACCCGGTCGGCCATCTCCCGCACCACCCCCAGGGAATGGGTGATGAAGATCACAGACGTCCCGCGCCTTTCCACCAGGGCGTTGAGCAGCCTCAGGATCTGGTCCTGGATGGTCACGTCAAGAGAAGTGGTGGGCTCATCGGCGATCAGGAGCTCCGGCTCGGTAGAAAGGGCCATGGCAATACACACCCTTTGCCTCATCCCCCCCGAAAGCTGGATGGGGTAGTTGGCCAAGATCCGCTCCGGATCTGGAAGTTGCACCTCCCGCAATACGGCGATGGCCCGTCTTCTTATCTCCTTTTTGTTCATGGCGTCCCGGGAGCCATGCCTTATCACCGCCATGAGCTGGTCCCCGATGGTGAAAACAGGGTTCAACGCCGCCGTGGGGTCCTGGAAGATCATGGCGATCCCCCGGCCCCTCACCCGCTGCATCCTCTGGAGGGGGAGGCGCAGAAGGTCCTGGCCGCGGAAGAGGATCCTCCCGGCGGTGATCCTGCCAGGGGGGGAGGGGAGAATCCTGAGCACGCACTTCATGGTGGTGGTCTTCCCGCAGCCGGCCTCCCCCACCAGACCCACCCGCTCCCCTTCCTCCAGGGCCAGCTCCACCCCGTTCAGTACCTTGAGGAGTCCCTCATACACCTTGAACTCCACCTTCAAGCCCTCGATTTGGAGGAGTTTTTCCAATTCACACCTCCTCCAAGGCGAACAGGTCCCGCAGGCCATCGCCGATCAGGTTGAAGCCCAGGACCGTGATCATGATGGCCAGGGCCGGAAACACCGCAATCCACCACTGGTCGGGGAGGTACTTGGCCCCGTCCGCCACCATGGTCCCCAGGTCCGGGGTGGGGGGTTGAGCCCCTAGGCCGACAAAGCTCAGCGAGGAGCCGATCAAGATGACCCACCCCATGTCCAGGCTCATCTTGGTGAAGATGCTGGAGACGCAGTTGGGCAGGATCTCCCGGAACAGGATGTGGGAGCGGCTTGCCCCGGCCACCTCGGCCGCCTGCACGAAGAACTCGTTGCGGATGGAGGAGGCAAGGCCGTAAACAAGCCGCGTATACCAGGGCCACCACATGAGGGAAACCGCCATCATGGCGTTGAACACGCTGGGGGTGAGGACCGAGCACACGGCCAGGGCCAGGATAAGCGGGGGGACAGCTAGAAACACGTCCGTGATCCGCATGATCACGGTGTCGATCCAGGTCCCTCGGTAGTACCCCGCGAGCAGCCCCAGGACCACCCCCGGGGGGACCACCAAGAGCAGCACCACCACCCCCATCATCAGGGAATACCTAAAGCCGAAGAACACCCGGGAGAGGATGTCCCGCCCGAAGACGTCGGTGCCAAAGGGGTGCTTTAAGGAGGGGGGCTGGCTCGCCTCACTGAAGTTCACAAACCTTCCGGCGTGCTCTGGATAGGGGGCCACATAGGGGGCAAAGGCGGCCAGGAAGGAGACCAAAAGCACGAAGAAAAGGCCCACCACCGAGACCGGGTTCTTGGAGAACTTGTACCACCCCCGCTTTACGCTGTCCCATCTCCTCTGAAAACCGGGCCTCTTCCAGAACGCCATCACTTGCCCCTTTCTGCCCCCAGGCGGATGCGGGGATCAAGCCCCGCCACCACCAGGTCCACCAAGATGTTCACGATCACGAAAACGATCCCCAGCACCATCACCACCGCCGAAACCGCGTTCAGGTCTTTTCTCAGCATGGCGTTGATGCCGTAGCGGGAAAAACCCGGCCAGTTGAAGATGAGCTCCACCAAAAAAGCGTTGGCAAGGAGGCTTGCGAAATCCAAGCCCAGGATGGAGGCCGTGGGGATGAGGGATGGTTTTAGGAGGTACTTGAGCATCACCAGCCGCTCCGGGACCCCGAACCCCCGGGCTGCTCCGATGTAGTCCTTGCGCAGGTTGTCCGAGATGGTGGAACGGGTGATCCTGGCCTCTTGAGCCATCCCCCCCAAAGCCAGGCTGACGGCAGGGAGCACCATGTGCCACAGGGCATCCCCTAGAGCAGCCCAGTTTCCCGTGATGAGCGCATCCAAGGTCACCATGCCGGTTATGGCAGGGGGACGGGGGATCCCCGCTGACAGCCTCCCCGCCGTGGGGAACCACCTTAGAAGGTATCCGAAAAGAAGTAGGAACAAAATCGCGAACACGAACGAGGGCGTTACGACCCCTACATAAGAAAAAATCCTCACGGTGTTGTCCACCCATGTGTTGCTATATCTCCCTGCAACCGCACCGAGGAGTATGCCGAAGATGGCCATGATCAGGCCGGCGAACAGCGCGAGCTCCATGGTAGCAGGCAGGAACTCCTTTATGTCGTCCATCACCGGTCGGCGGGTGAATAGCGACTGGCCCAGGTCCCCGTGTAATGCCCCGGAGAGCCAATAGTAGTACTGAACATAAAGCGGCTTGTCCAGATGCATCTGCTCGCGCATGTTCTGGACTGCCCATTCCGGTGCCCGGGGGCCCAGGGCCATCCGCACCGGGTCCCCCGGCAAGACCCGGGAGACGAGGAAGATCAGGATGGAAAGCCCAAACAGCACGAAGATCGACATCAAAAGCCGCTTGGCCACGAACTTAAGTACCTTCATGCTCCCTTTCCCCCAAGGAAAGGGGGCGGGGATGCCCCCGCCCCCTTAAAGCCGATCAGCCTCCCAGTAGCTCCTGCCTCTTCTCGGGGTAGACCTTGATGAACCGGGCGGCCATGTTGTAGCCCATCACCGGGTTCACCTCGCCCCGGGCAGTTGGCCAATCCACGTAAGCCGACTGGTAGGCGTGCTTCTCCACCTGCTCGAACAGGAAGATGGTGGGGCAGAGGTCAACGATGTACTCTTGGATCTCGGCGTACTTGGCAAACCGCTCCTTTCGGTCCACGGTGGCCAGGGCGTCCTCGATCATGGCATCAAGCGTTGGATCAAGCAGCCACTCGTTCTGCTCCCAGGTGGGCGCCGAGGAGGAGTGGTACCGCGACTCAAGGAGCGATCCCGCCTCCGGGTAGTGGGAGGAATCGAACACGGACACGATGTGGGGGCTGGTCTCAAGCTGGGCCATCTCCTCCACCACCGACATCCACGGGACCTTCACCACCTTTACGTTGATCCCGATCTCGGCCATGTTGGCCATGAAAAGAAGCGCCACCTTCTCTTCGTCCGGTACCTCGGCGATCCAGTGGAACTCCACCTCAAGCTGGTCCAGCTGATCATAGTACTTGGACTTTTTGAGTTCCTCCCGGGCCTTATCGAGATCCCGCTGGAACTGGAAGACGTTGGGGTCGGCGCCGGGGATGTTCTGGGGGATGGGGCCGCGGGCCTGAATGGAGCCGGGGAAGATGTGGTCCACCACCGTCTGGTAATCCATGGCCCAGGCCATGGCCCGCCGGAAGTGGACGTCGTCGGTGGGGGGTTTCTTGGTGTTGATCATGAGGTAGAACTCGGTGCCGGCGTAGAAGGAAGCTATGTCCACCCCTTCGATGGCGTCCAGGGCCTGCCAGGCCTCCTGGGGTTGCCACTGGTCGGAGATCTCAAGCTCCCTCCGCGCCATCATGGTGCGGATGGTGGCCGGCTCCGTGGTCCCGATAAACCTGACCTCGTCCGGCGTCTCAGGGTCCAGGGGGAGCCAGTAGTTGGGGTTCTTCACCATCACCAGCTCCTCCTCCACCCGGAACTCCTTCACCATGTAGGGGCCGCTTCCGGCATCGTGGGTGAGGAGAAACTCCTTCCCGTAGTCGCCCATGTCCCCATAGGGGCCGGGGCGCTTGATATTGGCCTCCACCAGATCTTTGTTCAGGATGTAGAGCCGGTAAAGGGTGGTGAGGAAGGGTCCGAAGGGCTGAGAAAGATGGAAGCGCACCGTGTAGTCGTCCACCACCTCGGTCTTTTGCACCCGCCCCACGAACAGGAACCCGTACCCTTCACCAATCGTGGTGATGCGGTCCATGGAGAACTTGACGTCCTCGGCGGTCAAGGGGGTGCCGTCGTGGAAAAGGACGTCATCCCGCAGGTGGAAGGTCCACACCAGCCCGTCCTCAGAAGTCTCCCAGCTCCTCGCCACATGGGGAAGGGGGCTTCCATCCACATCGGGGTAGACGAGGGTGTCATACAGGTTCACAAAGGAAGCAGAGCTGGAGTAGTCGGACCCCACCGCCGGGTCGATGTAGGTGGGCCAGGAGAAGCTCACCCGCAAGACCCGGTCCCCATCGGCCAGGCCAATCGCACCAAAACCAACTATAGAAAGGCACAAAAACGCAAGAAAAATAAGCTTCCGCATGCTATTCACCTCCGGGATTTGCCAGATCTTAAAAAACGAACGGGTATTCCCTCAGCCATCACCCCCTTCCCCGAGCCCTTCCACATAGGCGAGCACCAACCCCTCCAGGAACTCCCGGAACTCGGATGAAGGGCTCATGACGCTGTACTTCCCCTGGTCGATGGCCTCCTTGATCCTGGCGAGCCTGGGGCTGGAGAGCCCTGCCTCCTCCAGGATGGAGATGAGGCGGCTGGTGGCGTCCACAAGCCTGAACGGGCCGTAGGCCGGGGTCTCGTCCAGCAGGTTCCGGCCGCTGGTCACCATGTAGCCCACGAGTTCATAGACCCGCCGCTCGAGTTCAGCCTTCTCCACCGTACACCTCAAATGAGACCACGTCCCGGCGACGGGGAGGGGGAGAAGGCATTTGCTCCGGCCAGCCCACCGAGACGAGGAGCACCGGCTCCATCCCCGCAGGGAGCCGGAGGAGCCTCCCCACCGCCCCTTTGTGGAAGGAGGCGATCACGCAACTTCCAAGGCCAGCATCGTAGGCAGCAAGCAGGATGTTCTGGGCGGCCATGGCCGAATCCATCACCGCCAAGGTGCCCCCAAGCTCCCCACCTTTGCGCCGGGCCGCCTCCATGTCCTGACACAGGGCGATCACCGCCGGGGGGTCGCCCAAAAGCCCGGGGCTCACCGCCTTGATATGGCGGATCCGCTCCGGCTCGGTTATCACAACGAAGTGCCAGGTCTGGGCGTTGCCGCCCGAGGGGGCCCAGCAGGCCGCTTCGATGAGCCGCTCGAGGATCTCCCGCTCCACCGGCCGGGCTTGGAAACGGCGCACGCTGCGGCGCCCTTGGATCGCCTGAAGGACCTCCACCTTAGTCTCCCCGCAGCTTCCGCGTCTCCGCCTCGTCTATCCGAGGCGGGTCGCCTACGATGGCCACCCCGTACACCCTCCGGGCCACCTCCGGGGTGATGTAGCCATCGAGCACGTCCTCGAGCACCGCCTGGGGGTCGCGCCGCTTGGGGTCGCCGTAGCCACCGCCCATTCCGGTGATGAACCTCACCACATCCCCCCGCTTGAGCTCGCGGTTGGAGAACCTCCCCTTTTTCTCCACCTTCCCGTCGGCGGTGCGGATCTCCACCTCGTTGGGGGTGCCGGGGTGCCCACCGGCCAGGCCCCAGGGCGGGAACTTGTTCCGCCCGAAGCTGGCGGTGACATAAGCCTTGGAGTTGGTGATGCGGTAGTCCTTGATGAGGCCAAAGCCCCCCCGCCACTGGCCATGGCCTCCGTCCGCGGTATTAAGGGCGTACTGATCCACGATGATGGGATAACGGGTCTCGGCCACCTCAATAGAAAGCACATACGTCTCCCCGTCCCCGGAGCACACAAGGCCATTTTCCCCGTCCTTGCCCTTCCCGGCCCCCCAGCCCCCGGCATTGGGCTCCACCGAGAAGAACCACTCCCCGGTGCGGTCGTCGATCCCGCTCACGATGGTCCCGCAGACGCTTAGGAAGTGGCCAGCGGTGATCCGATCGGGGACGGCCTCGGCCAGCGCCTTCCACACCACGTCCCCGGCGTAGCTGTCCGACTCCCAGTAGGTGCTCACCGGGGCGGGGTGCTTGGGGTTGAAAACACAGTCCTCCGGCACGATCACCTTCAAGGGAGAGAAGAACCCCTCGTTGGTGTCGGCATGGGGCCCCACCACCGCCTTGTAGGCGAACTTGGCGGTGCTCAAAAGCGCGGAGAGCGGGGTGTTTATCGGCCCTTTGCAGGTCTTGGCCGTCCCGGTGTAGTCGATGACGAACTCCTCGTCCGTGATGGTAACCTTCACCTTGACGAGCACGGGATCCCCTCCCAAGCCGTCGTCGTCTATGTACTCCTCGGCGGTGAAGGTCCCTTTGGGCAGCTTCTTTAGCTGGGCCAGGGCCTCCTGCCTTCCCTGTTCTAGATAGATCTCCACCGCCTGGAGGACGGTCTCCAGGCCGTACTTGTCGCAGATCTGGATCACCCGCCGGGCGGCCACCTGCAGGGAGGCAGCCTGGGCCCGCATATCCCCCAATGTCATGTCCGGGATGCGGGAGTTGCTGGCGATGATGTCCACCACCGCCTGGTTCTCCTCCCCCCGCTGGTACAGCTTCACCGCGGGGAAGATGATCCCCTCCTGGTAGACCTCGGTGGCGCTGGGGGTCCAGCTCCCTGGCTCCATGCCCCCGATGTCGTTCCAGTGGGCCTTGTTGGCGGCGAACATGATGAGCTTTCCTTGATAGAAGATAGGCATGACCAGGACCACGTCGTTCTGATGGGTTGCACCGCCCATGTAGGGGTCGTTGATGATGATCACGTCCCCCTCTTCCAGACCTTCCTTTCCGAACTTCTTCACCACGTCCCGCACGGCGTCCCCCAGGACCCCGATGAAGGGGGGGATGCCGTTGGCCTGGGCGATGAACCTGCCCTGGGCATCGGTGATGGCCACCCCGTAGTCCAGTACCTCGTAGATCACCGAGCTTTTGGCGGTGCGCCCCAGGGCGGCGAACATCTGCTCCGCCGCCGAAACGAGGGCCCGCTTTATCACCTCCACGGTGAAGGGGTCCATCGCGGTCTTTACCGTCACCTTTCCACCTCCGTGATCACCAGATACCCCAGCTCATCCACCACCACCTGCTGATCAGGGCAAACCACCGTGGTACAGGCCGGCTCCTCGATGATGGCCGGCCCCTGGATCGGCTCCCCAGGGGGGATCAGGTCGCGCTCATAAACCTCGCTTGGGATCATCCCCAGCTCCTCAAAGTAGACCCGCCGCTCCCCCTTGAAGGCCCGCTTGATGTCCCGGCCGGCCGGGTCGATGGGCTTGAGCTCGGGCTTTTCCACCTCCCCCCAGCCCACCAGGTGAAAGTTCACGATCTCCACCGGATCCTCCAGCCGGAAGGAGTAGGCCTTCTCGTGGAGCTCGTGGAATTTCTCTATGACAAGGTGCAGCCGCCCATCCTCGAGGGCCTCCTGCGGCACGGGGGTGCGGACGGTGTGCTCCTGCCCCTTGTAGCGCAGGTCCAAGAAAAGCTCCATCCACACCCGCTCAATAGGAAAACCCTCTTCCTGGAACTGGCGCTCGGCGTCGGCTTTGAGCCCGGTGAACACCCGGGAGATCTCCTGAAGCTCCTCTTCCCTGCAGGGCATGACGTGGGTGCGGATGAAGTCGTGCCGGAGGTTGGTCATCAGCATCCCCCAGGCGGAGAACTGCCCCGGGGCCCGGGGGATGATGACCTTCTTCATCCGGAGGTCCCGGGCCAGGGTCGCCCCGTGCAGCCCCCCTGCCCCCCCATAGGCCACCAGGGCGAAGTCCCTGGGATCGTAACCCCGCTCGATGCTCACCCGCTCCAGGGCCGCGCGCATGTTGGCGTTGGCAAGCCGGATGATGCCCAAGGCGGCGTCCAGGACCGAAAGGCCGAAGGGGTCGGCGATCTTCTTGATGGCCCGCTCGGCCCGGGCAAGGTCCAGTTTCATCCTCCCCCCCAGGAAGTAGTCGGGGTTCAGGCGGCCGGTGACCAGGTTGGCATCGGTCACCGTGGGCTCGGTGCCCCCCAGGCCGTAACAGGCCGGGCCCGGGTCCGCCCCGGCAGACCGCGGTCCCACGTGCAGGGCCCCGCCGGCATCGATCCAGGCGATGGAGCCCCCTCCGGCCCCCACCTCCACGATGTCCACCACCGGGATCTTCAGGGGCCAGCCGGCAAAGGTGGTCGTCTTCTCGATGTGGTAGTCGGTGTTTATCTTCACCTGCCCTCGGTCCATCAGGCTCACCTTGGCCGTGGTCCCCCCCATGTCGAAGGCAATCACCGAGTCCTCCCCCAGGGTCCGGGCGATCACCCCGGCCCCGATCACCCCGCCCACCGGCCCGGACTCCACGAGGTGGATGGGGAGGCGCTGGGCCTGGGAGAAGGTGGTGGTGCCTCCGTTGGACTGCATGGCATACTTAACCCCCCTTACCCCCTTGGCGGAAAGCTCCCGGTCCAGGGTGGAAAGGTACAAGGTGGCCGCCGGCTGCACATAGGCGTTGAGTACGGTGGTGTTGGTCCGCTCGTACTCCCGCCACTCCTGGGTGATCTCATGCGAGAGCGTCACGGGGACGCCGGGCAAAAGCTCCTCGATGATCTCCCTGGTCCTGCGCTCATGGGCGGGGTTGGCGTAGGCGTGAATATAACACACCGCGATGGCCTCGATCCCAGCCGCCTTGCAGGCCTCCACCGCCGCCACCACGTCCTCCTCCACCAGGGGCTGGAGCACCTCCCCTTGGAAGTTCACCCTTTCCCTTACCTCGAACCGGTAGCGCCGGGGCACGAACGGCTTGGGCTTCTGGTAGAACAGGTTGTACATGTCCGGGCGGTTGGCCCGCTGGATCTCAAGGACGTCCCGGAAGCCCTGGGTGGTTATCAGGGCCACCTTGGCCCCCTTCCGCTCGGTGAGGGCGTTGATCACCACCGTGGTGCCGTGCACGAACTGTGCAAACCCCCGGGGATCCACCCCGCTTTTCTCGATGGCGTTTATCACCCCCTCGGCGAAGTTATGTGGGGTGGTGAGCGCCTTCTCCAGCACGATCTCCCCCGTCCGCTCGTCGAGGGACACAAAGTCGGTGAACGTCCCACCGATGTCAACGGCCACCCGATTAGCCATCGGTCTTTATCCCCCCTTCTAAGAGCTTATGCGTCATAACCCACAAAAGCTTTGCCGGTTTATCCCCAACGTTATAGATGGTATGAGGCTGGGTCGAAAGGATATGAAAGCTATCCCCAGGTTGAAGGCGGAACTCCTCCTCCTCCACCCTGAGCACCACCTCCCCCTCGAGCAGGTACCCGAACTCCTCCCCCGGATGGGTGACGAGGGGATGTTTGTACCCGACCGGGAACTCAGCGATGAAGGCCTCAAGCAGCCTTTCTGGCATGGGGCCGGAGAGAAGGCTGTAGGTGACCTGGGAATCCTCTATCCTGATCCTCGTCCTGGGGCTCCCCGCCTTGAGGACCAGGGAGTTTCCGCTGGGGGGGGCGAAGAAGTGGGTGATGGGGATCCCCAGGGCTTGGCAGATCGCTTGAAGTGACGAGATGGAAAGGGAGGAAAGCCCTCGCTCAACCTGGGAGAGGAAGCTCACCGAAAGCCCACACCGGGCGGAAAGCTCCTCCAGCGTCCAGCCCTTCCTCTGCCGGAACTCCCGCACCCGCCGGCCAATCTCCTGCATGTTGCCATTATACTGAAATTATTTCACTTGTCAAGTGACAGTGAAATTGTTCTGTGAAACTGAAAGGAGGGGGGTCAGCTGAGGGAGAAGTCCTGGCCCAGGTAGGTGCGGCGGGCGAGTTCGTCGGCGGCGATCTCCTCCGGGGTGCCGGAGAGGAGGAGTTTTCCTGAGTGGATGATGTATGCCCGGTCCGTGATCCGCAGGGTATCCCGCACGTTGTGATCGCAGATGGCGATGCCGATCCCCTCCCCGGCGAGTTTCCTTATGAGTTGCGAGAGCTCGGCTACGGTGATGGGGTCCACCCCGGAGAAGGGTTCGTCCAGGAGGAGGAACAGGGGGCGGGCCACCAGGACCCGGGCGAGCTCCACCTTGCGTCTTTCCCCTGCCGAAAGCCGGGTCACCGGGCGCCGCCGCAACCCCGCCAGGCCCAGCTCGGAGAGCAGGGCGTCCACCCTCCCGTCCCAGCTGGCCCCTAGCCCCTCCAGGGCCAGCCGCAGGTTTCCCTCCACCGTGGTGCGGAGGAACACCGACGGCTCCTGGGGAAGGTAGTGGATCCCCATCCGGGCGCGGCGGAAGAAGGGGAGGTGGCCGACCGCCTGGCCGTCCAGGAGCACCTGGCCGGCGGTCGGTGCCAGGAACCCAACGATAAGGTAGAACGTGGTTGTCTTGCCCGCGCCGTTGGGCCCAAGGAGCCCGGTCACCTCCCCGGAGCGGAAGGCGAGCGACAGGCCGTCCACGGCCGGCTTGCGGCCGAACCGCTTGACCAGCCCCCGGCCCTCAAGGGTGTGGGAGGACACTGGCCCCCTCCAGCTCCAGCCCCCCCTCCCGGACCAGGATACAGGCCCGCTCGGCCAAAAGCTCGAACCCGTGGCCCACAATGCGGGCCGACCGGCCGGACAGGACCCCTTCCTCGAGGTCGTAGTCGGCCTCCCCAAGCTCCACCTCCCAGCCCTTGGTCTGGGCCCGTACCCCAAGGAGGCTCACGGTGTTCCCACCCGACCAGGCGGCTCCCTCGGCGACGAGGGAGAGCTCCTCCCCTTGGGCGGAGAGCCCGGTTAGCCTAAGGCTTCCCTCCCAGGTGGCGGACTCGCAGGAAAACTCAAGGCCAGCGGCCTTCCCGGTGATGCCCCCGCTCAGGGTCCAGTTTCTGCCCAGCTTATCTGCCTGGATCCGGGGGGCGAAAAGCAGGAACTTGCGCTCCCCTTCCCAATAAAGGCGCACCTCCACCTCTTCCCCCTCCCAGCCCTCCTCCGTCCTGGCCAGGCGGGCCAGGGTTACTTCCCAGCGGGGCCGGCCGGCCGCATCGTACACGGTGAGCCAGGGGGCCTGGAACTCCACCTCCTGTCCCAGGGCGAGGAAGGCCGCAAGCAATATCAGGAGAGGCATGCCTGGATGAACCCGCAGAACAGCGGATGGGGCCGGAGGGGGCGGGAGGTGAACTCCGGGTGGAACTGAACCCCCACGTACCAGGGGTGACCGGGGATCTCCATGATCTCCACCAGGCGGCCGTCCGGGGATTTCCCGGTGGCCAGCATGCCGGCGGCCTCGAACCTTTCCAAGAAATCCGGGTTGAACTCATACCGGTGGCGGTGTCGCTCGTGGACGAGCTCCTTTCCGTAGAGGGCCCTGGCCTGGCTCCCCGGGGCCAGGACGGCCGGGTAGGCCCCGAGCCGCATCGTCCCTCCCTTTTCGTTCACCTCCCCCTGTCCGGGCAAAAGGTCGATCACCGGATAGGGGGTTTTGGGGTCGAACTCCGTGGAGTTGGCCCCCTTGAGGCCCAGGACCTGGCGGGCGAAGGCAATTACCGCCACCTGCATCCCAAGGCAGATCCCAAAATAGGGGATCCCCCTTCTGCGGGCGTAATCGGCCGCCAGGATCTTCCCCTCGATCCCCCGCTCCCCGAAGCCGCCCGGGACCAGGAGCCCGGAGACCCCCTCAAGCACCCCCTCATCCTCCTCCACCTTCTGTGAAGGGATCCAGCGGATGCGCACCTGGGTTTCCAAGGCGGCCCCGGCGTGGGCCAGGGCCTCGATGATGGAGAGATAGGCGTCGTGGAGCTCCACGTATTTGCCCACGATCCCCACCTCCACCTGGCGTTTGGGGGCCCGTAGGCGACGGACAAACGCCTCCCATTGGGAGAGGTCCATCTTCCGGGAGGCGAGGGCGAGGCGCTCGCACACCCGGCGATCCAGCCCCTCCTCCCGCAGGGCCAGGGGGACCTCGTAAATGGAGGGGAGGTCCCGGTCCTCGATGACATGCTCTGGGGGGACGTCGCAGAAAAGGGCGATCTTCTCTCGCAGGCCCTTGGGGAGGGGGGCGGGGCAGCGGGCGATGATGAAGTCCGGTTGGATCCCGGCTTCCCGGAGTTCCCGCACCGAGTGTTGGGTGGGCTTTGTCTTGAGCTCCCCGGTGGTGGAAAGCACGGGCACGTAGGTTAGGTGTACGAAGGCCGTGTCCTCTCGGGGGAGCTCGTCACGAAGCTGCCTTAGGGCCTCAAGATATGGCAGGCCTTCCATATCCCCCACGGTGCCCCCCACCTCCACGATGGCCACCTCCGCCCCGGTGGCCTCCACCGCCCTCCGGACGAGCTTTTTTATCTCGTCGGTGATGTGGGGAACCACCTGTACGGTGTGACCCAGGTAATCCCCCCGACGTTCCCGCTGGATGACGTTCCAGTAAACCTGGCCGGTAGTGAGGTAGTTGGCCCGGGACAGATCCTGGTGGGTGAACCTCTCGTAGTGTCCGATATCCAGGTCGGTTTCAAGGCCGTCGTGGGTGACGAACACCTCCCCGTGCTCGTAGGGGTTCATGGTGCCGGCATCCACGTTGAGGTAAGGATCGATCTTCTGGAGGGTGACCTTTATGCCGCGGGAGCTGAGAAGGCAGCCCAGGGAAGCGGCCATCACCCCCTTCCCAAGGCCCGAGAGAACTCCGCCGGTGACGAACACGAACTTTCCCAACACCCGCATTTTACCCGTCTTCGGTCCTTGGCCAACCCGGCGAATTGCCTCAGGGAAATCGCTACCGAAGGGCCATCGATCCCACAATTCGGGTCACCAAGGAGGAACCGATGACCCAAGCGAGTGTAGGGAGCTAGTGGAGGGCTGACGACCCAGGTATCTTGAGAGCTCACGGCTTAACGGGCTATCCCGGAAGTCGGCGATCCGGCTCCTTCGCCATGGCTACCGGTCAAAACATCTCGATCGACGGGGAAGACCACGGCTTTACACCCCTGATGTAAAGGCCGCCCTGCTCGCCGTGTGTGGATCCTGCGGGTGCCTCTGTTCCAAGTGCCCGGCCCCCTTTCTTCCTGAGACCGTGGCCGGCTCCAAGCGGCGGGAATCTCTATCCGGCCGGACACGGAGAAGCTCCTTCTTCAGCTGAGTCCGGCCACCACCGCCGCATGCTCAACCAAAAAAGACCCGGCTCACGTGGGACAGAAGAACTGGTCAGGGGTGGGCAAGCTTTTTCCCAGGAGAGGGTGGGGAGCGATACATCAACACCTCCCCTCGCACGAACTCCCAGATGAGGTCCTCCGGGGCCTCGAAAAGATACCGCTCCAGGGTCCAACCTCCGAGCCGAAGCACATATGGCTCGCGGAAAAGCTCCTTCCGCTCGTCAACCACCATCAGCTTCATGGGTTTCCCTCCCAAGGGATTTTACTCCCCGCCCCGGCGGGGGAGTTTGGAAGAGGCGGGCCGGGGAGGCTATACTCCACCGTCATGGTGGAGCTCGACGGACATACCCTGACCCCCGAGGCCGCGGCCCGGGTCATGCTGGCAGGGGAAGGGGTGCGGGCTTCACCGGACGCCCTTTCCAGGGTCAGCGAAAGCCACCGGCGGCTGCTCGTGCGGATCTCCCAGGGCGGGCCCATCTACGGGGTAAGCACCGGCTTCGGGAAGCTCAGTCGGGTCTCCATCCCCCCCGAGGACTTCGGGGCCTTGCAGGAGAACGTCGTCCGCTCCCACGCCGCCGGGGTGGGAGCCCCCCTTTCCGACGAGGCGGTGCGGGGGATGCTTCTCTTCCGGGCCAATTCCCTCCTCAAGGGCCTTTCCGGGGTCAGGCCCGAGGTGATTGAGCTCCTTTTGGGGATGCTGAACGCCGGGGTGTACCCGGTGGTGCCCGAGCAGGGGTCGGTGGGGGCCTCCGGGGACCTGGTGCCCTTGGCACATCTTTCCCTGGTTCTCCTGGGGGAGGGGAGGGCCCGCTTCCGGGGGGAGGAGCTCCCAGGGGAAGAAGCCCTGAGGCGGGCCGGGCTTTCCCCCCTTTCCGGCCTTGCCCCAAAAGAGGGCCTGGCGCTCCTCAACGGCACCTCGTACATGCTCTCCCTCACCACCCTCGCCTGGGCCCTGGGCCGGCGGGCGTTCCAGGCAGCGCTCCTTTCCTCCTCCCTCACCTTCCAGGCCCTGCGGGGGAGCACCGCCCCCCTGGACGAAAGGCTGCACGAGGCCCGCCCCCATCCCGGCCAGATAAAGGTGGCAAGAAAGCTCAGGGAGCTACTTTCCGGAAGCTCGCTTACGGACAGCTGGAAAGGGGACGTGCAGGATCCCTATTCCCTCCGGTGTCTTCCCCAACTGCTCGGGCCGGTCTTGGAGGCCCTCCTTTGGG
The DNA here is from genome assembly GCA_001508155.1 of Acetothermia bacterium 64_32. Classification (GTDB taxonomy): domain Bacteria; phylum Bipolaricaulota; class Bipolaricaulia; order Bipolaricaulales; family Bipolaricaulaceae; genus 64-32. Next base: position 83,163 of record LGFI01000007.1, on the reverse strand, counting down.
TGGAGGAAAGGCTCAGGATCGAGATGAACTCCGCCACCGACAACCCCTTGATATTCCCGGACGGGGAGGTCCTGCCCGGGGGCAATTTCCACGGGGAGATACTGGCCTTCTCCGCCGAGGCCCTGGCGGTTGCCCTGGCGGAGCTGGGTGCCGGCTGCGAGCGCCGCATGAGCCTCCTCCTTTCGGCTGAGGAAAGAGGCCTTCCCCCGTTCCTCTCCCCCGAGGCCGGCCCCTCATCCGGGCTCATGCTGCTTCAATACACCGCCGCCTCCCTGACCGCGGAGAACAAGGTGCTTTCGCATCCGGCGGCGGTGGACTCCATCCCCACCTCGGCCGGGAAAGAAGACCACAACTCCATGGGGGCGACCTCCGCGTGGAAGGCGCTTAGGATAGCAGAAAACGTGATCTCTCAGGTGGCGCTGGAGCTCACATGCGCCCGGTGGGCGGTGGCCCTGGCCGGGGAGGAGGGCCTCTCCCCGGCCACCAAGGCCCCTTACGAAAGGCTTTCGCAGCTGGTCCCACCACCCGGGCCGGACCGGTACCTGGGGGAGGCCATCGCCAAGGTTCGAGAAGCGGTTAGATCAGGAGAAGTGAGCGTAGGTGGCTTATAAGGCGGGAATAGTAGCAGTCGTGGGGAAGACGAACGTGGGCAAGTCCACGTTTATCAATGCTGTCATGGGGCAGAAGGTGGTCATCGTCTCGGACCGCCCCCAGACCACCCGCAACCGCATCCGCTGTATCTACACCACCGACGAGGCCCAGGTGGTGTTCGTGGACACCCCGGGGCTGCACCGGCCGGTAAATAAACTGTCGGCCCATATCCTGCGGGAGGCCTTCCGCGCCCTGGCCGGGGTGGACGAGCTCCTTTACATGACCGAGCCCACCGGCGGGGTGGACCCCTACGACCAGGAGGTCCTCCCGAGGATCCGCACCCTCCCCTGTCCCAAGCTCCTCCTCGTGAACAAGATCGACCAGGCCAAGGGAAACCAGCTCCCCGAGACCCTGCTAGCTTACGAGAAGCTGGGGATCTTCGATGAGCTCGTGCCCATCTCCTGCATTAAGGGCAAAAACCTGGACCGGGCCCTGGAGCTGATCGTCCGATACCTGCCCGAGGGGGAGCCCCTGTTCCCGGACGGGGTGGCCGTCGACCGGCCGTTTGAGTTCATCGTGGCCGAGCTCATCCGGGAGAAGATCTTCCACCTCACCTACCAGGAGATCCCCTACTCCACGGCCGTGGTGGTGGATCGGGTCCACGAGCGAGATGACCGTTCCCTTATTGAGATCTACGCCACGATTTATGTAGCTAAGGACTCCCAGAAGGCCATCGTCATCGGAAAAGGCGGCCAGAAGCTGAAGGAGATCGGTAGGCTCTCCCGCCTTGAGCTGGAGGCGCTCCTGGGGAAGAAGGTGTTCCTCTCCCTGCACGTCAAGGTAAAGCCCCGCTGGACAGAAGACGAGCTTGAGATTGCCCGCCTGACGGGCGACTAGCTATAATTTGATCCAATCTTGTAAAGCTTGCTAGAGGGTTCCGCCGGTGAAACCTGTATGTAGCGCCTTGGTTGCAAGCCCGAGCCCGGACTGGGCCCGTGAGCTGGCCGCCGAGCTCGCCTCGCAGGGGGTTCAGGTGGTGCTGTGCCGGTCCCCTGAGGATGCCGTTTCCGGTGGCCGGTTTGAGGTGGCGTTCCTGGATTTTTCCCTACCGGGGGTCCTCGGCCTGGTCCGGGAGCTGGCCGGCCGCAAGCCGCCGACGGCCGTGTTCGTGGCCGGTGTCCCGACGGACGAGGCCGGGGCCGTGGCCGAGCAGGGCGCCGTCCCCCTAATTGAGGGGGCGGACCAGCCGAAGGCGCTGGCCGCCATGGCCAAGCTGATCGGGGAGATCTGTCGACAGAGGAAGGAAGCGCGCCACATCGTGGAGAACTTTAGGCTCTTTTCCGAACTCCCCTGGTTTGGGATGTATCTTCTTGATCAGGGGCTGCGCTTTTCCTACGTGAGCCCCCAGGCGGCCCGGCTACTTGCCTCCTCCCCGGAGGAGCTGGTGGGGCAGCCGGTGGCGGAGGTGGTCCACCCAGAGCACAGGGATCAGGTTATAAAGGTGCTTTCCGACAAGCTCGCCGGCCGTGAGTACCCCCCGTATGCCGTGCGCCTGGTGAGGAAGGACGGCGCCTCTACCTGGGTGGAGGTCTACTCCTGCCGGGTGGAGTCCCAGGGCCGACCGGCGATCGCGGGCCTGGTGAGGGAACTGGAGTCGGAGCGTCGGCGTAGTGCCCTTCAGGGCGTCCTGTTCCGCTTGGTTCGGGACCTTTTAGCCGAAGAACATCCCCGCACCATCCTCCAGCGGGTGGCGGATGCGGTGACGACGACCTGCGGGTTCCGCCGGGCGGTGATCGCCCTGTACGACCTGGCTTGGCCGGACCCGCTGGACGCCCCGGTGCAGGAGGTGGTCACCTCGGGGCTGAGTGAGGATGAGGAGGCCCAGCTCCTCTCCTCGCGGGGTATCCCTCCCGAGCAGCGTCGCGCCTACTTTTCCGACCAGTTCCGCCTGGGGCCGGAGGCCTATTATGTCCCGGCGAGCAAGAACCCCTATGAGATGGAGGGGGTGGGCCTGCCCGGTACGGTGGAGCTGGAGGGGTGGAACCCCTGGGATCTTCTGCTGATCCCGTTGCGGGCCCACGGCCGCATCATCGGACACATGTCGCTGGACGATCCGGTGGACCCGCGGGCCCCCACCCCGGAGGTGCTGGAGCCGGTGACGCACCTGGCGGAGATAGCCGCCCTGGCGGTGGAGCGGGCCCACGCCTGGCGGCTGCACGGCCAAAACGAGCGGCATCTTGCCGTCGTCCAGCTCATGGGGCCGGGCCTGACCACGGCCTCCTCCGAGGAGGAGGTCCTCACCCGCGCCATATCCCTCTTGGGCCAAAAGCTCACCTACTCCCTGGTGGCAGGGGGGCTCTACCAGGAAGCGAAACAGGGCCTCCTCAGATACTGGGACAAGGGGGAGGCGCAGGTTAAGGCCTTGCGAGCTTGGCCCCCGGAGACCAGAGGCGCCCTGGCCAGGGCCTTTTCGGAGGGAAAACCACAGCTGGTCCCAAAAGCCTCCGAAAAAGGAGCCGGGTTTGGCAGCTTCTTGGTGGTCCCCATAAAGGTGGACTCAGAGCCGGTGGCAGTGCTCCTGGTGGCGGAGGAGCGCCCCTATCGGGTGTCGGAGCTGGACCTCAAGACCTTGTCCACACTGGGGCTGTGGTGCGAGGTCACCTTGAGGTTCATCCGCGCTCAGGACCGGCTGGCCGGCCTGCATAGGCTGGCCACCGGGCTGGCTCGCGCCAAGACGCGCGGCCAGATGCTGGGCCAGGTCATGGAGCTCCTCAAAAGCAGGCTCTGTTTCGATAGCTGTGCCTTCCTGGGATACAGCCCCCAAGGGCTCGAGCTGGAGGCATTGGAGCCAACGGGGGCCGACTGGCGCCTCCCCCAGGGGAAGGGGGCGGTGTGGTGGGTGGCCGAGCGCCGGGAGCCCCTGCTCCTGTCGGAGGCCCCCTCCGACCCCCGCTGGCTGCCTGGGGATCGGGGAAGCCGGGCTGTGCTGGCGGTCCCGGTCCTCATCGGAGAGGAGCTTTTGGGCGTTTTGAACGTGGAGTCCCATAGCCGGGGGGCCTTCGGCCTCGAGGAGCTGGCCGTGCTGCAGACCGTGGCCGGACAGCTCGCCATCGGGCTCGATAACCTGCGGACGCGGGAGCGCCTGCAGGAGCTCGCCATCCGCGATCCCTTGACCGGGCTCTACAACCGGCGGTTCTTGGACGAGGCGGTGACCAAACAGGTGGCCGCCGCCCGGCGAAAACGATGCCCCCTGGCCTTCCTCTACCTGGACGTGGACGGCTTCCGCCAGGTCAATAACCGCTTGGGACACCTGAAGGGGGACGAGGTGCTGAGGCGGATTGGGAGGTATTTGCTGGCCAACCTGCGAGAGGCGGACTACGTGGTGCGCATCGGGGGGGACGAGTTCCTGGTGATGCTTCCCGAGATGGGGGGTGAGGTGGAGGCGGTCGTCCGCCGCCTGAAAGGGGGGATGAAGGAGGCCTTCTCCGACCTGGAGGTCCCGATCGGGCTTTCAATAGGGGTGGCCACCTGGGGGCCGGAGGGGGAGTTCGACCTCGACAGGCTCCTCATAGAGGCGGATAAGAGGATGTATGAGGACAAACGCTCAGCTTGTAATTGAACCGGTACACCACCATCGGGGGTACCGGGAATGTGAGGCCCTGCAGAAGGCCGTTTGGGGCTTTGACGACGTGGCGGTGGTGCCTGATCACGTCCTCCACACCATCGTGGAGGGCGGGGGGTTGCTCCTCGCAGCTTACGATGGGGTCGGCCCGGGGCGGGAGATGGTGGGGTTCGTGCTCTCACTCGTGGGCTGGTGGGAGGTGGGGAAGACCCTGCGCCATCAGTCCCTCATGGCCGCGGTGCGCCCGGACTGGCAGGGCAAGGGGGTGGGGTACCTGCTAAAGTGCGCCCAGCGCCAGCACGTCTTGAAACAGGGGATCGACCTCATCACCTGGACATTCGACCCCCTGGAGTCCAGGAACGCCCACTTCAACCTGAACAAGCTCGGTGCAGTGGTCACCAGATATATGCCTAACTACTATGGTGAGTTCCGGGATGTTCGTAATCGGGGGCTTCCCACGGACCGGTTCCTGTGCGAGTGGCGTCTTCGTTCCCCCCGCACCGAGGCCCATCTGGGCGGGCGGACCGAGCCCCGGCTGGCGCTGGGGAGGGCGGAGACGATCAACCGCACCCGTCGGCTCCCTTCCGGGCTAAGGGCCCCGGCTGGCTTTCGTCCCGGGCTTTCGGCGCCGCAGCTTCTGTTTGAGATCCCAAAGGACCTTCAGGCCTTGAGGCGGGCCGACCTGGAGCTGGCCCGGGCCTGGCGGTTGGAATCCCGTCAGGCCCTGAGCCTGTACTTTTCGGAGGGCTGGTGGGTGGTGGGGCTTTTCCACCAGGGGGAAAGGAGCTTTCTGGTTTTGGAGCCCGCCTCCCAGGAGGTGTTTTCCCGACCATGATCGAACTGAAACGGATTTCAGCCCACCTTTTGGAGCTCCCTTTGGTGCACCCTTTCCGCACCAGTTTCGGTGAGGAGAGGGTCCGCAGGGCGCTTTTGGTCTCCCTGGAGGGGGAGGGGGGGAGCGGTTGGGGGGAGTGTGTGGCCGGGGCCGGCCCCTGGTACTCCTATGAGACGGTGTACACCGCCCTTGCGGTGATCAAGGAGGCGTTCGTCCCCCTCCTGAGGGGAAGGCGGCTCTCCCATCCCTCAGACCTCCCCCGGGTGCTGGCGCCGGTGCGGGGCCATCCCATGGCCAAGGCCGCCCTGGAGGCCGCCCTATGGGACCTCCACGCCCGCAGGGAGGGAAAACCCCTCTGGAGGATCATCGGGGGTGTGCGGGACCGGATCCCGGTGGGGGTCAGCATCGGGATCCAGGAGGACATCCCCTCCCTTTTGGACCGGGTGGCGGCCTTCGTGGAGCAGGGCTACCGCAGGGTCAAGCTCAAGGTGAAGCCCGGCTGGGACATCCAGGTCCTGGAGGCGGTCCGGGAACGGTTCCCGGAGCTCCCCCTCTCGGTGGACGCCAACTGCGCCTACACCCTGGAGGAGGCCGACCACCTGAAGGCCTTTGACCGGTTCGGGCTCATGATGGTGGAGCAGCCCCTGGGGTACGACGACCTTTTGGGGCATGCCAAACTCGCCGGTCTCCTGGAGACCCCGATCTGCCTAGATGAATCCGTATCATCCCCCCATCGGGCTTGGGAGGCATTGGAGCTCTCCGCCTGTCGGATCATCAACGTGAAGCAAGGCCGGGTAGGTGGGCTTTCGGCAGCGCTTGAGGTGCACGAGCTTGCCCAGGCCCGGGGGGTGCCGCTTTGGTGTGGGGGGATGCTCGAGACCGGGGTGGGGCGCGCCCTCAACGCCGCCTTGGCCACCCTCCCCGGCTTCACCTTGCCCCACGACATCTCCGCCACCTCGCGTTATTATCACCAGGACATAGCCGAGCCCCCGTTTGCGCTCACCCCTGAGGGCACGATCCCGCTTCCCCCGGGGCCGGGGCTGGGGGTGGAGGTGGTACCGGAGCGGATCCTGGCCTTCCAGGTGGCGGCCTGGAGCTGGCGGGTTTGAAGGAGGGTGGATGCGCAAGAGGGAGCTCGCGAGGTTGATAGACCATACGGTGCTGGGCCCGGCCACGGACCGGGCGGCGGTGGAGCGGGTGTGTGAGGAGGCAGCCCGGTACGGGTTCTGGGCGGCCTGTGTCCCCGCCCCCTATGTGGCCCTGGCCAGGAAGCTCCTGCGCGACACCGGGGTCAAGGTGTGCACGGTGGTGGGCTTCCCGCATGGTCAGCACAAGCCCGAGGTCAAGGCGTTTGAGGCCAAGCAGGCGGTGGATGACGGGGCGGATGAGGTGGACATGGTGATCAACGTGGCCGGTTTGATGGATGGGGACTATCCTTATGTCCTTTCGGACATCCGGGCGGTGAGGGAGGTCCTCGACAAGGCCCCCCGGCCGGTGGTGCTCAAGGTGATCCTGGAGTGTGCCCTGCTTTCCGATGAGCAAAAGGAAGCGGGGGCCATCCTGGCCAAGGCCGCCGGGGCGGACTTCGTGAAGACCTCCACCGGCTTCGGCCCCGGTGGGGCCACCCGGGAGGACGTGGCCCTGCTGCGGCGGGTGGTGGGCCAGCGGATGGGGGTGAAGGCCGCAGGCGGCATCCGCGACTGGCAGACCGCCCTTCAGATGATCGAGGCCGGGGCAAACCGCATCGGCACCTCCAAAGGCCCCCAGGTGATCGAGGGGGCCCCGGAGTAAGGTGGCCCGGCTGTCCCGCGCCCGCGGCATCGTCCTCCGCACCCAGGACCACGCCGAGACAGACCGCATCGTCGTCCTGCTCACCCCGAACTTCGGCCGGCTGGACCTCCTGGCCAAGGGGGCCCGCCGCCTGGACAGGCCTTCCGGGGCAGCCCTGGACGTGCTCAACCTGGTGGACGTCATCTTCTACCTACGTTCAGGCCTGGCCCTCCTGCGGGCGGCGGACCTGGCAGGCACGTTCCCCAACGTGCGGGGGGACCTGGACCGATTGGGCTGCGCCCTGGCCGGGGTCCGGTGGGCCCTTCGCCTAGTGCCTAGGGACGCAGCCGATCCCGATTCCTACAAGCTCCTCCTGGGGTTCCTTTCCGCCCTGGAGCGGGGAGGCCCCCCCAAGCAGCTCTACCTCGCCTATATCCTGGGGATCCTCTCGGCCACCGGCCATCGGCCGCACCTGGACGGCTGCGTGCGGTGTGGGGGGGAAAGCGACCTCACCTGGTCGCCGGAGCTGGGGGGGCTGCTGTGCATGGGCTGCGGGGGGGAGGGGGAGGTGCTGACCCCCAGGCTGGTCCACACGCTCCGGGGGTTGGCCCGGCTTCCCCTCTCCGCCGCGGGGAAGTTGCGGGCCGAGGAAGGGGATTTGAGGGCCATCGAGGGGCTCCTGCAGCGGTTCGGGGAGGTGCAGCTCTCCCGCTAGCGAGGGGCCTTGGGGCAGGCTAAGCTTATGGCCATGGAATGCAAGATCCTTTCCGGGGAGCGGGAGGTTTTTTCCGGGGAAGTGACGGGGCTGTTTGCCCGGGCGGCGGAAGGCTGGGTCGGCATCCTCCCCGGGCACGCCCCCGCGGTGTTCGCCTTGCTGGATGCCCCGGTGCGGGTGAAGCTCCGGGAAGGCCAGCGTACCTTCCGGGTTAAGGCCGGGCTCATCGAGGTCCGGAAAGGGGGCACCGTGGTCTTTGGGGACGAGGTGGTTGAGCTTGCCTAGGGTATGGGTTACGGGGCTTGGGGTCATAAGCCCCTTGGGGGTGGGGAGGGAGGAGTTCTTTCGGGGGCTGCGGGAGGGCCGGGTGGCCATCCGCCGGGTGGATCGGGAGGTCGACCTCGAGGGGATCGGGGCCAAGGTGGCTGGGGTGGCCGACGGCTTTGACCCGCTTTCCTTCATCCCTGCCAGGCGGGCGCGGCGGATGGGCCGGGCCACCCAGATGGCGTTGGCCGCGGCCCGGTTAGCGCTCGAGGACGGGGGGTTTTCCCCGCGCGACACCGAGCGCGGGGGGGTGGTGGTGGGGACAGGGATCGGGGCCATGGAGGCCTTGGTGGAGAACCACCTTGTGCTGCTCCGGCGGGGGGCGGACAGGGTGTCGCCTCTTTTGGCCCCGGTGATGATGCCCAATGCCCCGGCGGCGGAGGTGTCGATAGAGCTGGGGATAAAGGGGCCCAGTGTGGGGGTGGTGACGGCCTGTGCCGCCTCTGCCCATGCCCTGGGGCTGGCCTGGGGTTGGATAAGGAGGGGCGAGGTGGATTGGGCACTGGCTGGTGGTACTGAGTCGGTGCTGATCCCGCTTGTGTTCGCCGCCTTCGACCGCATGGGGGCCCTGTCGCGCAACCCGGACCCCCACACCGCCTCCCGGCCGTTCGACGCCCAGCGGGACGGGTTCGTCCTGGGGGAGGGGGCGGGGATCCTGCTCCTTGAGTCAGAGGGACACGCCCGGGCCCGGGGGGCCCAGCCCCTGGCCGAGCTCGCCGGCTTCGGCCAGACCTCGGACGCCTTCCACATCACCGCCCCCCCGGAGGACGGGGAGGGGGCAAGGAGGGCCATGGAGCAGGCCCTGGCCTCCGCCCACCTCTCGCCCCAGGAGGTGGACTACATAAACGCCCACGGCACCTCAACCCCGCTCAACGATCGGGCTGAAACCCGGGCGATCAAGGCCCTGTTGGGGGAGCGGGCCCATGAGGTGCCCGTGAGCTCCACCAAGTCCCAGATCGGACACCTGCTGGGGGCGGCGGGGGCGGTGGAGGCGGGGGCGACGATATTCGCCCTCTGCGAAGGGCTGCTCCCGGCCACGGTGACCTGGCGACAACGCGACCCCGAATGTGATCTGGATTACGTTCCCCGGGTGCGCCCAGCCCACCCCCACACCGCCCTCTCCAACTCCTTCGGCTTCGGCGGCCAGAACGCCTGCCTGGTCTTCCGGGCCGTGTAGGGGTGACGGGCAAACCCTCCAGAAAGAGCGTCCTCCTCATCCTGGGGCCCACGGCCAGTGGGAAGACCCAGGTGGCGGCCCGGGTGGCGGCCCGGGCCGGGGCCGAGGTCATCTCGGCCGACGCCAGGGCGATCTACCAGGGCCTTGAGATCGGCACGGCCCGGCCGCCGGAGGAGGTGCTTCGCCGGGTCCCCCATCACCTGATCGGGATCCTGCCCCCCACCGAGGGCTACGACGCCGCCCGCTTCCGGGCCGACTGTGAACGGCTGGTGGAGGAGATCCACGCCCGGGGGCACCGGGCCATCGTGGTGGGGGGGAGTACCCTTTACGTGCGGGCCATCACCCAAGGGCTCTTCCCCGGCCCGGCCGCCGACCGGGCCCTGAGGCGGAGGCTGGCTTCTCGCCCCCTGGCCGAGCTCTACCAAAAACTGCGCCGGGTGGACCCCCAGGCCGCCGCCCGCATCCGCCCCCAAGATCGGGTGCGCATCGTGCGAGCCCTGGAGGTGTACTACCTCACCGGAAGGCCCATCTCAGACCACTGGGGGAGGGAAAGGCCCTTCCCCTGGCCACTCGTTAAAGTTGGGCTGAAGCTCAAAAGGGACGAACTCCTCCGCCGCATCGAATCCCGGCTTGAAAGGATGTTCTCCCTGGGCCTGGTGGAGGAAGCCCGCCGCCTGTGGGAACTCGGCCTCCCCCCGGACGCCCCCGCCGCCCACACCATCGGCTATCGGGAGCTCTTTGAGTTCTTCTCAGGTAAATGTAGTCTGGAGGATGCAAAAAGGAGGATCTTGGCCAACACCAAGGCCTATGCCAGAAGGCAGCTGGCCTTCTTCCGCAGGGAACCGGGGGTCCACTGGATAGACGTCACCGGCCGCTCCCCGGAGGAGGTGGGGGAGGAGGTGTTCCGGCTGTGGCTAAGCGGCCCTCCAGGCGGCCAGTATCTCTCCGAAGAAAAGGGTGTGTAGGTCCCCCTCGGGGTAGTAGCGGGCCTGTATCTCCGGGGAGAAAAGCTTCCCTTGGGCGAGCCGGGTCTGGGCCACCACCCGGCATTCATAGTGGACGGCGCAGCCGGCCAAGAGCGGCACCCTGCCCTTCCTACCAGGGAGGAGCTCCAGGCCCAGCTCCCGCACCTTGTCCACCTGGCGCCCGGAGTGCGTCCCGCAGAACCCCAAGGCATCGCAAAGCTCCCCCTTTTTGGGCACGCATACCGCAAAACCACCGCTTTCCTCTATCAGATGGTGGGTGAACCGGGAAGGGCGCACCAAGACCAGGAAGACCGGCCTGCGCCACACCGTCCCCAAAAGCCCCCAGCCGATGGTCATCGGGTTGGCGCGCCCCTCCTTGTCCACCGAAACAAGGAACACCCCATTTCCTTCTAGATTCTCCTGAAGCTGAACAAAGCCTTCCCAAGGGTTGATGGGCTTCATGTTCACCTCCCCACGGCCCGTTCCAGGGGGGTGGGGTAGTAACCCCGCAGGATCCCCCCGCCGATGAACTCCCGCAGTATGGAGGTGGCGGGGATCTCGTCCCCCTTGTAGGGCGCGATCCATCTGAGGGTGGCAAGCAGCCTCTCTGCTTCTATCTTGAGGCGGGGGTCGCGCACCTGCAGGAGCAGGGGCTCCACCCTGGGTTTGAGCACCGACCACTCATAGACCAAGGCGGAGTTGAACATCATGTCCGCCCGGCCCTGATAGGGGAACACGAACCGCTTCTCTCCCCGCCTCACGTTTGGCCACAGCCTGAGGGTCTCCTCCGCCGGGTACCCCCGGAAGGCGGCGTCCCGCACGATCCGTCGGAGCAGCCGGGTGTCGGTGGTGTGGAGGCGTACCGAGCTGTCCAGGTTCAGTTGGGTCAGGGCGGACACGTAAATCCCGAACGTGTCCTTTGCCATCCCCCCGGGGAGGAGGGAGGGGTTCAGGGCGTGGAGTCCCTCCACGAGCAGCAACTCGTCCCGGGCCAGTTTCAGTTTAGGTCCCCGTTCCCTGGTTCCGGTGCGGAAGTTGTAGTGGGGGAGGGTTACCGGCCGGCCCGAGAGGAGCTCCTCCAGGTGGCGGGCCAGAAGATCGAGGTCCAAGGCCGAGATGTCGTCGAAATCCTTAAGGCCGCGGGCCCTCATCTCCTCCCGGGGCAGGAAGTAATCGTCCAGGGACACCGGATAGGGCCTGAGCCCCTGGGCGATGAGCTGTACCGCCAGGCGCTTGGTGAAGGTTGTCTTCCCCGAGGAGGAGGGGCCAGCGATCAAAACCAGCCTCCTTTTCGGCGTGGCCTCGGCGATGGCCCGGGCGATCCCCACAATGCGCTGCTCGTGCAGGGCCTCCGAGACCAGGATCACCTCCCGGATGCGTCCGGTGCGCACCGCCTCGTTCACCGTCCAGGCATCGTAGATCCCCAGGAGCTCAAGCCACCTTCGGTACTCCACGAACACCTGCCACAGGGTGGAGTAGTCCTCAGGGGGGGAAAGCTCCGTGGGGCGCTCCCGCCTGGGGAAGCGGAGGATGAACCCGTCGTGGTATGGGGTCAGGGCGAAGTACGGAAGGTAGCCGGTGGAGGGGACAAGATAGCCGAAGAAGTAGTCGCGGAACCCCCCCAGCTGGTAGAGGTGCAGGTGATCCGTCCCCCGCAGGGAGAGGAGCTCGGCCTTGTGGGGCTTCCCTCGGGCGGCGAACCAATCCCTGGCCTCCTGGAGGCTGACCCGCTGGCGCAGGATGGGGCGGTCCTGCTCTACCAGCCTCCGCATGTGGGACTCCAGGCGTGAGAGCTCCTCCGGGGAAAGCGGGGGCCTTCCGGCCACCCGGCAGTAGTAGCCCCCATAGGGCACGGAGTGCTCGATGACGAGCTCGACCCCGGGGAAGAGTTCCTCCACACAGGCGGCCAGGAGGAAGCTCAGGGAGCGGGTGTAGATGCGGATCCCGTCCGAGTCGGTGAGGAAGATGGGCCTCACCTCGACGTCGCGGCGGATAGGGGTGCCGAGCTCCCTCAGCTTCCCGTCCACGATGGCGGCCATGGGGGGGATGGTGGGGTCCGGGTAGGCGGCCCGGACGAACTCCTCCAGGCTGGTCCCGATGGGCCCCTCGAAGGTGCGCCCGTCGGGGAAGTGGGCTTGCACGCAGTCCCGCGGCCTGGCCTCGTGTACCCTGGTCATGGGGCCGGATTATACCACCTAAAAGGAAGCTACCAGGGAAAGGCGCCCGTAAAGCCCCTGCACCGGGCCCGAAGACCGGCTCCCCCCAAGCACATAGCCCACCTCCACCCCCATGTCCCAGCCCTCCATCAGGGGCTGGCCGTAGCTTGCGGAAACCTTCCCCTCCAGCTCCCCTTCCTCGAAGTTGGCGGAGGCAAAAAGGGAGATCGTCCCGAGCTCAAGCGGCCAGGAAAACCGGTCCACCAGCTCGAGGGCCCCTTCATCCTCATAGGTGAGGGTGAGCTCGTTGGTCCAAGGGAGATCGGACTGCCAAAGGAGCCGTAGGGTGGCTTCCTGGTCCTGGGTCAGTTTTTCCCCGTATTGGGGGTGGTAAAGGAGCTGCCAGCTCCTCTCCCAGCTGAGGATGGGTTTAAGCCCCTCCCAGGCGCGGGACTCCCAGCGCAGGGAGAGGGCCAGGGTCCGCTCCCTGCGCTGGCTGGCCGGCCGGAACCCCTGGCCGAACGTCACCCCGAGCTGAAAGCCCTCCTTGCCCAGCTCAAGTTGCCCGATCCCCTTCACGCTCCAGCGGGTCTCGCCTGGGGCGCTCTTGAGGCTGAGGCTGGCCCTGGGGGCCAACCTCCCCCCGGGGAACTCCCACGCCTTCAACCTGAGGTCCACCTGGCCGGTCGAGCTCCGCGTCCAGGCGGGGTCAAGCAGGTGATGTTCCAGGTTCTCTGTCCAGTAGGCGTTCCAGGAGACAAGCCCCGCCCCCTCCGTCCACCTCAGGGAGAGGACGAGCTTTTCGTTTCCGGGATCCCCCTGACTGCGGAAGGGCCGCAGCGCCTGGGCCTCAAGCCTCCAGGAGGAGGAGGGGGTCCAGGTGAAGCTGGCGGTCAGGCGCCCGGCCGTGTACCAGGCCGGACCGGCCACCCCCCCGGAGAGGGTGGCCTGGGCCCTCCACAGCTCCCCTTGCCAGTTCGAGTCCAGGTAAAACCCCGTCTCAAACCCCCCCTCAGCCGGGGAATACACGGGGGTGAGGCGGAGGGAGACCTTGGGCACCCCGTCCCAGGTCGCGGCGATGGCCCCGGAAAGCTCCCAGTTGGGGGAGGTGAAAAGGTCCAGGACATCCCAGCCCCCCTGGAGGGAAAAGGACAGCCCCTGGCCATCGTAGCTGGCTGCAAATCCGATCCCGTGGGAGTCGGAGGTGCTGGTGGTCCCGATGGCCTGATACCCCGGCCAGCGGGTACGGGCCGTGAGATCCAGGTCCCAGTCCCCGAGTCTCCTTGAAAGGGAAAGGTTCCCCACCAGCCCCCGGGCCGTATGGTCCGAGGCCGAAAGGTCCTGGTAGTGTCCCAGGTCCTGGCCGTCGATGAGGGTTTCGGTTTGGTCAAAGCGCCGGAGTTCCGGGGAGACCTGCCACAGGTCCAGGTTGTAGTCGGAATCGGCCCGGGTTCCAGCCCACAGGGCATCCCCGCCGCCCAGGGCGGTGAAGGCCCCTTCGAGCAAAGGGGCCTTCCCCCCCTTCGAGTAGAGCCCGGAGTCGGTGCCCCACCACAGCTCCCCCTGAAAGCTCGTCAGGGCGTGGGCCTCCTCCCCGGCGGAAAGCCACCCTGCCCCGGCCCCGGACTTTAGGATGCGCACCCCCTGATCGGTCGCCACATAAAGGGTCTCCCCTTCGGAAAGGAGGTCGTTCACCTGGCCGGGGACGCTTCCGAGCTTGGTCCAATCAGCCCCCGTCCACAGGTAAAGCCCCTCCTTTCCCCCAAGATAAAGCCTTCCCCCGCTGGCCGCCAGGGCGCGTGGTTCCTCCCCTTCGGGAAGGGGGAGGGTGGTCCAAGCCGTCGGGTCCTCCGCCTCCTCTGGGGGGAAGACGGCCACGGCCTGATCGGTGGCCAGGTAAACCACCCCTTCGCCCCCGGCCACTGCCAGCCCCTCCTCCCCGGGGAACCCATCATCCTGGTAGATGCGCACCCAGCTTGCCACCCGATCGAACGGGGATGCGTCCCACAGCCGCACCACGGTGAGGCCGGAGTCGGTAGCGCAAAGGAGCCTGTCCGGAAGGGCCAGAAGCCCCCTCACCGCCCGCCCGCCCAGGCCCTGCCCCGTCCCGTAGGAGGAGAAGGCGCCCTGGTGGTAGATCGTGATCCCGTTTTGGTGGGCGAAAACAACGTACTCCCCGTCGGGGGCAGAGAGGGCTACAATATCGTTGATCCGGTTTTGGGCAGCGATCCGCTCGTTGTCGTCTTCGGGGAACACGTTCTCCGAGGCCCCGAAGGAAAGCACGTACTCCCAGTCCCCGACCTCGCCTGCGGTCCGCAACCCGGCCACGGAGTGGGTGTTGGGCATGACGGGGGTGGAGGGATCGGGCCGTCCCAGGTCCACCGCCCGGTACACGGACACCACCGCGCCCCCGTACTCCAAGGAGGCCCCAAAGAAAACCCGTTCGTATTCAGCATAGCCGCCCAGGCCCCCCCGTTGGCGCTCGAAGTCCACCTTGAGCTCGTCATCCTCGGTCAAGGCGATGAACAGCACCAACACCCCGGTCTCATAATCGATGGTGTAGTCCGTCCCCCGGGAGAGGGGTTTTCCGTTGAGGTAGACGCGTTCGGAGCCGGGGACCACCGAAAGCCCCAGCATGTACACCCCCCCGGTCTGGCGATACTTAAAGGAGGCCTTTAGGGCCGCCCCTTCCTGGAAGAAGTGGTCCGGGAAGGAGATCCTGAGCACGCCCTCCTCCGGGTAAAGCGACCAGGAAAAATCGGAGAACTGCGGCTCGGAGATGGGAAGGAACTCTTCCTGTCCCGCCGGCCGCACCCAGAGCTCCAAGGAACCTTCGATCACGTCCTCCTCCCCAAGGAGGAGATAGCGGCGGCGGCCCATCCCCGAGAAGGGATAGCCCTCCTCTGAGACCTCGAGGACCGCGTAATCGAAAAGGCCGGTGAGGAAGGCATCCTCAAGGTCGCTATCGAGGATGAACGGGTAGGTCTTCCGCTCCGATCCGGAGAGGTCATGCAGGTCGTTGTAGGTATCGATGGCGTCCTGGATTCGGCGGCGGAGGAGGACCTTGGGGGAGGTGCGCAGGATGAGCACGTCCCCTTCATCACGCAGCACCAGGTAGTCCCCCTGGTAAAGGTCCACTTCCGGTTCCTCCTCCAGGGCTTCAGGGAGCCACTCAAGTCCGTAGTCCTCAAGGAACGCCTCAAGCCCGGTGGAGACCGGAAGGGACAGCGTCACCTCGGAGAAGCCCTCCACGAACGGGGCCCTGAGGGGCCAGAAGTAGGCCCCTTCGAGCTGGTTGGAGTAGGGGGCAGGCTCCCAGGGGTCCTCCGGGTCCTCGTAGGAGAACAACACCTCGGTTTGGGCGGCTTGCCCCTGGAAGGTGAGGCTCTCCGAGATCCCCTCCAGCCGGGCGGCCAGTGAGGTTGCCGAAAAGCCTTCGTCCTGGTAGGTGAGCCTTATCCCCAGGAGTTTTTTGTTGTACACCCCGAGCTCCCCCTGGTCCACGTAAAAGTCCCCGAGTTCCCCGTGCCAAGGGGACTGGTCCAGCTTGAGCACGAAGTGCTGGAACCCTGGCCCCAGCTGGTCGTTGAAGCTGGCCTCCACGGTGAGCAGCCCCAAAGCCTGGCCGGTGATGTCCGCCCACAGGGATTGGTCCAGGTAGAGCTGTCCCGGGTAGATGCCCTCCAGGGCCAGCGCCTCCGGGTCCCCGATCCCGTAGCTGATGGTCCACGTCTTCTGCCCGGTCACCCCTAGGGTGAAGGGCTCCTGAGCAAGTACCCCCCCCGAGAGGGCCCCCAAAAGGAGGAGAAAAAGAACCCTTCTCATCGCAGGATCACCTGGAAGGAGGCCTTGAAGGAGGGGGGGAGGGTGGTGTGTAGTTCGGTGGCCAGGCTGAGGCGGAAGGACCCCCAGCCCACGGAGAGGCCGCAGGTGAACTTCTCCCCGCAGTATCCTGCCCTGACGCCCAGCTCCTTTGCCCAGAGCTGGGCCCCTAGGGAGAGGAGCGGTTCCTCCCCCAGCCCCCGGACCGCCACCCCCAGGGCCCCGGTGAGGGGTTCCGGCAAGGGGAGGGCCATGGCAACCCCCAGGGAGAGGGAGGGGGGCCAGGTCTCCTCCAGGACCGGGGCCTGGCTGACCAGCCCTTCGGCCAGGGCGGCAAGGGAGAGGGGGCCTCGTAGCATGACGGCGAGGTCCACCGCCCAACCGGTTTCCTCCTGGGGGAGGACGTGCCGGAGCACCCGGGCCCGCCCTCCCAGGGCGAGGGCCTCGGAAAGCGGGATGCTGAGGGCTGCGGCCGCCCCCTCGACCCGGTAGCGGAGCCCCTCGTCGATGGGGCCGGAGTCGAGGATTATCCCCCCCAGGCCGACCCCAGGGAGGCAAGCGGCCACCGAGGACGAGGTGGCAGCCCCGTACATACTGGATGATGATCCCAAAAGGACTATCCCCTCCTCCCAGGCGATCCCGGCGGGGTTGGTGAAGAGCGTGCCCGGTCCCTCGGCCAGGGCCAGCCCGGCCCCGGCCATGCCCACGTCCCAGGCGTCCCAGCCGAGTTCAAAAATCGTCCCCACCCCCACGTATCCCCCCAGGGCGGGAAGCGCGAGGAACACCAAGCTCAAGACTAAAGGCCCCTTCATCGCTGTACCACCACCCGCACGATGGGGGAGGTTCCCCGGTCGCTTGTCACCACCGCCAGGTACAGGCCGCTTGCCACCGGGGCCCCCCGCAGCGTGGTCAGGGGCCAGTGGGCCTCGCCCACCCGCCCTGAGAGCTCCTCCCCCCACAGGAGCCGGCCGGCAAGGTCGTACACGCGAAGCTCGGCCCAACCCGTCCCCTGGGGAAGCTCGTAAAGGAAGCGCGCTTCCCGCGATACCGGGTTTTCCAGGAGCCTGAGGCTGGGGACCTGGACGGGAGTGGGGTTGGTCTCCTCCACCGCGGTCGGCAGGAAGAGCTTCCCCCAACCCCAGCTGCAACTGGGCACGGCTTCCGTGAAGGAGTCCGCCCTGGCCCCGGAGGTGAGGGCGTCCCTGAGCTCATCCCAGGAAAGCCCGGGAGAAAGCGAAAAAAGGAGGGCACAGGCCCCGGCCACGTGGGGGGCGGCCATGCTTGTGCCCCGGAGCATGAAGTGCTCCCCGTCGGGGAGCCTAAGCCAACTCGGTTCGGCAGCCGCACTGGAGAGGGAGGAGGCGATCCAAGCCCCCGGGGCGACGAGGTCCGGCTTGAGGCGGCCGTCCCGGGTGGGGCCGTGGGAGGAGAAGTCCGCAAGCTCCCCCAGCGTATACCCCTCGTCGCGTTGTGGCCCCGCCAGGGAGTCCCAACTCGTCTTGGTAACGTAGGCCCCCACGGTGATCACCCGGTGGGCGTTCCCCGGCTCGGCGATGGTCGTCCGGGAATCCCCCTCCAAGAAGTACCCGCTGGTAGGGTCCTCCACCCACCCATCCACCCGCCCCCCTCCGAAAACCGGTTCCAGGGAAAGCGCCCACGTGCTCCCCAAGGAGACCTCGGTGAGGGTGATGTAGACCTCCTTGTAGCCATTCCCGGGGTAGGGGGTGCCGGTGAAGTTATTGTCCACCCACACCTGCCCCACGGATGTATTCCGGTAAACCTGCGCTCCAGGGAGGGCAGCCACCCGTTCCCCCGTGGGGGCGATCACCTCCACCTTGAACGCCGCCTCTGGCCCATGCCAGAGCTGCACCGCCACTATAGGACCCTCAGCCACCAGATGCCAGGCGATACGGCTGTACACCTCAGCCCCCACATGTATCTTCTCCTGGGCCTCGTTCCCCGCCGCCACCACGATCGCCCGCCCGGGCCCGTCGACCAGGGCATCGATCGCCTGCTCGAAGAGGCTGGTGCCGTCGTGGGGGCCGGCATGCCCCCCCAGGGACAGGTTGACCACACAAGGGAGCCCTAGCTCCTCGGCCCGCTCGAACACGAACGCGACCCCATCTATCACGTCCTCGGTGTAAAACGTGGTCTTCACCACGATGAGGTTGGCCTCCGGGGCCACCCCCACATAGCCGGCCGCCGACGAGCTCCCGTCCCCGGCGGCGATCCCGGCCACGTGGGTCCCGTGCCCCATGATATCGGTGGTATCGATGTAGCCTGCCTGGATCCCGGCTTCGAGTTCGCTTTGGGTGTACACGCGCCCGTAGTCAAACCGGTAGGGGTAGGAGCTGCCGTCCCCGGGCAGGGTTTGGTCCCACAAAAACAGGATGCGGGATCCTTCTTCCTGGCCGTCCCCATCCCGGTCCACCCGGAAATCGAGGTGGAAGGGGTCGATGCCGGAGTCCACGATCCCAACTAAGGTCCCTCCCCCCCGGGTGCCCGGGGGTCCCGCCCAGACGGAAGGCGCCCCGACCTCGAGTACCGACACGTCAAGCATCGGGGAAAGGGGGCGGGCGGCCTCAAGGTACACCACCTCTGGATGGTCCGAGAGGGGGAGGAGTTCTTGTAGCTTCACCTTGCCAGTTGCGAAGTCCTGAAACACTCCGGAGGGTGAAAAACCAGGCAGGTTCCAGGCTGCCCCTGGCGTCCGCGTCCGCAAGATGACGTGTACTTCCTCCCCCGACGCACCAAACTGCAGGGCATTGGACAGGACCTCACTGGAAAGGGGGGTAATCTTACCTGAATCTGAGGGAGCAAGTAGCCTGAGCAGGGGGTCCAGCTTCTCCGGCCCTGCCAGGGCGAGGGAAAAATGGATTGTCATCCAGGCGGCGATCAGAAGGTAGCTTGCCATCGGGAGGGCATTGTAACCCCCCCGGTACCCAGAACCAAGGCGTTGTGCCCGCCCCTCCTGGAAGGTAAACTAGCGTGAGCAGAATGAACAGGAGAACCTTTCCGCCGCCAAACCTCCGCACCCTCACCTTCATGTTGGTGGTGATCGTGCTGGGGTTGATCATGGTCCAGACCTTCTGGCCGGTGGGCCAGCGGACCACAAGTGAATATGCGTTCTCCCACTTCCAGGAGCTTCTTGCGGCAGGCCAGGTGCGGGAGGTGGTGATCCAGGGCAGCCACATCGAGGGGTATCTTAAGACCGGGGAGAGGTTTGTGACCGAGGGCCCTCCGGAGGGCTCCCCCATCTACACGGACCTGAAGGAGAGGATGGATTCCCAGGGGGTGACCTACAGCTTCAGGCCGGTGAGTGGGAGCTCCTGGTTCATCACCCTCCTTGTTTACCTGCTCCCTGTGGCCCTGATCATCGCCTTCTGGGCCTACATGATGCGCAGGATGCAGGGGGGAGGGGCGCTTTCCTTCGGCCAATCCCGGGCAAAACTCGTGACCAAGGAGTTCACGAAGGTCACGTTCAAGGATGTGGCCGGGATCGAGGAGGTAATCGAGGAAGTTAGGGAGATCGTGGAGTACCTCAGGTCCCCGGGGCGGTTTACCCGGCTGGGGGCCGAGATCCCGAAAGGTGTGCTCCTCGTGGGGCCGCCGGGGACTGGGAAGACCCTGCTTGCCCGGGCCATCGCCGGCGAGGCGGCCGTGCCCTTTTATTCCATCTCCGGCTCGGACTTCGTGGAGATGTTCGTGGGGGTGGGGGCGGCCCGGGTGCGGGACATGTTCAACAAGGCCAAGCAAAGTGCCCCCTGCATCATCTTCATCGACGAGATCGACGCGGTGGGGAGGAAGAGGGGGGCGGGCCTTGGGGGCGGCCACGACGAACGGGAGCAGACCCTGAACCAGCTCCTGGCGGAGATGGATGGCTTTGAGTCGAACACCGGGGTGATAGTGCTCGCCGCCACCAACCGGCCTGACGTCCTGGACCCGGCCCTGCTTAGGCCCGGGCGTTTCGACCGTAAGATCGTGGTCCCCCGGCCGGACCTCAACGGCCGGGAGGCCATCCTCAGGATCCACACCCGCAACAAGCGCCTGGGCCCGGACGTGGACCTGTCGGTTCTGGCCCGCAGGACCCCGGGGTTTGTGGGGGCGGACCTGGAGAACCTGTGCAACGAGGCGGCCCTCTTGGCGGCCCGGGCCCACAAGGAACACATCGAGATGTCCGACTTCGAGGAGGCCTTGGACCGGGTGCTGACCGGGCTAAAACGCCGCGGCATCTACATCACCGAGCGCGAAAAGGAACGCATCGCCTACCACGAGGCGGGGCACGCCCTGGTGGGCAAGCTCCTCCCCCATGCCGACCCGGTGCACAAGATCTCCATCATCCCCCGGGGGGAGGGGGCGTTGGGATTCACCCTGCAGCTCCCCACCGAGGACCGATACATCGTCTCCCGGGAGGAGCTGTTCGATAAATTGAGCGTGCTCTTCGGCGGCCGGGCGGCGGAGGAGGTGGTGTTCGGCTCCAAGACCACCGGCGCGGCCGAGGACTTCAAGCAGGCCACCGAGATCGCAAAGCGAATGGTGGTGGAGTATGGGATGTCCGAGGCCCTAGGCCCCATCAACCTGGGGGCGGAGCGCACCAACGTCTTCTTGGGGGAGGAGATCGTAAAGAGCGATGAGCACTCCGAGGAGCTCTCGGCCACGGTGGACAAGGAGATCGTGAAGCTCCTGCGGGAGGCCTATCATCGGGCCAAGGATCTTCTCTTGCGCAACCGGGCGGCCCTGGACCGGCTGGCCAAGGAGCTTCTGCGCCACGAGATCCTGGAGAGGGAGGAGATCGACCGGGTTCTCAGGGACGTGGCGCTCCAGCCCGCCACATGACCCTCCCACCCCGGCGCCTGGCCATCCTGGGGGCCACCGGCTCCATAGGAACGCAGGCCATCGAGGTGGTGCGGGGGCTCCGCGCTCGAGGGGAGCCCTTTGAGATCAAGGTCTTGGCCGCCGGGAGGCGGGTGGAGGAGCTTTCCAGTCTGGCCAGGGAGTTCCAGGTGGAGCTGGTGTGTGTGGCGGGCCCCGAGGAGGCGGCCAGGGCCCGGGCCCTTCTTCCCAAGGGGATCACGGTGGTCTGTGGCCCGGAGGGCTTGATGCAGGCGGCGGCCTGGCCCGGGGTGGACTTGGTGTTGAACGCCCTGGTGGGGGCGCGGGGGCTCAGGGCCACCCTGGCAGCCTTGGAGGCCGGAAAGACCCTGGCCTTGGCCAACAAGGAGTCCCTGGTGGTAGGGGGGGAGTTGGTCTTGGCAGCCAGCCGCCCCGGGCAGATCATCCCGGTGGACTCTGAACACGCCGCCCTGATGCAGCTTTTTTCCGGGGTGCGCCGGGAGGAGCTCGCCAGGGCCTGGATCACCGCCTCCGGCGGCCCGTTCCGGGATCGGAGGCCGGAGGAGCTTTGGGAGGTAACCCCCGAACAGGCCCTGGCCCACCCCACCTGGAGGATGGGCCCCCGCATCACGGTGGACTCGGCCACCCTGGTCAACAAGGCGTTCGAGGTCATAGAGGCCCGCTACCTCTTCGGCCTTGAGTGGGAGGAGATCGGGGTGGTCCTCCATCCCCAGTCCATCGTGCATG
The DNA here is from genome assembly GCA_001508155.1 of Acetothermia bacterium 64_32. Lineage (GTDB taxonomy): Bacteria > Bipolaricaulota > Bipolaricaulia > Bipolaricaulales > Bipolaricaulaceae > 64-32. The sequence continues at coordinate 61,606 of LGFI01000007.1, read as the reverse complement.
CCCTTTTGGAGCTTTCGGATGGCTCCCTCCTCGCCCAGCTCGCCCCCCCTGATATGCGCATCCCCATCCGGGCTGCCCTGGTCCACCCGGCCCGCCTTCCGCCTCCACCGGCCCGCCTCACCCTGCCCCGGCTTTCCCTCTCGTTCTTCGAGCTCCCCCGGGACCGCTTCCCCGCCTTTTGGGCCGTGCTTGAGGCTGGAAGGAAAGGGGGAACCGCCCCTGCGGCCGCCAACGCCGCCGACGAGGTTCTGGTGGACGCCTTCCTCTCCCGAAGGATCCCCTTCCCCACGATCGCAGAGGGGATAGAGGAGGTGCTCTCCCGCCACTCGCCGGCCCCTTGTGAGCTTTCCGCAGTGGAGGAGGCGGATGCCTGGGCTAGGGAAGAGGCGAGGAGGTTTGTGGAAAGGAAGGCCGGCCCGACATAAAATTGGCCCCATGATCTTAAGCAAACGTACGGACTACGGGATGCGGATCCTCTATGAGCTTGCGGTCGAGCCCCTCTCCTATCACTCGGCGCGGGCCCTCTCCGATCGCCACCACGTCCCGGAGGCCTTCCTGCGCAAGATCCTCCAGGACCTGCGGCAGGCCGGCATCGTGGCGGCCCAGAAGGGACGCACCGGGGGGTATCGGCTGGCCAAGGCCCCGGAGGAGATCTCAGTGAGCGAGGTATTGGCCGCCCTGGAAGGGCCGGTGCCGAAACTCGCCTGCATCGTGGGTGAGGACTGCAGGATCGACCAGTCCTGCCCCACCGCTCCCCTGTGGAAACACATCGAGCGGCGGATCAGCGAGGAGTTGTCCAGGCTCAGCCTGGCGGATGTGGTGACGATGGCCCGGGAGGTGCGCTGATGGAAGTCACGCAGGAGGCGGTAAGGGAGGTGCTGAGGGAGAGGGTGATCGACCCCGAGCTCGGCATCAACGTGGTGGACCTGGGGCTCATCTACGACGTTGCGATCTCCGGGGGACGGATCTCGGTGGACATGACCCTGACCACCCCTGGTTGTCCCTTGGCCGGGACGCTGGCCGCCCAGGTGGAGGAGGTCCTTCGCCAGGCGTTCCCGGGGCTTGACGTTGAGGTAAGCCTGGTGTGGGAACCCCGCTGGACCCCGGAGTTGATGTCGGAGGAGGCCCGCCGCCACCTGTCCCTATGAGTGGGGGGCAGAGCTGCCCGGTGTGCGGGCGGCGGCTGGGGGAGCGCCGCTGTCCGGCCCTGGGCGGGCTCATCTGCAGTGTCTGCTGCGGCACCCATCGGGGGCGGATCCTCCAGTGCCCGCCCAGCTGCTCGTATCTTGTGGCCGCGGAGAGGCGTCGGCGGGAGCGTCGGGCAGAGGAGCTGTCCAAGGCCTGGCAGGAGTTCACGGACCTCCTTATCCGCCGTCAAATGGCCCCTCTCATCCCCTACATGGAGGCGGCGAAGAAGGTGCTGGCCCAGCTCATTTGGGAGCACCCCACCACCGACTATGAGGTGCGGGAAAGCCTTCTTTATGCCGCAGGGCGCCTCTCCCCCATAGAGCTCCTGGAGCCGGTGGGGCCCAGGCTGGGGGAGCTTTTGGAGCAGGTGCTCCTGCCGGCGGTGCAGCGGGGCCGGGTGGCCCCGGAGACCCTGCGGGAGGCCCTGGAGGGGCTGGCAGCGTTCGTGGAGCACTTCCAGCGGGAAGGGGAAGAGGACAGGTTCGTGGCGGCGCTCCTGGGCACCTATCCCAAGGAGGAGCCCCCCGGGCTCATCCTGCGGCCCTGAGCTTGCGGTCCAGCCCTACCAGCTTCCCAAACCCCAGATAGAGGAGCACCCCCAGCGGCACCCCACCTGCTAGCTCCGCCCACGCCCCCATTGGGGCAAGCAGTGCCCGGTCACATGCCCAGAGGAGAATTGCCATCCCGCCGGCGGAGAAGGCGGCCCTCAGGATGGCCCCAACTGGAAGCCAGCCTTTGACCCTCCTCCAAAGGAGCCAGCCCTGAAGCAGGGCATCCGTCCAGCCGGCCAGCCCGGTGGCCAGGGCCAACCCGAAGGTCCCCCACCTTCCTACCCACCAAAGGTCCAGGCCGACATTGACCCCCACGGCAAAGGCGGCGGAGAGCACTGGGATCCCGGGCCGGCCCAAGGCGTAAAAGGCGCGGGAGAAAAGGTACACCAGCCCGTAGGCCCATAGCCCGGAAAGATAACCGCACAGGGCCGCGGAGGTCCGCAGCGTGTCAAGCTGGGTGAAGGCTCCATGTTGGAAGAGGACGGTCACGGTGGGCCCCCCCAGGACCAGGAGCCCGGCCATGGCCGGTAGGAGGAGGGCGGCCCCCAGGGAGACGCCCTTGGCCAGGGAGGCGGAAAAGCCCTCGGGGGACCTCAGGGCCTCGCGGGAGAGCCGGGGCAGGGCGGCCGTGGCCACGGACACCGCCAGCATCCCCACCGGGAACTGAAAAAGCCTCATGGCGTACTGGAGCACAGCCACCGAGCCCTCCGCCAGGAATGAGGCCAGCCGGCTGTCCACAAGCAGGTTCAGCTCCGCCACCGCCAGCCCCCCGAGCACCGGGAGGAGCCGCCGGCCGATCTCCTTGAGCTCCTCCGGGCGTGCCTCCCCCTCTCCTTTCAGGTGGGGGGCCGCCCAGGGAAGCTGCAGCGCCACCATCCCCGCCCCCCCCAGGAGCACCCCTACCACCAGCCCCAGGATGGGAGGGGAGAAGAGGCGGGAGAGCACCAGCGCCCCCAGGATCATCCCGAGGCTCAGGGCCGCGGGGGAGAGCGCCGGCAGGAAGAACCGGCCGTGGGCGTTCAGCATCCCCCCGGCCAGGGCGGAAAGGGAGCAGAAAAACAAAAAGGGGAACATCCACCGGGCCAGGGAAACGGCCAGGGAGAGCTTGTCCGGGGGAAAGCCGGCCGCCAAAAGCCGGACGTACCAGGGGGCAAGGAGCGAGCCCAAGGCGCACACCGGGATCAAGACGAGGAAGAGAAAGCTCAGGGTGGCCCGGGCAAGTGGCCCCCCCTCCCCCCGCTGGTCCGCCCGCACGTATACCGGGAGGAAGGCGGCGGCCAGCCCCCCTTCGCCCAGGAGCCGGCGTAGAAGGTGGGGGACGAAGTAGGCGATGAGAAAGGCGTCGTAGGCGGAGGAGGCCCCGAACACATGGGCCAGGGCGACCTCCCGCCCCAGCCCCACCCCCCGGGCCAACCCCGTCCCCACCGCCCCCCGCAGGACCTCCCCCAGGAAACGCCCGCCCCCCAAAAGCCCCCGCGTGAGGTCCCTTAACCGAAAGAAGACCCCTTTGGGGCCGGGGGGCATCAGTCGGCAGCCCTTACCCTGACTGTGATCTTGGCGGCGATGTCCTCGTAGATGCCCACCTCAACCTCGTACTCGCCCAAGGCCTCGATCGGCTCCATCCGGATGCGCCGAGGGTCCACCTTCTCCCCAAAGCTTTCCTCGATGGCCTTGGCCACCTCCTGAGGGCGGACCGAGGCGTAGAGCCTGTCTTCGTCGTGTACCCTGCGGGAGAAGGTAAGCTGGGCGCCCGAGAGCTTCTCCGCTAGCCTCTGGGCCCGGGTGCGTCTGTCGGCAAGCTCTGCCTCGTACTGGGCCCGCAGCCCCTCATAGCGGGCCATCTCGTGCGGGCGAGGCAGGGTCGCCAGGCCCTTGGGAAGGAGATAGTTGCGGGCATAGCCGTCCTTGACCTCAACCACATCCCCCGGGATCCCCAGCCCCGGGACCTCCTTGACAAGAAGCACTTTCATCTTGATCCCCCTTGAGCCCAAATGGTAGGGGGAAGCCCCGCCCGGGGCAAATCCGGGCCCTAGGGCCTGCACCCACCACAGAGCCCAAAGGGGACACGGCAGTGACCGGGGGAGCAAGATGTGGGATACTTATCCTTGGCATGTTCAGCTGGAGGGATCTTGAGGGTGAGGGGCGCGTCCTGATCATGGGGATACTCAACGTCACCCCCGATTCGTTCTCGGATGGGGGTCGGTTCCTTTCCCCGGATGCCGCGGTGGAGCGTGCCCTCGTCATGGAGGGGGAGGGGGCTGACATCATCGATATCGGGGGGGAGTCGAGCCGTCCGGGGGCGGAACCCGTTTCGGTGGAGGAGGAACTGGGGAGGGTGCTCCCGGTGCTTGAGCGCCTGCGGGGAAGGCTCCGGATACCCATTTCCATAGACACCACCAAGGCGGAGGTGGCCGAGGCCGCCTTGCGGGCCGGGGCCAGTATCGTGAACGATATCTCCGCCTTGAGGTTCGACCCGGCCATGGCCCCATTGGTGGCCGAGTTCGGAGCGGGGCTGGTCTTGATGCACATGCTCGGCACCCCAAAGACCATGCAGCAGTCCCCGCACTATGACGATGTGGTCCGGGAGGTGCGGGGGTTCCTGGCCGAGCGGGCCCAATATGCCCAAAGCCAGGGGATTCCACGGGAGGCCATCGCCGTCGACCCCGGGATCGGCTTCGGCAAGACGGTGGAGCACAACCTGGAGCTCCTCCGGCGGCTCCCGGAGCTGGTGGAGCTGGGGTTCCCGGTGCTGGTGGGGCCGTCGCGCAAGTCGTTCATCGGGGCCATACTCGACCTTCCGGTGGAGGAGCGGTTGGAGGGGACGCTGGCGGCCTGTGCGGTGGCGGTGGTGCGGGGGGCGGATATCCTAAGGGTGCACGATGTGAGGCAGGTGCGCAGGGCGGCGGACTTGGCCTGGCACCTGAGGAGGGGAAGGTGAGGTTAGAGCTTGCTCGGCTGAGGGCGGCCCCTGGCCGCAGGTTCCATGCCGCCGGGGAGGAGGAGATCCCCTCCCTGGATTGGTGGGGGGAAACCCTGTCCTTGGAGGGCCCGGTTCAGGTGACCGCCAGCGCCTTTTACCAAGGGGAGCGGGTCTTCTTGACCCTGAGGGTCAGCGGGCGCATCCACCGCCGCTGCTCCCGGTGCCTGGCAGGGCTGGTGGAGCACTTCAGCCGGAAGGATTTCCTGGAGGTCGCGGCAGAGGGGGTGTACCTGGAGCTGCGCCCCTTCATCGAGTCCCAGGTGCGCCTGGCCATCTCCCCCCGGCCGCTGTGCCGGCCCGACTGCCGTGGGCTCTGCCCGGACTGCGGGGTGGACCTGAACTTCGAGGCCCACCGCCCCGGCTGCGGGGCCCAGGCCCGCAGCCCAGACCCCCGGCTGGCCAAGCTCAGGGAACTCCTGTGAGGGCGGGATGAGGGTGGTCGGGGTGGATCCAGGGCTCAGCGCCTGCGGTTACGGGGTGGTAGAGGGCTCCAAGGAGGGGTTGCGGCCGCTCGTCTTCGGCACCGTCCGTACCCGCTCGGACAGCCCCCTCCCCAGCCGACTGGCCAAGATCCACCGGGAGCTTGGCCGGGTGATCCAGGCCTACCAGCCGGACGCGGTGGCGGTGGAGGAGGTTTATCTTGCCCGGAACGCCCCTTCGGCCATGCTCACCGCCCAGGTGGTGGGGGTGGTGAAGCTCCTGGCCGAGGGCCGCCTTCTCAAGAGCTACTCCCCCAGGGAGGTAAAGAAATGGGTGTGTGGCAGCGGCTCCGCCCCCAAATGCCAGATGATCCACATGATGGAGCACCTTCTCTCCACCCGGGGCCTGGGCTCGGATCACGCCGCCGACGCCCTGGCGGTGGCGGTGTGCGCCCTTTTTGACCTGGGAAGATGAACATCTATCAGGCGCTTGGGATCCGGGAAGTTCCGGAGCGGCTTCTTCTGGTCGACGGCCACTCCGCCCTGTTCCGTTCCTTCTATGCCATCCCGGAGCTTTCCACTTCCCGGGGGGAGCCGGTGAACGCGGTGTATGGCTTTTTGCGCACTTTGCTCATGGCCCTGCGCCAGTACCCCTCCCGCTACCTGGCGGTGGCCTTCGACGCCGGAGGGGTCACGGTGCGCCACCAGGAGTTCGCCGCCTACAAGGCCACCCGCAAGGAGATGCCCGAGCCCCTATCCGTACAGATCCCCCGGGTTAAGGAGCTCCTCGATGTCTTGGGGGTGGCGCGGCTAGAGCTCCCCGGCTACGAGGCGGACGACATCATGGCCACCCTCACAAGGCGGGCCGAGGCCCAGGGGCTTTCGGTCCTCCTCCTCACCGGCGACAAGGACATGGCCCAGCTCGTCTCCCAGCGGGTGTACCTCCTCCGGCCGGGGAGGAAGCCCAGCGAGGGCCTGACCTTGCTGGACCCCCAAGGGGTCAAGGAGAAGTTCGGGGTCCCACCAGAGAGGATCGTGGACCTGCTCGCCCTGGTGGGGGATGCCTCGGACAACGTGCCCGGGGTCAAGGGGATCGGGGACAAGACGGCCAAGGAACTTTTATCCCGGTTTGGCTCCCTGGAGGAGATCCTGGAGGGCGTGGACGAGGTGAGGAACCGGCGGGCCGCCCAGGCGCTGCGCGCTCACCGGGAGGAAGCCCTGCTTTCCAAGGAGCTGGTGCGCCTGCGGGAGGTGGAACTGGGGGTCGAACCGTCGGACCTGACGCCCCGAGAGATCGTCCCGGAGGAGCTTGAGGCCTTCCTCTCCCAGCTGGAGTTCAAGTCCATCCTGGCCGAGCTCAAGGTGAGGGAGACCCCCCGGCTCAGCTTTCGGCTCGTCACCTCCCGGGAGGGGTTGGCGGAGCTGGTGGCCCGTCTGAAGGGGGCGGAGGAGTTCTCCCTGGACCTTGAGACCACCGGGGTGGACCCCTTCACCTGCCGGATCGTGGGGATAGCGTTGGCCATACGTCCCTACGAGGGCTACTACATCCCCACCGGCCACAGCTACCCGGGGGCACCGGATCAGCTCCCGCTGGAAGAGGTGTTGACCGCGCTGCGCCCCCTGCTTGAGGGGGAGAGGCCTCGGGTGATCGGCCAGAACATAAAGTACGATCTTGAGGTGCTTTCCCGCTATGGCATCCAAGTTAAGGGGATCGCCTTCGACGCCATGGTCGCCCACTGGCTGCTTCATCCCCATGCTCCCTCCCATGCCCTGGAGGTCATCGTGCGGGAGGAGCTTGGCGAACGGGTCCAGTCGTACAAGGAGCTCTTGGCGGAGGGTGGGGAGGGGGAGATGTGCCAGGTGCCGCTGGAGCGGGCCGGGCGGTATGCCGCCGAGGACGCCGAGGTGGTCTGCCGCCTGCGCCGTCCCCTGACGGAGAAGCTCAGGGAGGCCGGGCTCTTGCGTCTTTTCCAGGAGGTGGAGGTCCCCCTGATCGAGGTGTTGGCCTGGATGGAGAGGCGGGGGGTGCTCCTTGACCCTGAGGTGCTCACCGAGCAAGGGAAGGAGCTCGAGGTGATGCTGGAGCGCCTAAGGGGGGAGTTGTTTTCCCTGGCTGGGTGCGAGTTCAACCCCGACTCCGTGCCCCAGGTAAGGGAGGTGCTTTACCGCAGGCTCAAGCTGCCGGTGCTCGCCAGGACCAAGACCGGCCCCTCCACCGACTCCCAGGTCCTGCGGGAGCTTTCGGCCTACCATGAGCTCCCGGGCAAGCTCATCGCCTACCGGGAGCTGGAGAAGCTGCGGAATACCTATATAGAGAAGCTCCCCAGGTGTGTGAACCCGAACACCGGGCGCATCCACACCTCTTTTAACCAGACGGGGACGGCCACCGGGCGCCTCTCTTCCTCCGATCCGAACCTCCAGAACATCCCGGCCAGGCATGAAGTTGGGGTAGATATCCGGCGGGCGTTCGTGGCCCCGCCCGGGCGCCTGCTCCTTGCGGCCGACTATTCCCAGATCGAGTTGCGGATCTTGGCCCATCTTTCAGGGGACGAGCGGCTGATCGAGGCCTTTCGGAGGGGGGAGGACCTGCACCGGCGGACGGCGGCGGAGATCTTCGGGGTGCCGCAGGAGAAGGTGGACGGGCGCATGCGCACGGTGGCAAAGAGGGTGAACTTCGGCATCGTTTACGGGATCAGCCCTTATGGCCTGGCCCGGGACCTGGGGATCACCCAAGAGGAGGCGAAGATCTTCATCGATCGGTTCTTCTCAGCCTATCCCAAGGTGCGGGAGTTCATAGCCCAGCGGGTGGAGGAGGCGAGGAGGACCGGCTATGCCCGGACGATCCTGGGGCGGAGGCGGCCGCTTCCCGGGCTTTCCTCCCAGGACAGAAGGAGGCAGGGCTACGACCGGCGTAACGCGATAAACACCCCCATCCAGGGTTCTGCGGCCGACCTGATGAAGTTGGCCATGTTGAGGCTCCACCGGCTTTGGGAGGGGGGGAGGCTTCCGGCGGACATGATCCTCCAGATCCACGACGAGCTCATCTTCGAGGTGGACGAGGGGGAGGTGGAGACCGCCCAGCGGGTGGTGCGGGATGCCATGGAGGGTGTGTGGGAGCTCAAAGCCCCCCTCAAGGTGGACATCAAGCTGGGCAAAAACTGGGGCGAGCTTTAAAAAACAAGCATCAAGTCTTTACTTTTGATGAACCTCATAGACGTAGTGGTTTCAGCGCACAGCGAGCCAGGCGCCCAGGATGAGCAGCCCGATCCCCGCCCCGCGGATCGGGTCCAGAGGCCTTGTGGCCGCCCCGAGAAGGCCAAAGTGGTCCAGAAGGACACCTACTATGAGCTGAGATGCCACCGTGATCACCAGGGTGTTCCCAAGGCCCAACCGAGGCACGGCATGACTAACACAGCCCACGATGACTACGCCAATGAAGCCAGCCAGGAAGGCATACCAGGGGATCCCCTGCCACCCCGTCAGATCCCCACCCCGCAGGAAAAAGAGCACCCCGGCCAGGACAAGCCCCCCCAGGTGGACGATGAGCACACTCCCCAAGATCCCAACGTGCTCCCCGATGACCCCGGAGAAGAGGGATTGGAGGGCGATGGCCACCCCACCCACTGCCGCTACCAGCCCCACGCTCACCGCTTCTGACACTTTTCCCTCCTTATGAGGACGGATCATGGCCCGGGCTCAAGGCAGGAAATCGCGGGTATACAGTTCCTCCAAGGGAAAACCCCGCTCCATGAGCCCGTTTTCCAGAAGGTATCTTTGCATCCCTTCCCAACGGGCCTCGTCGTCGTGCCGTGCCCCCCAGGCGTACACCTCCAAGGTGGCCAGTAACGCCCGCCGGTTGAGCTCATCGTCCAGCTCAGGAAAAAATGAGACAAAACAGGAAAAGGCCTCCTCGGGTCGGGAACAGGTGAAGGAGACCCCTTGGGCCAGGGCGGAGATGAACCTCCTTACCTCCTCCTCCTTGCCCCATGCCACGGCCGGATTGGCCACAAGCAGTAGTTCGTAGGTATTGGGAACCCCGTAATCTTCTTGGGGGAAAAACACAGGCTTTTTCCCTAAAAGCTCTACCTCGATGAGCTCGAAGTTGCGGAAGGCGCCGATGGCATCGACCCCATGTGAGAGGAGGGCGGCCACCGTGTTCATCCTCACGTTGACCAGCTGGAACTCCTCATCCCCCACCCCCACGGAGGCGAGCATGGTACGCCACAGCACCGGCTCCAGGGGGGCCAGAGAATAGCCCACCCGCCGCCCCCGCAGATCGGAGAGCTCCTTCACTCCGTACTCCTCAAGCGAAAGGAGCCCACCCAGGGCCCCGTCTATCAGGGCAGCCACTGCGATCAGGGGCAGGCCCGCCCCTTTTGCGATCAGGTAGTTGATCTGGGGGGTGATGGCCAGGTCCACCTGGCCCGTTGCCGCCAGCTTGACCGGGTCGCTGGGATCGGCCGGCCGCAACAATTCCACCTTTGTTTCGGTCAGAAAGCCCTCGGCCTGGGCCACATACAGGGGCACATGATTGGGGTTGGGGAAAAAGTCCAGCATCACCCGCAACTGGGAACCGAAGCAGCCCACACAGGAAGACACCATCAGCAACAGGCACGCCCATCTCATGAGTTTTTCCCCTCCTTTCTCCACCGCAAGAACCTCCTTTCAAGCAGGGCGACGCCCCCAAAGAGTGCAAGACCAAGCAGTGTTAATGTCAGGATGGCGGCGAACACGAGATCCACCCGCAGAAGGGCGTTGGCGTGGAGCATGAGGTAACCCAGGCCATGTTGGGCGCCGATCCATTCCCCGATGGTGGCCCCCACCAGGCTCAGGGTGGACGCCACCTTGAGCCCGGAAAAGAGGAAGGGGAGGGAGGCGGGCAGGCGGACCAGGCGGAACGTCTTCCCCTCCCGGGCACCCAGGGTCCGCAAAAGGTCCACCATTTCTTCCCCTACCGAGCGGAGCCCGTCGGTCACGTTCACGGCGATGGGGAAGAAGGAGATCAGGGCGGCAACGGCCACCTTGGGCCAGATGCCGTAGCCCAGCCACAGCACGAGCAAGGGGGCGATGGCGAACACCGGGGTCACCTGCAGGCCCAGGATCAGCGGGTAGAGGGCCCGCCCCACGGAGGGGAGGTAAAACAGCGTCAGTGCCACCCCCATCCCCCCGGCGGAGCCCAGGAAAAGCCCCAAGACCACCTCGGCCATGGTGGTGCCGGCGTGGGAGAAAAGAAGCGGAAGTTCGGCCAGGAATGTGTTGAAGATCCGGCTGGGGGCCGGGAGGATGTAGGGGGGCACCCCTCCAACCCGCACCCCCACCTCCCACAAAAGGGCCAGCAGGGCCAAGGAAATGGCGCTCCCCCTCAGGTTCCATCCCTTAGTCATGGCTCCCTCCCCGCAGGCAGGCCAACACCTCCCCCCGCAGGCGAGAGGTCTCAGAGGAGGTGGGATCCCTGGGCCGGGGGAGGGGTATCGCCAGGCGCCCGAGCACCCGGGCTGGCCGGGAGGAGAGAACACATACCTCGTCCGACAACACCACCGCCTCCTCCACATCATGGGTCACCAACACCACCGTCCTCCCCAGCTCCTCCCAGATCCCCCGCAACCAATCCCGAAGCTCCGCCCGGGTGAGGGCATCCAGCGCCGAGAGGGGCTCGTCCAAAAGCAGCACTTCCCTCTCCGTAAGGAAGGTGCGGATCAGGGCCACCCTCTGCCGCATGCCCCCGGACAGCTGCCCGGGGTAGGAGTTGGCAAAAGCATCCAGGCCGAACCTGGAAAGGAGGCTTAGGGCCTCCCGCCGCGCCAGCTTTCGAGGCCGGCCTTCCACCTCCGCCGGCAGGAGCAGGTTCCCCAGGGCCGTCCGCCAGGGAAGGAGGGTGTCATGCTGGGGCATGTAGGCCACCTTCCCCCTGGGATCCACCGGCTCCCCAGCAAGCAACACCCGGCCCCGAGCAGGCCGAAGCAGCCCACAGGCAACCTTGAGCAGGGTCGTCTTCCCACAGCCCGAAGGCCCCACCAGGGTAACCCAGCCCCCCCGCGCCACTTCCAGATCCACCCCCGCCAGGACCGGAATGGCCCCACCTCTGTAGGAAAAGTGAATTCTCTGTAAGGAAAGAACTGTTTTTGTCTTTTCTAACATCCCTAGGGGATTCTACCCGAGGAGGCCACCATCCAGGACGGCTGGGAGCTCCTCCAAAGCCCCGATGGCCCTGTCAGGCCGGTGGAGGACGGAGCAGGGGACCTGTTCGGCATAGGGACCGACCAGCACCCGCACCGCCCTCATCCCCAGGAGCCTGGCTGGCACTACATCGTGATCCAGCCGGTCCCCCACCATGACCGCATCCTTAGGGGAGACTCCGAGGCCATCCAGGATCATGCGGAAGAAAAGCGTGTCGGGCTTTTCCACCCCCATCTCCTCCGAGACAAGCTGCCAGCGGAAAAGATCGAGGACGCCCGCCTCCGCCAGGTATCGCTTGATCCGGATGGGCTGGTTCCCGGCCAGGGCCAAGGTGTAGCGGGCCGCAAGCTCCTCCAAGGCCTCCCTTGCCCCACAGCGCAGACGGGGGACGTAGAGGTGCCGGCACCGGAATTCTCGAAAGGCATCCCTGAGGCGACGAAAGCGGGCGACGTCCGGCCGGCAAAGCTCCCAGAGGGCCGCTGCCCTGGGGTTTGGCTCGCAGCGCTTTGTGGCGGAGGCGATCAGCCGAGCAAGCTCTTCTCCTTCGACCTGAATCCCCTCGCGCTTTAAGAAATCAAGCAGGAAAGAGTCCCAGGCCACGTACTCGTGGTCCTCATCCAGGATCGGCCCCCCTACGTCGATCAACACCGCCCTTATCAACATTGCTCCCTCTATAGCTCTTGAAACTCCGCCACCAGCTTTGCCCCGAGCTCGTATGCCCGCTTGAGGAGCTCCGGCCGCTTCCGGGCAGGCGTGCCCCGGTCGGCGCCGGTGACGATCAGAGTATCCACCAGCTCGACGTTCGCGTCCTTTCCCCACAGGCGCATAACATGAAGGGCACAGGAAGGATCCCGGGAGGAATCGGCCACCCAGATGAAGAGAGCACGTTTCCTTTTGGCGATCCGCGTGCGGAAGCTCACCCCCCCATCCGGCCCCTTTACCACCTCGCCCAAACAGTTACACCGGTCGATCATGAGCTTGAGCTGGCCGCTTACGGTGCCGTAGTAGGCGGGGGTGCCGATGACCAGGGCGTCGGCGCCCTCCAGCACCCGGTAGACCTCCTCCATCCCGTCCCGAAACACGCAGTAGCCGGTGGGCGGGCGCTTTTCGCAGGCCCCGCAGGGCCGGATGGAAAGGTCGGAAAGGTAGATCTTTTCCACCTCTGCACCTTGAGCCCGGGCCCCGGAGAGGGCCTGGGAGACCAAACTGTCCGTGTTCATCCCCTTGCGGGGGCTCCCCACCAGGCCCACCACCCACATCTCAGCCCGCCTCCCGAGGAAGGAGCTTGAACCGGAGCCTGAGGAGGCCGTCTTCCTTGCGGCTGTAGCTTATGATCTTGAAGCGTCCTAGTTGAGCTGTATTCGCCACGTGCTCCCCGGCACAAGGGGTGGCATCGAAATCCCCGATTCGAACAATCCTGATCTCGGTCGCACCCTCGGGCACCTTCCATAGATCGTATCCCTCGGCCTCTGAAAGCGGGATGACCTCGCTTTCCACCGGGTGGCGCTTCTCGATCTCCGCGTTGACCAAATCTTCGATCCTGCGGATGTCCTCTTCAGAAAGCTCCTTTGAAACGTCGTAATCGCATTTACTCTTCTTTTCGCCCAGGTGCATTTCGAAGTTGCGGGTGGCGCCGAAGTGGTCCTTCATCACCCGGGTCAGGATGTGCTCGGTGGTGTGCATTTGCTTTAGGGTTGCCATCTTCAAGGCCTCCTTCCTGTGGCGATCAGGCGCCTTGCCTCGGGGCCGTTCGGCCCCGGAACTCCTCGCTCTCATGCCAAGGTTTCATGTGAGGTTCACCTTGGTCTACTATGTTGAAAAGCCTGCGGCTTCTCAAGCCGGATTCGGCCATGGGCCCGGTTTCCGGCATAATCGGGTTCCGAGTTTTCGAGAAGGGGGCGCCTTTGAGGTTCACCGTCGAGGAGATACCGCTTGGGGATCGCCGGCTGAGGGCGTTCGGGGAGGTGCCTTGGAGGCTTCATCGTGGTGACCCATTCTGGACGCCCCCCTTGCGGGGGGAGCTATTGGGGAGCCGGCTTCTTGGGCTCACCGGGCTTCTCAGCCCCAACCATCCCTACCATCGGCATGCCGAGGTCACCCATTTTTTGGCCCGGGCCGGGAAGAGGCCCCTAGGGAGGGTGGCGGCCGCGATCAATTACCGCTTCAACGAACATCACAAGACAAACACGGGTTTCTTTGGTTTCTTTGAGGCGATCGATGACTTCCGGGTGGCAAAGGAGCTCCTTGACCGGGCGCGGGAGTGGCTCCTCGCGCGGGGGATGGAAGCCATGCGCGGTCCGGGGGGCTATTCCACCGCCACCCACGAGCCCCACCAGGGGGTGCTTATAAGCGGCTTCGATACACCCCCAACGGTGGAGCTAACTCACAACCCGCCTTACTACACCGAACTCCTGGAACGCTATGGCCTAAGGAAAGCTAAGGATTATTATGCCTACATCATCCCTACGGAAGGGGTTCCGAACGATGGGGGGCTTTCCGCCCTGGCGGCCCGGGTACGGGCCCGGCGGGGGATCGAGACCCGTCCGGTGGAGATGGACAGGCTGCGGGCCGAGGTGGGCTTGATCGTGGAGGTTTACAACCAGGCGTGGGCCGCCAACTGGGGTTTTTTGCCCCTCACCGAAAAGGAGGCGGATGCCATGGCCGAGACCCTGGCCCTGGTGTCGGACCCCGAGCTGGTGCGGTTTGCCTACCTGCGGGGGGAGCTCGCGGGGGTGATCGGAGCCATCCCGGACCCCAATGTGGCCCTGCGGCCCCGCTGGCGGCCGGTCCTCGACACCGACATCGCCCGCGCTTTAAGGCTTTTCATCACAAGAAGGCGCATCCGGAGGCTGCGGGTCATGTTCTTCGGGATCCGCCCCCAGTTCCGCAAGTTGGGCGTGGACGTTGTCCTTTACCATGAGGTGACCGAGCTTGCCCGGGCCCGGGGTTACCGGGAGGGGGAGGCTTCCATGCTACTTGAGGACAACCACCTCATCCTGCGGGCTTCTGCGGCCATGGGCGGCCGCCGCTACAAGACCTGGCGCATCTACGAAATGCCCCTTGTTTAATTTTAAGCCGCGTTGCTTCGCATTCCCCCGACTATCTAAAATGGCGGCGTGGAAAGGCCTTTAAAGCCCGGCGATATCTTGGAAGGGGATTTTTGGCCTGCGCCTCGAGGTGGTGGGGGAAGAAAGCGGCCGGTTCTACGGAGAAAGCTGGCTTTCCCCACCGGACATTTCTTTCCTTCGGGTCAAAGCTCCCCGTGGCTACACCTTTTCCGGGAATGGCGAGGCTGCGGTTCCTTCTGGCAGACGATCCCGGCGCGGGGAAGACCATCATGGCCGGGCTCCTCCTAAAGGAGCTCAAGTACCGGGGCCTTGTGGAACGTGCCTTGATCGTGGTCCCCGGCCATCTCATCGACCAATGGCTGCGGGAGATGCGCGAACGCTTTGGGGAGGTATTTCGAGTAGTGGATCGCGCGGCTCTCAAAGGAAGCTGGCGGGAAAACCTGTGGCGCTCGTACCCCCAGCTTATAACCTCGGTGGATTTCGCCAAGCAGGACGACGTTCTAGCTTCCCTCGGCGAAGTGCTCTCGAAAACCAGCCGTTATCTTCTTTTCCTCACTGCCACACCTCACCGGGGCGACCCCGAGAACTTCCGCTTGCTTTTGGAGCTCCTGGAGCCGGGTATGTACGCCACCGTGGACATCCTCTCCGAGGCTTCCCGGCGAGGGGAGAACATCCTATTCCTGCGCCGACTCAAGGAGGACCTGAAGACGTTCGATGGAGTGCCCCTGTTTCCCCCACGCCACGTGCGCACCGTCACCTACCGGCTCTCACCCAAGGAGCGGGAGCTTTACGGTGCCCTCACCCGCTACGTGCGGGAGCAATACAACCTGGCCCTAAGCCAGGAAAAGCGAAACGTGGCGTTTGCCCTCCTCATCTTACAGCGCCGGCTTGCCTCTTCAGTACGGGCAGCCAGGCGCTCCCTGGAAAGACGGCGAAAGCGCCTGGCAGAGCTACTCAAGCTTGGCCGATGGGTAGCCGAAAAAGGCTACCTGGATGAGGAAGCCTTGGAATGGTTTCCACCGAGGCTGGCGGGGAGGGCATCAACCTCCAGTTTTGCTCCCTCATGATCAACTACGACATCCCCTGGAACCCAAATCGACTGGAGCAGCGGATGGGGCGGATTCACCGATATGGACAGCGTAAGGAGGTTTACATCTACAACTTGGTGGCCGAGGACACCGTGGAAGGGGAAGTCCTCCGTCGGCTTTTCCAAAAGCTCGAGGCCATCCGTCAGGCGATGGGCTCGGATCGGGTGTTCGACGTGATCCAGGATGTGATACCGGGGCGAAACTTGGCCGACCTCATCGTGGAGGCCATCACCGGCAGACGCTCCCTGGACGAGATCGCAGCCGAGATAGAACGTATTCCCGATGAGGAGGCCCTGCGGCGGGCTAAGGAAGCGGCCTTGGAGGCACTCGCCACCCGGCACATCGACCTGGCCGCGGTGCTGGGGGAGGAACGTCGGGCCAAAGAACAGCGGTTGGTGCCGGAATACATCGAGCAGTTCTTCGTAAAGGCGTGCGAGTTCTTAGGGTTATCGCTGGAAAGGAGGCGAGACGGACGGTTCAGGCTGGCCAGCGTCCCGGCCTGGCTAAGACAAAGGTCCGTTGAATTTGTAAACCGCTATGGCGAGGTCCAAAGCTCTTATCGCGACTTCACGTTCTATAAGGAGGAGGCCAGGCGGAGTGGGGCCGAGCTCGTTTCCCCAGGCCATCCGCTTCTGGAGGCAGTCATAGAAGAGATGGTCCCCAAAGGGGAGGAGGCACTGCGACAAGGGGCCACTTTTATCGATCCATCCGGGGAGCTTTCCGGGGTGGTGTGGTTTGTGGAGGCGGAGGTGCGAGATGGCACCGGAAATCCGGCCGGAAAGCGCCTTTACGCGGTGCTGCAAACCCCACGCGGGGAATTTCGTCCGGTGTCGTCCGGGATCCTATGGGACCTTAAGCCGGGCGTGGCTAAAAAAGCTCCTTTACCAGCGGACCCGTTGGCAGTGCAAGGGTATGTGGCGGAGAACCTGGTGCCCGAGCTTCTCTCCGAGATAAAAGCCGAAAGGGAGCGGCAGGCCCAGGTGAAGGAACGTTATGGCCTAAGGTCGCTTGACGAACTCATCGGCGAGGCCGAGGCGAGCCTCATAGAGCTTGAGACCCGGCGGGCCAAGGGCGAGGAGATCCCGGAACCCCTCCTCCTCAGGGCCAGGGAGCGGAGAAAAGAGCTGGAGAAAAGGCGGAGGCGCCTTTTGGAATCGTTGCGCCTTGAGACCACCCTGGCGCCGGGGACGATAAAGGTGGTGGGGGCGGTGGCGGTGTCTCCCGTGCCCACTGTGGACGAAACAGTACACCCTTCGCCCGAGGTGGAGCGGGTGGGGATGGAAGTGGCCATGGCCTACGAGCGCAAGCAAGGCCGCCAAGTGGAAGACGTGTCTGCACATAACCTGGGGTATGACATCCGTTCGCTCGGCGCTGAAGGTGATGTGCGTTACATTGAAGTGAAGGCCAGGGCCCGCACTGGTCCGATTGCCCTTACCCCCAACGAGTGGCTCATGGCCCATCGTCTAGGAGATGAATACTGGCTGTACATCGTGGAGAACGCCGCCCAAGACCCCACCTTGCATCGGATCCGCAACCCCGCTGCAGTGCTTCAGCCAGAAGAAAAGGTAGAAGTGGTACGCTATATCGTCCGGGATTGGCAATCCAAACTGACTGGCGATGTATAATCTGACGTCATAGGAGGCGGAATGGGGACCAAAGTGAGAAAACAGCTTTACATAGAACCCGACCAGGAAGCTCTTCTCAAAAGACTTTCACGAAAGCTTGGGATTACGGAAGCCGAGATCGTCCGTCGCGCATTGGCGCATCTTTCGACAACGGGTGCACCCATCAGAGACCTAAAGGGTTGGGAGAAGGAAAAAGAGTTCATCAAAAAGAGAGCCCGGAAGAAAGCCAGGCCTACCCAACCCTGGACGAGAGAGGAGCTACATGACCGCTGAGATCCTTGTAGATACGAATGTACTCGTCTACGCGTATGATTTCTCGGCAAAAACCAAGCAGCGGAGAGCGATGGAAATATTGGATACTTTGGCCCATACCGGGATAGGCGTGCTAAGCACGCAGGTGTTGGGGGAGTTCTTCCGAGTTGCTACGCAAAAGCTCTCGCCTCCTTTATCCAAGGCGGAGGCCTATGAAAGCATCGCTAACTTCGTAAGATCGTGGAAGGTGCTCGATGTGACCGGACTCATAGTGCTCGAGGCAGCCAGGGCGGCCGCTGAACATAACCTCTCGTTTTGGGATGCCCAGATTTGGGCCACTTGCAAGCTCAATCAAGTGCCTATGATCTTTACAGAGGATATACCAACGCCGTATCTTGAGGGCATTCAATATGTAAACCCCTTTGATCCCAAATTCAGTCTGCGGGAGTGGGTTTCGTGAAGGCGAAGCGGCGGCTAATTGAGGTGATGTTCCCGATTCAGGAGGTGTCGGCCGAGTCCCGGCGGGAGAAGAACATCCGCCACGGCCACATCTCCACCTTGCACATTTGGTGGGCGCGTCGCCCCCTGGCCGCCTCCCGCGCTACCGCCCTGGCAGCCCTGCTCCCCGATCCGGGCACGGAAGAAGAGCGAAGGAAGCTGACCCGACTTATCACGCAGGTGTCCCCTTGGGAGGAGGCAAAAGAAGGCGATTCGCCGGCCATCCAGGAGGCCCGGCGCCTCATCCGTGAAGTCTACGGTGAGCCGCCTAAGGTGCTCGATCCCTTCGCCGGCGGCGGAGCAATCCCCTTGGAGGTCCTTCGCCTGGGCTGCGAGGCCCATGCCCTGGACTACAACCCGGTGGCGGTGCTCCTCCTCAAAGCCGTGCTGGAGCTGCCGCAAAGATTTGGCCGACCTGAGCGCCGCCTCACCCCTACCGAAATGGGCGCGGAAACCGAGGAGGAGTTCAGCCCCTTGGCGGAGGAGGTGCGCCGCTGGGGGGAGTGGGTGCTAGAGAAGGCAAAGGCCGAACTGAGCCGCTTTTACCCAGAGGATCCGGATGGGGCGGTTCCGGTGGGCTACATCTGGGTCCGTACGCTCCCCTGCCAGAACCCAACCTGCGGGGCCGAGATCCCCCTCATGCGCCAGACCTGGCTGGCCAAAAAGAAGGACAAGAAGGTAGCCCTCAGGATGGTGCCGGAAAGGGAGAACCGGCGGGTCGAATTCCAGCTTGTGGAGGGAGAGGAGATAGACTTCGATCCCGCGGATGGGACCGTCTCCCGGGCAGTGGTGCGCTGCCCCATTTGCGGAAGCCGGATAGATGCCGATACCACCCGACGCCTGTTCCGGGAGGGCAAAGCCGACCAGCGAATGGTGGCAGTGGTGCTGCACCATCCCGACCGGCAGGGGAAGACCTATCGCCTGGCCACTGAACGAGACTTGGAGGCCTATAGTGCCGCCGAGGCGGCCCTCGCGAAAAAGCGCGAAAAACTCCGGGCCGAATGGGGGCTGGATCCAGTGCCGGATGAACCAACTCCTGTCGGTGGTGGCCCAGGCGCTGAACGGGCTTTCTCAGTGCATAAATATGGGATGACCAAGTGGGGGGACCTGTTCAATGCCCGGCAGAAGCTGGCCTTGATCACGTTCGCCGATAAAGTGCGAAAGGCCCACACCGAGATGCTGGCTCATGGCCTCGCCCCCGACTTCGCCAAAGCCGTCGTGACCTATTTGGCTATTGTGTTGAATCGCTTAGTTGATTACGTGTCCGTCCAGTGCATGTGGCACACGAGTAAGGAACTGGTTGCCCACACATTTGGTAGACAAGCCTTGCAGTTCGTTTGGGATTATGCGGAGGTGAACCCGTTCAGCGGAAGCACCGGCGACTGGCGATCGGCCCTGGACTGGGTGCTGGGGGTGATCCAGCATTGCTCCAAAATCCCAGCCGGGAAGGAAACATGAAAACCTTAGAGGATATCAGGAGGATTTTGGCTCAGCACAAGAATGAGCTAGAAGAGCGGTACGGGGTTAAAGAACTTGGGATCTTCGGCTCTTACTCCCGGGGCGAGCAGAGGGAGTTAAGCGATGTGGACATCTTGATCCGCCTGAAGAAGCCAATCGGTTTTAGATTTCTTGAGCTTTGGGACTACTTAGAGGAGCTACTTGGGGTCAAGGTGGACCTCCTTACCCCCAACGCATTGAAGCAGAAACCGCAACTCTGGGAAAGCGTTAAGGAGGATCTGATCCATGTTTAAGAAGGACTGGAGGCTATTCGCTCAGGACATCCTCGAAAGCATAGCCAGGATAGAGAGTTATGTGGCTGATCTCGCATACGAGGACTTTCTGGCGGACAACAAAACACAAGATGCAGTGGTAAGGAACCTGGAGATCATCGGAGAGGCCGCCAGGCACATCCCACAAGACGTTCAATCCCAGCACCCTGGAATCCCTTGGGCTCAACTCATTGGCTTGCGGAACCGACTGATCCACGGGTATTTCGTGGTAGACTATGAGATCGTGTGGGATATAGTGAAAAACGAACTTCCAGGGCTTAAAAGGAAGCTAGCAGCCATCTTGGAGGAGTTGCGCGGAAAAACGGCATGAGGTCTTGGCCGCTTTCACGGGGGAGGAAGAGTAGAATGGGGTTTGAGGTGATGGTATTTGTGGATGGACAGCCTTGACTGGAGGTCTTCAGTTGGATGAGGGAGTTAGAAAGAGTGCTTAAGCTGCCGCAGGTACTCATCGGCACCGCGACCGAGCTCCTCTATCCCGGTGATTATTTCGATGCCCTCCTCACCGACCCGCCGTATTGCGACAACGTGCCTTACGGCGACCTATCTGACTTCTTCTACGTCTGGCTCAAGCGCACCGTAGGCGACCTTTACCCTGAGCTCTTCGCTACGCCGCTCGCTCCCAAATCCCAGGAGATGGTGGCCGACGCCAGCAAGGCGGGCGGGATGGACCAGGCCAAGCAGCGGTTTGAGGAGATGCTGACCCAGGCATTCGGCGAGATACGTCGCGTCCTGAAGCCCGATGGCATAGCCGTAATCGTATTTGCCCACAAGACCACCGAGGCATGGGAGACGATCATCAATGCCTTGCTTGAGGCGGGCTTGTACATGACGGCTTCCTGGCCGATTCACACCGAGATGCAGGCGCGGCTTAGGGCGCATGAGTCGGCGGCGCTTGCCTCCAGCATCTACATGATGTGCCGCAAGCGCCTCTCCGACGAGGTGGGGGAGTACAGCCGGGTAAGAGAAGAGCTGGAAAGGGTCTTGCCTGAGCGGCTGGTGGAACTGTGGCAGCAGGGGATCTCCGGGGCGGATTTCTCCATGGCGGCCATCGGCCCGGCGGTGGAGATATTCGGCCGCTACGGACGGGTGGAACGGCTTTCCGGGGAGGCAGTGTCAGTGAGAGAACTGCTCGGGCTTGCCCGCAGGCTCACCGCTGAATTTGCCCTACGCCGCATCCTGAAAAACGGACACCTGGCCGGGGTAGACGAGACCACCCGGTTTTATCTCCTCTGGCGCTGGAACTACGGCCGGGGGCTCGTGCCGTTCGATGAGGGCAGGAAGCTCGCTCAATCGGTGGGGGTGGACTTGGAGCTTTTGGTTCGGGAGGGATTGATCAGGAAAAACGGCTCCTACCTGCGTCTTTTGGGCCCGAGAGAACGGGCGTTCCCCGCAAGATTTGCGCCCAAAACCATGATAGACTCCCTGCAGCTAGCCACGCTAAACTGGGAAAGGGGACGCGAGAAGGAGCTGGAAGAAGTGCTGGCTAGCGTGGGGTCGCTGGAGGCATTCTGGCAGGTGGCCCAGGCCATCTCCGACTCCCTGCCAGAGGGTGACAAGGAAAAGCAGCTCCTCCACGGGCTTCTAGGGCGCCGCGATAAGACAGGGGCCCAAGGGCCGGGACTATTCCATGACTAAGAAAGAACTCAACCGGCGGCTTTTAGCGTTGGCACAGGAGTACGCCAAGACCGCTGCCCAGTTACTAGGCGATAACCTTGTTTCTGTAGTGCTATTTGGTTCGGTGGCTCGAGGTGAAGCCCACGGACAATCGGATATCGACTTGTTAGCGGTCTTAAAGGGGCTTCCCAAGGGGGCATTCAAACGCCGGGCCCTCCTTGAGCCTGTGCGGCAAGAGCTGACCCCCAAGCTATGAGGAGACGCGAGATGAGATTTAGCGAGAAGCTGGAAGAGGCGGAAAGATTTCTAGAGCAGGGTCTATTTCCCAGGCGGCCCTAGCTGGTGGGCAGCTTTTGGAAACCCTGCTCCGGTCCCTGTACAAAGAGCCACTGCCCAAGCTCCCTCCTCAGGAAGTCGCTGTGGCCAACCAAGCCCTGGAAAAGGTGGGTAAGGGGAAGGTTGTAGAAGAGCTCACCTTGGGGCAGCTTGTGGGGCTATTTCGCACCGGCAGCCTATTTTCTTTGGCCAAGCGGCATTTGAATCGAGACCTGTACCTCCTTACGAACGAGCAGTTGGTAAACGAGTGGGTGGAGCTTCGCAATCGCGCCGCCCACGGCGGGGCAGAGCTCGATGAGGAAGATGTCAATGTGTTTTTAGTCAACTTGCGGAAACTGCTCCGCGAGGCGGGCTACTTGAGGCCGGTGGGGCCGGCCGCCGGAAAGCTCCCGCCTTGGTGGGAAGGTGCTCGGCCCCATCGCGAGGTGCGGGAGGGAAAGTTCTCCCGGGACACATTCGCTGCCAAGCTGGACGAGGTGATGCTGGGCCGCGGGCCGGACGAGTACAGAAATCCGGAGATTTTCTTTTCCATCACCTATCCCACACGGGGGATGGTGACTCTCCTTACAACAGTGCTAGAGCGGCTGGCCGGGGCAGGGGGTGAGGGCGTTTTGCATTTGCAAACCCCGTTCGGCGGCGGGAAGACCCACTCCCTGATCGCCCTCTTCCACTTCTTCAAGCATCCGGAGGCGGCGCTGGCGTCGCCATTTGGTAGGCAGGTAGTGGCCGAAGCGGGCGTGGACGTGCCCCAAGGGGTGCGGGTGCTGACCTTCGTGGGGGTGGGTGAAGACCCTCTCACCGGGAAAACGCCCTGGGGAAGGCTGGCCGAGCAGCTCGGCCGATATGAAGAGCTGCGTGACTCGGACGAAGCCAGAACGAGTCCCGGTAAGGAACGGCTGCGTAAGCTCCTTTCTGATGCCCCCACCCTCATCCTCATGGACGAGATCGCCGAATACGCCGCCAAGGCGGTCAGCCCCAAGAAGATCGCCGAAGCCGGGGAGGCAGTGGCCAGGGCCTACCAAAGCCAGCTCTTCTCCTTCTTCCACGATCTCACCGAAGCCGTTTCCTCTCTTCCGCATTGTGCCTTAGTGGCCACCCTCACCACCAGTACCCCTTATGGGGAGGAAGGGGCCAGGGCCCAGCGCGAGCTAGGTGACATCTTTGGGCGGATGCGAAAGATACTGGAGCCGGTCCAAGGAGAAGAGATCTACGAAATCGTCCGTCGCCGGCTGTTTGAAACCCTGGGGGACGAGGAGGTTAGAAAGCAGGTGGCAGAGACCATCCGGCGGGCTTACCGCGAGCTGGGCGATCAGGTGCCCGAGGTGATTAGAAGCGCCGACTACAAAAAACTTCTCCGAGCCTATCCGTTTCACCCGGAGCTCATCGATGTGCTCCATGAAAGATGGGGCTCCTTCAGCGGTTTCCAGCGCACCCGGGGTGTCCTCCGGCTGTTGGCTGAAGTGGTGGAGTGGCATTGGAAGAAAAAGCTTCCCATCCCCCTCTTGCGCTCGGCGGACGTGCCCCTGGAGGTGGGGGGATCCGGCAGGACCTCTTGGAGCAGATAGGGCGGGAATACGAGAGTATCCTATCCTCCGATATCGCCGGCGGCACGGCGTTAGCCTCGCGGCTTGACGAACGAGCAGCGGAGGAACTGAGAAAATACCAGCTTGGAAAGCGCCTGGCCACCACGATCTTCCTTTACTCCTTTACCGGCGCGGAGAAGGAAGAACGCGGCATTCCTCCAGCCTGGCTGCGGGCTTTTTTGTATGAGCCGGAGATGCCGATGGCCCTCATCGGTGACACCCTGCAGAAGCTGGAATCGGAGCTCCTCTTCCTCCACAAGCGGGACGGCCGCTATTTCTTCTCCACCGAGCCCAACTTGAACAACCTCATCGTTCAGGCAGAGGAAAACGTGGATGAGCAAGAACTCGAAGCCGAGCTGAAGAGGTGGGTGGAGAAGTACGCTGGCGAGGCGCTCAAGGTGAAGGTTTGGCCCAGGCGCCCTGAAGAGGTCCCGGACAGGCGTGAACCCCAGCTTGTCCTGCTCTCACCTTCCCTGGCCTACGGAGCAGCCGAAACTGTCAGGTTCGTGCAAGAGGCCTTTGACCGAGCAGGGGAGGGGAAGCGCAAATACCCAAACGCACTTTTGGTCCTAGCTCCTGACCCGCACGAATTGGGAAGAACTAAGGAGGAGGTCAAACGCCTGCTCGCCTTGCGGGCTGTTAAGGGCTCCCACTGGGAGCGGCTGCATGAAAGCGATCAAGTGGAGCTCCAAAGGCGTGTTCAACGGGCAGAACAAGTGGTTGAAGAAAGGGTGCTGGGAACCTGGAGGCATCTATGTTGGCTTGACTCCACTGGCCCGAAGTGGGCGGATCTGGGGACGCCCCATATGGGGCCGGCCCGCTCCCTAAGCGGGCGCGTCGTCGAGTATCTCAGGGAATGTGATCGCTGGGCAGAGGAGATCGCCCCCCAAAAAGTGATCCAGCTCGCCTTCGCCTCGGGGGACGAGGCGAAACCCTACCGCGAAGTGCGGGACATCTTCTACTGCGTACCCGGAAACCCCATCGTGCCGGAGCGGGCATTGCGGAAGGCCATCCGTGATGGGGTACGGGAGGGGGCCTTGGGGATCAGGTTCGCCGACTCGCTCCACTTCAGGCGCGAGGTGCCGGATTCCTTGATCGATCCTGAGGCATTGATCGTTCGAGGGGAGGTGGCGGAGGGGGAGCTGGCCCAGGCCGAGGTGCCCCAGGCGCTACCGGAAGCCCCGGAAGGTGAGCCCAGGGTCCCTCGGGTGCGTGCTTCGGATGAGTCGGCCCCAAGAAGCCTGCGGCTGCGCCTTCACATCCCTTGGGACAGGCTCGCTGACATCCAGCGAGGGGTGATCCTCCCGCTCAAGGGCGAGAGCAAGCGGCTGGAGCTTGAGATCACCATCGAGGCGGAGGCCCTTGAGGCGTTCACCGAGTCCACTTTGGAACAGAAAGTTCGCGAAACCCTAAGGCAACTTGGGGTGGAGTGGTCCGAAGAGCTTAAATAGCCTCTTCAGTGGCGGGCCCTGACGCCGAAGCCACACGCTCGCCTTCAGGGAGAGCCTTTTCAGACCACCCAGTCAACCACGAGTGAAGCGATCCACCCCAGGGAGAACAGGATCGGGAGGAAGGCCACGGCAAACCGCGATGTTGTGCGTCCAGGCCAGGGAAGGCGCAATACCTTGGGATGCCACTCGCCGCACTGCCAGTCGCTCGCCGGGATGCATACCTCTTTCCCTTGCTGGAATTTGTATGCACTGCGGTGGAACTCTGCCCCTGCGAATTCCCCTTCCAGTCCCCGCAAAAGGCCGTTCCAGTGTGCGACTTCCCGCTCCAGGCGCCACTGGGCACTCCACCATGCCAGGCTCATGAAGATCCCCATCCCGGCCAGCACCGTTCTCAGGACGCGGGCAGTCCAAAGCCCGGCCGCCAAGTTGAGGAAGGTGGCCGCCAAGAAGAGCACGCAGCTTGCCACCAGGAACCCCACCAGCGTGGCCCAGTAGCCCCTCTCCTTGGCCCCGGCCGTGAGACTGATCGCCTGGTAAACCTCAAGCCATCCCTCCAGTTCCACAGGGCACCTCCTTGGTAATGTACATAACCTTAAGCTAAGGGGCCTGGGTGCGGGGCGAAAGGCAGCTTAGCCCCCGTCTTCGGGACACTCGTCCGCCGAAGGCTTCCTTGACGTCTCACAGCCCGTCGTGCTAGAGTCTTTGTTGGTTCCAGGGCGGAGGTGTTGGAGACGCACGGGTTGGATGAGCTGCAGGGGGTATTGGATCAGCTTGTACAGCGGGTGATCGGGCTGACCCCGTTCCAGCGCGCGGTGGCCTCCCTTTACGCCGAGCCTCTGGCGCCGGTGCCCCATGCAGAGGTCCGCGTGGTCACCTTTTCCAGTTGTGGTCTCACCCCGGAGGAGAAGCGAAAACTGCAGCTTTTCGTCGATCGTGGGGGGAAGGTTCGGGGGGTGAAGTTCTCCCCCGAGTTTCGCCTCGGGAACTCCTATTACATCCCAGGGGCCCGGGCGCCGGCCGGCCTTTACCCCCTGATCCCAAGTAGGAGGAGGTTCGTGGCCCCCGACGGTTGGCGGGCGGAGGACCTTCTCCTCGTACCGCTCCGGGTGCGGGGACAGATCATCGGCCAGCTTTCGGTGGATGATCCGGCGGATGGGGCCCGACCCACCCCGACCAGGCTCCGCAGCCTGGAGGACCTGGCCACCATGGCCGCCCTCGCCTTACGGAAGGCCCACGTGCTGGAGGTGTTGCAGGAACGGTATCAGGTGTTCCACTTCCTGGCCGAGCGGGCCATCGCTGGGCTGCTTGTGGTGCAAGAGGGGCGGGTTCGCTACGCCAATGCCCAGGCGGCCAGGCTCCTTGGTTACTCAAGACAAGAGCTGCTCAACATCACGCCCTGGTGGCAGATCTTCCACCCCAGCGAGAGGGCCCGGTTTTCCTCCGGGGGATTGCTCGTGGGCAGGCAATTCGAAACGCGAGCCCTGCGCGGCGATGGGGGCATCGTGTGGCTGAAGGTCCAGGTTCACCCCCTGGACTACCAGGGAAAGCCGGCCCTCTCCGTACAGCTGGTGGACATAAGCGATCGGGTTCAAACCGAGGCCTTGCTCAAGGAGAGGGCGATCCGCGATCCCTTGACGGGCCTTTTCAACCGCTACTACTTCGAGGAGACGGTCATCACCGAGCTGCGTCGCTCTCAACGTTACAAGCGGCCGTTCACCATCCTGATGGCCGACCTGGCCGGGTTCAAGCAGGTGAACGATCGGCTGGGGCATCAGGAGGGCGACCGGGTGCTGCGGGAGGTGGCCCAGCTCATCAGGGCTCAGGTGCGGCAAAGCGACTGGGTGGTCCGTTACGGGGGGGATGAGTTCCTGGTAGTGCTTCCCGAGACGGGGCCCAGCGTGGAGGCGCTGGTTCAGCGCCTCAAACGCGCCGTTGAGGATTGGGCCAGGGAGAATCTGCCCGACATCCCATTAGGGGTGGACGTGGGGTGGGCAACGTGGACCCCGGAGGAGAACCCCCCGCTCTCCAGCCTGCTAGAGGAAGCCGATGCCCACATGTACGAAGGCAAGCGCGGCCGGGAAGCGGTGTAACGCCTTGCCCCTGATTTAAAGTACGTATACTAGGACCGCAACGTAGTGGCAAGCGCTCCCTGCCAGGACGAACAGGTGCCAGACGGTGTGCATGAACGGGATGGTGCGCCCCAAGGCAAAGAACAACACCCCCACGGTATAAAAAAGCCCACCCGCCACCACCAGCCAAAACCCGAGGGTCGGAAGAAGAAGGTAAAGCTCCCGCAGTGCCACCACCGCCAGCCACCCCATCCCCAGGTACATGAGCACCCACGCCACCTTGAACCGCTCGCCAAAAACGGTCTTGAAGACGATGCCCAGCCCGGCCAGGGCCCAGACGCTTGCCAAAAGCCCCCAGCCAAGCGGCCCCCATAGGGAAAGGAGACAAAAGGGGGTGTAAGTGCCGGCGATGAGAAGGTAGATCGCGAGGTGGTCAAGGAGTCTTAAAGAGGGCCTTGTAGAGATGGCCTTGGCCGCATGGTATAGGGTGGAGGCTGTATAGAGGAGCACGAGGCTCGTCCCGTAGATCGCCCCCGAGGCCAAGGCCCGGGCTTCCCCAACCCTCATCCCCGCCGTAAGCAGGCCTCCTAGTCCCGCAAGGCTCAACACGGCCCCCATCCCGTGAAGCCCGGAATTCGCCACCTCTTCCCAAAACCCTCTCTTCACAGTCACCCAAGAAGTCTAGGCCCATCCGCTTTGCGGCACAATAAAACATCAAGGAGGTGCACTGTTGAAGAACAGGCTTGGAGTCTTGACTTGGGGGGTGGCTTTGTTTCTCACGCTTCCTTGCTCCCTTTTAGCCCAAGGGGCCCAAACGCCGTCGGAGACGCTGGAAACAGTGCTCTCGCTGGTTCAAGAAAACCCTTATGTGTCGGCAAAGCATGCCCAAGTGCTGTCCGCCTTCCTCGCCATGGCGGTGGATCAAAAGGCCATCACCCCTGACGAGGCCCTAGAGCTTTTCAAGGCCGTGGGATGGACGGAGCTCACAAGCGAAGATGCAGTAGGGTTCGCAGTGCGCGCCTTGGAGCTGGCCCTGATCGCGCTCGCCGCGGAGGAAACCCCATACGACGAAGTCCTGGCGAAACTCTCGGAGATGGCCGAGTCCGGTGAGCTTGGCCCGCTCGCCTCCGAGATGGGTCCAGGAAATTCACTTCCCGCTTTGGCGACAGCCCTCCTCAGAGGCAAGGGGGCGGGTGAGTTCGCCCCGGAACTCCTAGCGGAAATCGAGGACGCCGTTTCCTCAGGAGTCCCTCCGGGTCAGGTAATCCACACGGTTAGATCCCTCAGGGGGGCAAGCGGGGAGGAACTCCTAGCCGCCGTGGAGCACTTGAAGGACCAGATCTCCGCAGGAGTGCCTCCGGGACAAGCCCTGGGACACGGCCAAAACGAGGAGCAGAACGAAGAGCAGGCGGCGCTCGGCTCTAACAGCCATGGAAATGCCGGTGCTGGTGGTAACACGCACGGACCGCCACCTGGCCGCGGTAAGCCCGAAGACGAGGAGGACGAAGGCCACGGTAAAGGCGGAAAGAAAGGCTAGCCGGTTGCATATTTGCGGCATCTTGTGGCGGCCTGAAAAGGGCCGCCATCTTTTTGGGCGAAAGGTGTGTTCCTGGTACCATCCTCCGTGAGGAGGGAGCGATGATAAGAGGGAGAGCCTGGAAGTACGGGGACGACGTGAACACCGACGTCATCTTCCCCGGCCGCTACACCTACGCCCGCATGGAGCCCGAGGAGATGGCAAAACACGCCCTGGAAGATTTGGACCCGAGCTTCGCCAAGGAGGTCCGGCCCGGGGACGTGATCGTGGCCGGGAGGAACTTCGGCTGCGGCTCCTCCCGGGAACAGGCGGCCACCTGCCTTGTGGCCTGTGGGGTGGGGGCGATCGTGGCCAAGTCCTTCGCCCGCATCTTCTTCAGGAACGCCATCAACAGCGGCCTTCCGGCCCTGGAGATCCCCCAGGCGGTGGACGCCATCGAGGCCGGGGACGAAGTGACAATCGACCTTAGGCGAGGCGTCCTCATCCACAAGGACGTGGAATACGAGTTCCCACCTTTGCCGAAGACGGTGCTTGCGATACTGGAGGACGGGGGACTCATACCCCACCTTAAAAAGGCTCTTTCTAGGGAGGCTTAGATGGCCAAGTACAGGATCGCTTATCTGCCAGGGGACGGGGTGGGGCCTGAGGTGCTCCAGGCGGCGCGAATGGTGCTCGATGCGGTGGGCTTTGCCGCTGAGTACGTAGAGGGGGACGTGGGTTGGGAGTTCTGGCGGAAGGAGGGGAACCCTCTTCCCGAGCGCACCATCCAGATCCTGAAAAATACTGACGCCTGCCTCTTTGGGGCCATCACCTCAAAGCCCAAGGACGAAGCCGAAAAGGAACTTTCCCCCGAGCTCCGGGGGAAGGGCTACACCTACTTTTCCCCCATCGTGGCCATCCGCCAGCTCTTCGACCTTTACGCCAACGTCCGCCCCTGCCGGGCCTTCCCCGGAAATCCCTTAAACTTTCGGGAGGATATAGATCTTGTAGTGTTCCGGGAGAACACCGAGGGGCTCTATTCCGGGGTGGAGTTCCATCCGGTGCCGGACGAGGTGAGGGAGGCCCTTTCCGCCCATTCGCCCAAGATGCAGCGCTTTTCCGATGTCCCGGCCGACGAGCTTGCCATCTCCTGTCGCATCTTCACGAGGCGGGGCTGTGAGAGGATCGTGCGGGCTGCCTTCGAGTACGCCAAAAAGCATGGCTACCCCACGGTCACCGTGGTGGAAAAACCCAACGTCATCCGGGAGACGAGCGGGATGATGGTCAGGATCGCCCGTGAGGTGGCCAGGGATTATCCCGGGATCGACCTCTGGGAGACTAATGTGGATGCCATGTGCATGTGGCTTGTGAAGAACCCCCAGGACTACGGGGTCTTGGTCTCCTCCAACATGTTCGGGGACATCATCTCGGACCTGGCGGCGCAGCTCGTGGGGGGGCTGGGGTTCGCCTCGGCGGGGAACATCGGGGAGGACTACGCGGTTTTCGAGCCCACCCACGGCTCGGCCCCCAAGTATGCCGGAAAGTACCGGGTTAACCCCACCGCGGCGATTTTGGCGGCCAAGATGATGCTGGACTGGCTGGGGGAGACGGAAAAAGCCAAGCGGATCCAAGAGGCTGTGGCCCAGGTGCTGGCCGAGGGGAAGGTGCGCACCTACGACATGGGAGGGGATGCCTCCACCCTTCAAATGGCCGAGGCCATCGCCGAGAAGGCCGGGAGGTGAAATATGGAAACTTTAAAAGAGAAGATTTACAGATTGATAGAAAATGCTCCTCGGGAGGTATTGGAAGAGCTGGCTGAGGACATAGAGGACATCTTAGCCCTCCTGGCTGCAAAGAAGGAGGACAACGGTCGTCGCATCCCGTGGGAGGAGGCCCGCAGAGACCTGGACATTGAAGGCAGCTGATGTCAGCAGGCTACCGGGTGCTTTTGACCCCGAGGGCCCTGAAGGAATGGAAAAGCCTGCCCCAGGACGCAAAACGGGCAGTAGGCAGGGCGATAGACAAACTGGCCGGGGAGGGCAGAGGGGCAGGAGTGAAAAAGCTGGGGAGGGCGGGCTGGCGATTACGGGTGAGAGATTACCGGATCCTTTTCGAGGTGGATGACGAGAATCACATCATCACTATCTACCGGATCCGCCATCGGCGGGAGGCATATCGATGAGGGAGGGTAGATTATCGTGGGAAAGACGGTGATCGAGAAGATCTTTTCCGCCCACTCCCAGGATGAGGTGGCGCCAGGAAAGGTGATCTGGCTTGAGATAGACGTGAGAACTGCTCGGGATTTCGCCGGGGCCAACGTGGTCAGGCGTTTTCGGGAGGCGTTCCCCGGGGCCAAGGTGGCCGATCCCCAAAAGACCTTCTTCACCTTCGACTGCAATGCCCCGGCCAACACCATCGCCTACGCCCAGAACCAGCAGATCTGCCGCCTTTTCGCCCGGGAGCAGGGGATCAGGGTCTACGATGTGAATTCTGGAATCGGCTCGCATGTCCTGATCGAGGAGGGCCTGGCAGTTCCCGGGGCCACGGTGGTGGGCACCGACTCCCACATGAACATCTTGGGGGCGGTGGGGGCGTTCGGCCAGGGGATGGGGGACGTGGACATCGCCTTTGTGTTCCGCACCGGCCGTACCTGGTTTGAGGTGCCCCCCACGATGCGGGTGGTGATCAAAGGCCGCTACGAGTTCCCCACCACGGCCAAAGACCTAACCCTGGCGCTCGTGGGAAAGCTGGGCGCCCGAGGGGCGCTGGGGAGGGCGGTGGAGATCGTGGGGGAACAAGTTGAGGCCCTGGACCTGGCCGGCCGAATCACCCTCTGCTCCATGGCCACCGAGATGGGGGCGATCATCTCGTTTTTGCCTCCCTCGGAGGAGGTGTTAGCGCTGGCCCGGGAGGCCTCTGGCCGGGACGACCTCTCCTACCCCACCCCGGATCCGGACGCGGATTATGTGGACTCAGCGGAATTGGATGTCTTAGGGCTGCGGCCCAAGATCGCCGCTCCCCCGCAGCCGGACAACGTCCACGACGTTGCGGATCTGGAGGGGGAGCCGGTTCAGTCCGTGTTCGTCGGCTCCTGCACCAACGGCCGCTACGAGGACATCCGGCTTGTAGCAGAGATCCTCAAGGGCAAGAAGGTGGCCCGGGAGGTGATGCTCAAGGTGGCCCCGGCCACCCGGCGGGTCTGGGGAAGGCTCCTCAAGGAAGGGTGGCTGGAGGTCCTATATGACGCGGGGGCGATCATCACCCACCCCTCTTGTGCCGGCTGTGCCCAGGGCCAGATCGGGATGACCGGCGAGGGCGAGGTGCAGCTCTCCACCGGCAACCGCAACTTCCCGGGAAAGCAGGGCAAAGGCCCCACTTATCTTTGCTCCCCGGCCACCGCCGCCGCCTCCGCCCTGTTCGGGAAGATCACCTCCCCGGAGAGGCTTTAATGGAACGAAGTAAGGATTGGCTGGACCAGGCCAAGCGCGATCTGGCCCACGCTAGGAACGATCTGGGTGCCGAATTTTACGAGTGGGCATGCTTCTCCTCCCAGCAAGCCGCCGAGAAAGCAGTCAAAGCAGTGTTCCAGCGGTTGGGGGCTGAGGCATGGGGTCATTCAGTGGCAGATCTACTCCTGGAGCTGAAGCGCAAATACGACGTTCCAGAAGACCTAATCGACTACGCATTGGAACTGGACAAGGCTTACATTCCCACTCGCTACCCCAACGCCCACCCTTCTGGTGCCCCCAGGGCACGTTATACTAGGACCGAGGCGGAGAGGTTGATCTCCCATGCCCAGAAGATCATCGAGTTCTGTGAAGGTCTTCTATCCTCGTCTGAGCCGTGAGGAAGTGATCCGGCTATTAAGGGAAGGGCTTCCCGGCCTTGCCAAGAAGCTGCCCCTGAGAAAGGCGGTGCTGTTCGGCTCCTACGCCAGGGGCGATTACACGGTGGGCAGCGACGTCGACCTATTGGTGGTTTACTCGGGCCCGCCGCGGGAGGATGCCTACATCCTGGTGCGAAAGGCGCTGGCCATCCCGGGCCTCGAGCCGCACGTTTACACAGAGGAGGAATACCGGCGGCTGGGCAAGGGGGGCCTTCGGATGGAGGAGGGCGGAATCGTGGTTTACGAGGGCAAGGAGGGGAGATGAAACAGACGGTGCTCACCGGAAGGCCGTGGTTGATCGTGGATGAAAAGGGGCAGCTGATCGACAACATCGACACAGATCAGATCTATCACAACGCGCACCTAGCGGTGACCGACCCTAAGGAGATGGCAAAGTACGCCTTTGGTAACCTAGCAGGTTGGGAGGATTTTCCGGAGAAAGGCCGGCCCGGGGACATCCTGTTTGTAGGGGAGAACTTCGGGGCTGGCTCATCCCGCCAGCACGCGGTGAACTGCTTCCTGGCCCTGGGGGTCGCCGCCATCGTGGGAAAATCCTTCGGTGCCATCTACAAGCGCAACGCCATAAACTCAGGCCTTCCGCTCCTTGAGCTTCCGGAAATGCCCGTTGAGGCCCTGGTGGGGCTCCCCGAGGTCACCGTGAACCTGGAGACCGGGGAGATCACCGGGCCGGACGGGGGGCTGGTCGCCCGGGCCAAGCCCATGTCCAAAGTGGCCCTGGAGATCTACCAAGAAGGAGGCCTCCTCAAGCTCGCCCAAAACTAGTTCCTCCACTAGGTCTATCCTCTGTTCAACGTTCAACCCCCAAACTTACGTTTTGCCTAGCCTGATTTTTCCTAGTAGACTACAATCCTTGAAAGGAGGTGTGATATGAGACAAATTATTGCAGGACTGGTCTTGGGGTTGATTGTAGGGGTCATGGCTTTTGGACAATCGGGCATCAGTTCGTATCCCGGCGGCCACTTGCTAATGGAGTACCGGATAACTTCAGAGCAAAAGGAGTTTACGTATGCCATCGAGCTCACCCCCCAAGGGGATGGGACGTATCTTGTGCGCACCGAGGCCCTCGGCCCCGCTTCCCTGGAGGAGCTGGCCTCCGACGTGCCTTTGTTTTTTATGTGGAGCCCCACCCTGTGGCTTGCGAGTGGCTGGTGGATCGCCCCGTACATGATGATCTCCATGATGTACGGCCTTGCGGTTGAGCCCCACAAAACCTATGTCCTTCCCGGCGGCGCAACCTACGTCACGGAGGAAACTATAGAAATTGCTGGGGTTCAGGCGGTAAAAGGGACGATCACAGCCCCGGATCAGCCGGGGGAGCGCACCGTTTTGGCCTTAGCCCCAGACCCAAGGGTCCCCTACCCAGTGTGGGTGCGACAGGAGCGCCAAGCCGGCGAGGCTTGGGAGGTGGAGTTCGAGATGGTTCTCACCAATTACCAGCACGGCTGAAAAGGGGCCTTGGGCAGGGGAGGCACGATGCGGTCTTTTATACCCGTGCTTCTCATCCTGGTCTTCGGGATCTTGCCATTCGAACTGGCCGGGGGGACGACAAAACCTTTCCCGATCTATGTCACCGTGGTGATGCACAACGAGGATCCGCCCACAAACCCGGACTTCACCGAGGATAAAGAGACCTACCTCAGGTGGCGTGATGCCCTGGTGGAGTTCGCAAGGCTCCTTCACCGCTACGAAGCGGGCTTCGACTGGCAGTCGGAGTGGTGTTTCCTCGCCGCGGCCGCCATGTACGATGTGGGCGAGGTTGTCGCCAACACTGGCGGGAAGAACGTGGTCCGGTACCTGCGTGACCTCGGTGTCTCCATCGACCCCCACTCCCACGAGCGGAGCTACAACTACGCCGATGTGGCGGAGCTCATCCGGAGGCTGGGGGTGGAGCCGTCCCAGGTGGTGGGTGGCTTCCTCTGGTGGCCCCCGGACAACCCCCAGGGGTGGGAGAAGTTTCGGGAACCCGTCCAAGGCCGGATGTTCCCCGGGGCGACGTGGACCGGTAGGATCCTCTGGGGTGCCGGGACTGCCGGCCACAAGGGGCCGGACCTATTGGCCTCCGGGGTCTGGCGGCCCAGGGACCGCTACCGTTTCATCACCCACGACCCCGAAAGCCCCCTCCTCTACGTCGGCTCCTGGCGCCGCACCACCATGCAGGCCGGGGGGCTCTTTGAGCTGGTGGAGCTCGCCCAAAAGGGGGAGCTTGATCCGGAAGGGATGTACACCGTGAGCATCTTCGTCCCCCAGGGACTCCTGGTGAAGGATGATTTTGTGGAACGGTTCGCAGAGGAGGTCCTGAGGCCGGTGGCGGAGCTCGCCGAGGAGGGGCTCGTCCGCTGGGCCACCCTCCCGGAGATCGCGGAGATATGGACCAATGAATACGGCAGCAGACCCACCATCTACATCCCTGCCGAGCAGCGGGAGCTCATCGAGAGCCTCTTCCCCGAGGAGCCCACCCAAGACGGCTCGGAGAGCCGCACAGGAGGGGTCCAGGAGTTCCGGGACGTGGTTTACCGCACGGTGGATGGGGTCTCCCTGACGCTTGACATCTACCTCCCCAGGACGTCCGGGTCGCACCCGGCGGTGCTCCTGGTCCACGGGGGCGGCTGGCACGGGGGAGACAAGCGCTCCTTCGCCGCCTACGGCCGGATCCTCGCCCGGGAGGGTTTCGCCGCCTTCTCGGTGAACTACCGGCTGGCTCCCCAGTTCCACTACCCTGCTGCCCTGGAGGACCTGAGGTGCGCGGTCAAGTGGATCCGGGAGCACGCTGCGGACTTGCGGATTGATCCCTCCCGGATCGCCGCCCTGGGCTCCTCCGCCGGGGGGCACTTGGTGGCCCTCCTGGGGACGGCCCCGGAGGGGATTGGGGACTGCGGTGATCCCACCATCTCCTCCCGGGTACAGGCGGTGATCGCCCTCTTTGGCCCCATGGACCTCCTCGATGCCGTAGGCTCCACGGGTGAGGAAGCGGTGGAGGGTTTCCTGGGGGCATCGGCCGCGGAGGCGCCGGAGCTATGGCGGGAGGCCTCCCCCATCACCTGGGTGAGCCCCGACGACCCCTCCTTCCTCCTCATCCACGGCCGGGATGACCAGCTCGTCCCCTTTTCGCAATCGGTTGAGATGGCCGATGCCCTGCGGCAAGCCGGGGTTGAGGCAGTCCTCCTCATCGTCCCCGGGGCCGGCCACGGCTTCCACAACAGGCTGGACACGCCCCAGGCCCGCCAGGCCCTGGAGGCCATCCTCAACTTCTTGGCGCAGACTTTTTCCTCGACTCCTCCCAGGCACTAGGCGAGGGACACCGCCCCCAAACCGGCTTAGGACTGGCCGAGAAGTTCCACCCGCAGGTAGAAGAGGACCTCGCCGTCCGGGGTTTCCTTGGGGATGACGAGTTCCTTCTCGCCGCCTGGAAGGTTCGAAAGCCGCCATGGGAGCCAGAGGCCGAAGAAGCCGCCAAGGAGATCGTGCTGGTCCCCGACCTCGGGGTTGTCCTCGTCCCAAGCGAGGATTTCAAGGTAGAGAAAGGGCTTTACCTCGCCTTCGAAGAGCACGGCCGAGAGGACTTTTTCCTCGCCATCCCCCATGGAGTAATGGCTCGAGGGCGGGATCCTGCCGGCGCGCTGAGCCGGCGCCCCCGAGGTGGAGAAGCCGGAGATCGCCCGGGCCAAGATGAAGACCTCTCCGTTGGCGAAATCCCCGTTCTCCACGGTCTTTATCCCCTCGAGCCCGACCCGCGCCTGCAGGTTTTCCGAAAGGTATACCCGCCGGATGGAATACTGGAACCGGACTGTGTTATGGCCTGCCTGGACTTCGTCGGTAAAGGTACGGATATCGCCGCTCCAGGCATCCGAAGCGAGGACACGGATGAAGGGCTCGAAGACGTCATAGTGGGCAACGTAGAGGGGCTCGTGCCCCGAGGAGGGTTCGGACTCCCCCATCCCCGGGATCGTGGGGACATAGGTGGAGGCGGGCAGCCGCCGGCGCAGGTATTTTTCTAGGTCGGAAAGCACCTCCGGAACGTAGCGGTGGTCCCAGTCGAAGTCGGTGTTCCCCAGGAACTGGATCGCGATCCCGAGGCGAGACCCCATCTGATCGGCGGGCAGGACGAAGAGGGGGATCGCCTCGGTTTCCTGAACAAGTTCTCCCCCCTCATCGGCGATGGTGAACCACCCGGTCCACGGCCAGACGAGCTTTTGGTAGGTGTTCCCCGTTCCCACGACCGAGGCGAACATGATGGGGTTTCCTTTAAAGGCTGGCCAGGAGATAAGGTTTCCGGAGAACTCGATCCGGTCGAGGGTGACTGCGACCCAGGCCTCATTGGCCAAGGAAAGGACGCTCCACAGAAACAAGGCTGCCAATACCTGTGCCCTTCGCATTTTGATCACCTCGTCCTCATCCTACACTTCCACTTGGCCCGAGGTTTCACCGTGGCACGAAGGAACAATGGCTTCACCACAGAGAACACCGAGATTCGGTTTAACGGATGTTTCCGAGGATTAGCGGGCCGGGGGCAGGGCGCTTGGGGCCCACCGTGTAGGCCTCCTCGATGAGGCGCTTTGCCTCCTCAAGGCGGTCTTTGCGGCCGACGTGAAGGCGCGCCAGGGGCTGGCCTTCTTCCACCTCGTCGCCCACCTTGGCGAGGAGCTCCACCCCGGCGGCCGGGTCCACCGCCTGGCCTTTAACCTCGCGTCCGGCGCCGAGGAGCCCGGCAGCAATCCCCACCTTGCGGGCGGAAAGCCGCTGCACGTACCCGGATGCCGGGGAGCAAACCTCCACCACCTCTTTTGCCCGTGGAAGGAGCTCCGGGGCCTCGATCGCCTTGAGGTCCCCGCCCTGGGCGGAGACGAGCTCCCTGAACTTCTCCCAGGCAGCA
Organism: Acetothermia bacterium 64_32; assembly: GCA_001508155.1. Taxonomy (GTDB): domain Bacteria; phylum Bipolaricaulota; class Bipolaricaulia; order Bipolaricaulales; family Bipolaricaulaceae; genus 64-32. Next base: position 24,624 of record LGFI01000007.1, on the reverse strand, counting down.
CCGGATCGGATTAGGCTTTCCAGGCGAACCTTGGCGGCCTCGGCCTCCCTCTCTTCGCCAGCGAGAACGAGGAGCTCGGCCCCCAAGGCCAGAGTGACCTCCCTGAGGTCGGGCGGCCCCTCCCCCCGCAGGACCTCGATCGCCTGCCGGACCTCCAAGGCATTCCCGGCCATCCTGCCCAGGGGCTGGTCCATGGCGGTGATCAGGGCACAGAAACGCCTCCCGAGCCTATTCCCCACCCGCACCAGGGTCTCGGCAAGCCTTTGGGCATCCTCCTTTTTTTGCATAAAGGCCCCATCGCCGCACTTCACATCGAGCACGATGGCATCCGCCCCCCCGGCGAGCTTCTTGGAAAGGATGGAGCTTGCGATGAGGGGGAGGGAGGGGACGGTCCCGGTCACGTCCCGCAGCTCGTACAGCATCCGGTCGGCGGGGACGAGCTCGGCGGTGTGGTCGGCGATCACAACGCCGATCTCCTTCGCCTGTTGGATGATCCTCCGGAGGGGAAGCTCCGTTCGCACCCCGGGGATGGCCTCGAACTTATCGATGGTGCCCCCGGTATGGCCCAGGGCACGGCCCGAGAGCTTGGCGCACACAAGCCCTGCTGCCCCCATGAGGGGGACGAGGATTAGGGTGATCGTGTCCCCTACGCCCCCGGTGGAGTGCTTGTCCACCTTGGTCCCAGGGACCTGGGAAAGATCGATTCTGCCGCCGCTTTCCGCCATGGCCTGGGTGAGGGCCACCGTCTCGTCCTCGGTCATCCCCCGGAAGTAAACGGCCATGAGGAAGGCGGACATCTGGTAGTCGGGGACCCTCCCCGCCACGTACTCGGAGATCAGCCAGCGAACCTCCCCGGGGGAGAGCTCCCCCCCATCCCTCTTTTTCTCGATCAGATCCACTACCCTCATCCTACCGAAAGCTACAACGCCCAGCCCCCACCCGCAACCCCACAAGCCCCCTTAGCCAGGCCTGCTTTTTGCCCCTATAATCGTCCCCTGGCAAGGGGGTAAGGGCGTTGAAGGAAGGGGTAAAGCGAGTGCTAGTGTGCAGCGCTTGGCCGTATGGGTCCGGGATGCTGCACCTTGGGAACCTGGTGGGGTGCCTCCTTTCGGGGGGGGTCTTCACCCGCTTCTGGCGCCTCATGGGGTACGAGACCCTGCACGTCTCCGGCACCGACGCCCACGGCACCAAGATCGAGTACGAGGCCCAACGGCTTGGCCTCTCCCCCGGGGAGCTCGCCGCCCGCGTCCACCACGAGATCTCCCAGGTCCTGAGGAGATTCGAGATCGCCATCGACAACTACACCACCACCGAGTCGCCGGTCCACAAGGAGTTCGTGCAGCGTATCTACCAAGAGATGGACAGGAACGGCTACATCATCTCCCGGGAGGAGGAGCGGGCCTTCTGCAACGGCTGCAGGAGGTTCCTCGCCGACAGGTTCATCGTGGGTACATGCCCCCGTTGCGGGTACCCGCAGGCCCAGGGGAACCAGTGCGACGCCTGCGGGACCCTCCTTGAGCCGGAGGAGCTCCTGGACCCCTACTGCACCTTCTGCGGCTCCACCGAAATCGTGCGCAGGAAAACCCGCCACTGGTACCTGGACCTTGAAAGGCTCGCCCCAAGGCTCCTGGAATACGTTAAGGCCAGGGACTTCCAGGGCAACGTAAAGCTTTTCACCGAGCGGATGATCCAGGAGGGGCTTCGCCCCCGGGCGGTGACCCGGGACATCGAGTGGGGCATCCCAGCTCCGTTCGAGGGAGCGGAGGGCAAGGTGATCTACGTGTGGGCGGAGGCCGCCCTGGGGTACGTGTCTGCCACGATCGAGCACTTCAGGAGGCGGGGGGAGGAGGAGCGGTGGAAGGACTTCTGGTTCGGGGAGGAGGTGTGGCAGATCTACACCCAGGGGAAGGACAACGTCCCCTTCCACACCCTGATCTTCCCCGGTCAGCTCATCGCCTCAGGGCAGGGGTATCACCTGCCAGATCAGATCTCCGCCACCGAGTACCTGAACTGGATCGGGGGGGAGCAGTTCTCCAAGACCCGCCGGGTGGGGATCTACGCCGACGAGGCCCTGGAGCTCTTGCCCCCGGTTTACTGGCGCTTCTACCTCCTTTACAACCGCCCGGAGAAGACGGACACCAACTTCTCCTGGGAGGAGTTCGACAAGGCGGTGAACGCAGTTTTGGTGGACAACATCGCCAACTTCATCCACCGGGTCCTCTCCTTTGTGTGGTCCCGCCATGATGCCCGGGTGCCGGCCGCCCAAACGGATCCCGAGGTCGTCTCGGCCATCGAGGATACCTACGGGTTTGTGGTGCGCACGGTGGAGGGGGGGGCGTTGGCCCCCGCCCTGAGGAGGATCGCCCAGCTCGCCCGGGTGGGGAACGAGTACTTCCAGCGCAAGGCCCCCTGGAAGACACACGATGCCCGGGCGGTGGCATCGGCGGCCCACCTGGTTAAGGCCCTGGCCATCTTCTTGGAGCCGTTCATCCCCATGTTCTCCCGCCAGGTCTACGAGCTCCTTGGGCTCCAGGAAAGGAGGCTCTCCGACGTCCGGGAGGGCCTTCCCGGCCGCCCCTTGGCCCGCAAGCCGACCCCCCTCCTGGAACGCGTGGACGTGGGGGAACTTAAAAGGAGGTATCAGGCCATGAAGGAGGAGGGCTTGGTTTCCATCGAGGAATTCCAGAAGCTGGACCTGCGCGTGGCCCGGATCCTCCAGGCCCAGGAGATCCCCGGGGCCGACAGGCTCCTCAAGCTCCTTCTGGACCTGGGGGATCGCAAGGTGCAGGTGGTGGCGGGGATAAAAGGCCACTACTCCCCGGAGGAGCTTTCAGGCAGGCTAATCGCCATGGTGGCCAACCTGAAGCCTGCCACCATCCGCGGGATCCGCTCTGAGGGGATGGTGCTCGCGGCCACGGACGGGACATTGGCCCTCCTTTCCCCGGACAGGGAGGTGGAACCCGGCACCAGGATCCGCTAGCATTGTGCCCGCCCCCCAGGCAAGCTAGAATCGCGCAAGGAGGCTTGAGGATGTATGCCGTCATCGAGATCGGTGGCAAGCAGTACCGGGTGACCCCGGGGGAGAGCTTGGTGCATGAGCTCATCCCCGGCCACGCCCCCGGCGATAAGATCAACTTCGACCGCGTGCTGCTCGTTAAAAACGGAGATGGGGTGAAGGTCGGCCGACCGTACCTCCCGTCGGCACAGGTCGTCGGCGAGGTACAGGAGGTGGGACGCCTGCCCAAGGTGGTGGTGCAGCGCTTCAGGCCCAAGAAGGGCTACCGCCGTAAGAAGGGATATCGGCAGCCCTACATGAGGACGAAGATCCTGTCCATAGGGAAGGGGTAGCGGCCATGGTAGAGGTGCTGATAGAGCGGGACGAGGAAGGGAGGGTGCAGTCCGTGACCCTAAAGGGTGATTCCTCGCCGGAGGGCCTGGCCGCCTCGGCGTTGGTGGAGGCACCGGTGTTGGGCATGCGCCACTACCTGCATCTTTCCCCCCAGGCGTGGCGGGAGGGGGAGACGTTCCGCTTTCGGGTCGACCGATCGGATATATTTTTGGACCGGGAGCTCGATGCCATCCTGGAGACGATGGTTTTCGGCCTGAGGTCGCTTGAGCGGGACCGGCCGGGCCGGGTGGCGGTCCGGGAGATAGGCTTGGACGTGAAGGTCTAGGGAGGGGAGGATGGCCCACAAAAGCAGCCAGGGTTCAACGCAGAACGTTCACGACTCCCCCGGGCAGCGCCTGGGGATTAAACGCTTCGGTGGGGAGCTGGTGTGGCCCGGGTGCATCATCGTGCGCCAGCGGGGCACCCGCTTCCATCCCGGTCGTAACGTGGGTATGGGGCGTGACTTCACCATCTACGCCAAGGCAAAGGGCCGCGTGCAGTTCGCCGGGGGAAAGCGCAAATACGTGAACGTGATCCCGCTTGAGGAGGGGTAGCCCCTCCCGATATGTGGCTGGACGAGGCGAGGATCCACGTCGCCTCCGGCCGGGGAGGGGATGGCCTCATCAGCTTCCACCGAAGCCGGCATAACCCCCGCGGGACCCCGGATGGGGGGGATGGGGGGCGTGGGGGGGATGTGATCCTCAAAGCCACCCGCTCCATGAACACCCTGCTCCACTTCCAGAGCCAGGTCCACTTCCGCGCCGAGGACGGAAGGCCCGGCGGGCCGGGCGGTCGCACCGGGGGACGGGGTCGGGACTGCGTGATCCTGGTCCCGGTGGGGACCCTGGTGCGGGATCTGCACTCCGGCGAGGTCCTGGCCGATCTCACCGAGGAAGGCCAGCAGGTGGTCATCGCCCGCGGCGGCCGCGGCGGCCGCGGCAACAAGGCCTTCACCACCTCCACCCGACAGGCCCCCCGCATCCGGGAACTGGGGGAACCGGGGGAGGAGAGGTGGCTCAAGCTCGAGCTCAGGGTCCTGGCGGACGTGGGCATCGTGGGCTTCCCAAACGTGGGGAAATCCTCCCTCATCTCCCGCATCTCTAAGAAGAAGGCCAAGGTGGCCGCCTACCCGTTCACCACCCTGGTCCCGAACCTGGGCGTGGTGCAGGTGGACGAACAAAGGTCGTTTGTGGTTGCCGATCTCCCCGGCCTGGTGGTGGGGGCCCACGAGGGGAAAGGCCTGGGCGACAGGTTCCTGAAGCATGCCACCCGGGCACGGGTCCTGTTGCACCTTGTGGACCTGGCGGGGGTGGAGGGGCGGGATCCCCTGGAGGACTACTTCTCCCTCCGCAGGGAGATCGAGGCCTGGGAGGAGCTGGCCGGAAAGCCCGAGGTGGTGGCGGGGAACAAGGTGGACCTCCTGTCCCCAGAGCAGGTGGCCCTGGAGGTGAGGCGGTTTCGCCGGCAGGGGATCCAGCTTCGGCCGATCTCGGCCGTCCGGGGGGACGGGGTGCGGGAGCTGGTCATGGCTTTGGCGGAAAAGCTAGGGGAGATCCCCCCGGAGGAGGGGGGAGGCCGCCCCCCTCGGCGGGTTTGGCGGCTCACCCCCCCGGGCTCCGCTTTCCAGGTGGTCAAAGAGGGTGGGGTATTCGTGGTAAAGGGGGAAAGGGTGGAACGGCTGGTGAGCCGACTTGACCTCTCCACCCGGGATGCCCAGGAGTACCTCCTGGAGCGGCTGGAGCGGTTGGGGGTCATGGCCGCCCTCCGCCGGCAGGGGATTTCCCCCGGGGACGTGGTCCGCATCGGCGAGGTGGAGCTTGAGTACGCGGAATAAGGTGGGCCTTTTTGGGGGCACGTTCAACCCGATCCACCTCGGGCACCTACGGGTGGCAGAGGAGGCCCTCCGCCAGTGCCAACTCAAACGGGTGATTTTCCTGCCCACCGGAAGCCCCCCCCATCGGGAGGTGGCCGAGGGGGTCCCGGGCGAGCTGCGCTACCGGATGGTCAAGCTCGCCATCGAAGGGAGGCCCGGCCTGAGCGTCTCCCGGTTCGAACTCACCCCCCAAGGCCCCTCCTACACCGTGGACACCGTGGCCTTCATGAAGGAACGCTATCCTGAGGGGGTGGCCTACATCCTGGGGGCGGATGCCTTCCTGGAGATCGAGACCTGGAAGGACTGGCAAAGGCTTCTTTTGAGCTGCCCGTTCATCGTGGCCCCCCGGAAGGGGATCGGGCGGGAGGCCTTCCGGCGAAAGCCGTTCGACTTGGCGGAGATATACTTCCTGGATATGAAGGAGATCGAGCTTTCCTCCTCTGAGATCCGGCGGCGGTACCGGGAGGGCCTTCCCACAGAAGGCCTGGTGCCCAAGGCGGTGGACGAATTCATCCGTGCCCAGGGCCTGTACGGCGTGGCCAGGGCTCGGGACGTGGGTTAAAATCTTCACGAAAGGGGGTAGGTCGTATCAAACGGCAGTTTCGTATAAACGAACAGATCCGGGCTCGGGAGGTGCTCCTCATCGACTCGGACGGTCGCAACCTGGGGGTGACTCCCTTGGACCGTGCCCTGCAGCTTGCCAGGGAGCGGGGACTTGACCTGGTAGAGGTGGCCCCGGAGGCCAACCCCACGGTCTGCAAGATCGTGGACTACGGGAAGTACCGCTACCAGCTGGAGAAACGGGAGAAGAAACAGAAGAAGCCCTCGCGCCTGAAGGAGGTCAAGTTCACCATCCAGACGGGCGAACACGACTTCAAGACCAAACTCGCCCGCATCCGGGGGTTCTTGGCCGCCGGCGACAAGGTGCGGGTGACCATATTCTTCAAGGGGAGGCAGATCATCCATATGGGGAAGGGGGAGGAGCTGCTTAAACGGGTGGCGGAGGCCACCCAGGACATCGCTAAAGTCGACCAGGACCCGGTCACCAAGGGCAGGACCCTCCAGATGCTGCTCACCCCCTTGCCGCAAAAGGGAGGAAAAGGTGAAGAAAAAGAAGCACAAGTCCGCGGCCAAACGGTTTAAGGTGAAGCCCAGCGGCAAGATCTTCCGCAGGCGGGCGGGCTACGTGCACAAGCTATCAAAGAAGCGGCCCCAGTACCGTCGCCAGGCCCGGCGGCCGGTGGAGGTAACCGGGGCCGATGCCCGCCGGCTTCGGAGGCTGCTTACAAGCTAGGAGGGGACGATGCGTGTACCAGGTGGCGTAAAACATGCCAAGAGACGGCGCAAGGTACTGCGGCTGGCCAAGGGCTTTAAGGGGAAGAGGAAAAGCTGCTATCGGATCGCCAAGCAGGCGGTGGTCAAGGCCCTGGTGCACCAATATACCTCGCGCCGGCTCAGGAAGCGGGACATGCGGCGCCTTTGGATCATCCGCATCGGGGCCGCCGCCCGGGGGCAGGGCCTGTCCTATTCCAAGTTCATGGGCGGGCTCAGGAAGGCGGGGGTGGGCCTCAACCGCAAGGTGCTCGCTGATCTGGCCGTCCACGACCCGGAGGCCTTCTCCCAGCTGGCGAAGGTGGCAAGGGAGGCGATCGGGGCGTGAGGACCTTTCAGGACCTGGTGCTGGCCCTGCATGGTTTCTGGAAGGCGCAGGGCTGCGTGCTCGCCCACCCCTACGACATCGAAAAGGGGGCGGGCACCTTCAACCCCGCTACCTTCTTCGGGTGTCTGGGGAAAAAACCCTGGCGGGTGGCCTACGTGGAGCCCTCCCGGCGGCCCACCGACGGCCGCTACGGGCAAAACCCCATCCGCCTCAGGCTGCATCACCAGTACCAGGTCATCCTGAAGCCCCCGCCCCCCGAGATCCAGGACCTGTACCTGGCCTCCCTGGAACACATCGGGATCGTGCTGCGGGACCACGACGTCAAGTTCTCCGAGGACGACTGGGAGTCCCCCACCCTGGGGGCCTGGGGGGTGGGCTGGCAGGTTTGGCTCGATGAGATGGAGATCACCCAGTTCACCTACTTCCAGCAAATGGGGGGGGTGGACCTAGAGCCCGTCTCGGTGGAGCTCACCTATGGGCTTGAGAGGATCGCCATGTTCCTGCAGGGGGCCGAGTCGGCCTTCGACCTTTTGTGGAGCGATGGGGTCCGCTACGGGGATATCTGGCTGGAGAAGGAACGGCAGTTCTCCCGTTACAACTTCGAGCGGGCCAGCGTGGCCCGGGTGAGGCAGATGTTCGAGCTTTCCGAGGCGGAGGCGAAAGACTGCCTTTCTTCCGGGCTCGTGTTCCCGGCCTACGACCACACCCTCAGGTGTTCTCATCTTTTCAACGTCCTGGATGCCCGGGGGGCGATCTCCGTCACAGAGCGGGAGTCCTACATCGCCCGCATCCGGGCCCTGGCCCGGGGCTGTGCCGAGTGCTATCTGGCGAGCCTGGAGGAGGCCCATGAAGCTGCTTTTTGAGCTGGGGACCGAAGAGCTCCCGGCCTTGGAGGCGCCTGCGCTGGCCCGGGCCCTGGGGGAGCGGGTGGACCTTCTCCTCTCCGAGGCCCGCCTCCCCCACCGGCAGCCCCGAGTCTTTTGGACCCCAAGGCGGCTGGCCGTGCTGGTGGAGGGGCTGCCGGAGAGCCAGGAGGACCAGGTGCAGGAGCTACGGGGGCCGGCGGCAAGGGTGGGCCTGGACGGGGAGGGGAACCCCACCCAGGCGGCCATAGGCTTCGCCCGAAGGCATGGGGCCTCCCCGGAGGAGCTGGTGCGGAAGAAGGTGGGCGAGCGGGAGTACCTGTTTTTGGTGGTGAGGGTCCCGGGCCGCCCCACCCGGGAGGTGCTCCCAAGGCTCCTCCCCCAGGCGGTGCGGGGGCTGCCCTGCTCCAAGAGCATGCGGTGGGATGACTCGGGCCTGACCTTCCTCCGGCCCATCCGCTGGCTGGTATGCATGTTGGATGACAAGGTGGTTCCGGTGAGGCTGGGGAGCCTGACCGCGGGGGGAACCACCCGGGGCCACCGCTTCTTCGGGCCTCAGGAGGTGATGATCCCCTGTCCCGATGAGTACCTGTCGAGGCTGAGGGAGGCCAAGGTGTTGGTCGACCCCGAGGAGCGGAGGGCCCGGATCCTGGCCGAGGTGCGGCGGGTGGAGGAGCGGTACCGGGTGCGGGCCTCCCTGTCCGAGGGGCTGTTGGGGCGGCTCGTGGGGGCGGGAGAGTGGCCGGTGGGGGTGGTGGGCACCATCCCCAGGGGCTTTTTGGACCTCCCCCCTGAGGTGATCGAGGCCACCCTGCATGAGGAGGGGAAGTTCGTGCCCTTCTTCCGGGATGGGGGGCCGGCGGAGGTGTTCCTGGGCTTCAGGGACGGGGCCCCTGACGAGGGCGGGACGGTCAGGCAAGGGTACGAACGGGTGGTCAAGGCCAGACTCAGGGACTCGCGCTTCTTCTTCGAAAACGACCGCAAGCGCCCCCTGGCCGACCGGGTGCGGGACCTGAAGGAGGTGGTCTACGAGGCGCGGCTGGGCACCATGTGGCAGCGGGTGGAAAGGATCCGGGCCATCTGTGGACACCTGGCCGAGGCCCTGGGCCTTCCGGCGGACCTGTTGGACCGGGCGGCGTTCCTCTCCAAGGCGGACCTCACCACGGAGATGGTTAGGGAGTTTCCGGAGCTGGAGGGGGTCATGGGGGGGATATATGCCCGCCTTTCCGGGGAGCCGAAGGAGGTGGCGGTCGCCATCGGGGAACACCTGCGCCCCAGGAGCCGAACGGATGCCCTGCCCGAGACCCCACTGGGGGTGGCCCTGTCCCTGGCGGACAAGTTGGACGTGGTTGTCGGGGCCATCCGGGTGGGGGAGGTGCCCACCGGCTCCCGCGACCCTTACGGGATCCGGCGCCGGGCCGGGGCGCTGGTGCGCCTCATCCTGGAACGACGGCTGCGGCTCGACCTCTTTGAGCTCATCGATTCGGTCGCCGGGCTCTATCCGGAGGTGGCCGGGGGCAAGCCCCCAAGCGAGGTGAAGGGGTTCTTGATCGACCGGCTCCGTTCCGCCCTCCTTGCCGACTACGGCCTCCCCCACGACGTGGTGGAGGCCGTGCTGGCCCGGCCCCGCGGCGATCTCCTGGGCCTGTGGGAGCGGGCCCAGGCCCTGCAGCGCCTCAGGGAAGAGGCCGCCCTTTCGGACCTGGCCGTCGCCTTCTCCCGGGTACGCAACATAACCAAAGACCATCACGGCCGGGAGTTCGACCCGGATGCTTTTCAGGAGGAGGCGGAGCGGGAGCTTTGGCGGGCCTATCTAAAGGTGGAGGGGCGGCTGAAGCGGGCCCTGGAAGCCCACCAATACCAAGAGGCCATCCAGCACCTCCTCCTGCTCAAGGACCCCATCGACCGGTACTTCGACGAGGTGCTGGTGATGGCCGAGGACACAAGGCTCAGGGAGAACCGGCTTGGCTTCCTGGGGGCGGTGGCGGACCTGTTTTTGGAGGTGGGGGACCTCAGCCGCCTGGTGATAGCTTGACTCGACTGGTGAGGCTGGGCGCAAGCGGCGTCCAGGTCAAGGGATATGTGGGCGTAAGGGAGGAGGAGCGGCGCGTCCTGCGCCCCCTCTTGGTGGACCTGGAGCTTCAGGTGGAATACGACGGTTCTGGGGAGCTGGCTGGGACGGTGGACCTGGAGGCGGTGCTTGGGGTCGTGGAAGCAAAGCTAAGGAAGGGATTCCGCCTCTTGGAGGACCTGGCCGCCGAGATCGCCGCGGGGGTGCTCGGCCTTTCCCCGCGGGTGACCTGGGTCAGGGCGCGCGTTCGCAAGCCCCTCCCCCCGGTAGCAGCCCACCTTGAGGCCGAATGGGCCGAGGTGATACAGACCCGCGATGGCGAGGGCTTTCTTGGGGTTGGGGGCGAACCTCCCACCTGAAGAGAAACGCCTGGTAAGGGCCCTAAGGCTTTTGGCCCTCCAGGGGGCACGGCCGGTGGCCGTCTCGTCCCTTTACCGGACCGAGCCCTGGGGGCGGGAGGACCAGCCTTGGTTCTTGAACTTGGTGGTGGAGGTGGAAACTGGGCTTTCCCCCCAGGCCCTGCTTCAGGTGGCCAAGGGGATCGAACGGGCACTGGGACGAACCGATAGGGGACGTTGGGGGCCCAGGGAGGTGGACATCGACATCCTCCTTTACGAGGACCAGGTGGTGCGGACGCCGGAGCTCCAGGTGCCCCATCCCGGGCTGCCCTGCCGGAGGTTCGTGCTGGAGCCGCTTTGTGAGATCGCTCCTCGGGTTCGCCACCCCTTGCTCGGCCTCACCATGGCGGAGCTCCTGGAACGCCTCCCCGACGAAAGGAGGGTAGTACGCTTAAAGGAAATCACATACTGATAACGGTGGAGCGGGGCCCCATGGGGACCCGGAAGCGTGTGGCCATCCTGGAGGAAGGGCGCCTGGTGGAGGTGCACTTCGAAGTGCCTGGCCACCGGCCCCTGGTGGGGAACATCTACAAGGGGAAGGTGGAGACGGTCCTCCCCGGCATGGGGGCGGCATTCGTGGACGTGGGGGAAAAGCAGGCCCTCTTCCTCTCTCAACACGAGATCAACGACGCCATGCTGATCGCCAAGGGGTTCGAGCCCTGGAAGGGGCCAGTCCCCATCCAGAAGGTCCTCCGCCCGGGGCAGCCGGTGATCATCCAGGTCCGCCGCGAGGGGGTGGGGAAGAAGAACCCCCAGGGGACCACCAAGATCAGCCTTCCCGGGAGGTACTGGGTGTTCCTGCCCAAGGAGGACCGGGTGGCGGTATCAAGGAGGATAGCCGAACCGGAGGAGATCAACCGGCTCAGACAGCTGGCCTTCGAGCTCAAGGCCCCCGGGGAGGGGCTCATCGCCAGGACCGCTGCCTGCCGAACCCCCAGGGAGGACCTGGAAAGGGATTTCAACTATCTTTTAGGAACCTGGAAGGGCATAGAGGAAGCGGCGGAGAAGGCCTCCCCCCCCAAGCTCCTCTATCAGGGGCTGGATCTTGTGCGAAGCCTCATCCGGGACCGATTCACCGACGAGGTGGATTCCCTGCTTGTGGACGACGAGGAGCAGTATCAGCAGATCATCGAGTTCCTACATTATCTGCACCTCAACCGCCTTAAAGGGAAGGTGAGACTTTACCGTGGGCGGATGCCGCTTTTCGTCCACTACCAGGTGGAGAGGCAGCTCAGGGAGGCCCTGCAGCGGAGGGTCCCCCTGCGGGGAGGGGGGTTCCTGTCCATCGACGAGACCGAGGCCCTCACCGCCATCGACGTCAACACCGGCTCGGACGTCCGCCACAAGAACCAGGAGGCGGCCATCCTGAACACGAACCTGGAGGCGGCCACCGAGATCCCCCGGCTGCTTCGCCTCCGGAAGATCTCGGGGATCATCATCGTGGACTTCGTGGACATGGCAAGAAGGTCCGACGAGCGCAAGGTGATCGAGCGCCTTAAGGAGGAGCTGAAAAAGGACCGGGTGCCGGCGGACTTCATAGACATCACGAAATTGGGGCTGATAGAGATCACCCGCCGGAAGGAGGGGGAGTCCCTGGCCACCATGCTGGAGGGGCTGGGGGAGGCTTGATGTCCTGTGGCGGGGTGGCTAGAATGCCCAACGAGGGCGGATAGCTCAGTTGGTAGAGCGCTCCCTTCACGGGGGAGAAGTCGGGGGTTCGAGTCCTCCTCCGCCCATTTTTGTTTTAGGAGGGGGCTTGGAACGGATGGAGCTTTGGCCCTCCGGGCGGCATGCCCGGCGGCCCAGGGACGTTGACCGGCCACCGCAGGAGGTGTTGCCCTGCCTCCTCCTCCTGGGGCGCCCGGCCGCCGGGAAGTCCGAGCTCGTCCAGTTCCTCAAGGGCCTATCCCTGGATGAGCGGCTCGAACGGTATCACCTGGGCGCCTTGAAGGTGCTGTACGACTTCCCCATCCTGTGGGAGAAGTTCCTGGAGGACGATATCTGGGAGGAGGTGGGGAAGGGGAGGCTCCTTTCGGCCCGGGCCCAGGGGAACTACTACGTGACCGACGACCGCGTCTGGTCCTTCCTCATCGAGAAGCTGAACAGGCAGATCGACTCCGAACCGTTCCTCCCCGGCAGGACCCTCATCGTGGAGTTCTCCCGGGGAGGGGAGGGGGCTTATCGCGCCGCCCTGGCTCGTCTCTCCCGGCGAGCGCTCCGGAAGGGGGCTATCCTGTACCTCAAGGTCTCATTCCAGGAGTCCTGGCGGCGCAACCAGGCCCGCTATGATCGGGCCCGAAAAGGGGGCATCCTCACCCACTCCGTCCCCTGGGAGGAGATGGAAAGGACCTACCGGACAGACGATTGGGAGGAGCTGACCGGCTCGCCGGCCGGGTACCTGGAGGTAGGAGGGGCCCGAGTGCCCTACGTGACGGTGGAAAACGAGCCCGAACCGACGAGCGAGCGGGACTTCTCCTCCCGCTTCCGGCCGGCCTTTGATAAGCTGTTCAGGCTATGGAAGAGAAGATAAACGAAGAGTGTTTCCTTCTTTTAGGGGAAGCCCCCACCGAGGAGGCGGCCGCCCGGATAGCCGAGGTCTTTTCGGCCTGTCCGTATGTTTATTTCATGGGGGCGTTTGGGGAGATGGTGGTGGGGATTTACTTCCTGTCCGGGGAGCACCGCTGGTGGCTGGCGGCGGTGGCGGAGAACCCCCAGGCCACCTTGGGGCTCAGCCGGGCGGCCCTTTACGTTACAAAGCGGCCGGCCTTCCCCGCGGGGATGGCCCCCCGCATCTCCGACCGGGGGGATCGGTCCCCCTGTGGGGCCCACTGCCCCGAGTGCCCCCGCTACCGGGACCCCTGTCGGGGTTGCCCTGCCTCCCGGCATTCCCCGGGTTGATCCGGCTGCCACAGCCTCCCCGAAAGGAGCCAGGCGCCGAACGCCAAAAAAAGCACCCCGCTTGCCAGATGAGCCGCCCGGATCGGGCCCAGCCAAAGGGAGTCCCCCCGCACGCAGCTCACCAACCCCCGCACCACCGAGTACCCCATGAAGTAAAGACAGGCAAGGAACCCATCCTTGGCCGGCCGGCGACGGAGGCGCCACAGGACGCCAAAAAGTATCAAGTTCCCTAGAAACTCATACAACATCGTTGGGTGCAGGGGCTGTCCCGGGAAGGCCTCCCCGGCGGGGGAGCCCGGGGGGAACACGATCCCCCAGGGGAGGCTGGTGGGGACCCCGTAGGCGTCCCCGTTCAGGAGGTTTCCGATCCTCCCCAGGGCCTGTCCCAGGATGAGGGCCGGGGCCACCGTGTCCGCCAGCGCCCAGGGCCGCACCCGCTTCCAGCGGGAGAAAAGCCACAGGGCAAGCCCCCCACCGAGGAGCCCCCCGTGGATGGCCAGCCCCCCATGCCAGAGCTTAAAGATCTCCCAGGGATCCTCCCGGTACCAGTCCCACTTGAAGGCCACGTAATAGGCCCGGGCGAAGACGAGCCCCAGGGGCACAACCACCAGGAACAGGTCAAGCACGTCCTCCCCGGAAAGGGGGAGCCCCCTCCGCCGCGCCTCCGCCCGGATTAGGAAAAATCCGACCACGAAGGCTATCACGTACATGAGCCCGTAGTAGCGGAGCTCAAACTGCCCGATCCGGAGGAAGACCGGATGCAAGCCCCTACACCTCCTTACCGGCCTATAATAACCCGATGCCCTTTCGGCGGCCTGTCTTCTGCGTCCTTTTTGCCTCGGCCATGTGGGGGGCGTTCTGGCCGGGGTGGGGGTGGCTCGGGTGGGTGGCCCCGGCCCTCTTCTTCCTGGGCCTTAAGGGAAGCGGCTTAAAGCGGGGACTCCTTTGGGGCGGCCTCTTTGGCCTTTTATTCTTCTTAGTTGAGCTTTCCCCAATCCTTGCGCTATGGCCCTTTGTGGGCGGGCTTTCCCTTGTGGCCTGGCTCCTTTCCTCCCTTTACCAAGCCCTCTTCTTTGCCCTGCTTGGGGGGGCGGTGGGCTGGGGGAGGTCCCCCTTCCTTTGGGCCGGGGCGTGGGCGATGGTGGAGGCCGCCCGGGGGGTAGGCCCGTTGGGGCTATCCTTCGGCTCCCTCCCCGCTGCCCTCTGGGGCCAGCCGTTCCTTGCGGCCGCGGCCTGGGGGGGTGCCACGCTCCTCTCCCTGGGGCTGGCTTGGACCGGGGCCTGGCTTGCCAAGGGGCTGGAAAGGCCCAGGCTCCTTCCGCTGGCCCTCCTCGGCCCGGCCCTGCTCTCGTTCCTCGCCGCCTTCGCCCCCCAGGCCGAGCCCACCGGCGAGCTCAAGGTGGCCTTGGTCCAGCCGAATTTCCCCCAGGAGGAAAAGCTCAACCCGGCCAAGATCCCCGAGCTCCTCTCCCGCTACGGGGGGCTCCTTTCCACGATCGAGGGGCCGGTGGACCTGGTGGTGGCCCCGGAGAACGCCCTGCCGGCCCTCCTGAGGACGGAAGAGGGGTGCCTGGCCCCGTTCCTGGAGGCGGCCGAGCGGCTTTCTTGCCCGGTTCTGGTGGGGAGCGGGGACCTGCGGGAGGAAGGGGTTTACAACTCTGCGCTTTTCCTCGACCCGGAAGGGGGGGTCCGGGACGCCTACGACATGGTGCGGCTGGTGCCGTTCGGGGAGTACATCCCGGGCCGGGGGCTGTGGGAGGCCCTGGGGCTGGGCCCGCTCTTCTCCCGGCTCCTCCCCTTCGACCTGGAGGCGGGGGGAAAGGCGCGCCCCCTCGGGAACCTGGGGGTGATGATCTGTTCCGAATC
Organism: Acetothermia bacterium 64_32; assembly: GCA_001508155.1. GTDB lineage: Bacteria > Bipolaricaulota > Bipolaricaulia > Bipolaricaulales > Bipolaricaulaceae > 64-32. Next base: position 9,607 of record LGFI01000007.1, on the reverse strand, counting down.
CCAGTTCGCCGGCCTTTCCCGGGAGCTGGTGAAGGGCGGGGCGGAGGTCCTAATCGCCCTCACCAACGACGCCTGGTTCAGAAAAACGCGCCTTCTTTGGGAGCATTTCTCCTTGGGGGCCCTCAGGGCGGCCGAGTGCGGCCGGAGCTTCCTTCAGGCAGCCCAGACCGGGATCACCGGGGCAGTGGGGCCACAAGGTAAGTCGCTTGCCCGGCTCCCCCCCTGGGAAGCCGGAGTACTCACGGTAAAAGTGCCCCTATTTTCTCATGAAACGCCGTGGGTGAAGACGGGCCCCTGGCCCAGCCTGGGCCTGGCCGCCCTGTCCTTCGCCCTGGGTCTGGTAAAAAAGGCCCCGCCCAAGGCGGGGCCCAACCCGCGGAGGTCGGTGGTGGCTTCCAGGCCCTAAGAGGTGACCTCGATCTCCACGGTTGCACTCTCGGTCCGCCCCAGCTCGTCCTCCACCGTCAAGGTGGCCGTGTAGGTCCCGGCAGCGTAATCATGCGTGATGCCGGTCCTGGTGAGGGTGGTGCCGAAGTCGCCCGCCTCGGAAAGGGAGTCCCCATCCCCGTATTCCAGGGTGTAGCCGGTGATGGTGGCCCCTGAGGTGGCCGTGAACTCGAAGGTCACCGTGAGGGTGGCTGGGCCCGTCTGGGGGGTGGCGTCGAAGGTCGTTATCTCAAGGGGGGCGGCCGTCACCTCGACCTCCACCGTATCGGTGGCGGTCCCGCCGGCGTCGTCCTCCACGGTGAAGGTGGCGGTGTAGGTGTCTGCGGAGGTGTAGCTATGGGTGTAGGTCTCCTCGAGCTCATACACCGAGGGGTCCCCTTCGGCCTCAGGGGTCCCGTCCCCGTCTACGTCCAACTCCCAGTGGGTGATCCGGGCCCCCGAGGCGGCGAAGGCCCTCATGGTGAAGGTCACATCCTCCCCGATGCTGGCCTCGGTCTTGTCCACCTCCAGGTAAGCGGTGGTCTCCTCCGGGGCGGTGACGCTTATAAGAACTTGGTCGCTGTCCACACACCCCTGGGCGTCGGTGATGGTAAGGATGGCGGTGTAGGTGCCGGGGTCGTTGTAGGTGTGTAGCGTGGTGGCGGTGATGTCCGTGCCGGTGAACGGGGTCGAGCCGTCCCCGAAGGAGATGGTGTAGCTGGCCACCGCCCCCACGGAGCCCGAGGGGTCAAACGTCACGGAAAGGGGGGCAGGCCCCCCGGTGGGGTTGGCCACCAACACCGCCTTGAGCTGGGGGAACAGCCAACTGCACCCGGAAAGCAGTGCGGCCGCCGCTCCGAGCAGTCCTAGGCCCAAAAAGAGCTTCTTTCTCATCCCGACCTCCTTGGCGTCTTCCTTGATCGCCGCAGTCTAAGGGGGCGGGGGCGGGTCTCCCCAGGACCTGGGAACCGTGGGGGCGGGGGGTCCGTCCGGTCCGGGGGGGACGGCTGTCCCCCGGGAACCGGGCCCCCCTTTAGGGTGTATATTGAATCGAAGGAGGCGGGTTGATCCTGGGTGAGCTTGAGCTCCTGCAGAAGAGCCTGGCTGGGGACCTGGAGGCATGGGGGGAGATCGTGCGCCGTTACAAGGAAGCCGTATACGGGGTGGCCTTGGCCATCCTGAGGGACAGGCAGGACGCCGAGGATGCCGCCCAGGAGGCCTTTATCCGTGCCTACGAACGCCTAAATCACTACGATCTTTCCCGCAAGTTCTCCACCTGGATGCTCACCGTGGCCGCCAACGTGGCCAAGAACATGCTCAGGAAGAGGCGCCGGAGGGACCCGCCGGCCAAGCTCCACTGGGCCCCCGACCCGGCCGAGGCCGTCTGGAGGGAGGAGGTCATCCGGGCGGTCCGGGAAGCGGTGTGGTCGCTTCCCGAGGCCTACCGGGCCCCCATGATCCTGCGGTACTGGCATGAGCTGGACCTAGCGGAGATCTCGCAGGTGCTCGGGGTAAGGCCGGGGACAGTGAAGACCCGGCTTCACCGGGGCCGGGCCTTGGTCCGGGCCCGGCTTGCCGAGCTAGGGGTGATCCATGATGTGGTCTAGGGAGCTTGATGAGGAGATCCGAGAGGCCTTCGCGCGGGAGATAGAGGCAGCCGGCCCAAGGCTGGAGGGGCTGGAGGGGCGGGTGATGGCCAGGCTGGCCGCCCGTTCCGCCAGGCCTTCGGTTTGGCAGCGCATCAAGGAGGGGTTTACGATGCCCCGGTGGGCGTGGGTGGGCGGGGTGACGCTGGCCCTGGCGCTGGGGTTCCTCCTCGGCCGCCTTATGACCCCCTCCTCCACCCCGCTCTCGGCCTATGCCCAGGCGGGGACGTTGTTTGCCGTGGTGGACCCCGAGGCCCAGTCCGTGGCCGTGGTGGGGGACTTCTCCGCCTGGCAGCCGATCCCCCTTTCCGATCCCGACGGCGACGGCATCTGGACGGTGGTCTTGGAGCTGCCCCCGGGGAGGTACGAATACGCCTACGTGGTGGACGGAAACTGGATCGGTCAGGACCCACAGGCGGACGAGTACGTGCGCAGCTTCGGCGAGTACTCCTCGGTCCGCTATGTGGGCACGGGAGGGGGGGTATGAGGGGCCTCGGGGCCTTGGCCTTGATAGCGGCCCTGGGCCTTTGTGCCCTGGGGCAGGTGCAGTATGGCCCCAGTGCCACGCCGGCCCAGGTGCTGGAGCTCCTGGAGGCCCTGGCTGCAAGCCCGGCCATGAAGTGGCAGACAAGGGGGGGGCTGGCAGCGGCCATGGAAGACGGCCGGCTGACCCCCCAGGTGGCCTACGCCCTCTTCCTGAAGTTGCAAGGCCTATCCCCCGGGGATCAGGAGGCCGCCCTGCAGGTGCTCATCGAGCCCCTGCAGGGAGGGTACCCCCTTGACCGCCTGTTCAACGAGGCCCTCAAGGGCTTGCGGCTCAGCCGCCCCTGGCCGGAGGTGGAAGGGGTGATCAGGCTAAGGGTGAGGTTGCTCAAGGCCACAGGCCAGGTGCTGGAAAGATATGGGCTTCTGCCCCAGCCTGGGATGCGGACCGATAACGGCGAAAGGTTGGTGCTGGAGGTCGCCTGGGCGGTGGGGGATCACCTGGTGGCCGGGGGGAGCCCGGCCGACACCGGGGGCATGTCCTCCCTGGTGAAGACGCGGCTCGCTCGGCTGCGGGAGCGGGTGCTGCCGGCTTGGCTGGTGGACCCCCTCCTCCAGGCCATCTCGCCGGCCCTGCTATCGGAACTGGTGGGGCTGGCCCTGGACCAAGAAAGGAGGTAGTCATGAGGAACATAGCGCTGTTGGGGATCCTGATCGTGGCCCTGGGCGGCTTGGGCTTCGCCCAGGCCGAACCACTGGGGATCATCATTGAGCCCCCCGAGGAGGGGCTCACGGTGAGGATCTGGGTGGAAAAGCCCGTGTACACGCTGGAGGAGAAGGTAAGGATCCACTTTGAGATAAACCAGGACGCCTATGTTTACATCTGGGACATAGATCCCGCCGGCAAGGTGACCTTGCTCCTCCCCAACTACTACGAGCCGAACAACTTCTTCCGGGCCGGAACCCATACCATCCCCAGCCCGGGAAAGGGCTATACGTTCGGCTTTGAGCCGGGCAGCCCTACCGGGACGGAGTGGCTGCAGATCATGGCCACCACCCGGCCTGTCCCTCGGATCTCCGGGGGGTTCTCGGTGGAGGTCCCGTTCCCCCTTCTGGGGCAGGACCCCGAGGGGTGGCGGGCCCAGCTGGAGGTGGAGATACAGGGGCTGATCCCCGAGCCCACCGACCGGGCGTTCGACTTCACCAGCTTCGAGGTGGTCTCCGGGGCCCCGCCGGCCTTCGGCACCCTCCGGGTCACCACCAACCCCTCCCTGGCGCGTCTGTACATCGACGGGGTGTTCCGGGGTTGGACCCCCCGGACGGTCAACCTGGTACAGGGGTTCCATCAGGTCCTAATAAGGAAGGCCGGCTACCAGGACTACACCGATCGGGTTTACATCACAGCAGGCCGTACCCGCACCCTGAACGTTAACCTCACCCCGCTTTCCGCCAACCAACCCCCGGTGGCCCAGTTCACCTTCTCCCCAGCCAGCCCCGAGCCCGGCCAGTGGGTGGAGTTCGACGCCTCTTCCTCTTACGACCCCGACGGAAATGTCACAAACTACCAGTGGGATTTCAACGGGGATGGGGCCTTCGACGCCACAGGGAGGCTCTCTTACTGGCGGTTCATGTCCCCGGGGGCTTACCGGGTGACCCTGCAGGTGACCGACGACCAGGGGGCCACTGCTCGGGCCAGCAGGACGGTTGACGTCACCTCACCAAACCAGCCGCCGGTGGCCCAGTTCGTCTTCTCCCCCACCAGCCCCCAGCCCAACCGGTGGGTGCAGTTCGACGCCTCCGCCTCCTACGACCCGGACGGCACCATCACCGCCTATCGGTGGGACTTCGACGGCGACGGGGCCTTTGACGCCACCGGCCGGGTGGTGTACCACCGGTTCGGGGCGGTGGGCACCTATCCGGTGCGCCTTGTGGTGGCCGACGACGGGGGTGCCACCGGGGAGGTGACCCAGCCGGTGGTGGTGCAGGCGGCCAACCGGCCGCCGGTGGCCCGGTTCACCTTTTCCCCGACGCGCCCGCAGCTCGGGCAGCCGGTCACCTTCGACGCCACGGCCTCCTACGACCCGGACGGCACCATCACCGCCTACAATTGGGACCTGGACGGGGACGGTGTCTTTGACCACTTCGGGCCCGTGGTGACCGGAACCTACTACGCGGTGGGTACCTACACCGTGACCCTGCAGGTGGTGGACGACCTCGGGGAGGCTGGGGAGGCCAGTCAGGCCCTGCAGGTGGTCCCGGCCGGGATCCCCGGCATGCCGCCCATGGACGGGGTGCCCGGGATCTATGTGTGGGGGACTGACGCTTGGCATATCACGGTGAACGGCTCCCCTACCTGGACGACCCCCCATGCCTTCCGGTTGGAGCTGAGGACGGACGGGGGGTTCGTAAGCGTGACCACGGAGGCGGGCCCGGCCCCCTTGGGTTTGGTCCCGGAGCCAACCAACGAGGGCTGGAGGGTGGCCTTCGAGGGGGCAGTGGCCTCGGATCGGATCACCTACACGTTCCGGGTCCAGGGGGCGACCTCCATCTACATGGATCTGCGGCTGGACATCGACGGGGACGGGGACCTGGATAGGTCCCCGGGCTTTGTCCACCTCAGGCAGCTCATGGTGAGCCCGCCAGCCAACCCATTCGTCGTGGGGGTCCCGGAGGGCTACACCGGGGCCTTTGTTCCCAGCCTGGATTTCCGCATCGGGACAGCCCTCACCTACTCGGAGCGGGTGAGGATCGTCTTTTGGAGCACCACCATCACCGCCCTGGAAGGGGCCTTCTAGAGAGCCCGGCTGGGGCCCGGCCTTTTTTGGCCGGGCCCCAGGATCCCCTCCAGCTCAAGGAGCCTCTTCTTCCAGTGTAGCCCCGGGCCGTAGCCCCCAAGTCCCCGGGCCCCAAGCACGCGATGGCAGGGGATTATGATGGGCAAGGGGTTGGCCCCCACCGCCCCGCCCACCGCCCGGGCCCCTTTCGGCCGACCCACCCGGCGGGCAAGCTCCCCATAGGTCAGGAAGCCCCCGTAGGGGATCTCCCTCAGGGCCTGCCAGACGGAGATCTGAAAGGGCGTCCCCTTGAGGGAGAGGGGGACGCGAAAGTGCACGGGCTCCCCTCTGAGGTAGTCGGTGAGCTGGCATTCCAAGCTGACTAGCCAAGGGGGGCGGGTGAAGGGCCCAGGAGGAGGGGGCGAGTCCGGGAAGCGCAATACGGCGAGCCCTTTCCCGTCCCCGGCGGCGTAGAAGGTCCCCCAAGGGGTGTTTATCCTCCCCCATTCCATGGCCGGATAGGATACCATAAAATGGCCTGTCATGAGGGTGCTGGCATTGGGTTGGGACGTAGAGGGGCCGGGGGTGGTGGCGGCCCAGCTTCCCGAGGCGGACTCCTTGGCGAGCTTCGACGCCGTCCTGTACGACCCCGCGAGCGTCCCCGAGCTCTGGCGGGGGCATGCGGAGCTATCAGGGGACGGGGTGTGGCGCCTTTACCCGGGGCGGGATCTGGGCCTTTCCCGCGCCCTGGAACGCCTGTTCTCCTTGCGGCGGGACGAGCTTTCCGCCCTCCTCCAAAAAGGAGGGGGCTTGGCGGTGGTGAGGGCAAGGGCGGGGGGGGAGTTCGTGGAGATCGCAAGCTCACCCCCCCACAGGCTTACCCCTTATTCCCTGCTTCCCCACCTTTCCCTGGTAGCCGACCCGCACCATCTCGTCCTCCCCCAGGGGGTGAGGTTCATACCCAGGAGGGGCCAGGACATCACCTGGATACATCCCGCCCACCCCCTTACCCCCTATCTTGAGGCCTTCGCCCCTTTGGGCTATGAGGCGGTGCTGGTATCCTCCCTTGGGGCACCGCTTTCCGCCTTCGGAAATGTTTTGGCCAAGAACCGGGTGGGGGATGTCCTGGCCTGGGACGTCCCCGTGGGGACCGGGCGGCTTTTGTTCCTCCCCTCCTTCCCCGGAGCCGACCCCAAACGGGCGGGGGAACTCCTCCTCCCCGCTTTGGGGGCGCTTCTTTCCCGACCCCTGGCGGAGGGGGGGCCCAGCTGGCTTTCCAAGTACACCCTGCCTGGGGAGGAGGGGCTGGCCGAGGAGGCCCGGGCCCTGGAGGCCGAGGGAAGGCGGCTCAGGGAGAGGGAAGAGAAGCTCCGGGAGGCCTGGGGGAGGTTCGATTCCCTGCGGGGGCTACTCTTCCCCAGGGGGGCCGTGGGGCTCCTTTCCGCAGCCAGGGAGGCCATGGAGTGCCTGGGTTTTTCCTGTGAACCCGTCCCCCAGGACGGCCTCCTTTGTCGGGCAAAGGAGGGGACCGGTCTCCTCAGGGCGGCGTTTTCCCCGGGCGGGCCGATCGGCCCCGAGGAACACCGGGCCCTTTTGCTTTCCCTAGACCGGCTGGCTCAGGAGGCGCACGGGATCCTCCTTGTGGTGGCGGAGCCCCGCCTGGACCCCCCCCGCCGGGGCCCCCAGTGGACCGAAGCCGTCCGCCAGGGCTGCCGCAGGCACGGGATCACCTTGCTCTCCGGCTACCAGCTGTTTCGGGCACTGCAGCACGCCCTGGGGGGAGGGGGGACGGAGGGGATCAGGAGGTCCCTCCTCTCCTGGGAGGGCGAGTGGGGATGGAGGCTTTGATTGGGCTGGCCGGCCTTCCTCGTTTGCCTTGTTGAGATCCCGCTTGTGGCCTGGGGGACCTGGGTCTTCTCCCGCCGGGTCCGGGCAGGGCAGTACATCCGCCCCGAGGGCCCCCAGGGGCACGCCGCCAAGGCCGGCACCCCCACCATGGCGGGGATCGTCCCGCTTTTCTTTTTGACTTTGGGCGCACTCCTTTTGGGGGTGGGCTGGCATGGGGGGTTCGCCCTGGCCTCCGCCTGGCTGGGAGGGGGGATCGGCCTCCTGGACGACCTGGCCTCCCAAAGGCGCCGCGCAAACCTAGGCCTCACCCCGGGCCAGAAGCTCCTTCTGGGCCTGGCAGGGGCTGCCCTTCTTTTCCTTTTCCTCCCAAAGCTCCAGGGGTTGGAGCTCCAGGTCCCGTTTTCCCCCCGGGTTATCCCCCTTTCCGCCCTCCCCCCTTGGGCCGCCTTCCTCCTCATCCTGTTGGGCTTCTGGGGCACCACCCATGCCGTCAACCTGACCGACGGGCTGGATGGCCTGGCCGCCGGGGCGGTGATCGTGGCCCTGCTGGCCCTGGTCCCGTTGCTCCGGGGGGGTGAGCTGGCGGGGCTTTCCTTGGCCTCCGCCGGGGCGGTGGCCGGGTTCCTGTGGATAAACTCCTTTCCAGCTGGGGCCTTCCTGGGGGACGTAGGGGCCATGGGCCTGGGGGGGCTACTCTTCGGCCTCTGTTTTGCCGGAGGGGAGATCCTGATCCTGCCCATCCTGGGAGGGCTGTTCGTCCTGGAGGCCCTGTCGGTGATCCTCCAGGTCCTCTCCTACAGGCTCGGGGGGAAGCGTCTTTTCAAGATGTCGCCCCTGCATCACCACCTGGAGGAGGGAAAGCCCCCTTGGCCCCATCTCCTCCCCGGGGCGGACTGGCCCGAGCCCAAGGTGGTAGTGCGGCTTTGGCTTGTCGCCTGCGGGTTCGCCGTCTTAGGGGTGTGGGCGGGCTAGAGGGCTTCTTCCAGCGCCAGGGCCGCCTGAAGGAGCTTCCTTTCGGAGAGCCGGGGGCCAATTAACTGGAGCCCGAAGGGGAGGCCTTCCACCTCCCCCCCCGGGATGGAGATGGCCGGGAGCCCGGCCAGGGCCGAGGGCAAGGTGAACACATCCGAAAGGTACATGGAGATCGGGTCCTCCTTCTCGCCTATTCGGAACGCCGGGGTGGGGGAGGTGGGCCCCATTATGAGGTCCACCTTCTGGAAAGCTCCCTCGAACTCCCGGGCGATCAGGGTCCTCACCCGTTGGGCCTTGCCGTAGTACTGGTCGTAGAAGCCAGCCGACAGGGCGAAGGTGCCCAGGGCGATCCTACGCTTCACCTCCCGGCCGAAGCCGACGGTGCGGGTGGCGGCCATCATCTCAGCCGCCCTCCCCCCGGGGACCCTCAGCCCATATCTCACCCCGTCGTAGCGGGCCAGGTTCGCCGACGCCTCCGCCGAGGCGATGAGGTAGTAGACGGGGAGCGCGTACTCGGTGAGGGGGAGGGAGAGCTCCACCACCTCCGCCCCCAAGGCCCTGGCAAGGGAGCACCACCTCTCCACAAGGTCCTTTGCCTCAGGGGAAAGCCCCTCCTGAACGTACTCCCTGGGGAGGCCAATCCTCAGCCCCTCAAGGGTTCCCCTCAGTCCCCGGGTGTAGTCCTGAGGGGGAAGGGGGAGGGAGGTGGCGTCCTTTGGGTCGTGGCCGGAGATGATGGAGAGGATGAAAGCGGCGTCCCGGACCGAGCGGGCCAGCACCCCCACCGTGTCCAGGGAGGAGGCGAACGCCACCAGGCCGAACCGGGACACGAGCCCGTAGGTGGGCCGGAGGCCCACCACCCCACACAGGGCCGCCGGCTGCCTGACCGACCCCCCGGTGTCCGTGCCCAGCGCTACCAGCGCCTCCCCGGCCGCCACCGCCGCCGCCGACCCCCCGGAAGAACCCCCAGGCACCCGGGCCGGGTCGTGGGGGTTCCGGGTGGGGCCGAAGGCGGAGTGCTCGGTGGAGGAACCCATGGCGAACTCGTCCAGGTTCGTCTTCCCCTGAACCTGGGCCCCGGCGGCCTTGAGCCGGGCCACACAGGTGGCGTCGAACGGAGGACGGAAACCCTCAAGGAGCTTGGAACCACAGGTGGTGGGGAGATCTACGGTGGTGAGGTTGTCCTTGATCGCCACCGGCAGGCCCGAAAGCGGCCGCCCCAAAAGCCCCGCCCCCCGGGCTATCAACGCCTCGGGGTCGCTGAGGGAGATGAACGCATGGATCCGAGGTTCCCATGTATCAACTTGTGCCCATAGGGAGGAGATCACTTCTTTTAAGCTAAGCTTTCCCCTTTTCAGGTCGGCGAGGGCCTGTTCCAAGGTCATGCCCGCTCCTTTCTCGACCGGCGAGCGCAAGAGATGAGCCCTAAGGCCCCAGGCGGCCTTGCGGCTGGTGCCG
>LGFI01000006.1 GCA_001508155.1 Acetothermia bacterium 64_32 | reverse complement strand
TGTATTACATAAAGCACCTTTCCAAGGGAACTTTGCCGCTAGGCAGGAAAACTTCAGCCCCGAGGGCTACTCACGCTAAACAAGTACTTTCAAACGGCACGGAAAGGGGGTGATGATAAAAAGCCTTCCTGTGCCAAGCGGTACATCCAGGAGGTGAGAAAAACGTGAAAATCCATAAGCTTTTAGGCATTATCATTTTGGCATGGTTCTACTTCGGTTTTGCGTTGGGAGAAGGTGGGACCTTGAAGATCGCCCTTCCCACCGACATCACAAAACTTGATCCCATTTACATACAAGATGCCCCGTCCAGTACAGTAGCCGACCTCATTTACGACACCTTAGTGGAGTTCGATTTCGACGGCTCGCTCCGCCCGGGGCTGGCTTCCTCCTGGGAGGTCTCCGAGGATGCCACCGTTTACACGTTCCACCTGCGTGAGGGGGTGACCTTCCACGACGGGACCCCATTCGACGCCCATGCCGTCAAGGCCCATTTCGAGCGGCTGCTCGATCCGGCGTGGGCCAGCCCCCAACGCAACATGTACGCTAGCTTGATAAGCGAGATACAGGTACCAGATCCGTACACGGTCCGCTTCGTGCTCGCCCGGCCCGACGTGGCCTTCATCGAAAGCTACGTCATCAGCAACGCGACCATGATTGCAAGCCCCGCTGCGGTGGAAAGATACGGGGAGAAGATCGCCCTCAACCCCGTGGGCACCGGCCCCTTCATTTTTGAGGAATATCAAGAGGCCGAACAGGTGGTGCTGGTTAGGAACGAGGATTACTGGGCGGGAGCCCCTAAGCTGGAGAAGGTGATCTTCCGCCCCATCCCCGAGCTCACCACCCGGGTGGTGGAGCTGGAAACCGGCGGGGTAGACCTGATCTTTGAGGTCCCGCCGGAGGAGCTTGGGCGGCTTGAATCCAACCCCGATATCGTGGTCCAACGTGCCCCCTATGCCAGCATCCGCGGCCTGTGGTTCCACCAAAAGCACTTCCCGCCCTTTGCGGACGTACGGGTGCGCCGGGCCCTGAGCCATGCCCTGAACGTGGAAGAGATCTTTGCGGCCTTCCTGAAAGGGGTGGCCATCATCGGCAACAGCGTCATCCCCGTGAACAGCTGGGCCTATCACGACCCGGGCCGTTATGAGTACGACCCTGAAAAGGCCAAAGCGCTTCTGGAGGAGGCGGGCTGGATAGATGTCGACGGTGACGGGGTCCGGGAGAAGGACGGGATGGAGCTCAGGTTCACCATCATGTCCCCCGATGGCCGCTATCTCCGCGACAAGGAGATCTGCGAAGTGGCCATGCACCAGTGGAAGGCAATCGGGGTGGCTGCCACGGTGGAGGTCCTGGAATGGGGGACGTGGGTGGATCGGGTGTTCGCCGAGGACTTCGACATGGTGTTCCTGGGCTGGATGCAGTCCACCTTCGAACCCTCCAAGTTCACAGATGCCCTGGTGAAGACCGGCGGGCGGGCTGCCCTCTTTGGCTACTCCAACCCCGAGCTAGACCAAATCCTGACCCAGGCCGTCACCGTGGTGGACAAGGAAACCCGCAAGGAGCTGTATCGCCAGGCGCAGGAGATCATCCACCGGGATGCCGTCTTCATCCCCCTGTATAACCACTTGGGGATCGCGGCTCACACCTCGCGCCTGAATGGCTATCGTTACTCCAGTACCAGGACGTTGGATCTCCTCCAGGCATGGCTGGAGGGGGGGTGAGGTCCCTGGGGGCCGGGGGTTAACCCCCGGCCCCTGATACAGGCCAGATGCTCGCGTATATAGTCAGGCGACTTCTTTATTTGGTGTTTATCCTCTTTGCCGTATCGGTCTTGACCTTCCTCATGGTCCACCTCGTCCCCGGCGATCCAGCCCGGGTGATGGCGGGGATCGATGCCTCCCAGGAGGACATCGAGCTCATGCGGAAGAAACTCGGTTTGGATCTTCCTTTGCATGTACAGTACCTCCGCTATATCGGGGCCGTTCTCAGGGGAGATCTCGGGGAGTCCATCCGCACGGGGAGGCCGTTGGCGGAGAGCCTCCTTGCGCGCTTCCCCGCCACGGCGGAGCTGGCGGTGATCAGCCTCCTCATAGCCCTGCTGATCGCGATACCGGCGGGGGTGATCTCCGCCACCAAAGCGAACACCGTGTGGGACTACCTCACCATGACCACGGCGGTCCTGGGGGTGAGCATGCCCAGCTTCTGGCGAGGCTTGATGTTGATGCTCCTCTTCTCCCTGACCTTAAGATGGCTCCCTGCCTCGGGTCGGGGGGAGCCCTTCCTAAGCTGGGAGTGGCTTCGCCACATAATCCTCCCCTCCCTCACCCTGGGCCTGGGCGCGGCCGCCATGCTGTCCCGGCTCACCCGGTCCTCGCTGCTTGAGGTCCTGAACCAGAACTACGTCACCACCGCCAGATCCAAGGGCCTTTCAGAGCGGCGCGTGGTGATGCGGCATGCCCTGAGGAACGCCCTCATCCCCGTGGTCACCATGGCGGGGATGCAGTTCGGGTGGCTCCTTGGGGGGACGGTGGTGATCGAGAGCGTGTTCGCCTGGCCCGGGATCGGAAGGCTCCTGGTCCACTCCATCTTCGCCCGGGACTTCCCCGTGATCCGGGGTGGGGTTCTCCTCATGGCCGCCTCCTTTTCCCTGATAAACCTAGCAGTCGACCTCCTCTATGGGCTCCTGGACCCGAGGATCCGCTATGAGTAAGGACCTCCTGCGGCGGCTTTTTCGCAGCAAGAACGCCTTGTTGGGCCTTGCCGTCATCCTGTCGGTTTCCCTGGTGGCCATCTGTGCCCCTTTCTTCTCCCCCCACGACCCCTATGAACAACACCTCTTGGAAAGGCTAAAGCCCCCGAGCCCTGAACACCCTTTGGGCACCGACGCCCACGGAAGGGACCTCTTAAGTCGGATCTTCTTCGGGGCTAGGATCTCCCTCATGGTTGGCTTCATCTCCGTGGGGATTGGGTTGGGGATAGGGGTCCCGTTGGGGCTGGCCGCCGGATACGGGGGAAGATGGTGGGATGACATCATAATGAGGATCATAGACATCATGATGGCCTTCCCGGGGGTGCTTCTCGCTTTAGTGGTGGTGGCGATCCTGGGGCCGGGGCTGTTCAACGTGATGATAGCGGTGGGGGTGTGGTCGGTGCCGATGTTCGCCCGGATGGTCAGGGCCTCGGTCCTGCGGCTCCGGGAGGAGGACTTCGTCCAGGCCGCCAGGGCGATGGGATGCGGATCGTTTCGGGTGGCACTGCGGCATCTTCTGCCGAACTGCATCGCCCCCATCCTCGTCCTGGCGAGCCTGCGGATGGCCACGGCCATCCTCTCGGCGGCGACCCTCAGCTTCCTGGGGCTCGGGGCCCAGCCCCCAACCCCGGATTGGGGGGCCATGCTGTCCGAGGGGCGCAAGTACCTCCGCACGGCCTGGTGGTTCGCCACGTTCCCCGGCTTGGCCATCATGCTCACAGTACTGGGGTTCAACCTCCTGGGGGACGGCCTCAGGGACGCCCTGGACCCCAGGCTGCGGGGGGTCCTCTGACCTCACGCGGGGAGCTTGGGGATATCACGGCGGAAATAAAGCCCCGGAGGACTGTAACGCTCCAAAACCCCATCCAACAGCGCCCGCGCCGCCTCGGGGCTCTCCCCTCTGGTGAGAAGGGCCACACTCCTTGAGCCGGTGGTCACATACATGCCATCGGCCTCGGAGACCGAGCCGAAGTAGACCTCCACCCCCAGCCCCGAGAGCTCTTCCACCGGCAAGGAGAACCGGAGCCCCACCCTGGGGCTCTCCGGGTACCCCTCGGGAACAAGGTATCGGCACACGGTGGCCTGTTTTGCAAACCTCACCCCATCAACCAGGTCCCCTGCGGCGATGGAGGAAAACACCTCCAGGGGGTCGGTCCTGAGGAGGGAGAGCACGTTCATCGCCTCCGGGTCCCCAAAGCGCGCGTTGAACTCTATGACCTTTGGGCCATCTTGCGTCTGCATGAACTGGCCGTACAGGATGCCCCGGTAAGAGGCGCCGGCCTCCCGCCCCAGGTTCACCACGGCCTCTTTTACTATCTCGAACGCGGCCTCGGCGTCCCCTTCCCCGAGGAAGGGGAGGAGATGGTCGGCGCAGGAATAAGAGCCCATGCCCCCCGTCATCGGCCCCTTATCCCCCTCGTAGGCGTATTTGTAGTCTTGCACCAGGGGCATGGGGAGGACCTTCCTCCCGTCCGTGAACACCATGAGGGAGAACTCCTCCCCCTCCAGGCGCTCCTCTATCAGGATGGCGCCGTCCCTTTCCAGGCACCCCTGGGCGTACCGTAGGGCCTGGCCGATGTCCGAAAGCTGCTTCCCCATGACGCGCACGCCCTTGCCCCCGGTAAGGCCCAGGGGCTTTAGGACCACATCCGGGCACTCCCGCAGGCGCCTTTCCACGGCGGGAAGGTCGCTGAGCACCCACCAGCGCGGGAACCCCCTGCCCAAATTCCGGGCCATGAAATCCCGCATGAAGGACTTGTCCATCTCTATCTGGGCCAGTGCCTTCTTCGGCCCCACACAGGGGACGCCCCGCTCCTCGAGGGCGTCGACGGCTCCTGCGGCAAGTGGCGTCTCGGGCCCGAACACTACAAGCCGGGGCCTTATCCGGGCGACGTAATCAAGGAGGGAAGCTACATCACCCAGGTCCCCTTCTTTCCAGTCCTCCACCAGGGCCTTTATCCCCGGGTTGGGGGTGGCCATGTAGGCGAACAGCCGCGGCCGGGAGGGGGAACGGCATAGGGCCGCCGCGATGGCGTGCTCCCGCGCCCCGTGTCCGACGACGAGGACCTTCATCCCCCCTCCCCTCTGGCCCTTCGCGCCACCCGCATCAGCCTGCGCACCCGGGCCGGGTCCACCGGGTTTTCCACCTTCCCCTCCTGCTTGAAGTAGCTGCCCACGATCGCCCCATCGGCCACCGCCAGGAGCTCGGGAATCGCCTCCGGGGTTATCCCGCTGCCCAACAGGATCTTCTTTTCCGGGAACTTTTCTTTCAAAAACCGTACGGTTTCCAATGGGGCGGCCTGGCCGGTGCGGGCCCCGGTGAGGATCACTGCCTCGGCCCCACCGCGTTCGAAGGCGTCCCGGGCGGACTCCAGGAGGGGCCGTTCAGGGTAGGGGTGGGTGTACTTCCCCTGCACGTCGGCCAGGATGGCCACCGATTCGGCGCCAAGCAGGCGCCTGAGCCGCATAAGGTCGGGGGCCTTTGGGAAAAGCGGGCCCATGTCGGAGAAGAGGAGATCCACGAACCCCTCCACCCGGATGAAATCAAGCCCCAGGCACCAGGCCAGGTAAAGCTCATCCTCTGCGTCGTTGAAGAGAAGGTTTACCCCTACCGGGAGGGAAGTGGATTCCTTGACCCGGTAGGCCACGGCCGCCATGGCGATCAGGGTGGGGGTGGGGACCCTGTCGGTGGGGTAGGGGTAGTCGTGGAAGTTCTCCACCAGGATCGCATCCACCCCTCCCTCCTCCAGGGCCTTGGCCTCCCGAAGGGCAAACCGAACGATCCCCTCCAAAGGCCCCCCCCGATGGCCCGGGGAGCCGGGAAGCGGAGGAAGATGGACCATCCCAACTATGGGCTTTTTAACTTCAAAAAGATGAGAAAGGCTCACCTTTTCACCTCCTTTACAAGTTCTTCCAGCTCTTTTTTTGTTGGCATCTGGGCGCCGTATCTTGTGGCCACGATTGCCCCGGCCGCGTTGCCCCAGAGAAGCGCCTCCTGCAGGGAACTTCCTTGGATCCAGGAGAGGAGGAAGGCGGCGTTGAAGGCGTCGCCGCAGCCGGTGGTATCCACTGCCCTTACCGGGAGGGCGGTGGAATGGAAGGTCCCCTCTTGGGAGGCGGCCAGGGCCCCCTTTCGTCCCCTCTTTACCACCACCAGGGGGACAAGTTGAAGGAGGCTTTGGACGGCGCTTTTCAGCTCGTCCTGGGAGGAGAGGGCGAGCGCCTCCGGCTCGTTTAGGAAAAGCACGGAAAGGTGGGGGAGCAAGGGGGAGAAGAAGCCAAGGCCTTTTGCCGCGCCGCCCGATCCAGGGTCCAGAGCGAGCCCTTTTCTTATCTTCCCGGCCGCAAGCCAGCCGCCCAGCTGCGCCACGGTAAAGGGGAGGGGGTCGGCCAGGAATATCCAGTCCGCCTCCCCGAGCAGCTCGAGGTCGGCTTCCTCCAGTTTCCGGAGGGAGTTTGCCCCGCGCAGGTAAAGCAACCGGCGCTCCCCGCCCGGCTCCACCAGGGAGAAGGCCCTGCCGGTGGGGAGGTCAACGCGCCTGACCCCGGCCGTGTCCACGCCCGCCTCCGAAAGCCGCCGCAGGAGGGCCTCCCCCACCGGGTCTTGGCCCACGGCCCCGATCATCCCGGCCCGGCCGCCCAGCAGGGAGAAGGCCACCGCCACGTTGCAGGCGTCCCCGCCCGGGGCCTCCGAAAGGCCGCTTGCCTCCACCTCCCCATCCGGCCCGGGGAGCCCGGGAACCCTCACTATCACATCCCAGTTGATATCCCCAATGGAAACTAGCTTTGAGTTCATCTCCTCGTCCTCGGATCCGCGAAATCCCGGATTGCATCGCCGATTAAGTTGAACCCAAGCACAGTGACGAAGATGGCGAGCCCAGGGAAGATGGGAACCCACCAATAAGAGAGCAGGTACTGCCGCCCATCTGCTACCATGCGGCCCCACTCCGGGGTTGGGGGTTGTGCCCCCAAGCCGATGAAGCTCAGGCTGGAGGTCAAAAGGATTGCATACCCAACGTCCAAGGTCGCCTGCACGATCAACGGCGACAGAGCATTCCTTAAAAGGTAGTAAAAGAAAAGTCTCATTCCTCCAACGCCCACTGCTCTGGCAGCCTCTACGTAAAGCTGGCCTTTTATCGACAACACTTGTCCCCTGGCAAGGCGTGCGTACCAAGGCCACCAGGTGACCGAGATGGCGAGCATCGCGTTGGGGAGGCTAGGACCCAACACGGCTGATACAAGCATGGCAAAGATGAGATAGGGAAAAGCCAGGAAAGAATCGGTGAGCCTCATAAGCACGTCATCCACCCATCCCCCGGTCAGCGCTCCCATCGTGCCGAGGAGGGTGCCCAGGATGACCGACAGCCCTATGATTACCACTGCCGCCTGGAGGGATATCCTCGTTCCGACCAAGACACGGGACAGGATATCCCGACCGAGCTCATCCGTTCCGAAGGGGTGTTCCCAAGACGGGGGGTGCAACCTTGCTGCCAGCTCCACTTTGTAGGGACTGTAGGGTGCCAGCATTGGGGCCATCACCGCACAGATGGCCACCCCCGCAACCAGCACCACCCCGAGGAAACCCAAAGGGTTCCTGCTCGGCCGCACAAACCTCCATATGCCAAAAAGCCCTTCTATCATTGATACCTAATCCTTGGGTCAACCACTGTATAAAGGAAATCAACCAAGAAATTCACACCCGTGTAGATGATCCCAGTGATCAGGGTGATGGCCATGATCGCATTAACATCGAGCACCGTGACGGCTGTATAAGCATAAGTGCCTAGTCCAGGCCAGGAAAAGATAACCTCTACAAGAAGCACCCCTCCGAGCAGGGAGCCGACCTGGAGCCCGGTTATCGTAAGGATGGGCACCATGGCATTGCGCAGCGCATGCTTGAGCAGCACTGCCCGCTCTGAAAGCCCCTTAGCTCTGGCGGTCTTTATATAATCTTGGCCGAATACCTCTAGGAGGCTGGCGCGAGTCATACGCGAAACCACGGCCAGGGACCCGTAAGCCAAGGTAACCGCTGGAAGGAATATATGGTGTAAAGAACAGGCGAGGGCCTTCCAGTTCCCGGTTAGCAGGCTATCCAGGATATAAAGGCCTGTGAGGTGTTGTGGGGGCGAGACGAACGGATCGAATCGGCCCCCTGCCGGAAACCAACCGAGGAGCTTGTAGAAAACGAGCTGAAGCAGCAAGCCGAGGATAAATACGGGGAGAGAAACCCCGGCCAGTGAGAGAAGACGCGATCCGTGATCCAAAAGGCTGTTACGGTAAACGGCAGATAAAACGCCGAGGGGGACTCCCAGCGTAAAGAAAAGGACGCCCGCGAAAACACCTAACTCCAAGGTGGGAAGAAAATACGCCTTGATATCCGTCACAACGGGCTGTTTAGACCATAGGGATTTTCCGAAATCACCACGGAGCAGGTTTCTCATATATACCCCATACTGAACCCACAGGGGCTTGTCCAGCCCGTAAAGTTTCCGAACCTCCTCCACCTGCTCTTGCCGGGCTTGTGGACCAGCGGCGGTGCGGGCTGGGTCCCCCGGGACCACCCTGGTGAGCACGAAGGTGATAAGCGTAAGCCCCCAGAGGGTTACCAAGGTGTATCCCAGCCGGCGCAGAAAGTATGCCCACATGATAGAAAGGGAGGGGCCTTAAGGCCCCTCCCTTCACATCCCCCTCACTTCTCCAGCCACATGTCGTAGAGGAAAAAGCCCTCGGTGTAGATGGGGCTGTAGACGTAGCCCTTCACCCAGTCACGCAGGGCAACCCGGGTGGTAAGGTGGTAGAGGTCGATATCGGGGCAGTCGTCGTAGATCAGGGCTTGGACATCCTTGAGGAGATCACAGCGCACGGTGGGGTCTGTTTCCACCTGGGCCTGATCCAGGAGCTTGTCCACCTCTTCGTCCTTGTAAAAGCCGATGTTGAACGCCACCGGGGGCCATTGGCTCGAGTGGTACATGGGGTAGAGGAAGTTGATCACGTCGGCGTAGTCCGGCCACCAACCGTTGGCCACGATGGCCGGGGTCCGCTCCGGATCAGAGGCGGAGACCCGCTCCCACAGGTCCGGCCAGGGGAGTTCGGTGATCTTGAGGTCGATTCCGAGCTCTGCTAGGCTCGCCTGGAGGACCTCTCCCACCCTACGGCGATCCTCGTGGCCGGATTCGTATACGTACTCCAAGGTAAAGCCCCCGTTTGGGTACCCGGCCTCGGCCAAAAGCCTCCGGGCGAGGTCCAGATCCTGCTTTGGCAGGGGGAGTTCGTCGTTATGACAGGGGAGCCCGATGGCCGCAGCACCCTGCATCTGCACGGCATGCCCCTGAAGCACGTAGTCGATCATCCCCTGATAGTCAAGCGCAGCACGAACAGCCTTGCGGACCCGCACATCGGCGGTGGGCCCGGCAGCGCAGTTGAACCGGAGGTAGGTGGCATGCATGGAGGGCTCTTCAACGAGGACTACCCCGGAGGCGTTTTTGAGAAGCGCCCAGTCGTCTACGGAGATGTCCATGGCGATGTCCACATCCCCCCGCTCGAGCAAGAGCCGCTGTACCGAGGGCTCGGTGATGTAACGGATGATGACCTGCTCGATGTTGTTCTTTTTTTCGCTCCAACCGCGCCAGTATCCCTCGAACCGGCGGAGGATTATGTGTTGGCCTTTGACCCACTCCACGAACTTGTAAGGGCCGGTCCCCACCATGTGGCTTGCCAGCCACTCCTGGGCCCAGGGGTCATCCGCGGTGGCGTGGGCCTCGACGGCGCTGGGGGAGACGATCCCCGTGCCGAAGATGTTGGCCAAAACCTGTAGGAACTCGGGATAGGGACGATTGAGGGTGAACCGGACGGTAAGATCATCCACCGCCTCGACCTTCTCTATGGGTTCGAGCATCCAGGCCGGCCCGAGGTTGATGGCCACGGCCCGTTGGAAGCTGAACACCACCGCCGCCGCGTCACACGGGGTGCCGTCATGGAAAACGATCCCCGGATGGAGCGTGAAGGTCCAAACCAAGCCGTCGGGAGAGGCAGTCCAGGACTTGGCAAGCTCCGGCTCCACCTCCACGGTCCCGGGTTTATAGCGGACAAGGCGCTCATAGACCGCCAAGTTCACGTTTATCGCGGCCGCCTCGTACCCCACCCCGATGTCCAATGTCGAGGGCTGCAGCCCAGTGGCGATGACCAGCGTCCGCTCACGGGGAACCCCTTGGCCGACCACCAAAAGCCCGATCAACAGGGATAAAAAGACACCGACCATAAGTTTTTTCATATTAATCCCTCCTTAATTACTGAGTTGAGTAAAGATTTCTGTTTTGTCAGGGTCTATCTTCCATATATCACCCCCTATCTGACAGAGACGATGTGGAACTTGTAGCGGTCGCCGCGGTAACGGATCTGCACCCACTCGATGGGGACCCCGTTCTTCAGGTACACCACCCCCTCCACCAAAAGGAGCGGCGACCCCACCGGGACCTCAAGCAGCTTGGCCGTGTACTCATCGGCCAGGGCCGGCTCCAACGTCTGCTCAGCCCTTGATAGGATAAAGCCATATTTTTTCTCTAAAATGTTATAAAGGGATTTCCCTTCCAGCTCGGCGGGGTTCAGGTCGGGCAAAAGCTCCCGGGGCAGGATGGAAAGGTTGATCGCCATGGGCTCATCGTCCGCATAGCGCAGCCGCTCTATCCTGAGCACCTGGGACCCGGGGGGGATCCCCAGGGCCTCGGCCACCGGGGGCCTTGCCCCCTCCACCTGGAACTGGAGCAGCCGGGCCCGGGGGGTGAGGCCCAAAAGGTGCATGTCCTCGGTGAAGCTGGTGAGGCGGGACAGGGTCTGCCGGTACTTCGGCCTGGCCACGAAGGTCCCACTCCCCTGCACCCTGTAAAGCCAGCCCTCCAGGACCAGCTCCTGAATGGCATGCCGCACCGTGGCCCTGGACACCCCGAACCTCTCCATCAGCTCATGCTCCGTGGGGATGCGGTCCCCGGGCCGATACCGCCCCGCCTCGATCTCAAGACGAAGCCAGTCCTTGATCCTCGCGTAGAGCTTTTCCTCCATTTGTCCGGTCAACCGAGCAAATTTTATCTGGGCGGTTCCCGGGGGTCAAGGGCACGGGGGAAGGAGGCCTATGGCCTCCAGAAGAGGTCCTGTCCGTAAAGCTCTCGCCACTGATTAAGTCCCCCCACCACGGCGTAGGCGGGGAGCCCGGCCGCTTGCAGGGAACCCGCCACCCGAGCGGCCACCTCCCCATCCTCGTCAAGGCACCAAACGGTGAGCTTGACCCCGGGGGGGAGGGCCTCAGGCAGAGGAAGTCCCCATACCCATCTCGGGAGGGCCTCCGGCTCCACGTTCACCGCCCCGGGGAGGTGCCCTTGGGCGAACTCCTCGGCGGGCCGCAGGTCCAAGAGGAGCAGGTAGTCCCTGGCCAGTCTCCCCGAGGACACCGCCCTTTCCCCCTCCTCTGGGGCGCCAAGCCCGGTGGGGGGCTCCCCGAGCCAGAAGAGGTCCCCGTAGCCTTGCCACCAGCCCGAGAGCCCTCCGGCCAGACTGCGGGCAAAGTAAAAGCCCCCTTCCACGAGCACCCCAACTCCTTGGGATGCTCCCTGGCCTGTCTCGTCATAGACGAAGATGGGCACGGCCCTGGCCCCCTCGGGCAGCCGTGTCATGAGCTTGGGGAGCTCCGCAAGCGGGATGTTCACTGCCCCCAAAAGGTGCCCCCTGGCGAACGCCTCCGGGGCCCGCACGTCCACCAGGATGTAGTAGCTGTAAAACAGGGTGGAGGCCGGCCGCTGGTGCTCCCCCGCCGGCTCCACAAAGCCCTGCAATACCAGGCGCAACGGGCTTTCCCCCTCCAGGTAAAGGGTCACCGTCTCGGTGACCTCCTTTCCCCCGTAGCCGCTTGAGTCAAACAGGACGGGAAGCTCCATGGATTCGCCCGGGGCAAGCTCCTGTTTGGGCAGCGGGACGGTGGTGCAGCCGCAGCTGGTGATGGGGGGATAGGTGAACCTCGCCGGGGCATCCCCTACGTTCGTGATGAGGAACGTGTGCTTCACCACGTAACCCTCGGTGACCTGCCCGAAGTCGTAAACCGGCTGGTCCACCCGGAGCTGGGGGCCGGCCAGGGCCCCCAGCCCCACGAGCAACACCAAACACCAAACCCTCATGGGTCCTCCTTAAGCCAGGACTTGATCTCCTCAACCGTCGGGATGCGGCCGGAGCACTTGATCTCGCCGTCGATGGCCAGGGCCGGGGTCACCATCACCCCCCGGGCCGCGATCTCCGCAAGATCATCCACCTTGGCGATCTCCGCCTGGATCGAAAGCTCCCGCACCGCCTGCTCCGCGTTCCTGATGGTCGCCTGACACTTGGGACAGCCGGTCCCGAGTACCTCGATCTTCATTAAAACCACCTCCTTTTAGGTTTCACACCCAACGCTGGATCGTCGCCCCCTCTCCCACGAGCCTGAGGGTGGATGCCATGCATGTGAGTTGCCCGCAACGGCCACGGTTGTTCTTGGGGAGATGCCTGTAGACCCAGAGTGCGGTGAGCTTGGCCCAAGTCTTGTAGCTCGGCTCGATCTCCCCGCGGCGTTCCCAGGTGGGGTTTATGAGGGCCCGCACCCACTCCGCCTCCCCCGGATGACAAGGGGGAAACGACGTCTTGATGTACGCAAACCCCTTCAATAGCCCGCGGTCCTTTTTCATCGCCTCAAGCTTTCTCTCCCAGCGCCTCCCGGATAAGTGCGGCGGCCCGGGCCACGTCCTCCTCGGCCACCTTCATCGGCGGGCCCTTGGCGATCCCCAGGTCCTGGGAAAGCACCAGGGACCGGTGTGGGGGGAAGCCGGCCCGCTCCGCGATCCTCTTGGCACAAGCGAGGGGGCAACCGTCCACCGTCACGATCCTCTCCGCCTCTTTAAGGCGCTTTCTCACCACCGGATCGCCGTTTGCGAGCGATGCTAGACAAAAGATGGTGGCCTCACCGGCGCGGGCAAGCTCCAGAGCCGCAAGGCCCGTCATGGTCCCCACGTTGGACATCCCGCCGAAGCAGACAAGAAGCGCCCTCTCAACCATTCTTTCTCACCGCCTTTCGGTACTCCCGGAGGAGCGCCTCCTTGTAAGCGGGACGGGCTTCGCGGGAGACGTAGTTCCGGGCGGCGATCCGCGAAAGGAGCTCCTCGGCGATCCTTTCCTCGTCCGAAAGTCCAAGGGAAGAGACCTCCGCGATCGCCTCCCGCAGCCCGAAGATCCCCACCTTCCTGCCTTGGACCTCGATGAACTCGATGCTCCTCAGATCACAACACCTCTTCATGGTCCCACCACCGTCCCGTAGAGCTTTCCGGTCAGGGTGGCGGCGATCACCACCAGGGTCACGTAGGCCAAGGTCTTCTTGGTCCCCAGGATCCTGCGGATGACGAGCATATTGGGAAGGGAAAGGGCAGGGCCCGCGAGGAGCAGCGCCAAAGCCGGCCCCGGACCCATCCCCGCTCCGATGAGGCCCTGAAGGATCGGGACCTCGGTGAGGGTGGCAAAGTACATGAGGGCCCCGGCCACCGACGCGATGGCGCACGCCGCCCAGGAATTGCCTCCCACTGCGACCTGGATCCAGCGGGCCGGGATCAGGGCCTCTGACCCCGGACGGCCCAAAAGGAACCCGGCCACAAGCACCCCCCCGAAGAGATAGGGAAGGATCATCACCGCGTAATCCCAGGTGGAATGTAGCCAGGCCTTCCCCTCCTCTCGCTCCATCCAGGCGGGAAGGAGAGAAAGGAGGACGAGGAGGAAGACGCCCGCCACCGCAAACCGGTAGCGCCAAAGCGTCGTGTAGGCGCTTTGGGCGTATTCGGTGGAAACGATCTCGGCCTTGGCCACGTGCAGCATCTCCCCGGTATCGGGAAGCTTCACGAGGATGGCATCGGCCTCCTCCCCGGCGCGGATCCCGGTGATGACCGTGCCGTCAGAAAGGTGCAGGGTCACCGAGCTCGGCCGCCCCCAGTTGGCGAACACAAGCACCGCGATCATCAGGGCAAAAAGCACCGCCGTCTTCCATAGGGGACGCTTCGGGCGCTCGGGCTCGGGCATTGCCAGGGCCGCCTCGGCCTTTTCACGTTCCTCTTTGCGGAAGATTAGGTGCATTAAGAGGCCGATGACGACGGAAAAGAGGACCGCTCCGACCGCCCGGGCAAGGCCGAGAGAGGCCCCCAGGACCCTGGCTGTGAGGATGATGGCGAGGATGTTGATCGCCGGCCCCGAGTAGAGGAAGGCGATGGCCGGCCCGAGCCCTGCCCCGCGCTTGTAGATCCCGGCGAAGAGGGGCAAGACGGTGCAGGAGCACACGGCAAGGATCGTCCCCGAAACCGAGGCCACCCCGTAGGCCAGGACCTTCTTCGCCCGATACCCCAGATACCGGATCACCGCCGCCTGCGAGATGAAGACCGAGATCGCCCCGGCGATGAAGAAGGCGGGAACAAGGCAGGTGAGGACATGCTCTCGCGCGTACTCCTGAAGCATGAGGAACGCCTCGGTGAGCGCCTTTTGGACCTTGGGGTGGGAGAAGGGGACGAAGTAGGCGAAGAGGAACGTCCCCGCGATCCAGGCGAAGAGCTTGAGGTTCCGGCTCATACGGCCTCCTTTTCGCAGGCCAGGCTTTCAAGACACCGAAGGAGCCGGGAAATCTCGGGGCTGGAAAGTCGCCAGAGGATCCTGACCCCGTCCCGGCGGGACTCCACCAGCCCCGCCCGGGCGAGGACCGAGAGGTGCCGTGAGACCACCGAGGGATCGAGCGAAAGGAGCGGCACAAGCTCACATCCACACCGCTCCCCCTCCTCCAGGATTTTGAGGATCCGGACCCTCACCGGGCTCGCCAGCGCCTTGGCCACGCTCGCGATTAGGAAGTCTTTGTCCATTCAGCCTCCTTGCTTTATTGCACAACTTTGCAATATTATGATAAAAGGCCCACCCTACTACGTCAAGGTAGCCCGGAAGCCAGGAATGCCACGACACAAGTTAGAGGTGTCCTTCGCGCCGGAGGGAAAGCCAACCTCCCCGGGTAACGATGAGGTGGTCTGAAGGCTCAATCCCCGGGATTTTCCCTGCTTCAGCAAGCTGCCGGGTGATCTCCCTCTTTGCCCGTTGGAAGAAGCGGCGGGCAAACTCGAACGCGGCCACAACTGGCCTGCCTTGGCTGCGCCCACGCAGTCGATGTCTTGGAGATCCTAGGCTTGCAGGTGGGGGACTTGTAGCCGGACATTGAAAAGACTTTCTTCCAGGCCCAACCGAAAAGCACGGAGGAGTGGATCAAAGCGAAGGCCAAGTTCTCGTTGGCTGCTCATGCCTTCATCCGCGAGGAGTGTCTCCACGTCTGCCCGGATGTGGATTAGTCTTGACTCGTCAGCGTGTTTGTGCAGGTCGCGAGCGAGGAGGAACGCGCCTGCGGCCTCGTACTCGAGCTCGGGGTGTGTTTCATAATTTACTTCGAGGAACCGCCGCTCCCCTTCGCTGGCGTATTGCTGCATCGCAGTGAAGGCATCCCGGAGGTCTTGCTCTCCAACCCGGTGCGTTGCAGCGTGGAGCTTCAGGGCGACTAAAACGGGTAACTTGGCCACACGGACGATGCACTACCCAACGTTGATCTCCGAGGACCATCGCAGGGCTTCGGCAAGTCCAATGGCGGAAATCCTTTCTCCATTCGGAAAGTGGATCTCTTGTTGACGTTCCGCTGGCGGATCCAGTGGTAGCACATCCAGCTCAACCCCTGACTCCGTGTAAAAGCGATGAGGGATACTGGAAGAGCGCATTCCGGCCCGTTTCAGAATCCAATCCGCGGTGGAGAGCCATCACGAAGTCGAGGTCACGCGTTGAACGGCTTAACTTCACTCCCTGAAGGATCAATGCGTTCGCCCCGATCAACGCGTAGGGAAGCCGAGATCGGGTAAGCGCGTTTGTAACATGGCATAGAGCCGCGACAATATGCGGCTCAAGGCGTTTACTGGATCCATGGTAGATACCTTTCCTTTAGCCTGCGGGCTGCCTCCCCGCAGCGGGGATCGTCGGTGGCCAAAAGCTCGGCGTATACAAGGACTGGATGTGCGAGGGGTGGCCATTTTCTGGAGCGGGGCATCGTGAGCCGTTTAGCGAATGCCTCGTACAGTTCTATGTTCCCCTCCGATGAGGGGGCCAGCCTCAACACCCCTAGCACGGCCCGGACACGATCTGGGGGCACATAAAGGCTCACCAAGCCGGCCCGCAGGTACCCGGTCAGCTTGTCCGCTGCATATTCTCCACCAATGACCACACTTTTCATCTCGGCTTTGCTCGTCTCCTTGAACATCCTGGCGAAGTCCGCGCCGTACAGCGATCGGAACCGTCCCAGCGAGATCTTCGGCCGCAACTTGAGCGCGTAAGCGTCACTCCACATCTCCAAGAGTCGGTGGGGCTCTACGATCTCGTAGACGCCCCGGGCACGAGGGCTGATTACTCCTCTTCCGAGGAGGCTCGTGATGATTTTGGAAACCATTCCGAGCGACACACCAGTGTTTCGGACAATGTCGCGATAGGTGGCGTGGACTCTGGAGCCGAGGATGAGAAGCTGAAATAGGACCTTGGCACCCTGTGCGCTCATCCAAGATGCGTTTGGGGGCTGCCAGCGAGCCGGTCGTTTTCCGGTAGTGTAGATCAGTATTTCCCCTGGCATTTCAATGTATGCATTGCCCAGACTGCCCACGAACCAAAGCCCCTGATCACGAAGCTTTTGAGCTAGCGTCTCCGGGACGTAGGGCGCAGCGACTAGCACTGCAGCCTGCCTGTTCCTTGTAAGTGGCGAGCTGGGTCGGATCTCAGGGACCGTAGATGGCCGGAGTCGGGCTTTGACTTCAACCACACGTCGATAGTTTTCCCGCTCGGGAGGGTCAGTCGTACCACTGCATCCGGGCGGACTGGGCTAACCTGCTCTTCCACCGGGATAGGGGAGATTTCAAGCCTCAACCGGCCACAGAGTGCCCACAGACAGCCGTCTAAAATCCTTTTTTATCCATTGGTCACTATTTTTGGACGTTCACGATGCGTGAACATAGCTTAATCGTGAACATCAGCTCTATAAAGCACCTTTTCCAAAATCGTATGCATCCACCAGGATAGCAAGCGCACCCCGTAACGCCTCCATATCTGCGGTAAGCCGGTTCGCCTGGCGGTACAAACCGGTCCAATGCTTGTTGTTTTCGAAGTAAAGAAAGGAACGAAACGCCTCTTCAGTAAGGTGGGAGATATGATCCGGAGAGAAGATCGCCTGATATCGGGCTAGAACTTCTTCCTTAGCCCGCACACGCTCCTGGAAATCAGCGCGTTGCTTTGCGCGCTAGGACCGCACGCAGGCGTTCTTTTGCATGGTCAAGTGTTTTCCACCACAGACTGGTTTTAATGGCTTCAATAACCTCACCACCTGCTACTCTTCGAGCAGGGGGCCGAGTTCGGTCATGCGGTAGTCATCGTGCGATACGTTTTTCACCTCATTCATCGCCAAGGTCCTCTAGCAGTAAAGCGATCTGGCGGCGCAATTCAGGCACTTCCTGCGTGGCTGTTACCCAGACAATTCGCCAGTCGACCGAGAAATACGCATGAACCGCAATGTTACGAAAAGCCACAATGTCCGACCATGGGATCTCCGGATGTTGCTCCTTGAATTCGGCGGGCAAACGGGCCGCATCCTCACCTATGACAATAAGCTTGTGCAGCACCGCGCTTTGCCTTAATTCGTCCTGCATGAAAGTTCCCTCATCCACATCGGTGAGGAAGCGAGCGATGGCATCGGCTGCTTCTATGATGTCCAGCAGATACAGCCGCTCAGGTCGCATAAATAACGTGCTCTTCTTTCAGTATGGCGTCGCGGATTGCCGGTTTGAGGCCGCTCCTCGGCACGAGGTCCACCGGACGGCCCAGGATGGTGGAAAGTTCCCGTGCCATGCGGCTGAGGGTCAAGAAACCCACCTGTGCTCCGGGCTCGAATTCCACAAGCATATCGATATCGCTCTTAGGACCGAAATCCTCCCGCAGTACGGAGCCAAAAAGGGAAAGCCTCCGCACCTTATAGCGACGGCAAAACGCCGCAATTTCCGCCTCGGGCAACTCAATTTTTCCCATCATGCCTCTTGCCCCTTTCTGTTCCCCGAATCCCCTCTCACTTTCGGCAACAAAAGGCCCTCCCTACTTTCGGATCTGCGTTCGCTGAGCCCCCGCGCCACAAACCCTCCGGCGTGTAGGGGGTCCTTGGCTAAAGTGACCAGAAGGCCACCCCTGGTTCTGAAACTCGGGCTCCGGCAGACCCTGCGCGACGGAGTTCCATCATCCCTCCTGCGGGCCGAAGATCTCAACGCCCATCCTGAAGGCGGCGGTCCTAAGGGCCCGGTCCTGTGTGGCCAAAGGAAGTCCGCGGCGAAGGGCAAGGTCCAGATAGGCCGCGTCATAGACGGAGAGGCCCTGTTCGCGCGCCAGAAGGAGCACTTCCCCGAAGATCTGTTCCGGACCGGATTGCTCCACAACGATGGGCAATGATCGAAGGTACTCCAGAAATTCCGCTACCATGGCCTGGGAGATGCGCTCCCTCCGCTCCGCCATCAGAAGGGCATTACTGACTTCCAGCGGCCAGATAGATGGAACGAGTGCTTCTCCGTGTTCCAGCGCATCCAGAGCCGCATCGGTATATGGGTTACTTTCGTCCTCTAACCCCCAGGCCAGGGCCACTGATGCGTCTAGCACAAACAGAACCCGTTTCATCACATGCGTCCTTCCTCTATCAGGTCTTTGATCTTCAAACCGCCCAGGGTGTGTTTTTTCCGGAATTCCTTTAGGGCCCTGATCACTTCCCTGACGTCCCGGTGACGGGGTGAGACAGGTCCCAAAACGGCCACGGGAACCCCATGTCGGGTAATCACGAACCGTTCACCCTTCTCCACACGCCGTAGGAGCTCGGAAAACTGCGCCTTGGCCTCATAAGCTCCAATCTCTTCCATCCTCTTCACCTCTTATGGACCAGTCTCAGACCAGTTTAAATGGCGGTTAGAGAGCGGTCAAGGGTCAATCCAGCGTGGGTGGTCGGGGCGACCCGGCGGGCCGCCTCATCGTCTAACACATCGGAAAGCCACTTCTGGAAGAACAGGGCAGGATGTAATCCTTGAACTTCGGGACGTCGGCGGGGCTGCGGATGGCACAGGCCGCCTTCCAGAGCCAGTTCTCCAGCGTGCGGCTCTTGGCGGGCGCCCTTTGCCTATGCTGTATAGAGAGTGGGGGCCACTGGCAGTCGGTCAATGCCGGCTTATCTGCTAAACTGAATCCACATGAACGACATCTTCCGACCCCGCGCTCGGATCTCCGGGGCGGAAAGCATTGATGAGGAGGTGGCGAGATGCTTTCGAACACGGAGTGGCTTTTTCTGGCTGCGGTGGGGCTTATTGCCCTGGTGGCAATGGTTGAGCGGCCGACTTCCTTGCCAGAAGTCGTGGAAAAAGTGGATCTCGAGCACTACGTGGGCAGGTGGTACGCTATCGCCCACATCCCCACCTGGTTCGAGCGGGGCTGTAAGTCAGGGACCACCGCCACTTACACCCTCCTTCCCGATGGCACAATCGAGGTAGTCAACGAGTGCTTCAACGCCCGTGGCGAGAAAAAAGTCGCCCGCGGCCGTGCTTGGGTCCCGAACCCCAAAGAGCCGGGGAAGCTCAGGGTGAGCTTCTTCAAGTTCCTTGGGCACTGGCTTTTCCCAGGGAACTACTGGATCCTGGCTTTGGGGCCCGACTACTCCTGGGCCGTGGTGGGCGAGCCGAAGAGAAAGTATGGCTGGATCCTGAGCCGCTCCCCCACCTTGCCCGAGCCCACACTGGAAGAAATCAGGTCGATCCTGAAGCGGAACGGGTATGAGTGGGAAAAGTTCGTGCCAATAGATCAATCTCCCAACATCGAATCGGGGTAAGAAAGGTACTTGTTACCTCAAGAACCTCCCCAAAGCGCGGGAGATCCCAGCCATCTGCTCGTCGAGGCCGCGATGGCCGGTGAAAAGCGGGTGAAAGCCGGGGATGGGCTCGCGGGGATGCGTCTTTTCTACGAGCTCGTCCATCGCGGAAAGCATCCTCTCCAAAGCCACACGCAGGGCTCCTAAGTCTGGATCCACGGGATCGCCGATCCAAATATAGATCTCCGGCCGGGGAAAGCCCCGTGGAAAAAGGCGGGCCGCACAAGGGACCAATGGGACCCTTGCTTTTTGGGCCAAGAAAACCGCCCCCCGCTTAAGCTCGCCGAGCTTCCCGTGGCAGCGCAGATCCCCTTCGGGGAAAACCGCCACCACCTCCCCCGCCCCGAGCGCCTGCAGTGCGGCCCGCACCCGGCTTGCCTCAAGCGCCCCCAGGGGCCTGAAGATGGGAAACGCGGCCACGTTCTCCGGGGAAATGAGCAGCTTCCCCCTAAAGCCGAAACTCCGAAACAGGAGATAGACGAGGTGCCCGTCGAAGTATGAGTGGTGATTCATGGCGAGGACGAAGGGCGGCGGTGGGAATTTCCCCTCTAGGTATACCGCCCGCACGCCCGCCTTAAGTTCTCGGTGGAGCATCATCCCCACTACCTTGGCCAAACCCCGCTCAAAGTTCCACATTTGTTATCACAAGCAATTCACCATACCAAAGGAAGCTTGACCTTCCAGCTCCTCCTGGAAAAGCCCGATTAGTTCGTCACAGGTTTCCGTGCCGGTGATCCTCCTTAGGATGAAGAAGGAGTGATTTGGATCAGGATCGGGCCTTCCCCTTCCAGAAATAAGGAAGAAGCTCCCGGAGGCCCCCAAAGTCACCTGCTCATCTTCCCAAGCGATAACCCCACGCACGAGATCCGGTCCCCACACCCTGCCATGGTACTCTTGGCGCAACCTCTGGACCACATAGGTCTCCCCGGGAATAAACCCTAATATCCTCACGTACACGGTGAAACCAGGTTTCCCATCGCCGTCTATATCCACCACCCGGGGATCTTCCGGGGAAGTGGGAAGGGGTTCGGTTTCAGGTTCCGCAAGCCTCACGCCGTTTAACACGGTGAAGGTGGGGATCTTCAGGAGCACCTCATCCCCTTCCCGGCTGAGGCTACCCCGTAAAGGGCCGATATGCGCCACCTTCAGGAACTCGGGGGACACCGAAAGCCGCACCATGGATGTCCCCATGTCGAATTTCATAAGACATATCCCCTCCGAACGAAGCACAAGGTCGGGGCCGTCCTGCGCGATCGCGATCTTTGCGATCTGGTAGATCCGGCGGGGACGTTCCCCGAGGAGCGGCGCTTCCCAGTAATCAGATACCACCTGGAACAGCGCCCATTGACCAGCTAGATCCGGCCACTCGAGCTTCTCCCCAGCCAGGAGAGAAAAGGACAAAAAGACAACAGCAAAGACAACAGCTAGGATCGCCCACTTTTTCAACTCTCCCTCCTTTCCACGTGAATGGTGCGTCCCTTCCAGGTACCTCGTCCGGCAAGGTGCCAGTAAGCGGACCGGACCGCGGTGGCGAAGGCGGTGGCCGTGACGAGCGGGTGGATAAACGGAAGGTAAAGGGGCAAGCCGAACCTGAGGGTTGTGATCTCCCACAATGCCAAGGAGAGGGACGTGGCCAACAAGGAAGCGCGAAATGTCCCCGCCGGGACAGGTGCCCCCAGGCCCGCCGCCACCGAAACCACAAGCGGCTCCCAGGAGCTGTAGAGCACGAACGTCCAAACGAAGGCAAACAAGACCAACCGACGCCGGAAGACGAGGAACAGGTTCTTGGAGAGTCCGTCGAGTGCTTCCCTAAAGCCCCGGTACATCCGGCAGCGCACGTGATCTCCGCCATAGAAGAGGCCCACCCTGAAGCCGTGTCCCCTAATCCTCCAGCCGAGCTCGAAATCGTCCAACACTTCTCCCTTTATCGCCTTATGACCTCCGACTTCTTCGTAGGCATCTCGCCTCACCAGGATAAATTGCCCCACCGTAGCCTGGATCTTTATGATCCTGGTCGCCTTCACCAAGAGCAACGGGAAAAAGCTCATCACCGACCACGGAATTAAAGACACCAAAAGCAGTTCCCCCAGCGAACCCACTTCCTGGTGGGGGAGCACGGAGACCATGTGATAGCGACCATTTAGAAGTTCTGCCACCGCAGCGCGGAGTGCTTGCGCCTCCAGGCGCACGTCGGCATCGACGAACAAGAGGAGTTCACCTTTTGCCTCATTGGCCAGGTTATGGCAGGCCCAGTTCTTCCCAGTCCACCCAGGCGGCGGGGCACTCCCCTTGATGACCCTCAGCCGTGGATCGGAAACGCTCTTGAGGACCTCCCACGTCGCGTCCACCGATCCCTCCTCGTAAACCAGCAGCTCAAAATCCGGGTAGTCGAGGGCCAAGACCGATGAGATCGCTGTCTTCGCGTTCCCGGCCTCATCGCGCATGGGTATGAGGATGGAAACCTTGGGGAAATCAGGCGGGGCCTTTCTTCGAAGCCGGGGGATCCCCCAGAGGTTGGAGAGGGCGATGAGAAAAAGGGCGCCGAAAAAACCAGCAAGAGACCATTGGTGCCATTCGAAAGACATCCTCCTGCCCCCTTCCCTTCAACGGACCCTGGCGCGGCGGGAGAGCTCCGCCGTGAACTCGCCGACGGCCCTGGTGGCCTCCTCGCTTTCCAGCTGATCCGCTGTCAGCTCGAGGGTGGAAAGGGGCTCCACGCCGGCTACTTCCGCCATCTCGGCCAGGGCCTTTGTGTGGCCGCCGCCCGCGGAGGTGGCGAAGAAGGCCGCCCGGGGTAGCTTCCCCCGAAAACGGTGGAGATAAGCCCTCACCGGGCTCGACATCCTCCCCGCCCAGATGGGGGTCCCCACGACCACGAGGTCGTAGTCGCCAGGATCGTGCTTCGGCTCGGCTATGGGCGGGACCCTCTTGGCAAGCGCCTCGTACCCCGAGCGCAGGAAACCCAAGATGCCCCTTCGGTTAACCCGATCCTCGATGACCTCCAGGTCAGCTCCAAGCGCGTCGGCGATCCTTTTGCCAACGGAAAGCGTAGTCCCGCTCCTGGAATAAATGGCCACCAACGTCTTCATCCGTACCCCTTCAGCTACCTTAGCCCATGCCGCCTGTAATGGGCAACCCAATGCGAAGATTGTCCGGCCACGAGTTGTGGAACCAAATGCAAGCATTCTTGCATTTGGTAGAACCATGCGTTATATTTGTTGCACATGGTACCGCGGAGATATTGGATCAGGCGCGTAGAGGAGGCCTGGAGGCGGCGGTCAGTGGTGTGGCTTGCGGGGGTGCGGCGGGTGGGAAAGACGTGCCTAAGCTTGAGCCTGAAGGATGTGGAGTATTTCGATTGCGAGCTCCCACGGGTGCGGCGCCTGTTGGAGGACCCGGAGGCCTTTCTGGCGGAACGACGGGGGCAGCGCGTAATCTTGGATGAGATCCATCGCCTGCCCAACCCATCAGAGATCCTGAAGATCGCTGCCGACCACTATCCGGACGTGCGGATCCTAGCCACCGGCTCGTCGTTCCTGGGCGCTTCCGCCAGGTTCCGCGACACCTTGACCGGCAGGAAGGCCGAGGTATGGCTAACCCCGATGATCACTGACGACTTGCGGGACTTCGGCAACACGGACCTCTCCCACCGATTCCTGCATGGGGGGTTGCCCCCGTTCTTCTTGGCCGCTGAGCTCCCGGAGCGCGATTTCCAGGAGTGGATGGATGCCTTTTGGGCGAAAGACATCTTGGAACTTTTCCGGCTGGAACGTCGTTATTCCTTTCTCCGGTTTATGGAGCTCCTTTTCGCCACCAGCGGGGGGATCTTCGAAGCCACACGGTTCGCGCGCCCGTGTGAGGTGAGTCGGACCACGATCTCCAACTACTTATCCGTGCTTGAGGCCACTTACGTGGCCCATGTGATCCGTCCCTACAGTACCCACCGTCCTAGCGAGATCGTGGCCGCGCCCAAGGTATACGCGTTTGACACGGGTTTCGTCTGCTATTTTCGGGGTTGGGTAAGCCTCAGGCCGGATGATTATGGATACCTATGGGAGCATTTCGTGCTGAACGAGCTTCAGGCGAAACTGGAAACGCGGGATATCAGGTACTGGCGCGACAAGAAGGGGCACGAGGTGGATTTCGTGATCCCCCTCCGGAGGGGTGCGATCATCGCCATCGAGGCCAAGTGGAAGGCCGACGCCTTTTCGCCCCAAGGGCTCAAGGCCCTGGTGCGCCGCTACCCAAACGCCCGCTGCTACGTGGTAACAAGCGATGTGGCAGAGCCCTATAGTCGGACGATACAGGGGGTCAAGGTCAGGTTCGTGAACCTCGCTGCCATGGTAGAGGAAGCCCGGGCCGCGCTGTCCCAAGCGGCGGATTGAACCAGGGCAGAAGATCGTTTTCCCCGCCACCCTAAGGGTGGCCTTTACACCGGAGGTATTTGCTGTAAAATGCAACTGCAAAATGGTGCAAAAGGCCCTTGCGATGCGGCTAAAGGCGCTGGGAAGTCCCATGCGTGTGCGGATCATGACGCTCCTTCTTGCCGTGGGAAAGCCAGTGTGCGTGTGCGAGATCGCCGATGCTTTGAGCCTCCCTGAATACAAGGTCTCCCGGCACCTCTCCGCCCTTAAGGCCGTCGGTTTCGTCAAGGGCGAACACAAAGGCCCCTGGGTTTATTACGAGCCGGTGCCCTCCGATCTCATCGAGGCACTCAGGCCCTTCCTCTCCCCGCACCCGGATGACCTCGCGCGCCTTAAGGAGCGCATGAAGAAGCGAAAGGGAGGGGTGTGCGTCATCGGCCCCCGTGGAGGTAGATGATGGAGAAGGAGAAAGGCCTTTCCACGTTCGAGCGGTACCTTTCCGTTTGGGTTGCCCTCTGCATCCTCGTCGGGATCGGGATCGGCTGGCTGTTCCCGGCCTTCCCCGCCGCCCTCAAGAAGGCGGAGGTGGCCCACGTCTCCATCCCGGTGGCGATCCTCATCTGGCTCATGATCTACCCCATGATGGCCCAGATCGAGTTCTCCCGGATCGTGGAGGCGGGGAAACGCCCCAAGGGCCTCGCCCTCACCCTTACCGTGAACTGGGCGATAAAGCCCTTCACCATGGCCGGGATCTCGGCACTCTTCCTGTTCGTCCTCTTCAAGCACTGGATCCCACCCGAGCTTGCCCGGGAGTACTACGCCGGGGCAGTGCTCCTGGGGGCCGCGCCCTGTACCGCCATGGTGTTCGTGTGGAGTTATCTTTCCCGGGGCGATCCGGCCTACACCCTGATCCAGGTTTCGGTGAACGATCTCGTCCTGATCCTCCTCTATGCCCCCATCGTGAAGGGGCTTTTGGGGCTCTCACGGATCTACGTCCCTTACGATACGGTGCTCCTTTCGGTGGTCCTTTACGTGGTGATCCCCCTGGCGCTGGGGTACGCTACCCGCCGCTACTTCATCTCCCGGCGGGGGGAGGAGTGGTTCGAGAGCATCTTTCTGCGCAGGCTGCGGCCGGTGACCATCGGTGGGCTTCTCCTTACCCTGGTGATCCTCTTCTCCTACCAGGGGGAGAAGATCATCCAGAACCCGGCCCACATCTTCCTCATCGCGGTGCCCCTGGCCATCCAGACCTTCTTAATCTTCGCGTTGGGGTACGGGGCGGCGTGGCTCCTTAAGGTCCCGCATCCCGTGGCGGCGCCGGCGGCCCAGATCGGGGCCTCCAACTTCTTCGAGCTCGCCGTGGCGGTGGCGATCTCCCTTTTTGGCCTTGAGTCCGGGGCGGCCCTTTCCACGGTGGTGGGGGTGCTAGAGGAGGTCCCCATCATGCTCACCCTGGTCTGGATCGCCAACAGGACCAAACCCTGGTTCGCCCGTTTTTCCGCTCCAGCAGAGGGGAGAGTGTGAAGAAGAAGGTGCTTTTCATCTGTACTCATAACTCGGCCCGCTCCCAGATGGCTGAGGGTCTCGTGAACGCCCGCTACGGCGACCGCTTCGAGGCCAAAAGCGCCGGGATCAAGCCCACCGGGGTCCATCCCCTGGCAATCAAAGTCATGGCCGAGCTGGGGATCGACATCTCCCACCAGCACTCCAAATCCATCGAAGAGTTCCTGGGACAGGAGTTCGACTACGTGGTCACCGTATGCGACCACGCCAAAGAGACCTGCCCCTTCTTCCCCGGGGCCAAGGAGTACCTCCACGCCGGCTTCCCCGACCCGGCGGCCGCCGAGGGGACGGAGGAAGAGCGCCTAGCCGCCTTCCGGCGCGTCAGGGACGGGATCGCCCGCTGGCTGGAGGAAACCTTCGGCGAGGCTCGCCCCTAGAGCCTCGCCACCCCGCGGGTTCAGGGCTTTACTTTTGATGTTGGTGGGGTGGGTTCGCCTACACCGAGAGGCCGATGGATGTCAAAAGCAAAGATTTGAACATGATTGGGAAGTGGACTATGGGGTCGGCGCCCTTCCCCTCATGGAAGAACTCGCGGAGGATCCTCTTCACGTGAAAAGGGAGCTAATGTCAACCCACGACACCTTACCCCGCCCTCAGGATTCAGGGCAATCATGTCCGGCAAGCTTCTAACCTCGCTCTACTCCGTGTACTACTCGAGGCAAACCCGATCGCCGAATAGCTAGGGGAACCAACCTATGTTTAGCCTCCATCCCTCATTACAACGGCCCAAAAGGCCTGCTCCGCCTTTTGGCGCATGCGCCGGGAAAGGCCTGGGTCGTTCGCCAGTTCAAAGAGCTCATCCTTCACCAGCTCGGCGGGCATCCGCTCAAGCACCCGGAGGATGGCGTTCAGATACCCGCGGGTGGAGTTGCTGCCCTTCACCCGGCGCAACTCCCCCACCAGGTAGTGCACGCAACCGGGGTGGTGGAACCCGTCCAGGGACTCCACCAGCTTCTCTCGCCTCTTCCAATCCTCTCCAGAGGCGGCAAGGAGCCCAAGCAGGAACACGCCCGCTTCCGTCCTCCCCCCTCGGTGCATCGTCTGAAGCAGGCGGACCGCCGGCCAGGCCCGTTCTCCCCCCTCCATGGCCTGGCGGAGGAGGCCGTCCAGGGGGAGGGCGTTGAGGTCTATTTCCCCGTCTGGGCCAAGTAGTTTCCTCATTTCTGCCCCTTCAAGCCATGCACGAAGAGCTCCCTTGACCTCCAGAAATATTCCCCCCCGGAGACGATGGCCAGGGCCACGGCCAGATACAGGAAGACGTCCTTTAGGACCAGGCCGATGGGCCCCATGCCGAAATAGCGGGTGGCCAGGATGAAAAGCACAAGCCCGATATGGGAAAGCGTTTTGGCCTTGCCCAGGAAAGAGGCGGGGATCATTTGCCCCTCGGCCACAGCCAGGATGCGCAGCCCGGTCACCAGGAACTCGCGGGAGAGGATGGTCACCACCGGGGTGGCGGTGAGCTCATCCAGCTGGACGAAGGAAACCAGGGCGGCGGCCACCAGGATCTTGTCGGCGATGGGGTCGGCGAACTTCCCGAACGGGGTGACCTGGTTCAGGGAGCGGGCTAGGTACCCGTCCACCGCGTCGGAGGCGGCGGCCAGGGCGAAGATGGCCAGGGCCAGGATCTTGTATATCGTGCCCTCGGCGAACAGGAAATACATGAAGAGCGGGATCGCCAGGATCCTGGCAAGCGTGATCTGATTGGGAATCGTCCAGGTCATGGGTGTCTATAGGCCAATTTAGCCTAGGTTTCCCTCCTAAGTTAGGGCAGCTTGGGCGATGGCCCAGAACTTGTCCG
This sequence comes from Acetothermia bacterium 64_32, assembly GCA_001508155.1. Lineage (GTDB taxonomy): Bacteria > Bipolaricaulota > Bipolaricaulia > Bipolaricaulales > Bipolaricaulaceae > 64-32. The sequence goes on along the minus strand of LGFI01000006.1, from coordinate 71,692 downwards.
GGTCCAGGGACGCCCCCCCCACCAGGGCCCCGTCGATGTCCGGAAGGCCCAAGAACTCGCGGGCATTCTCCGGCTTCACCGAGCCTCCGTACTGGATCCTGATCGCCCGGCCGGGCTTTCCAAACCTCCCTTCCAGCCACTTGCGGATGCGGGCTGCCATCCCCTGGGCGTCCTCCGGCCTGGCCGGAACCCCGGTTCCGATGGCCCACACCGGCTCGTAGGCGACCACCAACCGCTCCGGGGAAGGGAGGAAAACGTCGGCCAAAGCAGTCGAAAGCTGGCGCTCCACCACCTCCCAGGCGCGGCCGGCTTGCCTTTCCTCCAGGAGTTCCCCCACACACAGGATGGGAACAAGGCCGGTATCCAGGGCAGCGCGCACCTTCCGCCCGATGAGCTCATCGCCCTCCCCGAAGATATGGCGCCTTTCGGAGTGGCCGCAGATCAGATACCTCGCGCCCAGGTCCGCCACCTGCACCACCGATACCTCGCCGGTGAACGCCCCCTGGGGCTCGGGGTAGGCGTTCTGAGCCCCCCAGCCGATGGGGCTCCCCTCAAGGTGCTTCTTCGCCAGGGAGAGGAGGGTGGCCGGCGGGAAGACCACCAGCTCCACCTTGGGCTGCGGGGCCACCAGCTCCAGCAGGCGGCGGAAATAGCCCACCGCCTCCCCCGCCGTCTTGTGCATCTTCCAGTTGGCTGCCACAATAGGGGTCCTCATCTTCGGCTCCTTCCTTTGACAAAGCCCATCCTAGGGCCCTATTATGAGGCTTGCAAGGGGATAAGGTAAGGAGGGGGCTATGGGCATGACCTTAGGCATCATAGTTGCGCTGGTAGTGCTGTTTTTGGCAAGCGCCATCAAGATCGTCAGGGAGTACGAGCGGGGCGTGATCTTTCGTCTTGGGCGGCTTGTGGGAGCCAAAGGCCCAGGGCTATTCTTGATCATTCCCATCGTGGATAAGATGGTCAAGGTGGACCTCAGGACCATCACGTTGGACGTACCCCCCCAGGAGGTGATCACCCGGGACAACGTGCCGGTGAACGTGAACGCGGTGGTCTACTTCCGGGTGATGGACCCCCAGGCGGCGGTGGTGGAGGTGCTCGACTTCATCGAGGCCACCCGCCAGATCTCCATGACCACCCTCCGCTCGGTCCTGGGCAGGGCGGAGTTGGACGAGATCCTGGCCGAGCGGGAAAAGCTCAACCAACAGCTCCAGGAGATCATCGACGAGCACACCGACCCGTGGGGGATAAAGGTCATCACGGTGGAGATAAAGGACGTGAAGATCCCCACGGACATGCAGCGGGCGATCGCTCGCCAAGCGGAGGCGGAGCGGGAGCGCCGCTCCAAGATCATCAACGCAGAAGGGGAACTGCAGGCGGCGGAGAAGCTCCGGGAGGCGGCGGAGATCATGCAGCGTTCCCCCGGGGCCCTTCAGCTCAGGTACCTGCAGACCCTGGCCGAGATAGCCACCGAGAACGCAAGTACGGTGGTGTTCCCAGTGCCCATCGACCTACTTGCGGCCCTTCAGAAGAGAAACCAGGATTGAGGGTCCTTTCGCTGGGGAGCGGGTCTTCCGGGAACGCCTTTTTGGTAGAGGCGCCCCGGGGATGGGTTCTCGTGGACGCGGGGCTCCCCTGGCGGGAGCTCCGCCGTCGCGCGGCAAAGGTGGGGGTGCAGCTTGACCGCCCGTCCGCGGTGCTCCTTACCCACGAGCACACCGACCACGTACGGGGGCTTTCCACCCTGCTGCGCCGGGGGGTGGAGGTGTGGGCCAGCCCCGGGACCCTGCGGGCACTGGGGGTTCCCGGCAAGCCCATAGCCGGCGGGGAGGAGATCCTGGGGGTTTGCCTTCGGCCATTCCGGGTGTCCCACGACGCGGCACAGCCCCTTGGCTTCCGGTTCGAGCTCGATGGGGCCGCCTTCGGCCTGGCCACGGACCTGGGGCAGGTCACCCAGGAGGTTCTCTCCGCCCTTTCCGGCTGCAGGCTCGTGGTCCTGGAGGCGAATCACGACCTTCCGCTTTTGCTTTCCGGGCCCTACCCTTGGCACCTTAAGATGCGGATCATGTCCCCCAGGGGGCATCTCTCCAACGATGAAGCGGCCCGGGCGGTGGCCGGGCTAGCCCGGAAAGGGCTTCAGGCGGTCCTCCTCGCGCACCTTTCCCAGGAGAACAACTCCCCCGCCCTGGCGCTGGAGGCGGTGGCCCGCGCCATGGACGGCTGGGCGGGTCGCCTGTACCTCACCTACCCCGATCGGCCCAGCGCGGTGGTCTCGGTGTAAGGGGAGATCAACCCCGCGTTTGCCAGGTCCTCTACGATGTAACGCACCGTGGGGCCGGCCGTTGACCCCCCCCAATAGGGAGAAGTCTTGACCTCGTCGTATCCCACGATGATCACGTATTCCGGGTCGTTGTAGGGGAGGAAGGCCGCCATGAGGGAAGTGTAGTGTCCTTCCACATAGCCCCTGCCGGGCAGGGCCTTCTCCCCGGTCCCGGATTTCCCGGCGATGAGGAACCCTTCCAGGTCCGCCCAGTGGCCGGTCCCCCCGGGCAGCCGGACGGCGTCCCGCAGGAGGGCCCGCATGGTGGCACATGCCTCCGGGGAGGCCACCTTGGCCACGGGCTGGGGCGGGCCGGTCAAAAGGTGTGGGCGCAGGAGGGTGCCGCCGTTTGCCAGGGCACAGAACGCCGCCCCCAGCTGCACCCCGGTCACCGCCACCCCCTGGCCGAAGGAGGCGACTGCCAAGTCCAGCTCGGTCCACTCCTCCGCCGGCCGCAGGATGCCCGCGGCCTCCCCGGGAAGCTCTATCCCGGTGGGCCTCCCGAACCCCATCCTGGAGAGGTACTCGTAGGTGAGCTCGATGCCCAGGCGCCTTGCCACCTGGATGAGCACCGTGTTCACGGACTTCACGATCGCGTAGCGGAAGGTGATGGTGCCATAGGAGGTGCTCTCCGCGTTGCTTATCGGCACCCCAATGACGATGTATGGCGAATCCCCGGAAAAGGTGTCCTCCGGGGTCACCACCCCCTGGTCCAGGGCGGCCAGGCCCACCAGCGCCTTCAAGGTGGAGCCGGGCTCAAACACGTCGGTCACCGCCCAGGAGTGAAGGAGCCCGGGGTCGGGGGCTTGCGGGTCGTAGCGGGGGGCCTGGGCCAAGGCGAGAATCTCTCCGGTCCGGGGGTCCATGATCAGGGCAAACCCGCGGTCAGCCTTAAACCGGTTCACCCCCAGGGAGAGCTTCTGCTCACAGATCCTCTGGAAATCGGCATCCAAGGCGAGGGACAGGTCCCCACCCGGGGTGCCGGCGGCCTCAACCCACAGGTCGTAGACCCTCCCGTCCCTCCCCCGCAGGATGTGATACCGGCTGGGGCTTCCCCGGAGCACCTCATCGAACACCAGCTCCAAGCCCTCGAGGCCTTCCCCGTCCACCCCCACCAAGCCCAGGACCTCCGGGGCCAGCCTCCCCTGGGGGTAGGCCCGCTTCCAGGTGTCGAAGAAAAGGAGCCCCGCGATCCCCAGCTCTCCGGCCCGGGCCTTGATCCGGTCCCCCACCTCCCGGTCCACCTGCCGGGCGATCCAGGTGAAGTAGGCCTCCCGATACACCTTGTCGGCCGCCTCATCCTCCGACAGGCCCAGCTCTTCCTCAAGCAGCCCCACCAAAAGCTCGGGCTTGGTCATGTGATAGTTATCCAGGGCGATGGAGTAGGCAGGGACATCACAAGCCAAGGGCCTTCCTGCACGGTCGTAGATCGTCCCCCTCCGCTGGGGGATCTCCACCACGTCCTCTTGCATCGCCTCGGCCAGGGCCGCCCAGTGGTCGTGCTCCACTATCTGTAGCTGGATCAGCCGCCCTACGATGGCAAGGGCCCCCAGGCCGAGCAGGAGGAACACCACCGCCGCACGCCTAACCGCCTGATCCCTCGTCATCTTCCATGATCAGGTAACCCGTGCGGTCCTCTGTGAACGGTTCCATGCCCAGGGCCTTGGCCCGCTCGGCTATCGCCTGGGGGGAATAAGCCTGCGTAACCTGAACAGAAAGCAGGGTGAGGTCTCTTGAAAGCTCCTCCAGGGAGAGGACGAGGCGGGCCCGTTCCGCTTCCAGCATGGTTACGGTGGAGCCCAGCCACAGGTACAGGAATGCCAGCCCGGCCACCACCATCCCAGCCCCGATCAGGGTGAGGGCCAGGGCCCAAGCCCTGGGGATGGCCCAGGAGCTGGCGGCCGGCCTCAAGATGGCTTCCCAGCGAGCGGAGGACCTCATCCCACCTTACCCTATGCCCAAGGGTACCGGGCAGGGAGGACAGCTGACCTAGGCCTGAGCGACCTCCAGCACCCGGGCCGCCCGGAGCTTCGCCGAACGCGCCTTGGGGTTTTTCCTCACCTCCTCAGGATGCGGCCTTAAGGGCTTTTTGGTGAGTATTTCTAAAGCCCCTTGGGCTGCCTTCCCGCGGAACATGTTCTTTACGATACGGTCCTCCAAGGAGTGGAATGAGAGCACGCAGACGACCCCGCCGGGGAGCAAGACCTCGATCGCCTGGGCCAGGCCCTCCTCCAGGGCGGAAAGCTCGTCGTTCACCGCGATCCTGAGGGCCTGGAAGGTGCGGGTGGCGGGGTGGATGCGGTGGCGCCCTGGGGGGTAGCAGCGGGCCACGAGCCGAGCCAGCTCCGTGGTCGAGCGGATGGGGGCCTTTTCTCTGGCCCGGACGATGGCCCGGGCGATCCGGCGCGCATGGCGCTCCTCTCCGTACTCGCGGAGGAGCCGGACAAGCTCTCCCCCCGGAAGCCGGTTCACGAGGTCGGCCGCACTGAGGGGCTGGGTGGGGTCCATGCGCATGTCCAGCGGCCCCTCCTCCCGGAACGAGAACCCCCGGGCCGGCCGGTCGAGCTGAAGGGAGCTTACCCCCAGATCAAACAACACCCCATCAACTTGCTTTACCCCCAAGTGGGAAAGGACCTCCCTTAGGTTACGGAAGTTGGCGTGCACAAGACGTGTCCTTTCCCCAAACCGGGAAAGTCGCCTTCGGGCAAGCTCCAGGGCCTCAGGGTCCCGATCTAGGCCGATCAGGCAGGCACCCCGAGCCAGGATGGCCTCGGCATGCCCACCGGTTCCCACGGTGGCGTCTAGGATGAGCTTTCCTTCCTTTGGCCGGAGGAAGGAGAGCACCTCCCCCAGCATCACCGGCTCATGCCAGGCTGCGGAGCCAGTTCCGGACATCTTCAATCCCTTTTTGGGCTTCCTCGGCCAGGCGGGCCCTGGCTCGCAGGAGGCCTTCCCGCAAGCTCGGGCTCAAGGCTTCCTCCGGCCGATCCGGCGTGCGCGGCACCCGGGCCGGAAGGTCTCGTTCCACAAGCGACAGGAACCCCTCCACCTTGGCCGAATAGGGGAGGGGGACAAAAGGGGTCCCGGCCACCAGTGCAAGCTCCAGCGCGTGCAGCCGGGCCCCCACAAGGAGCGGGGAGGAGGCGATCGCCTTGAGTGCCTCCTTTGGGGTGGTCGGCCGCAAGAGGGGAAGCCCTCCCAGGGCCCGTGCGTCCTCAGGGGCCATGACGAGCCCCTGCAGAGGGCTGCCGAGCTTTTCCGCCAGGTCCCGAGCCTTTTGCAGCACCTCCTTGCAAACGGTTCTGGGAAGTGAGGGTACGAGGTTCACCAGGATGGGGCCGCTTCCCCCCCGTGGGGGTGGGGGCCAGGCCAGGACCGGGTCCCGGGCCGGGCGCACATCCCCACCCAGGGCGCTGAGCTGACGAAGGCCCTCCTCATCCCGGGCGGAGACGAAGCCCGCCTTGCGAAGAACCCCCCGCACCAGCCTTCTTCCCAGGGGGGAGGAGAGCTCACATCCCACTGCAACGAGCCCCACCGGCCCGCCCCGGGCCGCGAGCCGGATGGCGGCGACGTAAAACAGGAGCGAGCGCAGGGAAGTGCGGTCCTGGAGGATCCCCCCGCAGAAGAGCCAGGGCCCCTTCCCTTTTGGGAGGCGGGGTGGGGCCAGGGTACGGACCTCAAAATCCGGGGAAAGAGCCCTGATCCAGGCCTCACGGAGCGCCTCGTCCCCCAGGTTTCCATGTCCGAAATACCCGTACAGGGCTACCCCTTTTCCCGGCACGGCTCCACCACGCTCCGCTGCCAGCTGCGGCTCAAGAGGAGCCCGATGGCACAACCCCCGGAGACCACGTTGGAAAGCGCCATCCCCCACCACACCCCATCCGCCCCCCAGGCCAGCGTAAAACCGAACAGGTACGCAAGTGGGATCCTGAGGACCCAGAGCCTTAAGATCCCCAGGATCATGGTGGGCAGGTTATGTCCGGCCCCGCGGAAGACGGCCATGGCGGCGAAAAAGGCCCCTAGGAAGGGCATGCTCAGGGCGAAGGCCTGGACGAAGCTCGCCCCCACCGCGATCACGTCCGGCCTTCCCGGGATGAACAGGGCCACCAGCCCCCGGCGTAGGAGCCACAGCACCCCGGCTTCGATCACCAGCACGACAAGCAGCGTCCAGACCCCTTTCCGCACCACCTCCTTCGCCCGGGCCATCCGCCCTGCCCCCAGGGCTTGGCCCACCATGGTGGAAAGGCCGATGCTCAGGCCGTCGGTCACGATGAACAGGATCCCGATTATTCGGTCGCCTATCCCGTAGCCGGCCAGGGCCACCTCCGGGTTCGGGAGGCGCCCGATCACCCCGGTCATGACCACGAACCCAAAGGCGGTGCTGGATTGGCCTATTGCGGCTGGAAGCCCGATCCGCACCGCCTTTTTCACCCATTGCCAGCGGGGGATGAGCCCACGGGGGTCAAGCCGCAAGGGCCCCCTTCCCAGGGCGAACAGCCCCACGAAGGCCAGGGAGGCGAGGCCCTGGGCGGCCACCGTGGCATAGGCCGCCCCCAGGATCCCCATCCTGGGGACCGGCCCCCAGCCCAAGACGAGCAAGGGGTCCAGGGCCATGTTGAGGAGCGTGCCGGCCCCGTTCACAAGAAGCGGGGTTAGGGTGTCCCCACAGGCGGCCAGGGCGAAGTGGAACAGGCCTGGGATGAGCATGGTGGGGAGCCCCAGGAAGATCACCTCCATGTAAAGGCCAGCGGCCTCGGCCACCTCCGGTCCCTGCACCAGGAGCCCAAGTAGCCACGGTGAGGCCAGGTACCCGGCCACCCCCAGGGCGATCCCGGAGAGGATGGAAAGGGAAAACAGCTGGTTCATGGCCAGTCGGGCTTCCCTCTCCCTCCCCGCCCCCAGGTACTGGGCCACCAGGGCGGTGACCGCTGCCCCGCCGAAGCCGGCCACAAGGGAGATGAGAAACCAAACGATCGGCCAGGAAACCTGGATCCCCGCCATCACCGCGGCGGACTGGTCCCGCGGGAGCCTCCCAATCCAGAAGGCATCGGCCAGGTTGTACAGGGTAAAAAGAAGCGAGGACAAGACCGCCGGCCCCCCAATCCTGGCCATGATGGGGAGGGCCGGCCCGGACAAGATCTCCTCACGCGACGGCGCCTTCAGCCTCATGCGCCCGGAGTATACCGGCCCCTACCACTCCATGTGGGGGACGAGAACTTTGGGGTTGACAGGGAAACGCGATTTTCCTAGGCTAGCGCAGGTGTCATCACTTGCGAAGGGGGGATCTGGATGAGGGGTAGGTTGCTCGCGTTGGTGGTGGTTGGGCTGGTGCTGGTTTCCGTGTGGGGGTTGACCCCGGGGATCGCCGGGGGTGGGGGGGGAGTGGTGCTGGACGTCGACCCCTCGCATCCCGCTTATCCGGCGGTCAAGTACCTGATAGACACGGGGGTCATCTCCATCGCGGACACCGGCGGGGAGTTCCGAGGGGACAGTGCCCTTTTGCGCTACGATGCCGCCCAGTGGCTTTACCGGGCCATGCAACGGATGGGGCAGGCCCAGGCCGGGGTGGACGTGGCCGGACTCGAAAGCCGCCTGAACTCCCTCCAGGCCCAGGTGCAGAACTTGCAAGCGGACGTGGCCAGCAACGCCAGTGGGATAAGCAGCCTCAAGACCAGCGTGAACTCCATTTCTAGTGAGGTACAGAGCCTGAAGACGCAGGCCCCCGCGGGCCTTTCCGGCCGGGTACAGACGAACTTCCTGCTTGGGATCACCGGGGTCCTCCTCGGGATAGCCGCCGTGGCCATGGTCTTGTTCTGGCCTTGAGCTAGCATAGGCAAGTCGTCCCTGAGGCACCGGGCGCCAGGTCGGAGGTTGACCTCGCGTGTCGGCTTGTTTCAGGGTGCTGTGGGCAGCCCTGGTGGGTGCGTTGCTCGTACCCGCTTTCGGGCTGCCCGAGCCGCTTTCGGGCCAGTGGGAGGGTGAGCTTTCCCTCTACCCACGGTTTGCCCTCCACCAGGCCACCCTCACCCTTGAAGTTCCCCTTGGCGCCTGGACCCTGAAAAGCGAGTCCGAAATCGAGCAGGGCCTTTTCTCGGACCAAACGTTCCAGCTTGCAGGGTTTGCCCTCGACTATCGGCTGACCCTGGAGGGCAAGGCTGCCTTCTCCCCCCAAGGCAAGGTCCTCAAGCACCTTTACAGGACCATAGAAGACGAGAGGTTCCCCCAGCTCCTGTGGCAGGTCCCGGGCCCCCACTGGCGCTACGGCTGGATCAAGGGCGAGCTTCCCCTGGCCTCCGGGGAGCTTTGGGCCAAGGCTTACCACCGGTCCAACTCCGCCTCTGAGATCGACTACTTCATGTTCACCGAAGCCTACCGGTGGGAGGGGGGACGCTGGCGGCCGCTTGCGGTGACCTCAGCCGGGGTTAGGGAGAGGGCGTTCGTCGCAGGGAGGGTCCGGCTTAAGGCGTTTGTGGATGGCAGGTGGAGGTCGAGGACGGAGTACAATCTGCGCGTCCTCTTCCAACCCAAGGAGGCTTTCGAGCCGTTCGCCTTGGCCCCGGAGGCGCTGGCGTATCTGGACGCCAAATACCCGGACGGGTGGCTGCTGCGGGAGCCCATCGAGCCAGAGTTGGTCAAGGTCTACGTGTGGTACAGCCACTTTGAAGAGTACACGCTGGGCTGGAATTCAGAGCCCTGGCCCGGACGCACCCTGGAGCTTTCCGGCGTCTTCTCGGGGGAAGGAGGTAAAACAAGTTTTGCCGAACTCTGCCTCGAGGGGGAGGGCTGGCCCCTTTTCGGGGGCGTAGGGGAGTTTGAGCTCTCGCTTGGTGAGGGGATCTCGCTTGGCGGGACACTGGCGGGATTGCCCGGCCTCGCTGGGATGAGGTTCGACATCTCGCTTGAGCTTTCCCCCTCGGGGCTCGTGCTCTCTTGCACCCCTAGCCTGTCCGTATCCGGGGGGTGTGTGTCCCTGTATGCCGGGGCAACGGGGAAAGGGGGGGTGTCCGAGCTTTCCCTCTATGGGGTGGGGGCAAAAGGGCACCTTGTGGCCACGAAATGGCAGGTTTTGCTGGTGTTTGAGCGCCCGCCTTCCCCCAGGCCGAGCTGGTACACGGATGCCGACTTCAAGAGGATAGCGGCCACCGGTGAGTACGAGGATGGGCTACTTGTCCTGGCCCGCAGGGGGTATGGGCCGTCTGAGAGATGGGAGCTTTCTTTGTGCATGTACCTGGGCCCTGTTGAAGAGGCCCTCTTTTCCCTCACCCGGCTTCTTGTGACCCTGGAACTCTCCCTGGGCAAGGAGGCGAGCTTTGAGCTCTCCTGGGAGAGCAGCGATCCCGAGAGCCCTGAGGGCTCCCCCTCCCTCACCACCGCCTGGGAGGTGGAGTTCTAAGAAGCACCCTCCTCGCGCCAGTTCTGACCGCTCAGGCTCCCCCCATACCCAGCTTCCCTCCTCCCCATATCATTGTGCGGACGATCCGCAAAATCCCTGGGTTTTGCCCGTACGAAAGGAGATGGGCCCGGAATAGCCTCAGCGTGAAGATCACTGCCAAACAGGCGCTCACTGCAAGTATCCTCCGTCGGGATTTTGAATCAATGGGTTCAACAGCCACAGGGGAAGCATGTAGGGGATGATGACCAGCCCGGTGGCTTGCCCAGCCTCCCTGTAGCTTGAGGTCACGCCACCCACTGCCCCAAGTAGCAAGCCCATGAGCAGTAGAGAAACCCAGAGATGGCCGGGCCGAAGAGAGGGAAGCGCAACTCCGCAAGCATCGAGGGAAGGGTGAGCGAGGTTTCCTTGGCCACGCCCAACAGCACTGCTCCGAATGCCACCCAGAGCACTAATCGGATTAACCCCGCCGTTCCCAGTCCTACTAGCTTTCCCAACATCAATTCCTGTGGGGAAAGGGAGGAGAGCAGGACTTCCATAACCCGATTCTCCTTCTCCTCGCTGAGGCCTTCCAAGAAATAACTCGACGTCGTGAGCACGGAAAACGTAATCATAACCATCAGCGCACCGAAGAAAATCAGCTGTCCGGGGTCCAAAACCGGGGGAGGGGAAAGCTGTCCTTCCTCGTCCACTTGCAAGAGGGTGCCACGTGCGGGCCATTGAATCCTCTCCAGGACATCGCTTGACACCTCGCCTCGGAGGAGATTGCCCCTAAGGAAGGCATCCAGGCCTGGAGGGGCTAAGTCCTGAAGAAGACCGATTCTTCCACGCTCTATTCGGACCACGGCGCCTGTCTCCACGTAATCGGAGGGGATGAAGATCAAGATATCGAGCTCGCCGTTTGAGAAAGCCTGGATCGCGGCCTCCTGGTTGGGAAAGGGTTTGTAAGTCACCCGGTCCTGTTCCCACTGCCCCCGGAACAGCCCCGTCCCAAAAGCCCACCACCGTTTCACCCCCGGGGGTCGAACTTTGTCTTCCCGCCAATTGGGCTGCCAAAAGGCCGATGAGCAGAGGAATGACGGCGGTTAAGCCGAGGAAGCCTCGCCGCCTGACGGTGACCGTAAACTCATGCCGCGCAACCGCCCAGAACCTATTCATGGCCCTCACCCACCACCTGAACGAATATGTCTTCTAAACTAGGCATTACAGCTCTGAATTCATTAATATCGTGCCCCCGTGCTAGAAGTAACTGTAGGACGTCTTTGGGCTCGGTCCCAGGAAAAAGGCGAAGGAGCCAGCCGCGCCCCTGCCTTTTGACCTCAGACACCCCCTCCAGTTCCCCGCCTAGGGGTACAAACCACCCATAGAGTTTCTTCCCAAAAGCGACTGATAGGCTACCTGAGAGGATTACCTGGTTCGTCCAGCACCACGAGCGAGGGTTGGTGTATGAGGGTGGCCGCAAACTGGGCGTGGTGAGGCTCGTGAGCTTGCACGTATACATCGAATTTGCCTGGACAAGGTTCCTCTCCCCCGCCCAGGTCTTACGGGTGCAGCCGGTGTTCATCGGAACCGGATCCTCGGATCCCAACGCCACCGGGAGTGTCTTCTCCACGCTTATCCGGAAGGCCGCCGAGCTTTGGAATCGGTGCGGGAGCGTCCGTTGTATCAAGATAATTTCTAACACCCCTATCTACTTGAATAAACCAGCATACAAGGTGCTGGAAAGCGAAGCGGAGGCCATAAGCCTGCTGGCAGAAGTAAACGTCGCAGATGCCGTGGAAGTGTTTGTAGTTGACAGGATGGACTTCGCTTGCTCTTGGGGAGGTGGGGCGTGCTTTTCATCTGGGACGGCGTCGGCGAAGATCGTTACCTGTGACCAGCAGCTTAGCATCCCTGCCCCATGTCCTTGCCCTGGTTACTGCCCTGCGACCTGTCCTCCATGCCCTCCTTGTCAAACCGGGGCGGTCAATTACTACCATCTTGCTCATGAGTTGGGGCACGCGCTGAACCTGGCACATCCGCCCGGCCCATCCGGTGGGCTGGCAGCGAGCACTCCGGGCTCGAACATGGAGCCGAGCGGCTTTTGTTGCGACAACCCAAACGTGCAGAGCGCCAAGAACTGTCGTAACGCCTCCAACCCACTTTTGTACTGGGGGCTTGGCATCTGCTCGGGAACCCCGGACATCATGGACTGAAATCCGGTCTGGAAAGGGGGCTTTACCTGAAGCCCCCTTTTACTTTAAAAGTGCTTCAGGTACTTGAGGGCCTCGAAGAGCTCGTCGATGGCCATGTCGCCCTTGCCCTCCTGGATGGCCCGGCGCACGCAGTGCCGGGTGTGGGAGCGGGCCAGCTCCCGGGCTGCCCCGGACAGGATCCCCTGCACGGCCGCGATCTGCTTGAGGATGTCCACACAGTACTGGTCGTTCTCCACCATCTTGCGGATGCCCGCCAGGTGCCCTTCGGCGGTGCGGATCTGCCGCAAAAGCTGGGCCTTGAGCCGGGGCTCCTCTCGCAAACTCCCCATGTATTCCATCGACAATCCCACCCGGGGTGGGTTAAGTCTAATCGGCTCCCGGTGGCCGTCAAGCCACCTGACTTGCCCCACAGGGGCTGGGGGCCTATCCTTGCCACCAACGTGAGGTGAAACAGGGTGGCAATCCTTGTGAACGAGGCAACGCGCGTTTTGGTTCAGGGGATGACGGGGAGCGAAGGGGCCTTTCACACCAAACAGATGTTGGCCTATGGCACCAAGGTGGTGGCCGGGGTCACCCCGGGGAAGGGGGGGCAGTCCTTCGAGGGGATCCCGGTCTACGACTCCGTGCGCCAGGCCGTGGAGGACCACAGGGCTGACGCCTCCATCCTATTCGTGCCCGCCCCCTTCGCCTGTGACGCCATGCTGGAGGCGGCCGAAGCCGGGATCCCCCTGCTCGTTTGCATCACCGAGGGGATCCCCCTGCACGACATGCTGCGGGCCTACCACCTGATCAGGGGCTACGGGGCCCGCCTCATCGGCCCCAACTGCCCGGGGCTCATCTCCCCCGGGAAGTCCAAAGTCGGGATCATGCCCGGCGAGGTCTTCTCCCCCGGGCCGGTGGGGATCATCTCCCGAAGCGGCACCCTAACCTACGAGATCGCCTCCCATCTTTCCCGGGCCGGGATCGGCCAGTCCACGGTGGTGGGGATCGGCGGCGACCCCATCATCGGCTCCACCTTCGTGGAGCTCCTGCCCCTCTTCGAGGAGGACCCGGAGACGGAGCTGGTGGTGCTGGTGGGGGAGATCGGTGGGGCCGCCGAGGAGGAGGCGGCCGACTACGTTGCCCAGAACATGGAAAAGCCTGTGGTGGCCTACATAGCTGGCTTTTCCGCCCCGCCGGGGAAGCGGATGGGCCACGCCGGGGCCATCATCTCCGGGACCGAGGGCACCGCCGAGGCCAAGGCCCAGCGCCTCGAGTCCCGGGGGATCCCGGTGGCCAGGACCCCGGCCCAGGTGGCAGAGCTGGTAAGGGAGAGGCTTAGGTGAAGAGCTTCGGGCTGGTGGGCTTGCCCAATGCGGGGAAATCCACCATCTTTAACGCCCTCACCGCCGCCGGGGCCAAGGTGGAGGCCTACCCCTTCTGCACCATCGAGCCCCACCACGGGGTGGCTCCGGTCCCGGATGACCGCCTGGACGCCCTCCACTCCCTGTTCCCGGAGAAGAAGAAGGTGCCGGCGGCCATCGAGGTGGTGGACATCGCTGGGCTGGTAAAGGGCGCCTCTCAAGGGGAGGGCCTTGGGAACCAGTTTCTCTCGGAGATCCGGGGGGTGGACGCCATCTTACATGTGGTGCGCTGCTTCCAGGACCCGGAGGTCTCCCACCCCACAGGGAGCCTGGACGTCCGAACTGACATCGAGATCGTGGAGGCCGAGCTCCTTTTAAAGGATCTTGAGACCCTGGAAAGGAGGCGGGCCCGCATAAGGAAGCTGGCCCAGACCGGCGACAAGGAAGCCAAGAAGGAACTGGAACTCATCGAGGGGCTGATCCGGGCGGTGGGGGAGGGGACCCCGATCCGGGCCCTGGGGCTCCCGGAGGAGGACCTCGCGCGCCTCCGGGACCTTTCCCCCCTTACGGCCAAGCCGGTCCTGTTCGTCGCCAACGTGGGGGACGAGGGGGAGAACGAGCTCTCGGCGGAGGTGGAGCGGCTGGCCCGGGAGCGGGGGGCAGGGTGTGTGGTCATCCGGGGGAGGTTGGAGGCGGAGGTGGCCGAGGCGGCCGAGGGGGAGGAGGAGCGGCGGGCGTTCCTCTCGGAGTGGGGCCTCGCCGAATCCGCCCTGGTCCGGCTCACCCGGGCGGCCTACGGGCTCCTCTCGTTGGTGACCTTCTACACGTTCGCGGGGTCGGAGGTGCGGGCCTGGACCGTCCCCCAGGGCACCACCGCCCCGGAGGCGGGCGGGGTCATCCACTCCGACTTCCGGGATCGGTTCGTCCTGGCTGAGGTGATGGACCTGGAGGAGCTTTTGGCCGCCGGCTCCGAAAAGGCGTTGCGGGAGCAGGGGAAGATCACCCGTGCGGGCCGGGATTACCTGGTGAGGGACGGGGATGTGATCCATTTTGTCTGCGCCTGATGGGGACCCTGGCCCTGCTTTTGGCCACCTGTATCTGGGGTTGGACGTTCGTCCTGGTGAAGGAGGGGGTGGCGGAGGTGGGGCCGTTTTGGTTCCTGGGATTGAGGTTCTCCTTGGCCACCCTGCTTTCCCTCCTCTTGCTCGCCGGAAGGCTCCACCGCACCCGGGGGGCGGACTGGGGCAGGGGGGCCATCGTGGGGCTCACCCTGTTCCTCGGTTATTACTTCCAGACCTGGGGCTTGGTCTACACCACCGCCCAAAAATCTGGGCTCATAACCGGACTTTCCGTGGTACTGGTGCCCCCCATCGCCTACCTGCTCGGCCAGCGCACCCCCGCCAAGACCTGGGCCGGGGTGGGCTTGGCGGCAGGTGGCCTGGTGCTCTTGGTGCTGGGCGGGGAGGCTGCCTTGGGCCCCACCGGGTTCGGGGACCTGCTCACCCTGATCTGTGCCCTGGCCTTCGCCCTGTACCTGGTGCTGCTTGACCGGTACACAAAAAAGGGGGATTTCCTCACCATGCTCCCCGCCCAGCTGGGGGTCGTGGCCTTGCTCTCCCTGGCGGGCGCCGCCACCTGGGAGGAGCCAACCCTCTCCCTGTCCTGGGTGGCCTGGCGGGCCATCCTGGTCACCGGGACCCTGGCCAGCACCCTGGCCTTCTTCCTGCTGAGTTGGGTACAGCGGCGCTCCACCGCCAGCTACACCGCCATCGTGCTCTCCACCGAGCCCGCCTTCGCCGCCCTGTTCGGCTGGCTGCTTTTAGGGGAGTCGCTGGCCGGGCCCCAGATCCTGGGCGCCGCGCTCATCTTCGTGGGCATCATGTTGCCCCACGTCAGGCTGGCTCGCCTTAGGAGGGGGTAGCCAGGCGGCGTTGTTCGGCAGGGGAGGCTCCCATACAATCTGTTTTCGATGGCGCTGAGAAGGCCATGTGCGGCCGGCACGTTTTATCCCTCCGATCCCCTGGCCCTGCGCAGGGAGGTGGAGGCTTGCCTGGGTGGGGGTGCGGAGCTCGGCCCTCCACCCCCTCCGCTTTCTGGCCCAGTGGGGCTCATCCTCCCCCACGCCGGCTACCTGTACTCAGGGCCGGTGGCCGGGGCGGGCTTCCGCGCCCTGTGGGGGCTCGGCAGGCCCGAACAAGTGGTCATTTTGGGCACAAACCACACCGGCCTGGGAGGCCCCCTGGTGCTGGGGGAGCCGGGGGAATGGGCCACCCCCCTCGGCCCCCTCCCGGTGGACGAGGGGCTTTCCCGGGAGCTCCAGCTGGCCACCGGGGCAGAACGGACCAACCTCCCGTTCCTGGAAGAACACTCCGTGGAGGTCCAGCTCCCCTTCCTCCGGTACCTGTTTGGTCCCATACCGTTTGTCCCCGCCGTGGTCCGTTCCCATGGCCCCCGTCTCTGCCAGGAGGTGGGCCAGGCACTGGCAACCGTGCTTGCTCATCGCCCGGTGGCCGTGATCGCCTCCTCGGACTTCACCCACTACGAGCCCGATGAGGTGGCCCGCAAGAAGGATCAACGGGCCCTGGCCGAGATCCTGAACCTGGACCTGGAGGGCTTCCTGGAGGCGGTGGAAAGGCACAGGATCAGCATCTGCGGGGTGGGTGCTGTAGGGATCCTAATCTCCTTTGCCAAGAAGGCAGGCCTGAGGGCAAAGCTCCTTTCCTATCGTACCTCGGGGGAGGTCGCGGGGATGCGGGACCAGGTGGTGGGCTACGCGGCGGTGCTCTTCCGGGGGGAAGATGCTTAGCATGACCGGCTTCGGCCGCGGTCGGGCCTGCTCGGGCGGGTTCCTCGTTCAGTGCGACCTGAGGTCGGTAAACCACCGCTTCTTGGAGGTGCGGGTTAGAGGGCTTTCCGAGCTACCGGAATTGGCCCATCGCTGCGAGGAGAAATTGCGGGAGGCCTTCACCCGAGGGGCCCTGGAACTCACTGTACGCTGGGAACTTTGCGGAGAAGTTCGACCAAGACGGCTCAATTTAGAGGCAGCCCGCCGACTTGTGGCCGATCTTTCCCAGGTAAGGAAGGAGCTTGCAATCAAGGAGGAACCAGGGCTTTCGCATCTCATCAGCCTGGGCGCCTTTCAAGAGATCCTCCCTGAGGAGGAGGTGCTTTGGCCTGGGTTAAGTGAGGCGCTGGAGCAGGCGATCGCTGGGGTGCTGGCGGCACGGGAGGCCGAAGGGGAACGTCTGGCCGAGGCGCTGGCCCGGGAGGCCGACGTGCTAGAGGAGTTGTTATCCCAAGCCCGGGAGGAGGCCCCGGCGGCCCTAGAGCAGGTGGGGGGCAGGCTGCGGGCCCGCCTGAGGGAGCTTGAGATCGAGGCCGATCCCGGGCGGCTGGAACAGGAGCTGGTGCTGTGGGCCGAGCGGGCTGACGTGACCGAGGAGCTGGATCGGCTGGCTTCCCATACAAGGCGGTTGCGGGAGCTCCTCAAGGAGCGGGGGCCGGTGGGCAGGGAGCTGGAGTTCCTGGCCCAGGAACTGGGGCGGGAGGCGGGGACCCTTTCGGCCAAGGCCCGCTCGACGGCCTTGGGCAAGACCGCCTTGGCGATCCGCCTTGCCGCCGAGCGAATCCGGGAACAAGCCCGCAACGTGGAATGACGGGGCGAGGGTTTCTACCGGAGGGGTGGGGGGTTCAGGGGGAGGGGGGGATTGCCTTTGTGGTCACCGGCCCCTCGGGGGCCGGGAAGTCCTCGGTGATCGGGGAGCTCCTGCGGCGGGACGGGCGTCTTTCGTTTTCGGTCTCGGCCACCACCCGGCCCCGGCGGCCCGGGGAGGTGCATGGGCGGGACTACTACTTCCTTTCAGAGGAGGAGTTCGATGGCTTGATCCAGCGGGGGGAGCTTTTGGAGTGGACCGAGTACCAGGGCCACCGCTACGGGACCCCCCGCAGCCAGGTGGTGGATGTGTTGGCACAAGGAAGGGATGTGCTGCTCAATGTGGAGGTACGGGGGGCCTTGGCCATCGCCCGGGCCGGCCTCCCTTACCCGGTGGTGCTGGTGTTCATGATCCCCCCCACCTGGGAGGAGCTCGCCGCCCGCATCAGGGCCCGGGGCACGGAGTCAGAAAAGGCCCTCGACGCGCGGCTTGCCATCGCCAGGGAGGAGGTCCGCCACATCCCCGAGTTTCACTACCTTGTGGTGAACGATCGACTGGAGGAGGCCGTGCGGCAGCTGGAGGCGATCGTGATCGCCGAGCGCAGGCGTATCACCCGATGTTGAGCCTCGGGATCGATCTTGTTGAGGTGGCCCGCGTAAGGGACCTTGTGGAAAGGAGGGGGGAGCGCTTCCTGACCCGGCTCTTCTCCCCAGACGAAATCAACTACGCCTTGCGTGCCCGCCCCCCGCTCTCTTACCAGCGGCTGGCCGCGCGGCTGGCCGCCAAGGAGGCGTTCATCAAAGCCTTGGGCCGCCCGGTCCCCTTCCGGGAGCTGGAGGTCGTCTCAACAGGCCGCAAACCCTCCCTCCGCTGGCAAGGAAACTGTTACCCACTTTCCCTCAGCCATACGGACAGCTTCGCCGTGGCGATGGTAGTGCTCCCAGAGGGGCTCACCCCTCCCCGGACAGGCCCTTGAGGTGCTCCCGCAGGGTTACGGTCTCCCGGCCAGGGCCTTGGATGAACCGCTCCTTCTCCGATTCGGCCGCTTCCTCCTGAAGCTTGCGGATGGAAAGCCGCACCTGTCGCTTGGCCTCGTTTATCCCGATGATCTTGGCGGTCACCTCTTGGCCCAGCCGTAGCACCTCCGAGGGGGTGTTTATGCGCTCTTGGGCGATCTCGGACACGTGGATCAGCCCCTCCACCGCCGGCGTGATGCGCACAAACGCCCCGAAGTCCTTGATCTGGGTCACCGGCCCCGAGACCACCGACCCCACGGAATACTGTTCCAGGAACTGCTCCCAGGGGTCCTGCTCCAGGGCCTTGACCGACAGGCTGATCCGCCGCTGGCCCTGATCCACCTTGAGCACCATGGCCCGAACGGTCTGCCCTTCCTCCATGAGCTCCTTAGGATGAGAGATGCGCTTCCAAGAGAGCTCCGAGACGTGGATCAGGCCCTCCACCCCCTCCTCCAACTCCACGAAGGCCCCGAACTCGGTGATCTTGGTGACCTTGCCCTCCACCAAAGCCCCCCGGGGATAGCGGTGCTCCACGTCCTCCCAGGGGTCGGGCAGGGTCCTCCGCAGGGAGAGGGAGATGCGTTTTTTCTTCTCGTCCACTCCGAGCACCACCACGTCCACCGTGTCCCCTTCCTGCACCACCTCCTTGGGGTGCTTAGGGAACCCCCAGGAAAGCTCGGAGACGTGCACCAACCCCTCCACGTCCTCTTCCAGCTCCACAAACGCGCCGAAGTCGGTGACGGAGACCACCTTTCCGGTGACGCGGGTGCCGGGGGGGTAGCGATCCGCGATCCCGATCCAAGGGTCAGGGCGCAGGCGCTTGATGGAAAGGGAGATGCGTTCCTCTTCCGGGTCCGCCTCCAGGACCATCACCCGCACCTTTTGTCCAGGCCTGTATTTGTCCTGGGGGGGGACGGGGATGTCCTTCCAGCAGATCTCGGTCCGGTGTACCAGCCCATCGTAGCCGCCCACGTCCACGAATATCCCGAAGTCGACCACGCTCTTTATCTTCCCCTCCAGGACCTTCCCCGGGGTGAGGGAGGAGAAGAGTTCCCGCTTTTTCTGTTCCTCCAGGTCCTTAAGGTACTCGCGGCGGGATACCACGATGTTCCTGTCCCGGCGGGAGAACTCAATGATCTTCAGGTCGAGCTCTTTGTCCTTAAGCCGTTCGAACTTGGTGGAGATCCCCTTGCCCAGGTGGGAGCCGGGCAAGAACGCCCTGATCCCGCCCAAGCTCACCTGGTATCCTGCGCCTTTCACCTCCTCGACGACCTTCCCCTTGACGGGCGCGCCCGACCTATAGGCCCGTTCCAGCTCCGCGTACCTCTTGGCAAAGAAGGCCTGGCGCTCCGAGACGAAGACGGTCCCGTTTTCCTCGTCGATGTAGGTGACGATGACCTCCAGCTCCTCCCCTGGGGAGACCTGGTCGTGGAACGGGGCCAGCTCCCCTTTGGGAAGGAGGGCCTCGGACTTGTAGCCGATGTCGACCAGGAACTCGCCTTCGGTCTCCTCTACCACCGTGCCAGTGACCGTATCCCCGCGGCTGAACAGGCGTACGTCGCTGGCGTCGAGCGCGTCCTCCATTCGAATCCGATCCGTCACTTCGAACCACCCCTTGTTGGATTTCCCCTTGCGGGCCCGCACCCAAGTTGAATCCAGCGAACCCCCTACCGGGCAGATTTGCCCAGATCTTATCCCGCCTGGGGAGGGGACTCAAACTAGGCGGTGTCGATCCTCTCCATCAGGCGTTGGGAAAGGATCCTGTACCGTTCCTTTCGCGAGATGTCCGGGGGCAAGCCCTGGGCGAGCTCCTCCACCGTCAGGGGACGGCCGAACCGGACCTCGACCCTAGGGAACCCGAAGGGGTAGGAGGGGGGATAAGGACCATGGGGGATTATGTTGGCTGGTATCAACGGCCGGCCGAGGAGCTCAGCAAACCGGATGGCGCCGGGCTTTGGTTTCGCTCCGGGTCGGGTGGTCCCCTCGGGGAAGATGCCGATTATCCTGTTCCTCTCGGCCGCCCGGATGGCCTTGCGGAAGTCCCGGGCGCTGAAGGCCTCCCGGTCGATGACCGTGGCAAACCCCCACACGAACGGGGCAAACAGGGGGTTCTTAAGAAGCCCCCGTCTTGCCAAAAAGCCGATGCGCCTAAACGGCCCTGCCGCCACACACAGGATGGGGATATCCCAATAGGAGCGGTGGCGGGCCACCAGGATGCCCTCTCCTTTAAGGTTCTTGCGGCCCCGAATCGAGAGCCGAAAAAGCGGCCAAACGACCATGCTGGCCAGCACGGCCAAGGCCCCGTACAAGACGTCCCGGACCCGGTCAGAAATCCATGCTAGCACGGCGCTCCTCCACGAGCTCGAGGGCCAGGGCAAGTACCTGCTTTGGGGAAAGTCCGGTGGTGTCTAGGATCACGGCGTCCGGGGCCGGACGCAGGGGGGAGTCCTCCCGGGTGGAATCCCGCTCGTCCCGCCGGCGGATGGCGGCCAGGACCTCCTGGAAGTCGCCGCCCCGCTCGGCCAGGCGCCTGCGGGCCCGCTCCTCGGGCTCGGCCCACAGGAAGATCTTCAGGTCCGCGTCCGGAAGTACCACCGTGCCGATGTCCCGCCCCTCCATCACCACCTGGCGCCCCCGGGCTATCTCGCGCTGCAGGGCCACAAGGTGCCGGCGGACCCGCCCGTCCACGGCCACCTGGGAAGAGAGCTCATCCAGATCCGGGCTTTCCAGGAGCTCGGTGACGTCCTCCCCTTCGAGCAAGATCCGGCCTCCCTCCCGCACCTCAATGCGGGCCTTCTCGGGCGCAAGCCCCCTTTCCTTGGCCAGCGCCGCCGCCCGGTACATGGCCCCGGTGGGGACGAACAGATACCCCAGCTTTTCCGCCAAGCTTCTTGCCAAGGTAGTCTTACCGGCCGCCGCCGGCCCATCGATGGCGATCCTCATGCTGCAAACTTGTATCCACGGGGGACCGGTGCTGCAACGAACAACTTCCCTTCCACCGTTTTCTTCAGGCTCTGGGCCGCTTTCTCTGCCTGGTCCCGGGAAGAAAACGCGCAGAACAGGGCTGAGCCGGAACCCGTCATTCCCACCCCTAAACCCGTTAAAGCCTCGAGCCGGGACCGTAGCCTTCCGAGCTCGGGCCGGAGCCTTACAGCAGCCGGCCACAGGTCGTTATCAAAACGGATTTCCCCGCCGAGGCGGAGGGGACAGGATGGCGGGAGGCTAAGCTCGTCGTAGAGCCGATACACCTCCGGGGTGGAACAGGAGAACGGGGGCACCAGGATCAGGAAGGCGCCTGGCAGTTTCACCTGGGCTGGGGAGAGCCTCTCCCCCACCCCTTCCGCCCAGGCCGGGCTCTCCCCTAAGAAAAACGGCACGTCCGCGCCCAGCTTAAGTCCGACCTCCTGCAGGGCCGCTCGGCTGAGGCCCAAGCCCCACAGGCGGTTTAGCCCGGCCAAGGCCGCGGCGGTGTCCGAGCTCCCCCCGCCCAAGCCCGCCCCCACCGGAATCCTCTTGATCACTCTGATGTGGGCGCCCTTCCCGGTCCCGACGCGGTCGCGGAGGAGCCTGGCCGCCCGCAGGACCAGGTTGTCCTCCGGCGGGATGTCCAGGCCCTCCACCTCCACCGTAAGGTCGCCCGCAAGCACCAGAAAAAGCTCGTCGTAAAGGTCCACGGCGCACATCAAGCTTTGGAGGAGGTGGTAGCCGTCCTCCCTTCGGCCCACCACCTTGAGGATCAAATTCAGCTTGGCGTAGGCGAGAACCCGGACGTCCGCCATGCCACCTCCCCGGCTTTCACCACCACCAAGGCCAGCCGGTGGCCGATGAAATACGGAAGTTCCCCCAGCTCGTGCGCGTCCCAGATCACCAGGTCCGCGAGCTTCCCCGGCTCCAGGGAGCCGACTTCCTCCGCCAGGCCCACCACGGCCGCGGCGTTCAGGGTGGCGGCGCACAGCGCCTCCTCTGGGGAGAGCCCTAGCCGCAAGACCGCCAGGGACATCACCAGGGGCAGGGAGGAGATGGGGCAGGAGCCGGGGTTGAAGTCGGTCCCCAGGGCCACCGGCACCCCGGCCTGGATCAGCCTTCTGGCCGGGGGGTAGGGCTCGGAGAGGACAAATGCCGTTCCGGGGAGGAGGACCCCCACCACCCCCGCCTCGGCCAGCTTCTCCATCCCTCGATCAGAGACGTGCAGAAGGTGATCCGCGGATACGGCCTTGAGCTCGGCGGCGAGCCCTGCCGCCCCTACGTCCGCAAGCTCGTCGGCGTGTAGCTTGGGGGAAAGCCCGTGCTCCCGTCCCCGGGTGAGGACGAGCCGCGCCTCCTCCACCGTGAAAAAGCCCCGATCACAGAAGACATCGCAGAACCGGGCCAGGCCCTCTTTCGCCACCTGGGGGAGCATCTCCTCTACCACGAGCTCGATGTATTCCTCCCGGGGGAGTTCCCCGGGGAAAGCGTGGGCCCCCAGGAAGGTAGGGACCACGGTCAAGGGGAGGGCTTCCGAGAGGCGGCGGATGGCCCGGAGCATCTTGAGCTCATCCTCGGTGGTAAGGCCGTAGCCGGATTTTATCTCGACCGTAGTCGTACCCTCCTGGAGCATGCGGAGGAGGCGGGGCCGGGCGAGCTCCACGAGCTCGTCCTCGGAGGCGGCCCGCACTGCGGCCACCGTGGTGAGGATCCCCCCGCCGGTGTAGCGGTCCCCTCGGGTCCTGGCCAGGAACTCGGCCACCCGGGTCCCGGCGAACACCGCGTGGGTATGGGGGTCAACAAGCCCTGGGGTGACGAGCCTCCCTTGGGCATCCATGGTGGGGCAAGGAAGCCTTGGCGGGCTCCCCTGGCCCACCTCGGCTATCCTTCCCTCCCTCACGACGATGTAGGCATCGTCTAGAACCTGCAACCTCCCCTGATCAGAGCCAGAAAGGGGGCCTTTCCCGAGCGGGGTGACCAGCTGCCCGATCCCTTGAATAAGTAGATCCATGGCGCCGCGATTATAAGCCCCTCTGAGGCCGGCTTTACTGTTCAAAGTTGGGAAAGTAAATGGTCCGGGAGGTGGTGGCCCGCCCTCAAGGCCGGGCTTAAATAGGGCAGAAGATACATCATCCCCCCGGGGCTGCTTCCAGGTGGGCAAGTAAGCCAAAGGGGCGTAAGCTAAGCTTTGACTAAGGAGGATCCCATGGGGAAGGAAAAGCAGGGGAAGAAAAGGGAGGGGGTTCAGCAGGGGAAAGGGGAGGAAAGGCGAGGGCCTCCTTCAGACTTCCGGGCCCTGGAGCGGGAGCTCGCCGAGCTCCATCGGCTCCTTGGGGAGCACACCTTCGAGTCCAAAGAGGAGATAAAGGAGTTTCTCGATCGGACCCTTGCGGAAGCAGGAGGCAAGATCCCGCGGACCGCGCCGCGCACCCCGCAAGAGGAGGCTCAGAACCTGGTTTACGAGGCGTGGGAGACCGAGGGCCCGGAGCGGGTGGCCCTGGCCTGCAAGGCCCTCGAGGTCTGTCCCGATTGTGCCGATGCCTACGTGATCCTGGCCGAGGAGACCGCCTGCAGCACGAGCGAGGCCCGCGACCTCTACGCTAAAGGGGTGGCCGCCGCCGAGCGCGCTTTGGGCCCGGAGATCTTCAAGGAGGAAGCGGGCCACTTCTGGGGGCTCCTTTCCACCCGCCCCTACATGCGGGCTCGGTTGGGCCTTGCCCGGTGCCTGTGGGAGCTCGGGGAATACGAGGCCGCAGTTGAACACTTTAAGGACCTCCTGCGCCTCAACCCCCGCGACAACCAAGGGGTGCGCTTTTTCCTCATAAACGCCTTGCTCATCCTGGGCCGGGACGAGGAGGCCAAAGAGCTCCTCGCGCGCTACCGGGATGATCCCACTGCCTGGTGGGCCTACAGCCGGGCTCTGTGGGCCTTCCGCAGGGAGGGCGATACCCCTTATGCCCGGAAGCTCCTGCGCCGGGCACTTGCGGCCAACCCCCACGTGCCGAAGTACCTCCTCGGGTGGGAGCCGCTTCCGCCGGACACGTTCAGGAGCGTCGGAATTGGGGACGAGAGCGAGGCCGTAGATTATGTGGCGGAAAGCAGAAGCGTCTGGTATCACGTCCCGGGTGCCTTGGACTGGCTAGCCGAGATCGCCGGCGACTAAAGCTGCTGCTTCAGGGCCTGCGAGGAGCAGGCGTCGTGTCTTTACTTTTGATGCCGGTGGGGTGGGTACGCCTGCACTGCAGGCCTACGGATGTCAAAAAGTAAACTCCTGACCCCACGACCCTCGCTTCCCCGCAGAGATGAAAGATCCCTGAGCCCCGTCAGAAGACTTGTCGAAATCGATGTCGGCGTTACCCTTTCCGCCGAGAAGGCTCTGGTAAGGAGGAACGATGACGGGCAAGGTTCTGCTTTTAAGCGTCCTCCTGGGGTTGGGGGCGGGCCTTGTGGGGGGCTTGATCGGGGTGGCCGTGCTTTCGGGCGGGGAGTCCCGCGAAACACAGGCCTTGACTCAGAGGATGGAAGGGTTGGAAAGGTCCCTGGCCGAGGCCTCAACGCTTCTTCAGCGAACGCAAGACCGGCTTTCCCGCCTCGAGGCGGAGACAGAGGCCCTGAGGGCCGAGCTCCCCTCGGAAGCGGCCCCGACCGGGGCAGATCATCCCGCCCTCAAGCTGGCCTACGTGGACCTAATGGGCCTGATGGACGAGCTCTATCAACCCCTTCAAAACACCTTGGACTTCAAGAACCAGGAGCTGCAGGACCTACGACAAAGGCACGAGGCGGGCCAGATCGAGGACGAGACATACCAAAGGGAGTCCATGCTGGTGCAGGCGGAGCTCCTGGCCGCCCCCCTCAACTGGTACCTGGACCTGCTCGACAGGCTAGCCGCCTCCCAGGAGTTCTCCGACCTCCAAAAAACCCTCACCGAGCTGACAGGGCAACTCCGCCCCCTGAAGGGGCAGTTTGACGAGCTGAAAAACGCCGCCGAGCAAGGCGACCTCAACACCTTCATCGGCCTATACCAGGGGCTCAGCACCTCCCTGAACCAGCTGGATCAGCTGGTGTCCCAGGTGATCCAGGCAATGCTGGCCAAGGCCACCCAGAGGATCGCCCAGGCCCAGGGCTACGCCCTGGTGCTCGAAAAAGAGGACGCCCTGTACCTCGATGCAGGCCAGCTCCAGGACCTGACCCCGCAGCTCAGGGCCCGGGTCCCGGAGCTGCTGCCCTGATCAGCCGAGCTCGGCCGTGCAGTGAGGACAGCGGGTGGCCGCCATGGGGATCTGCAGCTTGCAGTAAGGGCATTCCTTGGTGGTGGGGGCCGGGGCCTCCGGAGGCCGCCTCAGCCGATTCACCCCCTTGACCAAGAGGAACATCACGAAGGCCACTAAAAGGAAGTTGATGAGGGCGTTTATGAACGCCCCATAGTAGATGGCGGCCGCCCCGGCCTCCCGCGCCGCCTGGGCGGACGCATAAGGCGTGCCCGAGAGGTTGATGTAAAGGTTGGAAAAGTCCACATCCCCCACGGCCTTCCCCACCAGAGGCATGATGAGATCGTACACGAAGGACTTCACCAGCGTCCCAAAGGCAGCGCCCATGATGAAGGCCACCGCGATCTCCACCAAGTTCCCCCGCGAGATGAAATCCCGGAACTCCTTCCACATCCCTTTCACCCCCTTCCCGGTCCCATACTAGCACCCCCGGGAAGGGGGAGGCCAGGGGGGCGGCCACCCCCCTGGCTCACAGGGACCGGATCTCGCGGCGCATGAAGATCACATAGGAGATGCCAAAGCAGACCGAGGTCAGGGCGATAAGGCTCACCAGCTGCGGCCACACGATGAGGAGGGACTGCCCCAAGGGCAGGGGGTTGGTGGGGATGTCCCGCTGGGTGAGGAGCTGGGCGAGCCCCAGACCCCGCCAGCTGGGGATGAGGATGGCGCTTGTGGCCTCCTCGAACAGGGCCACCGGGGAGAAGCGGAGCACAAGATCGCGGATCTCCTCGTTCCGCGTCCACACCTGGGCCGGGGAGGTAGGGCTCACCGGGGCCACCTGGTCGGCGATCAGCCCGGCCGCCATGTACAAAAACAAGGTGAAGAAAAGCCAGACGGCGATGGAGGCCAGGGCGGAGCTCGCCGCCTGCCGGAAAAGCACCGAAAACAGGATCCCCAAGGCGAGCCAAAAACCAAGGTATATGAGCCCGATCACAAAGAAGGTGAACATGCGGGAAAGCTCCCCCCCGTCCGGGGGGAAGCCCAGGGCATAAAGCCCAAGCCCGAAGATGATGAGGATGATCCCGGCCAGGGCCAGGGCCAGCGTGGCCAGCCCGGCCAGGAACTTCCCGTTGATCCAGGAGTCCCGGTAGATGGGCTGGGCGAGGACCCGCGAAACCGTGCCCCGGGAGAACTCCGAGTTCACGGCGTCAAACCCAAGGAGGACCCCGATCAGGGGGCCGAAGAAGGCCAAAAAGGAAAGGAAAGAGGGCATGCCCCCGGAGGACTGGGTGAAGAGATCAAGATAAACGTACGAGGTGTCCTGGGGAGGGCTCTCCCGCAGGGATTGGCTGGCAAGATACGCCGAAGCCCCGGCCACGATCAGGATGAGGAAGAACAGGATGATGAACCGCTTGCTGCCGAAGTAGTCCGCCAGTTCCTTCCAGAATACCACCCTCATTTAGGATCACCCCTGGAAATAGCGGAGGTAGATCTCCTCCAAGGTGAAGGCGCGCTGGCGCAGCTCGAGGAGCTCCGCCCCCTTCTCCAGGACGGTGCGGGCCACGGCGGAACGCACGTCCACCTCCGCCAGGATCCGCAGGCGCTCCCCTTGGGCAACCACCTCCCGCACCCCATCCAGCCCCTTAAGGGCGGCCACCAGCTCAGGGCTCAGCCCCCGCACCTGGGCCTCGAACTCCAGCCCCTCCCCGGAGGTCCTGGCGGAAAGCTCGTCCACCGTGCCCTCCGCCACCAGCCTCCCCCGGTGCATGATCCCCACCCGGTCGCATACCCGCTGCACCTGGTGGAGCAGGTGCGAGGAAAGCAGGATGGTCATCCCCCGCTCGTTTCGCATCCTAACGATCATGTCCAGGATCTGGCTCGCCCCCTCCGGGTCGATCCCGGTGGTGGGCTCATCCAGGATGGCAAGCCGCGGCTCCTTGACGAGCACGTCGGCTATCCCCAGCCGCTGACGCATCCCCCGGGAGTAGGTGCCCACCGGGCGGTCGGCCACCTCCGAAAGCCCCACCTGCTCCAGGACCTCCTCGATCCGTTTCTTTGAATCCCGGTCCGGGATCCCGTTCAGGCGGGCGATGTAGCGGAGGTTCTCCCGCGCGGTGAGATCGTCGTAGAAGCCTACATTCTCCGGGAGGTACCCCACCACCCGCTTCACCTTGAGGGGCTCCCGGGTGGGGTTGAAGCCCGCCACTTGGACCCGGCCGGCCGAGGGCTCGGTGAGGCCGAGGAGCATCAGGATGGTGGTGGTCTTCCCCGAGCCGTTGGGCCCAAGAAGGCCGTAGATCTCCCCCTCCTGTACCCGAAGGTCCAGCCCCTCCACCGCCTGTACCGGGCCGTAGGACTTCTTGAGCCCCTGGGCCTCGACCATCACCCTTACCTCCTCCCCAGGCGGACGAACACCCCGGTGAGGGCGGCCACCACGAACACCACCACCCCCACCCCGACCCAGCCCCAGCCCATGGAAGCACCAACGGTCACCCGCAGCTGGGCCGAGGCGTGGTCCTCCCGGCCGGAGGCGTTAATGGTGATCTGATAGTCCCCGGGGATGGCCCGCTCCGGCGGGGTGATGACCACGTCCACCTTGGCCAGGTCCGCGGCACTGAGGGTGGGCGGCAAGGACTCCACCGTCTCAGGCTTGAACTCCACCTCCCAACCCTCCGGCTTGGTGGCGTAGAACCTGATGTTCGTCACCGGGGCTGAGGTGGGGTTGGAGGGAAGGCCGTTGTAAAGATAAAGGGTGAAGTGCCGCTCTTTCCCCTCCACCGCCTTGATGTTCCAGGTGTCCCCGGCCCCGGTGATCTCCGCCTCACTGGCAAGTTGCAGGTCATAGTTCCCGGTGACCACCGCCTTCAGGTCCAAGGCGGCCTCGTAATCCCCGGCCCGGGCGATGAACCGGATGGGGTAGTCGCCCTTTTGCACCATGTAAGGAGGGGTCAGAACAAACCGGATGTTCTCCGTGCTGTTGGCATCCACCTTGATGGAGGTGATGCGGGTATCCTGCTCCCAGCGTGGCGTGAAGTAGGCTCGCCAGCCGGAGGGGATCTGCCCGGACAGCTCCACCACCTTCTCCTCGTCGGTCTGGTTCTTGATCTGGATGGTAAAGGTGAAGTCCTTTCCGGCCGCGTTCTCCAGGGAGGGATAGTCCACAAGGAGCTGAAGCACCTCCCCGGGCTCCTCCTCTTCCTGAGGGGCCTCCGCCTCCAGGGTAACGGTCACCTGGATGGAATGCTCGATGGCACCATCCTCCGTGACGGCACTCAAGGTGAAGACGTAGTCGCCACCAGGGGTGCCCTCCGGGGGCTTGGCCTTGAACCGCACCGTGAGCGGCTCCTCCTGCCCGGGAAGGAGATGTACCGATCTTATCTGAAGAGTGGGGTAAGATGAGGTCTCAAATCGTCCGTTCCAGTCCTCCGGCCCGGAGACCGTAAGCACCACGTCCTCCGGGGTAGGCCCGGTGTTATGGAGCTTGACATCCAAGGAGACCTCCCGCCCCTCGGAGATCACCAACGCCGGATATTGCGTGTAGAACTCAAAACCCCGCTGTGTTCCCTGGGCCAAAATCGGAAAGACCATCGAAAGAATCCCGAACGTTAAGAGAAGAAAACCCCTTCCCTTGTACATGGCTGTCACCTCCATGTTGTTGTCCACAAAGAAAGGCGTCCTACCGCTATTTTTATAGGATGTAGCGGGAGAGTTCAAGGTCGGCTGCCAGGCCGGTAACCCTCTCCTGCACGTACTTGCGGTCTATGACGAACCTCTCCCCCCGGTGCAGGTCGGCGGAGAACGAGAGCTCCTCCATCAGGTGTTCCATCACGGTTATCAGGCGTCGCGCCCCGATGTCCTCCAGGGCCCGGTTGAGCTCGGCGGCTACATGGGCGATCTCACTTACAGCCTCATCGGTGAACTCCACCTCTACCCCTTCCGTGGAAAGCAGGGCTTGATACTGCTTGGTGAGGGCATCTTCCGGCTCCACTAGGATCCGCTTGAAGTGCTCCTCGGTTAAAGGGTGGAGCTCCACCCGGATGGGGAGGCGTCCCTGGAGCTCGGGCATGAGGTCGCTGGGCTTGGCCTGGGAGAAGGCGCCGGCGGCGATGAAAAGTATGTTGTCGGTGCGCACCGTCCCGTGCCGGGTCCGCACTGTGGTCCCCTCAAGGAGCGGCAGGAGGTCCCGCTGCACCCCCTGACGGGACACCCCCGGCCCGCCCCGCTCCTCCGGCCCGCCCAAGGCGAGCTTATCCAGTTCGTCGATGAACACGATCCCTGACTCTTCGGCCAGGCGCAGCCCCTCGGCCCGCACCTCCTCCATGTTTAAAAGCCTCTCCAGGGCCTCCTCCCGGAGCACCTCCCGCGCCTTCCGAACCGTCATCCGCTTGGGCCTCCTTGGGGCAGGGAAGCCCGCAAAAAGCTGAGAGAGATCTATCCCCAGCTGGTCCATCCCCGCCTCGGAGAACACGTTTATCTGGGGGGCCAACGACTCCTTCACCGGGATCTCCACCCATTGGTCCTCCAGTTCCCCGGCCCGGAGCCTTTCCCTGAGGCGCTCCCTTGCCCCCTCCCCCCCTGCCGCCCCGGAAAGCAGGGCGTCAAGGAGCCTTTCCTCAACGAACCTATCCGCCTCCCGCTCCACCCTGCGGGCCTCCCGGGCCCGCACCAGCGAGATCGCCACCTCCACCAGGTCCCGGATCATGGACTCCACGTCCCGCCCCACGTACCCCACTTCGGTGTACTTGGTGGCCTCCACCTTGAGGAAGGGGGAGTCGGTGATCTGGGCGAGGCGCCGGGCGATCTCGGTCTTCCCCACCCCTGTGGGGCCGATCATGAGGATGTTTTTCGGGCGCACCTCCCGCCGCACCTCCTCGGGCAGGGCGGCCCGGCGGATGCGGTTCCTTAAGGCGATGGCCACCGCCCTCTTGGCCTCCTCCTGGCCCACGATGTAGCGGGACAGCTCCCGAACGATCTCCCTGGGGGTGAGGCCGGGCAGGGTCACCAGCGCACCTCCTCCAATGCGATCCTGTCGTTGGTGTAGACGTCGATCTCCGAGGCGATGATAAGGGCATTTCGGGCGACCTCAGCGGGGGGGAGGTCGGTGTGGCGGACCAGGGCCCGGGCGGCGGCCAGGGCATAGCCCCCGCCGGAGCCGATCCCGGCCAGCCCGTCGTCCGGCTCCAGCACATCCCCCTGCCCGGTGATTAGAAGCAAGGCCTCCTCCGAGGCGGCCAGGATCACCGCCTCCAGGCGCCTCAAGGCCCGGTCGGTGCGCCATTCTTTAGAAAGCTCCACCGCCGCCCGCCGGAGGGAGCCGTACTGCTTCAGCTTCCCCTCCAGCCGCTCCAGGAGCGCAAGGCCATCGGCCGTCCCCCCGGCAAAACCGGCCAGGACCGTCCCCCCATGGATGCGATGAACCTTCCTGGCACCCGCCTTCACCACCCGGGATTCCATGGTGGCCTGGCCGTCACAGGCCATGACGGCACAGCGGGCCGCCTCCGAGCGCAGCGCGATCACGGTGGTAGCTTCCATCGCCATCCTGATTTTGAGTCTAGCCTTCCCCACCCCAGGCCGCAAAGCAGGGGGGGCAGAGCTCCTCCGGGCCGAGGTGGGCCACCCCACACCTGGGGCAGCGGTGCCCCCCCGCCTCGAGGATGGCGCGATCGCGGGCCAGCGCCCAGGCCGCGATCCTGACCAGCCGGGCCCGCAGGGCGGCGGGGAGATCGGGGGGCACGGCCTGCTCGGCCGCCTGCCAATCACCCTCCCTTGGCTCCTCCACCTTCAGCCCCCGGGGCGGGACGGCCTGGGGGCGCACGTGGAACCGCAGCCTCTTTACCGAGACATCCGGCGCCACCTCCCTGAGCCTCGCCAGCAGCTTCCCCTGCAGATGCCGCAGCTCCATGGCCACCACGGGACTGGCCACCGCCACGTGCAGGGTATGCCCGTCCACATAAAGCGCCCGCGCCAGCTTCGCCAGCTGCTCCCCCACCGCCTCCGGCCAGGCGAACACCGCCCCCTGCCGCCTGACCTCCCCCTCCAGCCCCCACCTGCGGGCCAGGGGGGCTAACCACTGCCTTACATCCTTATCCATAACCCTTGTCCTTGTTGTAGGGTACACACATCACCTGTGGAAAACTCCGCCACCGCGCGCGACATCTTCCCTCAAGGCTGTGGAAAGCCTTGTGGAAAACCTGTGGATGGGCGGCCTGTGCGGTGGAATTCCGTTGGGGATAAGAACAATCGCCAGTTTTCCCCACCGGTTTGTCCGGGGGAAAGGGGCGAAATCCACAGGGCGTGGGCCGGTTATCCACAGGGGCATCCCCAGGGGGCTGTGGAAAACTCATTTCCCGTATTTGGCCACAAGCTCGTCTCGCAGGCCTTCGATCTCCCCTCGGAGGAGGGGGACCTGGCGGATGAGTTCCTGCATCTTCTGGTAGGAGTGCATGATGGTGGTGTGGTCGCGGCCGCCGAAGGCCCGGCCCAGGGCGGGGAAGGAGGAGTCGGTGAGCTCCCGGGCGAGGAAGATGGCGATCTGGCGGGCCTGGGCGATCTCCTTCTTGCGGGAGGGGCCCTCGAGTTCGGCCACCGGCACGTTATACCGGGCCGCCACCTCCTCCTTGATCGCCTCCACCGTCAGCCGCCGGGCCGTCTCCTCCTTGGGGAGGATCTCCTCCAAAACCTTGGGGGTGATGGGGCCTTCCCCGAGCTCGATATAGGCCATGGCCCGGATGAGGGCCCCTTCCAGGTCCCGCACGTTGGTGGTGATGCGGGAGGCGATGATCTCCAGGATGGAGTCCTCCACCTCCAGGCCCCGCCGGCGGGCCTTCTCCCTGAGGATGGCGATCCTGGTCTCCAGGTCCGGTGGCTGGATGTCCGCCACCAAGCCCCACCGGAACCGGGACACCAGCCGGTCCTGCAGCCCCTGCAGCTCGTCCGGGGGGCGGTCGGAGGACAGCACGATCTGCTTCCCGTTCCCATACAGCTCGTTGAACGTGTGGAACAGCTCCTCTTGAGTGCCCTCCTTGTTGCGCAGGAAATGGACGTCGTCGATGAGGAGGACGTCCACGTTCCGGTATTTTGAGCGAAACTGTTCGGTGGTGCCCTGGCCGATGGAGTGGATGAGCTCGATGGCGAACCGCTCCGAGGTGGTGTAGACCACCGTGAGGTCCCCGGGCTTTGCCAGCACCCGGTTGCCGATGGCATGAAGCAGGTGGGTCTTCCCCAGGCCCACCTTGCCGTAGATGAAAAGGGGGTTGTAGGCCCGGGCCGGGGACTCGGCCACCGCTACGGCGGCGGCGTAGGCGAGCTGGGAGTTCCTCCCCCGGACGAAGGTGTCGAAGGTGTACTCGGGGTTCAGCGGCAAGGTCCCCAGGTACCGACGGGCGGTCTCCGGGGAGGTGGGGGGTGGGGGAGGGGGTGGGAGCTGATCGCCCACCACCACCTTTATGGGAAGCTGCCTTCCCGTCACCTCAGCGAGCACCCTCTCCAGGAGGGCCCGGTATTTCCTTTCTATCCCCCCCTTGGCGAATACGGAAGGCACCTCCAGCACAAACGCCCCGTCCTCGATCCCCTTGGGGGTGGCGTCGGAGAACCAGGCGGCAAAGCTTGGGGGTGGGACCTCCTCGGCAAGGCGGGCCTTCGCCCGCTCCCAAATCTCCTGTACGGTCTGCCCCATGGCTGGGGTAAGCCTACCCCCGCCCCCAGCAGGGCGTCAAATGCTGGTGGCGAGGCCCAGAGTCGAACTGGGGACACCGCGGTTTTCAGCCGCGTGCTCTACCACCTGAGCTACCTCGCCACACTGACAGTTGCAAGTCAACTAGTCACAAGTTCAAAGATTCCTAGGCCACAAGTCCCCATGAACTTGGGACTTGCCGACTTGCGACTGCTCTTGGCGGGGACGACGGGATTTGAACCCGCGATCTCCGGAGTGACAATCCGGTGTCCTAGTCCAGCCTAGACCACGTCCCCTCTCATGCCCCACAAAACCGCAGGTTTTGCGGGGACCCCTCTTTGGGGCACCACGCTATTTTAGCAAGCTCGCCCCACCACCTCCAGGGGCTCTAGTGGGCGAGAGAGGATTTGAACCTCTGACCTTCCGGATGTAAGCCGGATGCTCTCCCCCTGAGCTACTCGCCCAAACCCAGCTACAAGTCAAAAGCCCCAAGTCGAAAGTCGGCTTCTTGGGACCTTCGACTTTCCTTGTGTCGCCGGGGGGATTTGAACCCCCGTTACCGGATTGAAAGCCCGGTGTCCTAGGCCTGCCTAGACGACGGCGACTGGTGGGTCGTGCAGGAATCGAACCTGCGACACCCGGCTTAAAAGGCCGGTGCTCTGCCAACTGAGCTAACGACCCGAAAATCCAGTCGCAAGTCCCGACATGCCTTTCGACTTGGGACTTGTCAACTTGCAACTGGCTGTGGGCCGTGGAGGACTCGAACCCCCAACCCGCGGATTAAGAGTCCGCTGCTCTGCCTGTTGAGCTAACGGCCCGCCGAATCTTACGAAGCCCCGCCGAGCCCTGTCAAGGGATAAAATGCCTCCGGGATGTGGGATCTTTCCGAGTACCGGCGTTGGCTGAGGCTCGAGTGGTGTTGGGCTTCGGAGGGGGCGATGGAGGATGCCGGTGGGGATTGAGGCGAGGGTTGCCCGGCAGAGGGAACTGGTTTCCCTGGCACGTAGGTTCCTCGTGGAGGCGCGAAGGGCCTTGGGGCCTTTGACCGCTTGGGTCTACGGCCCGGTGGTACGGGGTGATTTCAACCTGTGGAGCGATGTGGACGTGCTGGTGGTGGCTAAAGGGCTGCCCCAGAGGCCCCAGGATCGGTTCGGGATGCTCCTTGAGCTTGCCCCGGGCGTGGAACCCAAGGGCTACACGGAGGAGGAGTTTAGAGGCCTCCTTGGGCGAGCGGGGAAGAGATGAAGGGCCTGTGGCAGGGTGAGGGGCCGCTTGCAGAGCGGCTCAGGCCGCACGACCTCTCCGAGGTGGTGGGGCAGGGGCACCTTTTGGGGCCCAAGGGCCCCCTGCGGGCCCTCATCGAGCGAGGGGGCTTTTCCGCCCTCATCTTCTGGGGGCCGCCGGGCACGGGGAAGACCACCCTGGGCCGCATCATCGCCGCCCGGCTGGGGGCGAGGTTCGTCTGGGCCTCGGCGGCCCTAGTCTCCACCGGGGAGGTCAAAAAGGCCCTGGAGGCATCCCGGGAGCTTTGGAAAAGGACGGGGGGACGGGATCTTCTCTTCCTGGACGAGATCCACCGCTGGAACCGGGCCCAGCAGGACGTCCTCCTCCCCTACCTTGAGGAGGGCTCGGTCCTGTTCATCGGCGCCACCACCGAGAACCCCTCCTTCGCCCTCAGGCCGGCCCTCCTTTCCCGGGCGCAGCTCTTCGTCTTCCGGCCCCTATCTGAGGAGGAGCTGGCTGAGCTCCTGTCCCGCGCCCTTTCCGACGAGCGGGGCTACGGGGGCCGGGTTTCCCTCACCCCGGAGGCCAGGGCCTTCCTCATCCGCTACGCCGACGGGGATGCCCGGCGGCTCCTCACCGCCCTGGAGACGGCGGTGGCCGCCGAAGGGGAGGGGGAGCTCACCCTGGAGCAGCTGTCCCGGGCCCTGGGGAGGAAGGCCCCCCGTTATGACCGGGCCGGGGAGGAGCACTACAACCTCATCTCCGCCCTGCACAAGTCCATCCGCAACTCGGACGTAGATGCAACCCTATATTGGCTGGCCCGTATGCTGGAATCAGGAGAGGATCCGCGGTATCTGGCTCGGAGGCTTATAAGGATCGCTTCCGAGGACGTGGGCTTGGCCGATCCGGGCGCGCTGCGCCTTGCGGCCGCGGCCGCCCAGGCGGTGGAGCTCGTGGGCCTTCCGGAATGTGAACTCGCCCTGGCCCAGGCGGCCGTCTATTTGGCCTTGGCCCCCAAGTCAAACGCCCTATATACCGCCTACGAGGCGGCCAGGCGCGACGTCAGGGAGACCATCGACGAGCCGGTGCCCCTACACCTGAGAAACCCTGTTACGGATACCATGCGGGAACTTGGCTACGGAAGGGGTTATCAGTATGCTCACGATCTCCCGGAGGGGGTGGCGAAGATGGAGTGCCTCCCTCCGGGCCTTTCCGGTCGGGAGTACTACCACCCCAAGGACGTCGGCTGGGAGGCCCGCCTGCGCGAAAGACTGGCCCGCCTGCGCAGGCTCATCCGCGACCAGAACCCTTGACAATCCAAGTTCGGATAATTAATCTAGCTTTGTTTCATAGGAGGGAATCGTTATGGAAGAGTACGAGGTCGATCTTCGGGATTACGTGAGGATCCTGTGGAAGGAAAAGTGGATTGTAATCGTAACCTTCCTCGTGGCCGTGGGAACGGCACTTGCGATCTCCTACAGCCTTCCCAAACAGTATCGCACCGAAACCGCCCTCCTCATCCTCCCTCCCTTGGCCCGGGAGGTGGGGGGCGAGGTGACCGGGACCGTCTACTCCCCGGAGACCTACAAGAGCCTGGCCCTGGCCAGCGACCTCCTCCAGGAGGTGGCCGCAAAGGTCTATCCCGAGGGGGACCGCCCCTCGGCCCTGGAGCTCAAGGACAGGATAAAGGTGGAGATAGAGCAAACCACGGCCAAGGAGTTCCCAGGACGGTTCCCCCTTTACCTGCGCGTGAGCTTCACCGGGACCGATCCGGAAAGGCTACAGCAACTCGCCCAGGGCTGGACGGAGGGCTTCACCGCCCGCAACGCCCAGCTTTTTATGAGCCGGGCCGCCCAGTCCTACGAGTACATCAAGGAGAACTTCGATGAGGTAGAGGAGGAGCTCCTCGCCAAGGAGGAGGAGAAAAGGGTTTACCAAAAGGAAAACCCGCTGGAGATCCTTCAGGCCGAGGTGGCGGTGCTCGAGGCCGACTACAAGACCTACCTTGATCAGCTGGAGGAGAAACGCCGGGAGCTTGCCAGCAAGGAAGCCACCCTGGCTGCCCTCACGGAGGCCTTGGCCCAGGAGCCGCAGTACCTCACCCTGATGAGGACCGTCTCCAACGAGGCCCTTTGGAACTTCCTCGCCCAGCGGGCTACCCCCCAGGAGCTCTCAAGCCTCCCCTCCCTCGCCCTCCAGGATCAAGAGCTTAACTTCGTCTATCTTGATCTCCGCTCGCAGCTCGCCTCAACCCAGGTTGCCGTCAAGACCTTGCGGGAGGAGATCGGCTACCTTGAATCCGCCCTCTCCACCACGCTGGCCGAGCTCAAGGAAAAGCAGGCCCGGCTGGTGGAGGTACAGGCGGAGCTGGAGCGGCTCGATCGCGAGATCTCGGTTTTAAAGAGCTCGTACACTAGCCTAGCAGGGAAGCTTCAGGAAGCAAGAATCGCCAAGGCCGAGACGGCAGAACCCATCCGGGTGGTGGAGGCGCCCGTGGTGCCGGAGCGGCCCATCGGCCCCAGCAAGAAGATGAACGTGGCCGTGGCCGGCGTGCTCGGGCTTTTTTTGGGGATCCTGCTTGCCTTCTTCTCCCACTGGCTGAGGGAGGGATCACAGCCCCCGCATGACCAGGGTGCCGATCAGCCAGCCCAGGCCCCCGGCGGCAAGGAGGAACCCAACCCGTAAACATAGATCGCGCTTATTTCCTCGCACAAAGGGGCTACTATAGCAAGGCCGCAAGCGCCGGTCAATCTAGAGCCCGGCAGCAAGCCGCAGGAGCCCCCGCACCATCAGGTCCCGCCCAAGGTAAAGGAGCAAAAGCAGGATAACCGGGGACCAGTCAATAGGCCCCAGCACCCCCAGGCGGGAAAGCACCTTCCGGATCGGCTGAAGCAGGGGTTCGGTGGCCACCTCAAGGCACCTGCGCAGGGGGTGTCCCGGCTCCAAAGGCAGCCAGGAGGTGACCGCGCGGGCCACCACCACCAGGCTATAGGCCCATATCACTGCGTCGACGAGTCGGGCTATAGTTACGATGAAGGTGTACATAGCTTATGCTATACTGCCCTACGATGCGGGTTACGGTCAAGCTGTTCGGCGAGTTCCGCGAGGCGGCAGGGCGCGAGCGGGTGGAGCTTGAACTGCCAGCCGGGGCCACCTGCCAGGAGGCCTTAAGACGCCTCTCCGAGCTTTTGCCAGAGGTTGGGGGGCTCCTCTTCGACCGGGAGGGGAGGCTGCGCGACCACCTGCACGTCTTCTTGAACGGTCGGAACGTCGCTGCCTTTGGAGGGCTTTCCGCCCGGCTTTCCGACGGCGACTCCGTGACCTTCTTCCCCCCCATCGGGGGGGGCTGAACCAGGTGGTTTGATCTTTTATAATGGCGTTTGGGGAGTTGGGATGAGCGAGGGGACTCGTTATCTGAACACTTCGCTTGCCAAGGCCCTGCGGGTGTGTGAGCTGTTCAACGGGGAGAGGGGGGAGCTTTCCCTCTCCGAGATCGCCCGGGCCTTGGGCAGCCGGCCCGGGAGCGTGTACCCCATCGTCTACACCCTTTCCCGGTTCGGGTACCTGGAGCGGGACCCGGACACAAAACGCTTCCGCCTTGGCCTTAAGTTCCTGGCCATCGCAAGCCACATCCTGTCCTCGCTGGATATCCGGGAGAAGGCGAAGCCCGTGTTAAAGAGCCTGGCCCGGGATCTATCGGTGAACGCCCATCTGGCTGTGCTTTATGAGGGGGGGGTGCTTTACCTAGATCGGGAGGAGGCCGCCCCCAGCGTGGTGCTCCCCTCGGTGATCGGCCGGCTTGTGCCTGCCCACTGCACCGCCCTGGGGAAGGTGCTTTTGGCCTACAACCCCGAGGAGGCGGCTCGCGTCATGGAAGGAGGGGGGCTCCCCAAGCTGACCCCCCACACCATCTCCGATCCCGGGGCCCTCAGGGCCGAGCTCGCCAGGGTGCGAGAGACTGGCTACGCCCTGGACGACGAGGAGTTTCATGAAGGCAACTTTTGCGTGGCCGCCCCGGTGAGGAACTACCGGGGCACGGTGGTGGCAGCGATCTCGGTTTCGCTTGCCAAGAGCCGCCTGGACCATGAGCCAAAGGAGAAGTTCGTCCAGGCGGTGGTCTCCGGGGCGGATACCATTTCCCGGGCCATGGGTTATGATGGGGGTTAGCCCACAAGGAGGTAGGAGGAGATGGCCGAGGTAAAGCTGAAGGAAGTGACCAAGAGGTTCGGCAATTTCACGGCGGTGAACCGGGTCAGCTTGGAGGCCCAGGACGGGGAGTTCGTGGTGCTGGTGGGGCCCTCCGGGTGCGGGAAGACCACCACCCTCCGGATGATCGCCGGGCTGGAGGAGGTCACGGAGGGGGAGATCTACATCGGCGATCGCCTGGTGAACGACGTCCCCCCCAAGGACCGCGACATCGCCATGGTGTTCCAGAACTACGCCCTTTACCCCCACATGGACGTGTACAACAACATGGCCTTCGGCCTCAAGCTGAGGAAGGTCCCCAAAAAGGAGATCGACCGCCGGGTGCGGGAGGCGGCCGAGCTTTTGGGGATCTCAGATAAGCTCCGGGCCAAGCCCAGGGAACTCTCCGGTGGTCAGAGGCAGCGGGTGGCAGTTGGCCGGGCCATCGTGCGCAACCCCAAGGTGTTCCTGTTCGACGAGCCGCTCTCAAACCTGGACGCCAAGCTCCGCGTCAGGATGCGGGCGGAACTCGCCGAGCTCCACCAAAGGCTAAAGACCACCACCGTGTACGTGACCCACGACCAGGTGGAGGCCATGACCCTGGGTTACCGGGTGGCGGTGATGAAGGACGGGGTGGTTCAGCAGTACGACTCTCCCCAGACCATCTACGACCACCCCGCCAACATGTTCGTGGCCGGCTTCATCGGCTCCCCCCCCATGAACTTCCTCCAGGCTCGCCTCGCCGAGGAGGACGGGAGGGTTTACGTCCAGGGCAAGGGCTTCAAGCTGCTCATCCCGGAGGACAAGGTCACGGATCAGGTTAGGGGGTACCTGGGCCGGGAGGTGGTGTTCGGCATCCGTCCGGAGGACCTGAGGACCCCGGAGATGGTGCGGGAGGATCGCACGGAGGCCTCCTTCTCGGGGAAGGTGCGGGTGCGGGAGCCCCTGGGGGACGAGCTCATCGTCTACGCCGACTGTGCCGGGGAAGAGGTGGTGGCCAAGCTGGATCCACACCTTTCCATCGAACCCGGCCAGGAGATCACCCTGATCGCGGCCATGGAACGCATGCACCTTTTTGACCCGGAGACCGAAGCCGCCATCGTCTAAGAGATCTCTTTACGGAGAGCGGCTTAGGGAGCACGGACTGGATTCGTGCTCTCTTTTCGAAGGGTCACACCCTTGCTTTTGACCTCAAGGCTAGTATGGTCACAATTTCAACTCTCGGATTGCAGGGGAACCTGGGCAACTTCCGCCTTGGCTGCCGTACTGGGCGTGCCGCTTTAAAATCCATCCCTTCCCAGGACAGCCCAAACTCTCAGACAGCGATATTCCGGAGATGGTCATACGGCGAGAAATCCAGTGTAGTAATTTTGCACATTGAAATCGACCACAGCGACAGACTGCCGGACCCTTGCGGCAAAGCCTTATTCGAAGATGTCGGCTGGCGTCACGAGCAGTACGCCATCCTCACAGGCCCGCCTCTCCAGCCGCTTGGTAAACCCCTCACGGGAAAAGAGCGCGTAATGGAACTCCGTTTCCCGCAGGCCCACACTCCGCCTTAGGTACTCGCCTTTCCGCCGTAGATCCTCAAGCAGAGGGAGATCCACTGGGCGCGTGCTCCACTTGCACTCTCCCAGGAGCAGCTTCCTTCCACCTTCTCCTATGGCCACAACGTCGATCTCCTCGTGGCCGTCCCACCAGGCCCCGACCCGCTCCGGGATGAAGGGGAGCCGCTCGCTTGCGGCTGCCCGGGCGATGTACCCGCGAGCTACCTCCTCGAACACTTGGCCCATGTATTCAGGGAGGAATGGGGCGATCTTCTCCTTCCAGACGAGCTCAGTCTGTCCGGCTTCGAGGGCACTCATGTATGGGTACACAAAGCGGAACCAGAAGCGGAAGAAGTTGTCCTGGAGCCTATAGATCCCGCGGCGGCTCTTGTGCGGCTTCGTCTCGGTGACCGGCACCCTGCGCTCGACCAGGCGCAGTTCCTGCAAGGTGTCCAGGTAAAAAGCCGCCTTTCGAGCCTCCCCTTCCCCAAATGCGCTTTGGGCGATCTCGTTCAAGCGGGTTTTGGAGGTGGCGATCGCCCGAAGGATGGCGAAGTAGTTCTTGGGCTCCCGCAGCTCCTCCATCAGGAGGAAGCGCACCTCGTCATATAGATAGCTTCCTTTCTGCAAGATTCGGCGCTGAACGTTTTCGAAAAGAGCCTCGTCGGGGGAGAACTGCTCCAGGTATGCCGGGACCCCGCCCAGGATCCCGTAGATCTCAAGGCGCTCCTTGGGGCTCTTGTTTGGAAAAAACATGCCGGCCTCCCTTGCATCGAACGGCAAAAGCAGGTACTGTCCGGTGCGCCGACCGTATAGGGGGCTTTTTTGAGCGAGGAGCTCTCCTTCCATGAAGCTCACGGAGGAGCCGCATAACACGAGGAAGAGCCGTGTGTGCCGAAGCTCCTCATCCCAAAGCTTTTGGAGCACTGAGGGGAGGGCGGGGTCTGCTTGAACGAGGTAGGGGAACTCGTCCAGGATCACGAGGAGCCGCTCATCACGGGCGCGTCTGCCAAGGAACCGGAAAACCGCCTCCCACGAATCGAAGCGCACCTCGGCCCCCAGCACATCTGCGAATCGTTGGCCAAGGACTTCAGAGAAAGAGGCCAGGTGGGCGGCCCGCGAGCCGAGGGTGGCCACGAAGAAGACAGGTCTCTTACCCACGGCGAAGTGCCGCAAAAGCTCGGTTTTCCCCACCCGGCGCCGCCCATACAGGATCAAAAGCTCAGCCCGACCGCTGCGGTAGCGCTCCTCGAGGAAGCCCAGCTCCTTCTCCCGGTCGACGAATGACACGTTTTCCCTCCCCAAGTTTTTCTAGCTATGGCTAGTCTAGTTATAACTAGACTAGTTTATAACATCTAGTGTCTCCCTCGCCTCGGGGGTCGAGGCAGGAGATGCAATGTCAAAAGTAGCGACGCTGATCCCACAACAAGCTCGAGGTTCCCATGATCCGGGGTTGCCCGGGAAAGCTCAGCCTGGCTTAACATGCGATCG
This sequence comes from Acetothermia bacterium 64_32, assembly GCA_001508155.1. GTDB lineage: Bacteria > Bipolaricaulota > Bipolaricaulia > Bipolaricaulales > Bipolaricaulaceae > 64-32. The sequence goes on along the minus strand of LGFI01000006.1, from coordinate 30,487 downwards.
CCTGCCGTTCCCCTCACCCATGAATTTGACATTATCAAAATCATATTGACAAAAGAAAACTGAGGCATTATAGTGCCGAGGAAAGGAGGGGCATTGTGTAAAGCGGACACGCTGGAACGGCTCAAGGGCGCGGGCGCGATAGGCATCATCCGGGTGTCCACCGCCCAAGATCTGATCCGGATCGCAAAAGCACTTTATGATGGGGGACTTTTTTGTCTTGAGATCACGATGACGACGCCCGGGGCGCTCAGGGCGATCGAGGAGGCGCGGGAAGAGCTCCCCGATGTCCTCATGGGGGCGGGGACGGTGCTGGATGCCCCCACCGCCCGGCAGGCGATCCTTTCCGGGGCGCAGTTCCTGGTAACCCCCACGGTGGAGCTGGACGTGATCGAGACAGCACATCGGTATGGGGTGCCGGTGATCCCGGGGGCGATGACCCCGACGGAGATCCTGACATGTTGGGAAGCGGGGGCGGACATGGTGAAGGTCTTCCCGGCCGAGGTTCTCGGTCCAGCTTACATAAAGGCCATCCGCGGCCCCCTTCCCCAGATCCCGCTGGTCCCCACCGGCGGGATAACTGCGGACAACGCCGGAGACTACATCCGGGCCGGGGCGGCGATGGTGTGTGCTGGATCGTGGCTTGTGGACAAGAAGGCGGTGGCCGCAGGTGAAGTTGAGGTACTTCATGAAAAGGCCCGCAAGCTTGTCGCTGCGGTGAGGGAGGCCAGGGGTGCCTAAGGTCCCTGCCCTGCTGGAAGAGGAGGGCTTAGTGTGAAGCGGCATCGTCTGATGATCCCCGGGCCGGTTGAGGTGGCCCCGGAGGTGCTGGCTTTCCTAACCGCACCTCCTTGACCCTGAGAAGGAAGGACTGTATAATATTTTGGTGAAACTATTTATGTAAAATCAAAAAACATGATGGCCTGATTTTCTTCCTCGTTAGGACGAGAAAACACGTCAGAGACGCAAGGAGGTGGTCACCTGAACTTAAATGGGACGGACACCTGGCGTGGAGACAACTCATACTTGAGGAGGTGGGATCATGGTGCGAAGGGTATTGGTAAGCCTGTTCTTGGGGATATTGCTCATCGGAATGGGCACTCTAGGCTGGGGGAAAGTCAAGATCGTCTTTTCCGACTGGCATCTGGTAGAACCCCATTGGGAGAAGGCCCTCAAGGAAGCTATAGCAGAGTTTATGGCCCAAAACCCCGATATCGAAGTAGAGCTGGAGTACGTTTCCTATGGGGAGAAGGAGACTAAATACATCACTGCCATCGAAGCCGGGGTTGGGCCGGATGTGATGCATCTTGGGCCTATCGAAGTTTCCTTTGCCCAATTCGCCTCGCGTGGCTACTTCCTCGACATCACCCCCTTTATTGAAGCCGAGGGGGCTGGCTTCCTGGACGCCTGGTATCCGACGGCGATCGGGGCCGTCCAGTACAACGGCCGGTATTACGCCATGCCGGGCGACTTCATGTCCATGTTCCTGATGTGGAACAAGCGTCTGTTCGTCGAGGCGGGGCTGGACCCCTGCAAGCCGCCTGAGACATGGGATGAGCTGCTCGAATACGCCAGGACTTTGACCCGTGACCGGGACGGGGATGGGCGCATCGACACCTGGGGCTTTGGCACCGTGGGAGCGGTAGACCCTGGCTTCCAGCTACGGTTCAGCCCGCTTCTTTTCAGCTTCGGAGCGGACTACCTAACTTCCGACTACAAGTGCGCTGCCCTGAACACACCTGAGGCCAAGGAGGCTTTCAAGTTCTGGGTAGGGCTCTACACCGAGCATGGCGTGATCCCGCCTGGAGTCACCGACATGAACCCGGGGAAGGTGAGGGAACAGTTCGCTGCTGAGAAGGTGGCCATGATACTCACCTCCGGATGGGGCCCACCCATCGTCAAAAGCATCCGTCCGGATGTGAACTGGGATAACATCCTGGGGTTCTCCCATGTGCCGGTGAAGGCGGGCACCGATCCCGAATATCGCACCACAGCTTGGCTGAGTTACTGGGCCATTAATCGAAATACTCGGCATCCCGAGGAGGCTTGGAGGCTGGTGAAGTTTATCACCAGTAAGGTTATGGAGGAGAAGTGGTTCCGAGACGCTAACGTCCTTTCCTCGCGCCGTGACGTGACCGAGGTCTACGAACCCATCCTCTCCAGCCCCAGCGCCCGCGTGAATGCGAGCGAACTCGCCAAGGCCAAGCTGGTGCCCCTCATCCCCGAGTGGCCTCAGATCATCGAGGCGGTGAATGTGGCGGTACAGAAGGGCTTCATCGGCGAGGATCCCGACCGGGCTTTGCAGGAGGCCTACGAGCTCATCAACGAGATCCTTGCTGGGTACCGGAAGGCGGGAGAGACCTGCCCTCCCTATTGATGCGGAGTGGGGGCTGGTTCGTTGCAAAGGGGGCCAGCCCCCCTTATTTTCTGGTCGGGTTTGAGCATGAGAAGGAGTCCTAGGACGAGGCGCGGCTGGGGGCTTTGGGCCGACAAGAACCAAGGATATTGGTTCATCCTGCCTTGCTTTCTTCTCCTGGCCGGGGTGATGGGATTCCCCACCGTGATGGCGATTCTGAACAGTTTCACCCCCATCTGGACTAAGGGTTTCCAGGGATTTACCCTGGATTACTACGCCCGCTTGCTTCGCGACCACATCTTCTGGAATTCGATTATTAAAACTCTGTATTTTGTAGGAGCGACGGTAGCTCTACATTTGGGGATAGGGTTTCTTGTGGCTTTGGCCTTGAATACGGAGATCCGCGCTCGACGATTCTTCCGAGTCATGGCTATCTTGCCGTGGACTTTGCCCGACGTCATAGTTGGGCTTGTCTGGGCCTGGATGTACGATCCTTTAAGCGGGATAGTGAATGACTTCCTTCATAGGATAGGGCTGATAGCTTCCCCGGTGGAATGGCTTGCCAATCCTACCCTGGTTATGCCAAGCGTCATCATTGCCGATGCCTGGCGCGGCTATCCTTTCGTTATGCTCGTGCTCCTGGCCGGACTCCAGGCAATTCCCAAGCAGCTGTATGAGGCAGCAAAGGTCGATGGGGCTTCTTGGTTTCAGGAACTTTGGCATATTACCTTACCCAATTTGAAGAGGATGATCGTTATCGCTACGATCCTAGATATCATCTGGCAGACCAGGCGATTTGGGCTCATCTGGGTCATGACACAGGGGGGACCGGCCCGGTCCACCGAGATCCTATCTGTGCTCGCTTACAAAAACTACTTTAAGTTCTTTAATTTCGAATACGCATCCGCCATGTCAGTGGCCATGGCCATCTTCCTACTGGTGGTAGGTCTCCCCTACGTGCGCATGATCGTGCGGAGGGCATGATGCGTCGAAAAAGCACCCGGGCGCTAACCTACATGTTCCTAATCGCCATTCTGATCTTCAACATTATACCCTTCTACTGGATGATGGTAACCTCGTTCAAGACAGACGCGGAGGCCTACGCCATTCCCCCTACCTGGTGGCCAGTAAACCCCACCCTTTACGAGGGTTATGGAAAAGTCCTTATGTGGACTAATTTCCCTCGCCATTTCCTTAACAGTGTAATCGTTTCGCTGGGAGCCGCACTTCTGTCAACGCTTGTAGGTGCTTTCGCCGGCTATGGGTTCTCGAGGTTTCAGTTCAGGGGGCGTACCTCACTCATGGCGGTGCTATTGGCATCCCAAATGCTTCCCGGTGTGCTTCTGGTGGGGCCTTATTTCAAGATGTTAGCCAGGCTTGGGTTATATAACACTTATCCGGGTCTGATATTGGCCTTTTGTACCCTCACCCTGCCGTTTAGTGCCTGGATGCTCAAGGGATTCATCGACACTGTGCCGCAAGAGCTGGATGAGGCGGCGCTGATCGACGGCTGCTCCCGAGTGCATGCTTTCTTACGGGTGGTTTTTCCTCTTATCACACCTGGTATGGTGGCCACCCTGATCTTTGCCTTTCTCCTGGCGTGGGGTGACCTCCTTTGGGTGCTCTGCCTTACTAGCACGGACTCGATGGCTACCGTCACCTTGGGGTTGAGCAGGCTTGTGACCCAATTCAGAGTGATCTGGCCCCAGCTCATGGCCGGCTCGGTCATCGCTGCATTCCCGCCTATGCTCCTTTATCTCCTCCTCCAAAACTACCTTGTCAAGGGACTGACAGGCGGGGCGGTGAAGGAGTAGGAGGTGGTCGAGATGAAACTTACCGGGAAGGCAGCTTTGGTAACCGGTGCGGCTAGGGGGATCGGAAAGGCGATAGCCCTGGCTTTGGCGCGGGAAGGCTGTGATGTGGTGGTCTCGGACATCGATGAGCCATTGGCCAAAGCTGTGGCACGGGAGATCGAAGACATGGGGCAGAAGGCCCTGGCCGTCCGCACGGATGTGTCCAAATTGGAGGATGTAAAGGCTCTGTTCAAGAAAACCATCGAAGTGTTCGGAAGGCTTGATATCTTAGTTAACAACGCCGGCATCATCCGCCGGGGAAGTCTGGAGGACCACAGTGACGCGGATTGGGAGTTGGTTATGGCTGTCAACCTGCGGGGTACCTATTACTGTTCCCGCGAGGCGGCGAGGATCATGAAGCGCCAGCGCTCAGGGCGCATCATTAACATCTCATCGGTGGCTGGGAAGGTAGGAGATATAACTTCCGCACCGAGTTACGGCCCCTCCAAGGGTGCAGTGAACGCGCTCACCAAATCCCTGGCTCGCGAATTAGCGCCCTTCGGGGTAACGGTGAACGCCGTGGCCCCCCACGCCATCGAGACCGAAATGAGCGCCGAGTGGTCGGAGGAAAGGCGCCGGGCAGTGATCTCTCAGATCCCCCTGGGGAGGATGGGAAAACCCGAGGAGGTAGCCGCCGCAGTCGTCTTCCTGGCCTCGGAGGAGGCCGCCTTCATAACCGGGGAGATCCTGGACGTTAACGGCGGTTATCTGATGGACTGATCGAGCTGAATTAGGGGGAGGAGAAGATGGGTGACCTGAAGGGCAAGGTGGCGGTGATAACAGGTGGTGGAGGGGTGCTGTGCTCCACCATCGGGGAGGCACTGGCCCGGGACGGCGTGCGGGTGGTACTGCTTGACATCGCTGAGGAGAAGGCGAAATCAGCTCTGGAGCGGGTACGCAAGGCAGGCTCGGAGGGCCTAGCGATAAAGACGGATGTACTCTCTCGCCGCAACTTGGAGGAGGCGGCCGAACGGGTTATTTCCACCTTCGGAGCCGTGGATTTCTTGATTAACGGGGCAGGTGGGAACCACCCCAAGGCCACTACCAGCAAGGAAATGTCATTTTTCGACCTTCCGGATGAAGGGATACGATTCGTTTTCGACCTTAACTTCATGGGTACCCTCCTCGCTAGCCAGGTGTTTGGGCGCATCATGGCGAAGCGGAATCAGGGCGTCATCCTCAACATCGCTTCCATGGCTTCCTTCAGACCTCTCACCAGGACCCCTGCCTACTCGGCCGCCAAGGCCGCGGTGGCGAACTTCACCCAATGGCTTGCTGTACACATGGCTCAGGAATATTCTCCAGCCATCCGCGTTGTTGCCATTGCCCCCGGGTTTTTCCTTACAGAACAAAATCGGTACCTATTGGTCGATGAAAAGGGCGAGCTCACGGAGCGCGGCAAGCAGATCATTGCCCATACGCCCATGGGCCGATTCGGCAAGCCCGAGGATCTCATCGGAGCGGTCAAGTGGCTCCTCTCACCGGGCGCGGAGTTCGTGACCGGGGTGGTTATCCCCATCGACGGGGGGTTTTCAGCTTTTTCCGGGGTGTAGAGGCTAAGCCTGCCGGAAGTTGGCCGCGAGTTCGCGGTTCACCAGACCTGTGGGGAGCAAGCCGTTTAGGGCACGCCCGATGTCGGCGGCGATCTTCCGACGGAGATCGATCTGAGATTCTTCAGAGTACCAAGCGACATGTGGAGAAAGGAGCACTTGCGGCATTTTGAGGAGAGGGTTCTTGGGGTTTGGAGGCTCGGGATCGGTTACATCCAGGCACGCCCCGGCTATGCGGCCTTCCTGGAGGGCCCGAATAAGTGCTTGTTGGTCCACCACCCCGCCCCGGGAGGTGTTAATCAAACAGCATGTGGGCTTCATCTTGGCCAAGGCTTCCGCGTCTATGAGATGCCGCGTGGACTCGGTGAGTGGCACGTGGATCGAGAGGAAATCGCTCCTGGCGAGGAGATCGTCGAACTCGACCTTTTCCACTCCTTCCTCGGCGAACGCCTCGCCCGGGAGGTAGGGGTCGTGGGCGATGACCTCAAGGCCGAAGGCCTTGGCCTTGCGGGCCACCAGACGAGCGATCTTCCCGAAGCCCAGGAGTCCCAGGACCTGGCCTCTAAGACGATGGATGGGTCGGCCGGTCTTCCAATCCCATGCCCCTCGACGGATCTCCTCTGTGTAGTGGGGGATCCTCCGGGCCCAGGCAAGGAGCATGGCCAGGGCGTGGTCAGAGACCTCGTCCTCACAGTAGGAGGGTACGTTAACCACCGCGATTCCTCGCTCGGTGGCCGCCTGAACGTCGATGTTGTCCACACCGATCCCGTACCGACCAAGGGCCTTGCAGCGGGTGAGACCTTGGATGACCTCCCGGGTGATCGGGGCATACTGGGAGATGAGGGCATCGGCGTCCCGGCAGGCTTTCAGTACCTCCTCGGGCGTGGTGCACTGGGCCGGGATCACCCGGGCGTCCCACTGGGCGAGTTCCCTTTCCTCAATAGAAAGGTCAGGGTAATTGAAGTCCGTCACTACCACGGTCCAGGTTCCTTGCTTGGCCATCGCTGCCTCCTCGGATATTTATAACTTTGGCCAAGCGTTTTGTCATAAACAAAGGGGGGAAGATGAGGGAGTTTTCTCTGGAGGGCAAAGTAGCCCTCATAACCGGTGGTGGTCGGGGTTTAGGCAGAGGGATCGCGCTTGCGCTCGCGGAGGCCGGAGCAGATGTGGTGGTGGCCAGTCGCACACTGGGAGAGCTTGAGGCAGTAGCAGAGGAGATCCAGGCCAAGGGCCGCCGGGCCCTAGTAGTGACGGGCGACGTCTCGGTGCCGCAGGATGCCCGCCGAATGGTAGAGGAGGCAGCCGGCTGGCAAGCGCGATTGGATGTCCTAGTGAACGCCGCTGGGGTGAACAAGCGCCTCCCCTCCCTGGAGGTCACTGAGGAGGAGTGGGATTGGATCCTGGGGGTCAACCTCAAAGGGACTTTCTTCGTCTCGCAGGCGGCCGGGGAGGTGATGGTCCAACAGGGAGGAGGGAGCATCATCAATATCGCCTCACTCCTCTCGGCGGTGGGGATCCCGACCTTAGCTCCCTATGCCGCCTCCAAAACAGGGGTGGTTGGATTGACCAGGGTGCTGGCGGCGGAGTGGGGCCCTCATGGAGTACGGGTGAACGCCATTGCTCCAGGCTATTTTCGCACCAAGATGACAGAACGGCTTTTCTCCGATCCGGAGTGGGTGGGGAGGCTTAAGCGGCAGGTGCCCTTGGGCAGGGAAGGGTTCCCAGAGGATCTCGGGGGAGCGGCGGTATTTCTGGCTTCAGATGCCTCCCGGTATGTCACCGGCCAGGTGATCTATGTGGACGGCGGGTACCTCGCCACCCGGGAAGCTTAGCTAATAACAAACATCAATTGACAAAAACAAATGTCGGTGATATCCTGATGCGGAAAGGGGGCGCAATGGTTAAGGAAGAGGTCTTGGCGAAATTGGTTGACTCCGGCGCTTTGGGGATCATCCGGGTGCAGACCGCTGAGGACCTGGTCCGGATAGCCAAGGCGCTTTACGAGGGTGGGCTTTCGTGTCTTGAGATCACGATGACAACGCCGGGGGCACTGCGGGCAATCGAGGAGGCAAGGGGGGAGCTTCCGGAGGTGCTCATGGGCGCGGGGACGGTGCTGGATGGTCCCACCGCGCGGCAGGCGATCCTGGCTGGGGCGCAGTTTCTGGTAACGCCCACTGTAGAGCTTGACGTGATAGAAGTTGCCCATCGCTACGGGGTGCCGGTGATCCCGGGTGCGATGACGCCTACGGAGATCCTCACTGCCTGGGAAGCTGGGGCGGACATGGTGAAGGTCTTCCCGGCTGAGGTCCTCGGCCCGAGCTTTATCAAGGCGGTGCACGGTCCGCTTCCTCAGATACCCCTTGTTCCCACCGGGGGGATCACCGCCGATAACGCTGGCGGCTTCATCCGGGCTGGGGCGGCCCTGGTGTGCGCCGGTGGGTGGCTCGTGGACAAAAAAGCGGTGGCTGGAGGGCGCTATGAAGTGCTCACCGAAAACGCCCGGCGGTTGGTGGAGGCAGTGCGTAGGGCGCGTGATCTGTGATGTGTGTGGGTGATCGGTGATGAGTGAAGTGTGAGTCCTCGCAGGTTTCGGGGTTGCGGTCGGGCGGGGGTATAACGCGAAAACACCTGCAACCACCGGCTTGAATGTAGTGGTTAACACTTTTCCGCAAAGCTTGACTTCTCCCTGGCTGCAAACTATAATGTAATGGTGTTAGGTAATGCCTAACAACGAGTGGGACCCAAGACACGGTGTCCAGTCGGTCTACCGGGCTCTAAAGCTCCTGGAGTATGTGTGTTCCTCTAATGACCACCGGGGGGTTAGCCTCTCGGAGCTCAGCGATTACATAGGCTTAAGCAAACCCAGCGTTTACCGGCTTCTTAACACCCTGCAGGCCTTCCACCTTGTATCCAAGGAACCCCAGACTGGCCTCTATCATCCGGGCCCGGGCCTAATTGAACTTGCCCAGAAGGGGCTAGAGCGCTTTGAGATAAGGAAAATAGCGCTGCCTTATTTGGAAGAACTCCAGAAGAAAACCAATGAGACCGTGCACCTTGCCATCTTGGATTCTGGAGAGGTTGTGTATCTGGAGAAGAGGGAGAGCACCCAGACCATTCGCATGTATTCAGCCGTGGGAAGGCGGGCTCCTGCCCATTGTACCGGGTTAGGGAAGGCAATAATGGCATTTCTCCCTCGGGACGAGCGTCGCAGGATCCTCGAGGAGAGGGGGCTGAAACCCTACACGGCGAATACTATAACGTCGATCGACGAGTTCGAACAAGAGTGTGAACGGATACGTGTCCGGGGCTTTGCCTTTGATCTTGGGGAGCACGAGGAGGAGATCCGGTGTGTAGCAGCCCCGATCCTCGATCACACGGGCTACCCTGTGGCCGCTTTGAGTGTGGCCATCCCGGCGTTTCGTACAGATGCCGCCCAACTGGAAATTATAGGGGTAGAAGTGAAACGTATTGCCTCAGCAGTCTCATCTCAACTCGGCTATAAAAGCACTAATAACTAAACATGGGTCAAATGTAAAGGGGAGGTGAATGAAATGTAGAATATATAGGTGCTGTTCGTGGGGAGTAGTATTTCAGCGAATAAAAAGTAGTATTCCAATGAATAAAAGAAGGAGGTTAGAAGATGTTGAAGAAGCTGGCAATTTTGGTGTTTGTCGTTTTGGGTGTGGGAGCTTGGGCACTGAGCGAAAATTACACATTTTACATAGTGTCGCATGGAGGGCCGTCTGATCCTTTCTGGGGGAAAGTCATCAAAGGCATGCAGGCAGCACAGGAATTTATTAACGCTAACACTGAAGACTCTGTCCGGGCAATCTACTCAGGACCACCTGTCTATTCCGTGGAAGCCTTCGTGGAAATGCTCAACGCTGCCATTGCTGCTAGGCCGGACGGAATAGCCGCTACTATGACAAATCCCCAGGCTACCGATGAGCCAATGCGGCGGGCCATCTCACTCGGGATTCCTATCATAGCGATTAATACGCCTGATACCCGCCTGCGGGAGGAACGTATCCCCTACTTGTTCTTCATTGGAGCAGACCAATATTTGGCGGGTGTCCGAGCCGCTGAACGTGTGTTGTCTGTTCATACACCTACTCGGGCAGTGGTTGCTATACATGAGGTTGGTCATGTAGGTTTTGAAAACCGGGCCCAAGGATTCATCGACACAATGGCAGCTGCCGGAGTGCCTGCTGAGAAGTTGGCAACTGGACTCGATCCAACCCAAGCTCTTGAGCTCCTGCGGGGATACTTCGTAAGGCACCCTGATACCGATGTCATTTTTACAGTAGGAACTTTAGTTAGTACCTGGGTTATCCAGTTTCTTGAGGAGCAGGGATTGGCCGGAAGGGTGGTGCACGCCGCCCATGATGTTCACCCTGTTATCCTGAAAGCCATCCGCGACGGAACAACGTTACTTACAATATCGCAACGACAGTATTTCCAGGGCTATCTGGCTGTATTTTATCTGTATTGGTACCAAAAATTCGGCTTTTTCCCGGCTTCCGACGTGCTAACAGGTCCTTCTATCATCGATCAAACAAATGTGGATATGGTCGAACAGAATGAGTTGTATTGGTAAGCATCGTTAAATAGGCCGGAGGTGGCGGGCCTGAAAAGGTTCTTAGCTGGTGATTCAGGCCCGCCATCCTGTTGTCCGCGACAGGAGGCATGTGAGAGATGCATTTCCCAAGCTCGCTGGTACTTCGGGCACGCAAGCGGCCTGAGTTCGGAGTATTTGTAGGTTTTCTTATCGTGTTCACTGGCTTCACTTTTGCTGCGGAGCGGTTTCTCACCTTTGACTCCATTGCTGGGATAATCACGGTGGCTGCGGAATTGGGCATAGTGACGGCAGGGATAACGTTTCTCATGATCGCGGGAGAGTTTGATCTATCGGTGGGATCTGTGCTTGGAGTATCAGGGATGATCTTCGCCATCACGGCCGCGGCGGGACTTCCCCACATCGTCGGACTTCTTCTTGCCCTGGTGGCTGCGGCGTTCATCGGATTGGTCAACGGGCTATTGGTTGTGCGGACTGGTGTGCCCTCATTCATCATCACCTTGGGCAGCATGATGTTGTGGCGGGGGGTGATTCTGGCCGTCACCGGGGGCTTCCCGGTGAGATATTGGGGGGATTCGGGTCTACTATTTGCGCTCAACGGGCGGTTTGCGGAACAGCTTAGGATGTCTGCCTTTTGGTTTCTGGGGGTGGTGGTCATCCTGGCGTTTATCCTGACGCGGACCCGCTATGGGAACTGGGTGTTTGCCACGGGTGGTGGACCCCAGGCTGCCCGGACGCTTGGTATCAGGATAGATCGGGTGAAGATCATAAACTTCATGGTATCGGCGGTGTTGGCGGGGCTCGCGGGTTGTATCCAGTTCGCTCGTTTCCACTCGGTGGACCCGACTCGGGGGCAGGGACTGGAGCTGGAGGCCATAGCGGCTGCGGTGATCGGGGGGGCGCTGATGACGGGGGGATACGGAAGCATGATCGGGGCCATGTTAGGTGCTCTGCTGGTGGGGATGGTGAGGTCGGGGTTGGTGATGGCGGGAGCGCCCTCCTATTGGTATCAGGCATTCATCGGGATAGTACTGATTGTGGCTTCGGTGGTGAATATCAAACTAAGGAGGTGGGCTCTGGGATGAATGGGAACGGCTTCCTGGTGCGGATGGAGGGGATAAGCAAGCGTTTTGGCACTGTTCAGGCCCTCAAGGACGTGGATTTCGATGTAAAAAGGCAGGAGGTAATGGGGCTGGTGGGGGACAACGGTGCCGGCAAGTCAACTCTGATTAAGATCCTCACCGGGGTATATAAGCCTGACAGCGGGAGGATCTACTTCGAGGGACGGGAGGTCTCGTTTGGCTCCCCCAAAGATGCGCGAGACCTAGGGATAGAGACGGTCTATCAGGACCTGGCGTTGATCCCGCTGATGAGCATCACCAGGAACTTCTTCCTGGGGCGAGAGCTGGTGCGGAAGGTTGGTCCCCTGAACCTCATGGAGCACCGGAAGATGGACGAGATAGCGGCAGGGGCCCTGCGGGAGATCGGGGTTAAGGTTAGGTCCCCGGATGAGCCGGTGGCAATACTCTCCGGGGGCGAGAGGCAATCCGTGGCCATTGGCCGAGCGATGCATTTCGGAGCCAAGCTTCTCATTCTGGACGAGCCCACTGCAGCGCTTTCCATAAAGGAGTCCCAAAAGGTTCTTGATTTCGTGCTGGAGGCAAAAGAACGGGGGCTGTCCATCATCTTTATCACCCACAACATCTACCACGTGTACTCGGTGGCGGACCGGTTCACCATCCTGGAGCATGGGCGTAAGGTGGCCGAGTTCGCCAAGGGGGAGGTGTCTCCCGAGGAGATCATCGAGATCATCCGCTCGGGAGTTGCAAAGGTTATAACAGGGAGGTGTGAAACATGCAGTGGATAACTACTGAATACCCAGGTATTGTCTTTGAAGCTAGCAGGGTAGGGCGTCTGAAGAAGGAAATCTGGGATGCCCCAATAGATGAAATCGAGAGAATCCTTTCTGAGTACGGCGTCCCTTCACCACCGGAACTTGGGAAGCCTGGAACTTACATCCAAACCACCCCGCGGCGTAAACTAATAGAGAATCGTAAGAAAAACGATATCGTCCTTATCCCCGTGGGATGCACTGAACGGCATGGAGACCATTCTTGTTCTGGCCACGATACGCTTCAGGTAACCCAAATCATCGAGGCTGTTCGCCGCTATACCGAAAAAAGGGGGTATCCTGTAAACCTTGCCTGGCCCATAAACTACGGCTCTCACCCTTACCACCACATAGGGATGCCCGGAAACGTGATCATGCCCGAGACGGTAACCCGCGAGACCCTAATCCACGTAATGCTCGGCCTCTGGAACGATGGGTTCAGAAAACAGATCATCATCAACAACCACGGGCACCTCTGGGTCTTGGAATCGGCCTTGCATGAGTTCCTTTACCGCTATCAGCTCCCGGGAATCTACCGAGTGATGGACTGGCACCGAGCGGTGCGGGAGTTCTTCACCCCCTGCGAGAAGACGGGTTGGGAGACCGATTTTATTCACGCTGGTGAGCACGAAACGTCTCTAGGCTTGCTTTTATTCCCCGAGGGAATGATTGACATGACACACGTTGTGGACGAGGAAGGAAAGCACTTTCTACCCAGTGGTCACTTTGATACTTCTGTGGATTCCTGCCGGCGTCCTCACCGGTGGTCTGAGGGGGAGGGACATATGGCGATAGAGCTTATAGGAAGTCCACATGGAGTTGTGGGAAAACCGTCCAAGGCCTCGCCAGAAAAAGCCAAGCGTGCAGTTGTGGCTATCCTCCGTTACCTTACGCTAGTTATTGAGGAAATCCTTGAGGCTTTCCCACCCGGTGAACTTCCTCCGGTAGATGAGATCACCCTCCGGAGCAAAGAAGAGATGGAGCAATATCTGAAGTGGCCAGAAGAACCCGGCTGGAAGTCTGTATATGCTATTACTGGGTTGCCTTAGAGGGTGGGGGTATCATGAGAAAGGCTAGGGTCTTATCAATTTTCGGGGACAGCCGAGGTACACTGCATACAGAGGAAGTCAGGGATCCTGTAGGAACTGAAGTTCTTGTGAAAACGCTTTTCGTGAGCCTCTGCGGCTCCGACATTGCTTTGTACAGGGGAACCTATGCAGGACCGCATGTTTACCCCGTTTGTCCTGGCCATGAATGGGTAGGTGTTGTAGAGGCGGTAGGGGAAAAAGTCTCGGAGTTTGAGCCTGGTGACATAGTGACCGGAGACTGCTCTATGTATTGTGGGCAATGTGCCCTTTGCGAGAAAGATAAAAACCTTTGCGTTAATATCGAAAAATTTGGTATCACGGTTCCTGGCGCTTTGCGAGAGTTCTTTATTCAGGATATGAAGTACCTTTACAAAACCGTGCCTCCTTCGGATGTACGCCTCCTTGCACTAACGGAGCCCCTTGCAGTTTCGGCCCATGCTATACATAGAGTTGTAGAGATAAGTCCTTCCTTAAAAAACGGCAGAGTGCTTGTGTTGGGAGGGGGCCCCATCGGGCTCGGATCTTTGCTGATGTTGCGTTATGTGTATGGGTTTAAGCACGTTGAATTGTTTGATATTCTTACCTCGCGTATCGATAAAGCGATCTCTCTCGGTGCAGAGGAACTCACATGCGACCTTGCGAAATATAAATCCATCGGAAACAATAATTATCAATCCCTCTATTCTCGTACTCATTACGACCTAATCTTGGAGACCTCTGGGGCTCCCACTGCTTTCCGCCAAGCTTTGGAACTGTTACGTCCTCTTGGCTACGTTGTGAGCATCGGGTTCGTACCGAGCGTTGAGATAAGCCCTCGACTCCTCACGCTTAAGGCAGGTGCGGTGGTTGGGAGTGTAGGCGGGACAGGGCATTTTGAGTTTGCGCTGCAGTTCATAGGGGAGCATCCCGAGTTGGTTCAAGAGTTAGTCACGCACCAGTTCCGCTTTGAAGAATGGGAGCAAGCCTTTGCAGCCGCCTCTGATCGGGAAAGGGCGATGAAGGTCATCATTAAGGTGGGTGATGCAGAATGAAAGTTCCTGACACAATGCGAGCCGCAGTTCTGTATGGTCCAGAAGATCTCCGGCTTGTTGACGACTACCCGGTTCCAAGACCGGGCCCTGATGAGGTACTCATTCGGGTGGAAGCATGTGCGATATGCGGTACAGATCCTAAAATCCTGGCCCATGGCTGGCCAAACCAGCCGCCGTATGGGCAATTTATATTTGGGCATGAATATGCTGGGGAGATAGTGGCAGTGGGGGAGCAGGTGGACGAGTTTATGATCGGTGACAGGGTAGTGGTTGAACCGCATAAGGGCTGTGGCGTATGTGACAACTGCAGGGATGGGTACTATACAACGTGTCTAAACTACGGGGATAACAGAAAAGGGCATCGGCACTATGGATTTACAGTGAATGGAGGGTATGCTGAGTATGCGTGTAACCATATTAGCTCTGTATATAAAATTCCCGAAAACATGAGTTATGAAGAGGCCACTTTATTAACTACAGCTGCAACCGCTTTGTATGGGATCAGAAGGGCAGGTGGTGTCAATGCGGGGGAAACTTGGGCGGTCTTCGGCCCTGGACCGATTGGTCTAACTGCTGTCGCTTTGCTAAGGCGGCTTGGAGCTGGAAGAATTATATTGACAGGTACGCGAGATGAACGTCTAAGCCTTGGTAAAAAGCTTGGGGCTGATGTTCTATTAAATGTACGAGCAGAAAACGTTGTTGAACGGGTTCTTGAGCTTACTGATGGCGTGGGAGCTGATGCTGTGCTTGAGTGCTCAGGTTCTACAAAGGCAGTGGAAGATGCTGTTGAGTGTTGTAAAAAGAACGGGAGAATCGGGCTTGTAGGGATATACGAGCAACCGTCCCAGGTAAACGTGAATAAGGTCGTTCAATGGAACATTTCTATGTGCGGCTCAAAAGCTGAGGGGGAACGATCTGTTGCTCAAGTTATAAATTTGGTCAAAGCAAATCCAATTGATTTCTCTCTACTTATAACACATACATTCCCGTTGAAAGATATACACAAGGCATTCGAGGTGGCAAGAACTAGGGCAGGGGGAGCCATAAAGGTTGTAATCCAGTGCCAACTGTAACCGTAGATAGGTTACCGCCTCAGAATGGCTTGCTCTAGCGGCAACGATTACAGCAATAAGTAGAGGGGTAGGAGGAGTGTGTAGATGAGCGACGATTTTTCGCTAGAGGGGAAGGTGGCCCTGGTCACCGGCGGCGGCAGAGGTTTGGGTCGGGGGATCGCTCTGGCCCTCGCCGAGGCCGGGGCGGATGTGGTGGTGGCCAGTCGCACACTGGGAGAGCTTGAGGCAGTAGCAGAGGAGATCGAGGCCAAAGGACGCCGGGCCCTAGTGGTGACGGGCGACGTCTCGGTGCCGCAGGATGCCCGCCGAATGGTAGAGGAGGCAGCCGGTTGGCAAGCGCGATTGGATGTCCTGGTGAACGCCGCCGGCGTGAACAAGCGCATCCCCTCCCTGGAGGTCACTGAGGATGAGTGGGACTGGATCTTGGGGGTCAACCTCAAAGGGACGTTCTTCGTCTCCCAGACCGCGGGAGAGGTGATGGTCCACCAGGGACGGGGGAGCATCATCAACATCGCCTCCCTCCTCTCGGCGGTGGGGATTCCCACCCTGGCCCCGTATGCCGCGTCCAAGACCGGGGTGGTGGGGCTTACTCGGGTGTTGGCGGCGGAATGGGGCCCTCATGGGGTGCGGGTGAACGCCATCGCCCCCGGATACTTCCGCACCAAGATGACGCAGAGGCTGTTTTCCGATCCGGACTGGGTGACAAGGCTCAAGCGACAGGTGCCGCTCGGGAGGGAGGGTCTTCCGGAGGATCTTGGCGGCACCGCCGTGTTCCTCGCATCGGACGCGTCGCGCTACCTCACCGGCCAGGTGATCTACGTGGACGGTGGGTATTTGGCGACCCGGGAGGCTTAGGCATAAGCAAAAACATTTGACAAAGAACAAATCTACGGGGTATGCTTCTCTCTTTGGAAGGGGGTACAAATGCACAACACGGACATCCTGAAGGAGCTCGTTGACCTCGGGGCGCTGGGGATCATCCGGGTGCAGAGTTCAACGGATCTCGTGAGGACCGCCGAGGCATTGCGGGAGGGAGGGCTTTCGTGCCTTGAGATCACGATGACAACGCCGGGGGCGCTGCGGGCCATCGAAGAAGCGCGGGGAGAGCTCCCCGACGTCCTCATGGGGGCGGGGACAGTGCTGGATGCCCCCACCGCGAGGCAGGCGATCCTGGCTGGGGCGCAGTTTCTGGTAACGCCCACTGTAGAGCTCGACGTGATAGAAGTTGCCCATCGCTATGGGGTGCCGGTGATCCCGGGGGCGATGACGCCTACGGAGATCCTTACTGCCTGGGAAGCCGGGGCGGACATGGTGAAAGTCTTCCCGGCCAGTGTCCTGGGACCTGCATACATAAAGGCCATCCGAGGCCCTCTGCCCCAGATCCCGCTTGCCCCCACGGGTGGAATCACTGCCGACAACGCCGGGGAGTTCGTCAAGGCTGGGGCGGCCCTGGTGTGTGCCGGTGGATGGCTTGTGGACAAAAAAGCCGTGGCAGAAGGACGCTACGAAGTGCTGACCGAGAACGCCAAGCGACTGCTCGACGCCGTGCGGAAGGCCCGTAAGGAGGTGGATTGATGGGATACGATCTGGTGACTTTTGGGGAGACGATGATCCGGCTTTCGCCGCCTGATTTCAGGCGGCTGGAGCAGACCACGCTCCTTGAGGTGAACGTAGGGGGCTCGGAGCTCAACGTGGCCGTGGCCGCCCAGCGCCTGGGGCTCAAGACGGCCTACGTGACCCGGCTTACCCAAAACCCCTTGGGCCGGATGATCGCAAACAAGGCTCGGGAGCACGGCGTCGATACCTCCCACATCGTGTGGACCGATGAGGACCGGGTGGGGGTCTACTTTGTGGAGTTCGGCGCCTCGCCCAGGCCCAACGCGGTGCTCTACGACCGCCGGGACTCAGCCATGGCCAGGATCAAGCCCGGGGAGGTTGATTGGAAAGCCGTCTTCAGCCAGGCCAGACATTTTCATACGTCCGGGATTACCCCAGCCCTTTCCTCTACGGCGGCCGAGGCCACAGTGGAAGCTGTTAAGGTGGCTAAAGAGGCAGGGCTCACCGTGTCGATCGACCTCAACTATCGGGCCCGCCTGTGGTCCCAAGAAGAGGCCCGCAAGGTGATGGAACCCCTCACCGAGCAGGCCGATATCCTCATCACCACCGAGGAGGACACCGAAAGGGTATTCGGGATCAAGGCGGAATCCTATGAGCGGGTGGCCGAGCTTTTGGCCGAGCGCTTTAAGCTCTCAGCGGTGGCCATAACGATCCGGGAGACGCCTTCCGTTTGGCGGAACACCTGGACCGCCATCGCCTATGCGGATGGAAAGCTCTACCGGGGGCCCAAGTTCGAGATCGAGATCGTGGACCGGGTGGGGGCGGGTGACTCCTTCGCCGGGGGGTTCCTCTATGGCTGGCTCACCGAGGGCCCCGAGGCCGGGGTGAACTGGGGGGTGGCGATCTCCGCCCTGGCCCAGACCAACCCCGGGGACCTTTGCTGGGCCACGAAAGAGGAGGCCGAGCGCATCCTCAAAGGAGGGGGCCTCCGCATTGTGCGCTAGAACCCCACGCCGGGCCTTGGGGGGAGGGCTTCTGAACGCAAGGAGGTTCCTCCCCCCTTATCTTTGATCCTCCGCAGCCCTTGTATCATGGGTTTGGAGTGGAGGTCCTCTTTCCTAAAGGGGATGGGGAAGAGGTCTGCTTCACCCCTGCAGGGGTGCTGGAGTTTGACTAACCACGAAGACGCCAAGACACGATGGAGATTTTTCTATTAACAAATTCTAAATTCAGCTTTTTTCTTGCATCTTAGTGACTTCGTAGTTAAGTTATGAATTCTCTGTGCCCTCCGTGTGCTCCGTGGTTTTTCTTGCCGCGAAGAGTTCCTTCGAGGCTTCGCGTCTTTGTGGTGAGTAGAGCCTAGGGTGGGTACGCTCGCCCTCAGGGTGGCTAGGCCGGATACCATATAGCAAGTGATCCCCCCGGGCGCCGCCCCGGTGCTAGTCGGGATCAGTCCATAAACTGACAGCCGTCATATGGCGGGGAGTCGCCTCATGGTAGTCTTTTGTGTCTTTTACATTGGAGGCTGTTTCCATGCGACAGGAGATCCGGTTTGCTGGCTTTGGTGGGCAGGGGATCATCTCCGCCGGGAGGATCACCGGCCGGGCCGCCGTCCTACATGACAAAAAGCATGCCGTCTTGATCCAGTCCTACGGCCCTGAGGCCCGGGGCGGGGCGTGCTCGGCCGAGGTGGTGGTGGGGGATCGGCCCGTGGACTACCCCCGGGTGGGAACCCCAGACGTGGCGGTGATCATGTCCCAGGAGGCCTACGAGAAGTTCGGAAGCGCCGTGAAGCCTGGAGGGCTTCTGCTTTTGGATCAGGATCTGGTGGAGCACGGGGAGAGGCACGATGTCAAGGTGGTGGAGGTCCCGGCCACCAGGATCGCCGAAGGGCTGGGGAGGAGGATCGTGGCCAACGTGGTGATGCTGGGGGCCCTGGCCGCCCTGTGGCCTGCCATCTCCAAGGAGGGGATGCTTTCCGCCATCCTGGAGGCCGTGCCCCCCCATACCCGCGACCTCAATAAGAAGGCGTTCGAGGCCGGTGTCAAGTACGTGGAGGAGAACATCCATGTATCCTGAAGGCATCACCCATCACCCATCACCCATCACCCGTTCCAGGATCGGGGTGTTCGTCTGCCACTGCGGGCACAACATCGCCGGCACGGTGGACGTAGAAAGGGTGGCCGAGGAGCTCTCCCGCTACCCCGGGGTGGTCTACTCCACCCATTACGAGTACATGTGCTCCGACCCGGGGCAGGAGCTCGTCAAAAGGGCGATCAAGGAGCACCGGCTCACCGGGGTGGTGGTGGCCGCCTGTTCCCCATCCATGCACGAGGCCACCTTCCGCACCGCCGCCGAGGAAGCCGGCCTTAATCCCTTCCTGGTGGAGATAGCCAACGTCAGGGAGCACTGCTCCTGGGTCCACCCCCGCTCCCCTGAGACCACGGCCAAGGCGATCCGGATCGCCCGAGCGGTGGTGGAGAAGGTAAAGGGGAACCATCCTCTTGAGCCGGTCAGGGTGGGCCACGCGGAAAAGTGTCTGGTGATCGGGGGTGGGATCGCCGGGATCCAGGCCGCCCTGGACGTGGCCGAGGCCGGCTACGAGGTGCTTTTGGTGGAGAGGTCCCCCACCATCGGGGGGCACATGGCCCAGCTCTCCGAGACCTTCCCCACCCTGGACTGCTCCCAGTGCATCCTCACCCCCAAGATGGTGGAGGTCGCCCGCCACGAGCGGATCCGCCTCCTCACCTATTCCGAGGTGGAGGAGGTTTCCGGGTTTGTCGGCAACTACCACGTGCGCATCCGCAAAAAGCCAACCTACGTCGACCCCGATAAATGCAACCTGTGTGGCGAGTGCGAGAAGGTCTGTCCGGTGAGGGTTCCCAACGAGTTCGACCGGGGCTTGTCCCAACGGGCAGCCATCTACATCCCCTTCCCCCAGGCGGTCCCCTCCTCCTATACTCTGGACGAGGAGGCTTGTTTAGGCCTTGAGCCTTTGCGCTGTAGCGAGTGTGCCCGCGTATGTGAGGTGGGGGCCATCGACTACGACATGCAGGAGGAGATCATCGAGGAGGACGTGGGGGCGATCATCCTGGCCACCGGCTACGAGCTTTACCCGGTGGAGAACATGGCCGAGTACGGGGCCGGCAGGGTCCCGGACGTGATCGACTCCCTCACCTTCGAGCGGCTGCTCTCGGCCTCCGGGCCCACCGGAGGGGAGGTGCGCCGCCCCTCCGACGGGAAGGTCCCCAAAGAAGTGGTTTTCATCCAATGCTCCGGCTCCCGGGATCCCGAGCTCCACAAGCCCTACTGCTCCAAGATCTGCTGCATGTACACGGCAAAGCACGCCCTGCTTTATCGCCATCTTGTGCCGGATGGAAAAGCTTATGTCTTCTACATCGACATCCGGGCGGGGGGGAAGGATTACGAGGAGTTCGTAGCCCGGGCCATGGAGGAGGAGAGGGTTCTGTACCTGCGGGGCAAGGTGGCCAAGGTTTTCCGGGAGGGGGACAAGGTGATGGTGTGGGGGGTGGACACCCTCACCGGAAAGCGGGTGGAGATAGCGGCGGACCTGGTGGTGCTGGCCCAGGCGATCGTCCCCTCCCCCGGGGTGCGGACCCTGGCCCAGGTGCTCCACACCTCGTGCCTTGATGAGCATGGTTTTCTGAAGGAGGCACATCCCAAACTGAGGCCGCTTGAAACCCTGACTGGGGGGGTGTTCATCGCCGGGGCGGCTCAAGGGCCCAAGGACATCCCGGAGGCGGTGGCCCAGGCCTCGGGCGCCGCGGCCAAGGCGGTGGCGCTGCTCTCCTCCCCGGCCATCGTCCACTCCCCCGAGGTGGCGCAAGTCGACGAGGAGCTGTGCTCGGGCTGCGGGGTCTGTGCCCCCCAGTGCCCGTATTCCGCCATCACCGTAGAGGAGGTGGCCGAGGTGAACGAGGTGCTGTGTGAGGGCTGTGGCACTTGCGTAGCTGCCTGCCCCTCGGGGGCCATGTCCCTCAGGAACTTGGCGGACGAGCAGGTGGAGGCGATGGTGCAGGCGGTCCTGGAGGAGGTGGCAGGTGGCTGACTTCGAGCCGAAGGTGGTGGCCTTCCTGTGCCGCTGGTGTGCCTACGCCGGGGCGGACCTGGCCGGCACAAGCCGCCTCCAGTACCCGCCCAACGTGGTGCCGATCCGCGTCCCCTGCTCGGGCCGGGTGGAGCCCTCCTGGGTGGTGGACGCCCTCCAAAAGGGGGCGGACGGGGTGCTCATCGGCGGCTGCCACCCCGGGGACTGCCACTACGTTTCGGGGAACTACAAGGCCCGCCGGAGGGTTTACCTCCTCAAGAAGATCCTGCCGGAGCTCGGGATAGCCCCGGAGAGGGTGAGGCTGGAGTGGGTTTCCGCCACCGAGGGGAAGAGGTTCGCCCAGGTTGTGGCCGACTTCGTCGAGGAATTGCGGGCCCTCGGCCCGATGAAGGTGATGAGTGAAGGGTGATGGGTGATGAGTGAAAAGAAAACGCGCAGAAGCGTGAGCTCTTCAAACCCATCACCCATTACCCATCACGGATCACGTCCTAAAATTGCCGTTTACTGGACCGGGAGCTGTGGGGGATGTGATGTCTCCTTCCTGGAGGTGGGGGAGGCGATCGTGGAGGTGCTCTCCCAGGTGGAGATCGCCTTCTGGCCTGCGTTGGCCGATTCCAAGAAGGCGGATCTTGAGGCCATGCCCAAGGGGTACATCGACGCCGCCCTGATAAACGGGGCCATCCGCACCCAGGAGAACCTGGAAATGGTCAGGCTCTTGCGGGAGAAATCGAAACTCATCGTGGCCTACGGGGCCTGTGCCCACCTTGGAGGGATCCCGTCCCTGGCGAACCTCTATGGAAGGGAGGAGCTCTTGAAGGCGGCGTTTGGGGACGGCTGGCGGCCGGGGCCGCCCCCCGGGGCGCCCCAGGAGGACGCCCCGCCGGAGCTCCTGCCCAAGGCGCTTCCCCTGGCCCAGGCGGTGCCGGTGGACTACACCGTGCCCGGCTGTCCCCCGCCCGCCGGGCTGATCGGCGAGTTCTTCTCGGCCTTCCTCTCCGGGGAGATGCCCCCTCCGGGACACGTGTTTGCCAAGGTGAAGGCGCTGTGTGAGGAGTGCCCCCGCACCCGGGAGGAGAGGGTGCTCAAAAAGATCGTGCGCCCCCATGAAATAGTGCCGGACCCGGAGGCATGTCTCCTCGATCAGGGGATCATCTGTCTGGGCCCTGTGACGAGGGGCGGCTGCAGCGCCGCCTGTCCCAGCGCCGGGATGCCCTGTACTGGCTGCCTTGGCCCCACCCCCAAGGCGGGCGACATGGGCCTTTCCATGGTCTCCGCCTTGGCTTCCCTCGTGCGGGCCGGGGAGGAGGGGGAGGCCGCAATCCCAAGCGAAAACGAGATCTTGGATCAACTGGTGGACCCCATCGGCACCCTTTACAAGTACGGCGTCCCCGATATGCCCTGTGCCAAGGAGGGGGAGGGATGAAGAGGATCACGATCGACCCCATCACGCGCCTTGAGGGGCACGGGAGGATCCTGCTCTTCCTCGACGAGGAAGGGGCCCTCAAGGACGCGGTGCTGGAGGTGCCGGAGCTGCGGGGGTTCGAGCGGTTCTGCCGGGGCAGGCGGGGTGAGGAGATGCCCCAGATCACCGAGCGGATCTGCGGGGTGTGCCCGGAGGCCCATCATCTTGCCTCGGCCAAGTGCTTGGACGATTGCTACCGGGCGGAGGTCCCCCAGCCGGCCCGCCTGCAGCGGGAGCTCTTTTACAACGTCTACATATTCTCCGACCACCTTTTGCACCTGGTTTTCCTAGGGGGGCCGGATCTGCTTCTTCCGGAGGATGTCCCGAAGGGGAAGCGCAACGTCCTGGGGGTGCTCGAGGCCCATCCCGAGCTGGGCAGGGAAGTGGTCAGGGTACGGGCCCGGGCCCAGAAGATCCTGGACCTGATCGGGGGGAAGGCCATCCACCCGGTGTTCGCCCTTCCCGGCGGGGTGGCAAGGCCCCTCTCCGAGGAGGGCCGGGATGAGATCCGGGGCTACGTCCAGGACATGGTGAAGCTTGCCGAGAAGATGGTGGCCTTCTTCCACGAACAGGTCCTCCCCGACCCCGGGATCCAGTCCCTGCTCCTTTCCGAGGACTGCTCCCTTCCCACCCACTACATGGGCCTGGTGGACGAAGGCGGCGCCCCCAACTTCTACGACGGGAGGCTCCGGGTGGTGTCGGCGACCGGGGAGGAGCTCTTCTGCGGGGACGCCCGCGAGGGCCTCTCCTTGATCGAGGAGCACGCCGAGCCCTGGACCTACGTAAAGTTCCCTTATCTTAAGGAAGTCGGCTGGAAGGGGTTTTCTGCCGGGCCGGATTCGGGGATCTACCGGGTGGGCCCCCTGGCCCGGATCAACGTTGCCGAGCGGATGGCCACACCCCTTGCTCAGGAGGAGCTGGAGCGGTTCCTCGACCACTTCGAGGAGCGGCCGGTGCATGCCACCTTCGCCTACCACTGGGCGCGGCTCATCGAGATGGTGCAGGCGGCCGAGGCCGCGCAGAAGCTCGTGGAAGAGGATGCCCTCACCGGGGCGGAGGTGCGGGGGGAGCTTTCCCGGCCCGGGGAGGGGGTCGGGGTGATCGAGGCCGCCCGGGGGACGCTGTTCCATCACTACCGGCTCGACAGCGAGGGCCTGGTGGTGCGGGTGAACCTGATCGTTGCCACCACCCACAACGCCGCCGGGATTTCCCTGTCTGTGAAACAGATGGCGGCCCGGGTGGTGCGGGAGGGAGAACTGGATGACCGGCTCCTCAACCGGGTGGAGATGGCGTTCCGGGCCTACGACCCGTGTCTTGCCTGCGCCACCCATTTCCTCCCGGGGGAGACGCCGCTTGTGGTGGAGATCTACGATGCCGAGGGGAAGCTCAAAAAGCGTGTCTTGCGCTAGGGCAGCGGTGGTGGGGCTGGGGAACCCCTGCCGGGGCGACGACGGGGTGGGGCCAGCCGTCCTCCGCGCCCTCAGAGGCGGTGACGGGTTACGCGTAACGCGTGACGAGTTCTCCAAATGCTTTTCCCGAGTGAACCGTCACGCGTCACCCGTCACTGGTTCTCCCATCACGCGTCACCCGTCACGCGTCACGGACTTTCTGGAGGTTATTCACGACGGATTTCGGCTTGCCGAGGCGATTTGCGATTACGAGCGGGTTCTCATCGTGGATGCCGCCCCATGGCTCCCCCCAGGGGAGGTGCAGAGGTTCCCCCTGGAGGATCTCCCTGCCCGGGCCGGCTACCTTCACGGGCTGGGGCTGGGGGCGGCGCTGGAGGCGCTGGCCATGGCCGGGGAACGGGTCCCGGAGGTGGAGGTACTGGCCATCGGGATCCCGGAGGATCCCCAGTTTGGGGAGGGGCTTTCCCGAAAGGTGGAGCGGGCGCTCCCCCGGGCCCTGGCGGAGGTGTCGGAATGGCTGAACGGATGCTAGAAAACCCGTCACGCGTCACCCGTCACGCGCTGCGGATTTCGTCGGCGGAGCCGGGGTTCATCCGGCGGGTGGAGGAGCTTTCGGGGGAGAACCTGTACGCTTGCTACCAGTGCGGGAAGTGCGCCGCCGGGTGTCTTTTCGCCGAGCACATGGACCTCCTCCCCAACCAGGTGCTCAGGCTTGTGCAGCTGGGGGACGAGTCGGTGCTTTCATCCAAGGCCCCTTGGGTGTGCGCCTCATGCCTTGCCTGCCAGGTCCGCTGTCCCAAGGGGGTGGACATCGCCAGGGTGATGGAAGCCCTCAGGCTCCTTTCCCTGCGCCGGGGGGAGACGGCGCTTTGGGCGAAGGAGATCCCCGCCGGGGTGCCCCAAATCGCCCTGGTCGGCGCCGCGAGAAAACTAACCCCGTGACGGGTGACGCGTAACGGGTGACGAGTGAAGAAATGGAAAGGGTGAAGAGCCATAGGGATCTGGATGTGTGGAAAGAGGCGATGGAGCTTGTGAAAACGGTCTATCAGCTGACGAGCTCATTTCCTCAGAGCGAGCTATATGGGCTGACCGCTCAGCTCAGGCGCGCAGCTGTATCGGTACCCAGTAACATCGCGGAGGGGGCAGCCCGTGATTCCAAACGGGAATTCGTGCAGTTCCTGCACATCGCTCTTGGCTCGCTGGCAGAGCTAGAAACACAAACGCTCTTGGCCAAAGAACTGTTTAACTGTGACACAAAGGAATTGGAGAGCAGTTTGGCCAGGCTCCGCAAGATGCTAATCGGTTTGATCAGGAGCCTGCAAAGAAAGCCCGAGGGAGGTGGGCCCAATGCCGGATGATACCCGTCACGCGTCACGCGTCACGCGTCACGATACTTTGTCACCCATCACCCATCACTCATCACGGATCCCGTACTTCCCCGGTTGTGCGCTAAAGGACCAGGCGAGGGCATTCGAGCGTTCCGCCCAGCTTGCCATGCAGGCCCTGGGCTGGGAGCTTTTCGAGCTCCCCCGCTGGAACTGCTGTGGCACGGTGTATTCCCTGGCGAGCGATGACCTCATGCGGCACCTCGGGCCGGTGCGGAACCTGGTGCGGGCCCAGGAGCTGGGGGAGGGGAGGCTCGTCGCCCTGTGCGCCATGTGCTACAACACCCTGGCCCGCTCCTCCCGGTTCGTGGAGGCCGACCCCGAAAGGCTCCGGCGGATAAACGCGTTCATGGACGAGGAGCCCGACTACCGGGGCGGGGTGGAGGTGGTACACCTATTGCAGCTTTTGCGGGACGAGGTGGGCTACGGGGAGATTGAGGCCAAGGTAGCGCGATCGCTGGAGGGGGTGCGGGTGGCGCCGTATTACGGGTGCATGCTGCTTCGGCCCCGGGAGGTGGGGATCGATGACCCCGACTCCCCGGAGGTGATGGAGGAGCTGCTTTCCTCTTTGGGTGCCGAGCCGGTGGAGTTCCCCCAGCGGGCCGAGTGCTGCGGGGCTTATCAGGCCGTCTCCCGGCCCGAGATCGCCCGGGGCAGGGTGCAGGAGATCGTCTCCTCCGCCCGCCGGGCTGGGGCGGAGCTCATCGCCACCAGCTGCCCCCTGTGCCAGTTCAACCTGGAGACGCATCAAAATGTCACCCATCACTCATCACCCATCGCCGTGGTGTATTTCACGCAGCTTCTCGCCCTGGCCCTGGGTGTCCCGGGGGATCAACTGGGCTTTGAGCTTTTGAGGTTGGATCCACGGCCCGTTCTTTCCAAGAAGGAGCTCGTCTAGGAGGGGGAGATGCCGGAGATCATGGACAGGATCAAGGAGGCGAATCAGGCGGTCACCACCGGGCTTGACGATTCGACGATCAAGCATTGGGTAACCGTCTACATCATGGGGAAGGGCTATCGGGTCCCGGCCGACATCACCATCATGCAGGCCATGGAGTACGCCGGGTACCGCTTCGTCCGGGGTGCCGGCTGCCGCGCCGGCTTCTGTGGGGCGTGCGCCACCGTGTACCGCACCGCCGGTGACTGGCGCCTTAAGACCGCCCTGGCCTGCCAGACCCGGGTGGAGGACGGGATGTACCTTGTGCAGATCCCGTTCACCCCGGCGGAGAAGCCCACCTATGATCTTGAAAAGGAGCCCCCGGACGGGACGACCCTCCTCAAGTACTTCCCGGAGGTCGCCCGCTGCGTGGCCTGTAACACCTGCACCAAGGCCTGCCCCCAGGACCTGGAGATGATGGACGCGATCCAGGCCGCCTTGAGGGGGGACCTGGAAGAGGTCACCGAGCTCTCCTTCGACTGCATCCAGTGTGGACTTTGTGCCATGCGCTGCCCGGCGGAGATCACCCATTATCACGTGACCCAGCTCGCCCGGCGACTTTACGGCCGGACCCTTTCGGTTCCGCAGCACGTGCTGGACAGGGTGGCCGAGATCGAGGCCGGAAAGTACGAGGACGAGTTCCAAAGGCTTATGAGCATGTCCCGGGAGGAATTGGAGGAGCTTTACCGCACCGAGCAGCGGGAGAAGGGCGGCCTTAAATCCCGTGACGCGTCACGCGTAACGCGTAACGGGCAGGGGGAGGGATAGGAAATGCCGGAGGAACTGAAGCTGATTCGTGGTTATCCGGAGTACATGTTGGAGTCGATAGAGCGGGTAGAGGAAAGCCGCCCCCGACGCCTTGAGGAGGGGCCTCCCCCCTCCATGACCCTCGAGGAGCGAAAAAGGCTCCTTGAGAGATATCACCCGGACTATGCACCTGGTGGGAAACGTGCCCTCAAGGTAGGCCCCAACAAGGGTGATGTCGCCCCCAACGAGGTGGCGGACCTCCTTGAGGCCTATCCCCTGGTGGAGCCGGGGGAGGTTGCCCTCCACGTGGACATCGATGTGGACATCCTGATCCTAGGCGGGGGCCTGGCCGGCACCATGGCCGCCATCTGGGCGAGCGAGCGGGGCATCCCCCCGGACCGGATACTCCTTGCCACCAAGCTCCGCCACGGGGACTCCAACTCCATCATGGCCCAAGGGGGAACCCAGGCGGCCGACAAGCCCTACGACTCCCCGGCCATCCACTTCCTGGACGCCTACGGCGGAGGTCATTTCACCAACAAGCCCGACGTGCTCCGGGCATTGGTGGAGGACGCCCCGTTTATCATGAAGTGGCTTACGGAGCTCGGGTGCCTCTTTGACCGGGACGAAAACGGGGAGTTCATCGAGGACTGGGGAGGCGGCACCTCCCGCCCCAGGATGCACGCCGCAAGGGACTACACCGGGATGGAGGAGCTGCGGGTCATCCGGGACGAGTTCAGGAGCCGCGGCTTTGGGCTTTTGGAGTTCTACCCGGCGGTGGAGCTCCTCACCGACCCCAAAGGGCGGGTGGCCGGGGCGGTTCTTTGGAACATGGAGACCGACGAGTACAAGGTGGTGCGGGCGAAAGCGGTGATCCTCGCCACCGGCGGCTTCGGCCGGCTCCACATCCGGGGCTTCCCCACCACCAACCACTACGGGGCCACGGCAGATGGCCTGGTCCTCGCTTACCGGGCCGGGGCGGTCATGCGGGACCTGGACACCGTCCAGTACCACCCCACCGGCGCCGCCTACCCCCAGCAGATCGTGGGGCTCCTCATCACCGAGAAGGTGCGGGGCCTGGGGGCCCAGGTGGTGAACGACCAAGGGGAGGCATTTGTCTTCCCCCTGGAGCCCCGGGATGTGGAGGCGGCGGCCATCATCCGGGAGTGCTACGACCGGGAAAGGTGCCTCGTCACCCCCACAGGTTTAAGAGGGGTATGGCTCGATTCCCCCATGATCGAGGAGATCCACGGGAAAGGGACCATCGAGAAAAGGCTTCCGGCCATGTACCGGATGTACCAGAGGTTCGGGATAGACATGTCCCGCGATCCCATCCTCGTCTTCCCCACCCTGCACTACCAGAACGGGGGGGTGGAGACCGACCCCTGGGGGAGGACGAACGTGGAAGGGCTTTTCGTGGCCGGGGAGGTGACCGGGGGGGTACACGGGAAAAACAGGCTCATGGGGAACTCCACCTTGGATTGTCTTGTGTTCGGCCGGCGGGCCGGGCTCGCCGCCGCCGATTACGTTAAGGAAGCCGAGCCCCCGGAAAAGGTGACCCTGGACCACCTGGAGGGGTTCATAAAGGAGCTTCAGGACGCCGGGATCCCCCGGGAACGCCGTTCCCCCATGCTCCTTCCGGACTACCGGGGGAAGCGCGTCCTGGCCAGGACCATCGACCTCCTATGACCGAGAAACAGGTGGGCGTTACGGATCACGGGTCACGGATCACGGCCGAACAGCCGGCCAAGCGCTGGCGGGTGCCGAAAGGGTACATTTACGTCCTCGAGGACGTGTGCAAGGGCTGTGGCTTTTGCATCGAGTTCTGCCCCCGCAAGGTCCTCGCCCGGGCCGAGCACTACAACGCCAAGGGCTATCATCCCCCGGAGGCGGCCGACCCGGAGGCCTGTGTCCTGTGTGGCTTCTGCGAGCTCGTGTGCCCGGACTTCGCCATCTGGACGGAGAAGGAGGCCAAAGATGCCGGCTAGAGCCGTCACGCTCTCTGGGGTTCACTTCATGAACGGCGATGAGGCCATCGCCGAGGGGGCGATCGCCGCCGGCTGCCGGTTCTTCGCCGCCTACCCCATCACCCCCCAATCGGAGATCGCCGAGAGGATGGCCAGGCGCCTCCCCCAGATCGGGGGGATGTTCATCCAGATGGAGGATGAACTTGCGGCCATGGCGGCGGTGGTGGGGGCGGCCTGGGGCGGGGCCAAGGCGATGACAGCCACCTCCGGCCCGGGGTTTTCCCTGATGCTGGAGAACCTGGGTCTGGCCATCATGACCGAGACCCCGTGCGTTCTGGTGAATGTCCAGCGGGGGGCTCCCTCAACCGGCCTTCCCACCGCCGTCGGGCAAGCCGATATGATGCAGGCCCGTTGGGGCTCCCACGGCCACTACGAGATCATCGCCCTTTCCCCGGCGTCACCCCAAGAGGCGTTCGACCTCACGGTAAGGGCGTTCGCGCTTTCGGAGCGGTTTCGGGTGCCGGTTCTGGTCATGACCGACGAGGTGGTGGGGCACATGTACGAGCGGGTGGAGATCCCGGAGGAGGTCCCGGAGGCCCCCCGTCGCCGGCCGAAGGTGCCCCCGGAGGAATTCCTCCCCTACAAGCCCGAGGAGGACCTGGTCCCGCCCATGGCCTGTGCCGGGGAGGGGTATCGGGTACACGTCACCGGGCTCACCCATGATGAGCGAGGGTATCCTGACATGTCCGCCGAGGCCCACGAAAGGCTGGTGCGGCGCCTGGTAGAAAAGATCCGGCGGTATCCCGAGGAGTACACCTTCTGGGAGGAGGTGAACCTTTCGGACGCCGAGGTGGCCGTCGTCTCCTATGGGATCTCGGCCCGGGTGGCCCAAGGGGCCATCGAGCTCGCCCGCAATAAGGGCCTCAAGGTGGGGATGCTGCGCCTTGTCACCTGCTGGCCGTTCCCGGACGAGGTGGTGCGCAAGGTGGCCGAAAGGGTCAAGGGGCTGGTGGTGGTGGAGTTGAACCTGGGGCAGATGGCCCGGGAGGTTGAACGGGTTGCCTCGGGCCGCGTCCCGGTGGTGGGGGTGTATCATGCCGGGGGCCGTATCCATACCCCGGAGGAGGTCCTCTCCGGGATCGAGGAGGTGCTCAAAGATGCCCGTTAAGGCCAAACCCAAGCCGGCTCCAGAGCAGGTTGCCGCCCGGCACCCCATGGAGAAATTCCTCAGGACAGACCGCCTCCCTCATATCTGGTGCGCCGGCTGCGGCCTTGGGACCGCGCTTTCCTGTTTCCTTTATGCCCTGGAGGAGCTTTCCTGGGACCCGGACTCCGTGGCGGTGGTGTCCGGGATCGGCTGTGCCGGCCGGGTGGCGGGCTACGTGCGCCTGGACTCCTATCACACCACCCACGGCCGGGCCATCCCGTTCGCCACCGGCCTTAAGCTGGCAAGTACTTGTTTAGCGTGAGTAGCCCTCGGGGCTGAAGTTTTCCTGCCTAGCGGCAAAGTTCCCTTGGAAAGGTGCTTTATGTAATACA
>LGFI01000005.1 GCA_001508155.1 Acetothermia bacterium 64_32 | reverse complement strand
CAAAAAAAAAAAAAAAAAAAAAAACATTCGAATTACTTCCCTTCGTATGGTGGGGTTAGCAGATCCTGGGGACCGGGTCCCCCAGGGGCATCTCCAGGAGCCGGCGGCCGCCCACCGCGGTGTTCAGGATCACCCTGCCCGGGTAGCCTTCGATGGCGCGGCCGATGATGGCGGCCTCCCTGCCCAGGGGGTGTTCCCGCAGGGCCAGGAGGAGTTCTTCTGCCCGGTCCGGGGCCACCCCGATCAGGGCCCTCCCCTCGCAGGCCACCTCATAGGGGCTGATCCCCAAAAGCTCTGAAAGCCCGCGCACCTCATCCCGCACCGGGATCCTCTCCTCCTCTATCTCGATCCCCACATGGGATTTCCTGGCAAGCTCGTTCAGGGCGGCGGCGATCCCCCCGCGCGTGGGGTCCTTCATGGCCTTGACCCCGCCCACGGAAAGGGCCCTTGCCACAAGCGGCCAGATCGAGGCCACATCGCTTGAAAGCCGGCTTTCTAGCAGGAGGTCCTCCCGGGCGGAAAGCAGGGCAAACCCATGATCCCCCACCGGCCCGGTGACGATGATCGCGTCCCCCGGCGACAGGCCCGCGTCG
The DNA here is from genome assembly GCA_001508155.1 of Acetothermia bacterium 64_32. Classification (GTDB taxonomy): domain Bacteria; phylum Bipolaricaulota; class Bipolaricaulia; order Bipolaricaulales; family Bipolaricaulaceae; genus 64-32. The sequence goes on along the minus strand of LGFI01000005.1, from coordinate 98,721 downwards.
GAGATGGGCCGGGCCGCCACCCCGATCCCGGTGGTGTTGATCGCGATCCCGTCCAGCTCACCTTTCCCCATCACCTTGGTGTCCCCGGCCACCAGGGCCACCCCAAGCCCCTCAAGGACCTCCGCGGCGGAGGTGATGATCCTCTCCAGGTCCGCAATAGGAAACCCTTCCTCTATGAGGAGACCTAAGGTCATGGCAAGCGGCCTTGCCCCCATCACCGCCAGGTCGTTGACCGTGCCGCAGGCGGCCAGCCTCCCGATGTCCCCACCGGGGAAAAAGATGGGCTTCACCACGTGGGAATCGGTGGTGATCACCGGCACCCCCGGGGGAAGCTCCAAGGTCGCCCCATCGTCCAGGGCATCAAGCCCGATCGAGCCAAGGCTGCGCAGCGAAAATCGTGGCAGGATGTGCTCGGAAAGGAGGCGTCCCATGAGCTCCCCCCCCGCCCCGTGCAGGGCGGTGACCGCCTCATCGGAAAGGGGCCTGCGGCTCACAGCCCCGACCTCCCCCCGTACCGGTACCACACGTTGCATGCCCCTTCGCTTCCCACCATGCACGGCCCAACTGGCGAAAGGGGCGTGCAGATCTTACCGAACAGGGGGCAGTCTGAGGGGACGGCCCTGGCCACAAGCACATCGGCGCACAGGCAGCCCGGGGCCGTCTCCTCGCCCCCCCTCCCCTCCACCCCGAACCTCTCCCGGGCGTCGTAGCGGGAAAGCTCAGGCCGCAGGGCCAGGCCTGAACTTGGGATGGTCCCGATCCCCCGCCAGTGGGCGTCACAGGGGAGGAACGCCTTCTTCATGAGCTCCCTTGCCCGCACGTTTCCCTGCGGGAGCACCGCCCGCCGGTAGGCGTTCTCGACCTCGCCCCGGCCTTCCCTGATCTGGCGCAGGATCAGCGCCAGGGCATACAAGACGTCCAACGGTTCGAACCCCCCTACCACCACCGGGACCCCGTACCGCTCCGCTATGGGACGGTAGGCGTCGCTGCCGATGATGGTGGACACGTGTCCCGGGGCGAGGAACGCGTCGATCCGCACGTCCGGGAGCCGCATCAGCGCCTCCAGCGCCGGTGGGATCAGCTTATGGGAAACCAGAACCGAGAAGTTCGGCGGGGGCGAGTCAAGGAGCACCGCCGCGGTCCCCGGGGCGGTGGTCTCGAACCCCACGGCGAAGAAGACCACCTTTCGGGTCGGGTTTTTCCGGGCCACTTCCACCGCATCCGCTGCCGAGAGCACCATGCGCACGTCCGCCCCCTGGGCCTTGGCCTCGGCGAGTGAAAGCTCGCTTCCCGGGACCCGCATCATGTCCCCGAAGCTGCACAGGATGGCGCCCTTCTCGACGATCTTGAGAGCACAATCAAGGTCGGCGGTGGAGGTCACGCAAACCGGGCACCCCGGCCCCTCCAGGACCTCCACGTTCTCCGGGAGCAGGCTCCGCAGTCCGTGTTGGGAGATGGTGATCTCGTGGGTACCGCACACGTGCACGATCTTCACTGGGCGATCGGGGCCGAGCCTGCGGAAGAGGCGGGCGAACCTCTCGGCCCGCGTCCGATCGCGCAAGGTGAAGGGATCAGCCGGCATCTTCCCTTTCCAAGGAGGAGAAGAGCTCGTCGAACAGCTTCAGCGTCTCCTGGGCGTCTTGGGGGTCCAAGCGTCGGATGGCAAAGCCGGTGTGGATGAGGAGCCAGTCCCCTGCCCTGACCTCCTCCCCCAGGGCATCCAATCGGGCCTGGGCCCTGGTCCCGGCCAGCTCCACCGTGGCCAGCTTCCCCTCCACCGAGATCACCTTGGCTGGTATGGCAAGACACATGGGCTAGGCACCGCCGGGATTGTAGCCGGCCCAAGCCCGCCCCACAATCGCTAGATCCGGCCCCTGATCCGGTAGTAAACCAGGGCCAGGTATTCACGGATGGCGAGGGCAGAATCCCACAGGTACTCGCTTGCCGGGATGAGCTCGTAGGGCGAGAGCCCTTGAGGGGCCCGGTGTCCACAGGGGGCGGGGATGGGGGAAAGGCCAAGCCGCTTGCACACGGCCATGGCCCGGGGCATGTGGAAGGCGGAGGTGACGAGGAAGAAAGGCCTTGTGCCCAAGCGGTCACGGATGGCCAGGGCGTTCTCGTAGGTGTTGCGGGAGGCGGCCTCCCATTCCACAAGCTCCCCTGGCACCCCCAGGGCGAAGGCGGCCTGGGCCACCAGCGGCGCCTCTGCCCTCCCCCCAGGCTTCCCTATCCCACCCACGAACAGGATACGGGGCCGCCCACCCAACATGTGCCATAGCCGCAACGCCTCCAGGAGCCTTTCGGCGGTGGAGGTGGCAAGGTCGCTGGTGATGGGGCGTTCGGATGCCCAGCCCTCCCCCCCGGTCAAAACGGCTATCCAGTCGACCCCTTCCTCCGGCGGGGAGAGGAGGGCTGGGTAGCGACCCTCAAGCGGCCCAAGCAACCCCCGGGCGCCCGGGCCACTCCCCAAGCCGGCCACGAGCAGCCCCCCCAGGATGAGGAAAGCGCCCAGGACACGGGCCCGCCTGCAAAGCCCCCATACCCCCACCCCCACGGCGAGGAGCACCACCCACACCAAGGGATCGGTCAGCGCATCCACCCTACCACCTGAGGCCCTTCAACCTATGATCTGGTCCCGCGGGAAGGGCCTTTCACAAGCCCAGGTCCCCTCGGATCCCCTGCATGGCTGAGAGCACCGCTCCCACAAACTCGGGGAGCTCAAGCCCCAGGTTCCTGCAGGCGGCGATGTTCTCCCGGGAGGCGGACCGGGCAAAGGACTTCTCCTTGTAGCGGTTGAGCACGTTCTGAGGGGTGAGGCCGGAGATGCGCTGGGGGTGCACCAGGGCCGCGGCCACGATGAGCCCGGTCAAGGGGTCCACGGAGAAAAGGGCCCATTCCATAGGGCTTTCCGGCGTCTTATGCCCGGCGTGGGCCAGGATAGCGTTCAGGATCTCCTCATCGGAGAAGCCCTGGGCCCGCAGGAGCTCCACCGTCACGTGCCCGTGGCGGTCTGGGGCGTCCTTGGTCTCCTCGTAATCCAGGTCGTGCAAAAGCCCGGCCAGGGCCCACCTCTCCGGGTCCCCGGAAAAGCGAGGGGCCAGGGCCCGCATGGCCGCCTCCACGGCCAGCATGTGCTTCACCAGGTTCCTCGTCTTGACCTTCTCCTTCACCAGGGCCAGTGCCTCCTGTCGTGTCATCTCGCCTCCTTTGGGGAAAGTTTGCGCGAGGGCTCAAGATAGCGCACCCCGGGGTCCGCCGTCAGGGCCAAAAGCTTTTCCCGGTCCCCTTGGACGGCCTCCACCCTTCCGTCCGTGCATCGCACCAGGACCGCCTGGGAGCCCCCATCCGAAAGGCGAGCCCGCAGGGCGGGGTCGAGCTTGGAGAGTACGTAGCCGCACAGGTCCGGGAGAGGGCAGGCCTGGCAGCGGGGCCTGCGGGCCCGGCAGACCTCCCGACCAAGCCGGATCAGGTTGAGGTGGAGCTCCGCCTCCCGCCCCGGGGGAACCAATGGGGCCAGCGCCCGGTGGGGCTCCTCCCCTCCTTCCAAAAGGCCAAGCCGGCGGCTGACCCGCAGGATGTGCGTATCCACAGGGAAAAAGGGCCAGCCGAACCCAAAAAGGAGCACCACGTAGGCCGTCTTCCTCCCCACCCCGGGGAGGGAAAGAAGCCAGCGCTCCGCCTCCTCCTTGGGAAGCCGGGAGAGGAACTCCAGGGAAAGTTCCCCCCGCTCCTCGGCCAGCCTCTCCAGCACGGCCTTTATCCGCGCTGCCCGCTGCCGGTGCAGCCCCGCCCCCCTGATGGCCCGGGCTATCTCCTCCACCGGGGCCGCCAGCACGTCCTCCCAGCGGGGGAAGTGCTTCCGCAGCTCCGCGTAGGCCCGGTCCCGGTTGAGATCCGAGGTGTTCTGGGAAAGAATCGTCCCGATGAGCAGGTCCAGGGGATCGCCTTCCGGCCTCCGCGGGGGGGTGCCGAAGGCCCGGGCCAGACGGAGGCCCACCTCGGCCAGCTTCTTTCGCTTGTCCACCTGGACAAGGATAGGGGAGGGATAGGGCTTGGACAAGGGACTGCGGGATGAGCTCTGGGGGATCGCCCGCCAGGCACTGGCAGCGGTGGCCCCCGATGAATGCATAAGAAGGCACGTAAGCTTGGAGGGGGAAAAGCTCCTGGTAAACGGCTCGGCCTTCCAGCTCCCCCGGAAGGGGAGGCTCCTTGTGGTGGGGTTCGGCAAGGCCTCCGCCCGCATGGCGGCCGCCCTGGAGGGGATCCTGGGGGGAAGGGTCGACTGCGGGCTCGTTGTGACCGCCGAAGGTTACAAGGTGCCCACCGACAGGGTGGAGGTGGTGGAGGCCGGCCATCCCGTGCCCGACTCCCGAGGCCTTGCCGCCGCCAAAAGGATCGTAAAACTAGTGTCCCAAGCCGAAGAAGGGGACCTGGTGGTCGTCCTCATCTCCGGCGGTGGCTCGGCCCTGCTGACCCTTCCCGCCGAGGGGCTGTCCCTCCAAGACCTCATGCACACAAACAAGCTGCTCCTTGAGTCCGGGGCCAAGATCCAGGAGATGAACGCGGTGCGCAAGCACCTGTCTTGCCTGAAAGGGGGAGGGCTTCTGCGCCTGGCCCACCCGGCACAGGTCGTCTCCCTCATCCTCTCCGACGTCCCCGGGGATCCGCTGGACAGCATCGCCTCCGGCCCCACCGTCCCCGACCCCACCACCTTCCGGGACGCGGCCAGGGTCCTCCGCCGTTACGGGATATGGGAAGAGGTGCCGGAGGGGGTGCGGGCGAGGATCGAGGCCGGCCTGCGCGGGGAGGTCCCTGAGACCTTAAAGCCCCATGACCCCGTGTTTGCCCGCGGTCACAACGTGATCGTGGGCTCGGGCAGGGTGGCCACCGAGGCCGCCCTGGAGGCCGGGACGCGCCTTGGCTTCCGCGGCCTCATCCTCACCACAACGCTCGAAGGGGAAGCCCGCGAGGTGGGCAAGTTCTTCTCGGCCCTCGCTAGGGAGCTCGTGCGGTTCGGCCGGCCGGTCGCGCCCCCCGCCCTCCTCGTAGCCGCCGGGGAGACCACGGTGACGGTGCGGGGGAAGGGGAAGGGAGGCCGAAACCAGGAGCTTGTGCTTTCTGCCGCCCTGGGCATCGAGGGCCTTCCCGGGGTGGCGCTCCTCTCTTTGGGGACCGACGGCCGGGATGGCCCCACCGACGCCGCCGGGGGGCTGGTGGACGGGGGGACGGTGGCCCGGATGCGCGCGGCCGGGGTGGAACCAGAGGCGGCCCTGGCGGAAAACGACTCCTACCACGCCCTGAGGGCGGCCGGGGACCTCTTGATAACCGGCCCCACCGGGACTAACGTGGCGGACCTCGTGCTCTTAGGGGTAAAGGAGGGAGGATGATCAAGGCAAAGAGCGGCGATCTTTGGGTGATCCGGTTTCAGGACGGGGAGAAACTGCCCCAGGGCCTTGTGGACCTGGGCATCAGGTCCGCAGCCATCCTGGGGGCGGTGGGGATGCTCCGGGACCTCGTCCTCGCCTATTGGGATGGGGAAAGGTACCTGGAAGAGCCCGTGGCCGAGCCGGTGGAGCTCCTCTCCCTTCTTGGGAACCTGGGGGAAAAGGAAGGCGAGACGGTGGTGCATGCCCATGTGGCGGCCGCAAAACGAGGGGGTGCGGTCGTGGGGGGGCACCTCCTCTCTGCCACGGTGCACAACACCGTGGAGCTTATCCTGCACGAGCTTCCCGGGGTGCGGCTCCTGAGGAGGCCCGAGCCCTCGGGGCTGGCCGGCCTTTACCCGGAGGGCGGGGGCTAGTTCACCAGCGCCACCGGGCCCCCAGCCCCCAGCTGCACACCCCGCCGGGGTCGATCCCCGTTTTCGTCCAGACCTCAAGCCCGCTTGTCACAGGCCCCTGCAGGCAAAGGTCAAGCCGCCCCCATTCGGGCCCCTCGTGGAAGTAGGTGTCCGCGCGGAAAAGGGCCCGCCCCCCCTCTCCCGGCCGGCAGCCCTCCAGGCTGACCCGGGCGACGTAAGGGTCCAGGACGAGATCGTGCTCCTGCTCGTCCAGGGAGTAGATCGCCTCCAGGGACAGATCGCCCATCCTGGCCCGCACCCGCACCCCGTAGACCACCAGGCCCCCGATGAAGCCAGGGGGCTGGCCGGTTACCTGGGCGAAGATGCGGAGCCAGCCACAATCCAGGTTCAGGGAGGGGGTGAGGGTCACGCTGTGAGCCTCGACCTGGAAGGTGGAACAGAGCTCAAAGGAGACGAAGCCCAGGCTGAAGGTGAGGGAGAAACGCTGGTGGGAAAAGCCTGTGCGCGCAAGCAACGTCTCCGATTCCAGCCTCACCCCCCCTGGCAGCGCCCAGTTCAAGAGGAACTTCTGGGCCGTGAAGTAGGGGAAGTAGGGGAGGCCGGGCCGTGGCCGCAGGTCGAACTCCAGCTGGACCCCGTGCTGGGAAAATGAGATCGTCTCGTCATCCACCCCGAACATGGTCAGGGACTCGAACCTGGCCGTAGGGGAGGGGAAGCCCGTGATCTTGAAAAGGAGGCCTTGGTCCAGCACCCCGTCCAGGTCCGGGTCCGCCGCCACGTGGACCAGGGAGTAGCGGGCCCCACCGTAGAACGCCCACCCGTCGGTCTTGCTGTAAAGGAGGGAGCGGGCCGTAAGCCCCTCCCAGGCAATGCCGGCTCCCCCAAGATCCCAAGCCACCTCCCCGGAAAGCCAGGTATCACCGGAAGGGGGGGAAAGGCTGCCTTCAAGCTCCAGGCTCACCCCCCCGGCCAGGGCCGGGCCGCAGGCCAGGACAGTCAAAAGCCAGACCTCCCAAGCTCTCATCCCCTCCTATCGTAGGTTTAGGGGCCGGCCCCTTCAGGGAGGGCGAGCAGGCCGGACTGGGAAGCTGGTGGCCTCCCCGGGCCGCCTCTGGCCCGGTGGGGGATGTCCTCTGTCCTGGGAAGGCCGGACAGGCTATCATGGGGCCATGCGGGCGTTTGTGGTGGTGAGCCACACAGGACCTTTGTCCGGGGATTTTTCGCTCTCGGACCTCCCTGGAGGGGCGGGGAGGCTGGACATCTTGTGCCGGTGTGCCACCGAGGCATTCCTCCTTTCCCATGGCATCCGCAAGGACGTCCGGCTGTACCTGGTGATCCGGAACCGCCTGCTCATCACCCTGATGGGAGAGCGCCTGCGGCACCTGAACCCGGATGAGCGGTCCACAGCGGCCCTTTTGCGGCGGGCCATCAACCGGGCCCAAGGGATCACCCCGGGGGAGGAGGTGGAGTCCACCCCCGGGATCTCGGTACGGTGGGAGGGCCTTGCCTCCCTTATGAGCCGGCTCGTTGGAGAGGGATTCCGACCGGTGCTCCTTGAGGAGGGGGCGACCTTCATCCGTACCTCGCCCCTCCCGGATCGGCCCGCGTTCGTGCTCTCGGACCACCAGGACTTCACCCCCGAGGAGGCAGAGCTTTTGGCCCCCCTACCCAAAGTGACGGTGGGGCCGCTTTCCCTGCACGGCCACCAGTGCATTACCCTGGTGCACAACGAACTGGATCTGCGGGAGGCAGGATGGGTAAATGGGTGGTCCTGACCACGGTGATCGGGGAGCCGCGTGCCCGTATACTGGCGGGCTTCCTCGCGGGGGAGGGGATCAGGGTCCGGTTTAGGACCCAAGTACCGCCTTCGGTTTATCCGGTGACGGTGGACGGCCTGGCGGAGGTCAAGGTGCTGGTCCCGGAAGAGGACCTGGCCCGGGCACGGGAAGCCTTGGCCGCCTTCAGGATGCCCCAAGAAGGCCATGCCGATGGCTAGCTTGTGGTAGACTTGCCTCGGCATGCGAACGTGGCCTTACATCGTTCTCGGGGGGGGTGTATTGGGGCTGGACCGACTGGCGAAGGCCCTCGTTTTTGGGGGCCTTGCCCCCGGTGAGTCCCTCCCCTTGCTGGGAGGGGTGCTTAAGTTGACCAGGGTGCACAACCTGGGGGGGGCCTTCGGCCTCCTCCCCCAACACCGCACCGTGTTTCTGGTGGTGTCCGGCGGGATAGCCCTGGGCCTGACCCTCTTCCTGGTACTGGGCCTCCTCCCCGGGCGCTGGCTGCGGCTGGGCGGTGCCCTGCTCGGGGCGGGGGCGTGGGGGAACCTCATCGACCGGCTTAGCTGGGGCTACGTGCTCGACTTCATCCAGCTCCCGGGCTTTCCGGTCTTCAACGTGGCCGATCTTGCCATCGTGGTGGGGGCAGGGCTTTTGGCCCTGGGACTCCTTTGGAGGGGGAATGGGACCGCTTTTCGTGGTGCTTGAGGGGCCGGATGCCTCGGGGAAGTCCACCCAGCTGGGCCTCATTTCGGAGCGGCTCTCTTCGCTGGGGATCCCCCACCTTACCACCCGGGAGCCGGGGGGGACCACGCTGGGGCGGGAGCTGCGCCGGATGCTCCTGGACCCCAGGCGGTCCATGCGCCCCCTCACAGAGCTCTTCCTCATGCTGGCAGACAGGCACGAGCATGTGGAGACGGTCATCAAACCGGCGCTGCGAGGGGGCAGATGGGTGATTTGTTCCCGCTATGGCCTTTCCACCCTGGCCTATCAGGGCTATGGCCGGGGGATGGACCTGGGGATGGTGAGGGAGCTGAACAGGATCGCCACCGGGGGGTTGGAGCCGGACTACGTGTTCCTACTGGATCTGCCGCCCCAGGTGGCCTATGAGCGGACCCGGGGGCGGGACAGGTTCGAGGGGGAGGGCCTCACGTTCTTCACCCAGGTGCGGGCCGCCTATCTGGGGCTGATCCGCTCGGTGCCCCGCGGCTATGTGATAGATGCCACCAAAAGCCCGGAGGAGGTGTGTAGCGACATCCTGGCCCACCTGCCCCTGCCCGGGTAATATGGCAAGGGGGAAGGGAACTGCAAGGAGGACACATGGAGATTGTGTGCAGCCGTGAGGACCTCAGTTTCGGGGTGAGGATCGCCAGCCATGCCTTGGGCGGACGTACCTCCATGCCCATCCTGGGCGGCATACGCTTTTCCCACAGCGAAAAGGGGGTGGAGCTAGGGGCCACCGACCTGGAGTGTTCCATCCAATGCACGGTGCCGGCCCGCCTGGAAGGGGAGGGGGTCCTGGTGTGCCCAGGGCAGGTGCTAGCTCAACTTGTGACCCGACTTCCCGAGGCGGAGGAGGTCAGGCTTCAAGAGGTGGATGGGAAGGTGCGGCTTATGTGTGGGGAGGCCGTCTTCGACCTCCTTACCCTGCCGGCGGAGGAGTTCCCGGAGCTGCCGAGGCCCGGTGGGGACCCCTTGTGCCGGCTTGGAACATCCGCCCTCCTACAGGCCATCTCCCAGACGGCCTTTGCCGCCCTGAGGGCCTCGGAGACCACTCGCCTTGCCCTCACCGGGGTGGACCTCGTGCTCCGGGACGGGACCCTCAAGCTCGCCGCCACCAATGGCTATCGCCTGGCGATCAAGCGGGTCACGGTGGAGGGGCTGCCGGAGGGTTACGATGCCTCTTTCCTCATCGACGCCCAGATCCTGGGTGACCTCCATCGGGTGCTGTCCGCCACAAGCGCGGATGAGGTAACCCTCTACGAAGAGGGGGGGCAGCTCCATTTCTCCGCCGGGCCGGTGTTGTTCTCCAGCCGGCTGATCCAGGAACAATTCCCCGATTTTGAGCGGGTGATCCCGCGGGACAACGAGATCGGGCTTTTCCTCCCCCGGGAGCCCTTCCTGGAAACCCTGCGCCGCATGGAGATCACCGCCACCGAGGAATCAGGGGCGGTCACCCTGAAGGTGGCGGCGGATGAGACGGCGGTGGAGGTTTCCTCGGCCTCGAAAGAAAAGGGGGAGGGGCATGAGCGGGTGCGCCTTTCCAAGGCCCCGGGCAAGGACATCGAGATCGCCTTCAAGGCCGAGTACCTGATCGACGCCCTGAGGCGCATGGACTCCCAGCAGGTGGCGCTTTGGCTTTCTGCCCCGGAGCGGGCGGGGCTGATCGAGCCCGCCGGGGACATCGCCCCAGGGGACGAGGGCTTTATCTACGTGTGCATGCCCGTCCGGCTCATTTGAGCCTCTCCCGGGCGAGCTTGAGGGCAGCCTGGATGGCCTGAGGGAGTGCCTCCGGTTTGGGGCCACCCCCTTGGGCGAAGGCCGGCCGGCCTCCCCCCTTCCCCCCCAGGGCCTTGGCCGCTTCCTTGACCAGGTCCCCGGCACTGAGACGGGGATCGGTGGACTTTGCCACCACCACCCCACGGTCCCCGGCCCGGGTGCCCAGGACAACGGCACAGCTCCCAAGTTGCTCCGCCAAGAGGTCCACTAGGAGCTTGGCCGCCTCCAGTCCCCCCTCCACCACCGCCCCCAGGAGCTTGGCCCCGGCCATCTCCTCCGCCCGGGAGGCGAGCTCCCTGGCCCGCAGGGTGGAAAGCCTTTCCTCTAGGGTTTTCCTCTCCTTCCTCAGCCGGGAGACCTCCTCCAAGAGCCGCCCCACGGCCTCCAGGACCTCCCCCTCCGGCACCTTGAGGAGCCGGGAGAGCTGCCGCCGCTCCCTTCGTAGGGAAGAGAGGAAGCCTCGGGCCCTCTCCCCCACCAGGGCCCGAATCCTGCGGGTGCCGGCGGCCACCGCCTCCTCGGAGACGATCACGATGGGGCCGATCTCCCCGGTGCGCCGAACGTGCGTGCCCCCACACAGCTCCTTCGATACCCCGGGGACCTCCACCACCCGCACCTTCTCCTTGCCCCGATACTCCTCTTCAAAGTGGGCGAGGGCCCCTTTCTTTTTGGCCTCCTCCAAGGTCATTTCCCGGACCCTTAGCTCGAGGTCGGAAAGGACCGGGGAGAACGCCTCTTGTTCCACCTCGGTGAGCTCCTCTTCGGATAGGGCGGAGAAGTGGGTGAAGTCAAACCTGAGCTCCTCCGGCCCCACCCAGGAGCCGGCCTGGATGACGTGCTCCCCCAGGACCTTCCTCAGGGCGGCGTGCAGGAGATGGGTGGCGGTGTGGGCCCGTTCTATTTCCCTGCGGCGGGCCTCGTCCACCATCAGGCGGCACCTGTCCCCGGGCCGGAACCCCCCTGAGAGGACCCGCACGAAGTGCAGGGTCCCCTGGGGGGACTTCTGCACGTCGACCACCTCGGCCTTGCCTGGACGAGATAGATTCTCGATCCAGCCGGTATCGGCTACCTGTCCCCCGGCCTCGGCGTAAAACGGCGTGACCGAGAAAACGAGCCTCGCCTCCCCAGGCCCAGCTGAGGGGAGCTCCCCTTCCCGGTTCAGGATCGCAAGGAGCTCGCTTTCGGCCTCCAAGGTCTCATAGCCCAGGAAGGCCGTGGTCCGCGCGGCCGCCACCTCCTCGGAGGTGGCACCGCCCTCGTATGCGGCCACCTTCCGGGAACGGGCGCGCTGCCTTTCCATCTCCTTTTGAAAGCCCTCCCGGTCCACGGCCACCCCGACCTCGGCGGCGATCTCCTGGGTGAGCTCCAGGGGGAAGCCGTAGGTATCGTAGAGCTCGAAGGCCGCCTCCCCCGGAAGCACCTCCCCGGGCGAAAGCTTGGCGAGGAGCTCCCGCAGGCGGTCCTCCCCGGCCTTCAGGGTGCGGCGAAACGCCATCTCCTCTTGGGAGATTACCCGTTCCACCAGCTTCCTGCGCTCTACGATCTCCGGGTAGATGTCCCCCAAGGTGGCCACCACCGGGTCCACGAGCCGGACGAGCCCGCCCGGAGGGAACCCGAGCCGGTCCGCCGCCCGCACCGCCCTCCGGAGCACCCGGCGCAAGACATACCCCTGCTTCTCGTTCCCGGGGAGGACCCCATCCGCGATCAGGAACACCAGCGCCCGGACGTGATCCGCCAAAAGATTTCGTAAATTGACGTAACCCGTCACGCGTAACGCGTCACGCGCCACCAAGGATTCGATCTCCTCACAGATGGGGCGGAAAAGGTCCGTATCGAAGTCGCTCATCACCCCTTCCAGCACCGCGGTGGTCCTCTCCAGGCCCATCCCGGTATCGATGTTCTTGCGGGAGAGTTCCTTCAGGGTACCGTCGGGTTGGGCATCGTACTCGGTGAAGACCAGGTTCCAGATCTCGCTGAAGCGGTCGCAGTCGCAGGCGGGGCCCTGGCAATCGGGGCCGCAGGCGTGCTGTTTCCCCCAGTCCCAGAAGATCTCGGTGTCCGGGCCGCAAGGCCCCTGTCCCCCCACCGGTCCCCACCAGTTATGTTCCTTCCCAAGCCTCACGATCCTCTCTTGGGGGATGCCGATGAGGTCCCGCCAGATGGCGTATGCCTCCTCGTCCTCCTCATACACCGAGACCCACAGGCGTTCCTTGGGGAGGGAAAGCTCCTCGGTTAAGAACCGCCAGGCGAGCCGGATCGCCCCCTCCTTGAAGTAGTCCCCGAAGGAGAAATTGCCCAGCATCTCGAAGAAGGTGTGGTGATAGGCTGTGGTGCCCACCCGTTCGATATCGGTGGTGCGGAAGCACTTCTGGCAGGTGGTCACCCGGGGGTATTTTGGTGGCACCTTCCCCCAGAAGATGTCCTTGAACTGGACCATTCCAGCGGAGGTGAAAAGCAGGGTGGGGTCGTCGGGGATGAGGCTGCTGGACGACAGCCTCTTGTGCCCGTGTCTCTCGAAGTAGGCAAGGTAAAGCTCCCGGAGCTCGCGGCTGTTCATGGGTCCGATTTTACCGGGGCCGGTCCTCCGCTCCAGGGGCAGGCTTGGCAGCCCGGGAAGCTTTTCGTATAGTGGTGACCGTCGCCGGGAGGGGATTCGATCATGGGCCTGGCAAGATACATCGTGCAGCGCTTTGTCCTCACCATCCCCATGGTGTTCATCCTCCTTTCGGTGGTGTTTTTGGTGCTGAGGCTCATGCCCGGGGACCCGGTGCTGGCCATGCTGGGGGGCCGCAACGTCTCCCCGGAGCTCATCGAGAAGAAACGCCACGAGATGGGGCTCGACAAGCCCTTAGGGGTCCAGTACGTGGAGTATCTAGGCGGGATCCTGCACGGGGATTTTGGGAAATCCTCCCGGACGGGGAAGCCGGTCTTGTATGAGCTCTTCTCCCGGCTTCCGGCCACGGTGGAGCTCGCCGTTTGGGGGATGTTCTTCGCCGCCCTATTCGGCCTCCCCACCGGGATCCTGGCCGCCACCCGGGCCGACCGCCCCCTGGACCACACGGTGCGGGTGTTTCACATCGGGTCCTTTGCCCTGCCCATCTTCTGGGTGGGGCTGATGCTCCAGGTGATCTTTGGGGTGAAGCTCGGGTGGTTCCCGGTGGCGGGGAGGTTGGCCGGCCGGTACGCGTTCACCTTCGACCGGATAACGGGGTTTTACGTGCTCGATGCCATCATCCACCGGGATGGTGCGCTGCTTTTGGATGTGCTAAAGCACCTGGTGCTGCCGGCGGTGACGTTGGGTTTGGCCCAAACCGGGCTGCTCGGTCGGATAACCCGGGCCGCCATGCTCGAGGTGTTGGACGCTGACTACGTGACGACTGCCCGTTCCAAGGGGCTCAAGGAAAGGGCGGTGGTGATGAAGCACGCCCTGAAGAACGCCCTCATCCCCATCGTCACGGTTTTGGGGCTGCAGTTTGCCATCCTCATGGGGGGGGCGGTGCTCACCGAGACCGTGTTCTCCTGGCCGGGGATCGCGGGGTTCCTGGTGCGGTCCCTGGATTCCCGGGACTGGTGGGCCCTGCAGGGGACGATCGCCTTCATCGGGATCTTCATCGCCACCATAAACCTGGTGGTGGACATCCTGTATTCGTTCATCGACCCAAGGGTGAGGTACTGATGACAAGGTGGCTTGTGCAGGCGGTTTTGTGGCCGTTCCGCAGGCTCCAGGCGGGCCGGCGGGCCATCCGCCACCAGACCCTGCTCAAGGTGGGGCTTTTCATCGTGATCTCCTTCATCCTGATGGCCATCATCTGCGGGCCTCAGGGGAGGGGCCGCTACGGGCGCATCCCCGGGGTGCCCCCTTACAACCCGGAGAAGAGCTACCCGGAGTTCCCCCGGCTTGCGCCCCCCTCGGCGGCCCACTGGATGGGGACCGATCACCTGCAGCGGGATGTGTTCTCCCGTGTCATCGCCGGGGGCTGGGCGCCGATCGTGGTGGCCTTTGCCTCCATCGCCATCGCCCTTTCGGTGGGCTCCCTCATCGGCTGGATCTCCGGCTACATCGGGGGCTGGCCGGACCGGGCCCTCTCCCTCACCATGGACGCCATCTACTCCTTCCCCTCCATGATCCTGGCCATCGCCCTGGTGGCGGTGATCGGCACCGGGATCACCCCCATGATCGCCGCCATCTCCTTCGTGTACGTGCCCACCTACTTCCGCATCACCCGGGCCGAGGTCCTCAAGGTCAGGGAACAGACCTTCGTGGAGGCCGCCCGCGCCGTTGGGGTGTCCGGCACGCGGCTCCTCCTCAGGCACATCGCCCCCAACACGGTGAACGCCATCATGGCCGTCTCCTCCTTCAACATCGCCGACGCCATCCTCACCGAAGCGGCGCTCTCGTTTTTGGGCTACGGCCTGCCGCCTCCTGCCCCGGACTGGGGGTTCGACATCCAAAACGGCCAACGGTTCCTCCAGGCAGGCTACTGGTGGCTCATCACCTTCCCCGGGCTCATGATCCTCACCCTTTCCCTGGGCTTCGGGCTCATCGGGGAGGGGATCTCGGACCTGGTGAACCCCAAGCGCCGCCGAAAGAAGATCGGCTAGCCCTTCACAGGCCCCGGCCGGAATGCTATAATAACGACTGCAAGCTGTAAAACCTTGGGAGGTGATCCTCGGGAATGAAGCCAGGCTCCCTTTGTGGGACGAAAAACCTCAGGAGGTGAGGATTTCATGAAGAGACTAGCGATCATAGCAGCGGTGGTTTTTCTGGCCGCAGGCGCGCTTGCAAGCGATATCCTGATCCTCGGCACCACCGACCGGATCACCGAGCTTTCCTTTGCCAACTCCTACGACCACTTCACCTGGCATATCCTAAGACACACTACAAAGGCGTTGTTGGCGCTTGAGCCGGGGACCAACGAGCTGGTACCCGGGGTGGCCGAGTCCTGGGAGATCTCAGAAGATGGCCTTGTGTACACGTTCCACCTGCGGGAGGGGGTGGTATTCTGGGACGGGACGCCCTGTGATGCGGGGGCTGTGAAGGCGGCCTTGGAGCGCACCCTGCGGCTCGATGGCCCCGAAGGCGGGGTGGGCCTGATCAAGCCGGTCATCAAGTCCATCGAGGCCGTGGACCCCCTCACGGTGAGGATCACCCTCAACTACCCCGATCGTACCTTCCTCATCCGGATGACCGATAACGTCATCCCGTCCCTCATCTACACCGGTGCCCCCGAGGACGACTTCGCCAAGGGCGACTATGTGGGGCTTGGGCCGTACCGGGTGGTGGAGTACGTGCCGGACGAGCGGGTGGTGCTGGAGGCGGTGGACAGCTACTTCGGTGAGCCCCCCAAGACCAAGAGGGTAGTGTGGCTGATGTACTCCGATGCCGCCGCCCTGCGGGCCGCCGTGGAGGCCGGGGACATCGACGTGGCATTCCGCACCCTGAACCCCGTCGACATCATGGACCTCAAGGAGAGCCCCAACCTCCAGGTGATCGCCGGGCCGTCCGCCTCCGTGCGGTATCTCCTGTTCAACGTCACCCAGCCCCCGGTGGACAACGTGTTCGTCCGCCAGGCCATAACCTACGCGGTGGACCGGGATGCCATCGTGGAGCAGGTGTTCTCCGGGCTGAACAAGCCCATCTACACCATGGTCCCCGCCGGGCTTCCCCCAGCCGGGGCTTCCCTGGATGTTTTCCCCAGGCGGGACCTCGCCAAGGCCAGGGAGCTCCTGGGGCTCGCCGGCTACTCCCAGGACAACCCCCTTAAGGTGAACCTGTGGTACTCCCCCAAGCACTACGGGACCACCGAGGCCGATGTGGCCGCCGTCCTCAAGCAGGCCATCGAGGAGACCGGGATGGTGGAGATCACCATCCAGTCCCTGGAGTGGGGTGCCTACACCGAGCGCATGTCGCAAGGCGGCTTTGACATGTTCCTTTTGGGTTGGTATCCGGACTACCTTGAGGCCTCCAACTTCCTGCTGCCTTGGACGGTGGAGTCCCCCGAGGGGCTGGGCACCTTCTTCAACCACCACCCCAACTTCGAGGCCTATAAGGCCATAGCCGAGGTGGCCCTGTCCACGGTGGACGATGAGCGGGCGGCCAAGCTCTACCAGGCCATCCAGATCCTTTCCGCCTACGACGTCCCCTGGATCCCGCTTTGGGCCAACCTTCAGCAGGCCTATGTGGTGGCCCAGAAGGGGGTCGGGGGGCTGGTGCTGGACCTGTCTATGGAGCTCCACCTGGACCTCCTGTACAAGGAATAGCATCCTTTGGGGCTTGGAAGGCGGGGCCGGCGGCTCGCCGGCCCCTTTTCCTTCGGACAGGCTTCCTTGGGGCAAAGGTAGGGGATGGGTACACTTCCTGCGAGGTGAAAAGATGAACACCATTCAAGATGTGTGGGCACGCGAAATTCTGGATTCCAGGGGGAACCCCACCGTGGAGGTGGAGGTCACCCTCGAGGACGGGACCATGGCCCGGGCAGCGGTCCCCTCCGGGGCCTCCACCGGGAAACACGAGGCCCTGGAGCTCCGGGATGGGGACGATCGGTACCTGGGGAAAGGGGTCCTCCGGGCGGTGCGCAACGTAAACGAGATCATCGCCCCGGAGATCGTGGGCATGGACCCCCTGTGGCAGGAGGAGATCGACGAAGTACTGATCGAGCTGGATGGGACGGCCAACAAATCCCGGCTTGGGGCGAACGCCATCCTGGGGGTGTCCCTGGCGGTGGCCAAGGCGGCGGCCGAGTTCCTGGGGATCCCGTTCTTCAAGTACATCGCAGGAGCCCGGGTGGGAAAGATGCCCATCCCCTTGATGAACGTGCTCAACGGGGGGGCCCACGCCGACAACGACCTCGCCATCCAGGAGTTCATGCTGGTCCCCCTGGGGGCGGAGAGCTTCTCCGAGGCCCTCCGCTATGGGGCGGAGACCTTCCACACCCTGAAGGGGCTCCTCAAGCGGGCCGGGCATTCCGTAGCCGTGGGGGACGAGGGCGGGTTCGCCCCCAGGCTCCCCTCGGACGAGGAAGCCATAAAGTTCCTGGTTTCAGCCATCCAGGAGGCGGGCTACCGGCCCGGAGAAGATATCGCCATCGCCCTGGACTGCGCCGCCTCCGGGTTCTTCGACGAGGAAAGAGGGGTCTACCTCCTGGACGGCGAGAAGACCGCCGCCGAGCTCGTGGAGCTCTATTCCCAGTGGGTGGACAAGTACCCCATCGTGTCCATCGAGGACGGCCTGGCCGAGGAGGACTGGGACGGCTGGAAGCTCCTCACCGAAAGGCTGGGGGACAGGATCCAGCTGGTGGGCGACGACCTGTTCGTCACCAACCCCCGGCGCCTTGCGGAGGGGATCCGGCGAAAGGTGGCCAACTCCATCCTCATCAAGCTGAACCAGATCGGCACCGTCACCGAGACGTTGGAGGCCATGGACCAGGCCTTCCGTGCCGGTTACAGTTGCGTGGTATCCCACCGTTCCGGGGAGACGGAGGACGTGTCCATCGCCCATCTTGCGGTGGGGACGGCCTGCGGGCAGATCAAGACCGGGTCCCTTTCCCGTTCGGAGCGGGTGGCCAAGTACAACGAGCTAATTAGGATCGAGGAGGTATATGAGCCGCCCATGGCGACCTGGCCGCGCGGCCGGGCGGCCTAGCCTGGGCCTGGCCCTCGGGCTGGCGGTGCTGATCCTGGGGGGCTTGGGCTGGCTGTTCGGAAGTCGCCTCCTCACCTTGGGCCGGCTTTCAGCAGAGGTCGAAGCCCTCAGGGCCCAGGAGGAGGCGGCCCTCCGCCAGATCGCCCAGCTCGAGGAACGGCTGGCGGAAGCCGATGACCCGGAGGTGATCGAGCAAGAGGCCCGTTCGACCCTCGGATGGGGGTATCCAGAGGAAAAGCGGCTGATCTTGATTTGGAGGTAGCATGGCCTTCGTGCATCTTCACGTTCACTCGGAGTACTCCCTGCTCGACGCCACCTGTCGGGTGCCGGAGTTGGTGGGGCGGGCGGCGGAGCTTGGGATGCCCGCCCTGGCCCTCACCGACCACGGGGTCCTGTCCGGGGCCATCAAGTTCTACCAGGCCGCCCGCGACCAGGGGATAAAGCCCATCCTGGGGTGTGAGCTTTACGTGACCACCACCTCCAGGAAGAGCCGGGAGACAAAGCAGGGGCAGGCGTACTTCCACCTGGTGGCCTTGGCGGCGGATACGACCGGGTGGCGCAACCTCCTGGCCCTGGTGACCCGGGCCCACACCGAGGGCTTTTACTACAAGCCCCGGGTGGATTTCGAGCTCCTTGAGCGGCACTCAAAGGGGCTGGTTGCCCTTTCGGCCTGCGAGTCCGGAGAGGTGCAGAAGCTCCTCCTTAAAGGGAAACGGGCTGAGGCAAAGCGGGCTGCCGGGAGGCTGGCCGAGATCTTCCCGAAAAGCTTCTACCTGGAGCTCCAGGACCACGGCCTGGAGCGCTCCCGCAGGCTCATCCGGGAGGAGGTCAGGCTGGCCCAGGAGCTCTCCCTGCCATATGTCGCCACCTCCGATGTGCATTACCTGTCCCCGGAGGACCGGGAGGCCCACCAGGTGCTCATAAACATCCAGGGTGGAAAGCGCCTAGGCAGTGCGGACGCCCGATCTTTCGACGGAGACGGCTACCACTTCCTCACCGAGGAGGAGATCCGGGGCCGCTTCCGGGAGCTGCCGGAGGCGGTGGAAAGGACGCTGGAGGTGGTGGAACGCTGCGAGCTCGAACTTGAGTTCGAGGCCCGGCTCCTCCCCGACTTCCCTGTGCCCCAAGGATTTACCTCGCCCCAAGGGTACCTGGCACACCTTGCCTGGGAGGGGGCCAAGGCCCGGTTCGGGGACCCCTTGCCCGAGGAGGTGAAGGAGCGCCTCACCTACGAGCTTTCGGTGATCGAAAGGATGGGGCTTGCCTCTTACTTCCTCATCGTCCAGGACTTCGTGCGTTATGCCCGGGAGCAGGGGATCCCGGTGGGGCCTGGCAGGGGCTCGGCCGCCGGGTCACTTGTGGCCTATGTCCTGGGCATCACCCAGGTGGACCCCTTGAGGTGGGGGCTCCTTTTCGAGCGGTTCCTAAATCCCGACCGCATCAGCCTACCAGACATCGACATCGATTTCTGCATGCGGGGCAGGGACCAGGTGATCCGCTACGCCGCCCAGCTTTACGGGCAGGATCACCTGGCCCAGATCGGCACCTTCGACCGCATGGCCTCTAGGTCTGTGGTGCGGGACGTGGCCCGGGTGCTGGGGCTTCCCTATGAGAAGGCAGATCGGATCGCCAAAAGGATCCCGTTCGGGATGCCTTTGCAGCAGGCCCTGGAAAGGATCCCGGAGCTCAAGGAGCTGGAGGCGGAGGATGCCGAGGCCAGGCGCCTTTTTTCCATCGCGCGGAAGCTGGAAGGGCTTCTTCGGAACGCCTCCACCCACGCCGCAGGGGTGGTGATCAGCCCCGAGCCCCTGGAGAAGTATGTGCCGCTTCTGCGCCTCCCCGACGGCCAGTTCGTGACCCAGTTCGACATGCACGATCTTGAGGCCTTAGGGCTCCTCAAGATGGACTTCTTGGGCCTCAGGAACCTCACGCTGCTTGATGACGTGTGCCGGCTGGTGGAAGCCCGCGTAGGCGTCCGTACCGAGCTTTCGAAGATCCCGCTTGACGATCCGGCCACGTTCGAGCTAATCCGGTCGGGACGCACCACCGGGGTGTTTCAGCTGGAATCCGCCGGGATGCGGGCCCTGATCAGGCGCCTTGAGCCCACCGATTTCCGGGAGCTGGTGGCCATCCTGGCCCTTTACCGCCCGGGGCCTCTGGAGTCGGGGATGGCCGAGGACTACATCGAACGCAAGCATGGCCGCCAGCCCATCACCTACCCTCATCCCTCGGTGGAGGACATCCTGGAGGAAACCTATGGCCTCCCCATCTATCAGGACCAGGTGATGCTCATGGCCCAAAGGCTGGCCGGCTTCACCCTGGCCGAGGCTGACCTTCTGCGCAAGGCCATGGGGAAGAAGAAGCCGGAGGTGATGGCGGAGATGGAGGCCCGGTTCGTCTCCGGGTGTATGAAAAACGGCATCCCCGAGGGATCGGCCCGGGCGATCTTCGCCGACATCGAAAAGTTCGCCCGCTATGGGTTCAACAAGGCCCACGCCACCTCCTATGCCTTCATCACCTATTGGACGGCCTACTTCAAGGCCCATTTCCCCACGGAGTTCATGGCCGCCTTGCTCTCCTCGGTGGAGGGGAACACGGACAAGCTGGCGGCCTACATCGGCGAGTGTCGGGAGATGGGGATCCAGGTGCTTCCCCCGGACATAAACGAGTCGGAGGTGGAGTTCACCCCGGTGGGGGAGGGGACCATAAGGTTTGGCCTGGCGGCCATAAAGCACGTGGGGCGGGCGGCGGTGGAGGCGATCCTGGAGGCAAGGCGGCCCGGGCCCTTCACCAGCTTCTTCGACTTCTGCCAGAGGCTGGACCCCGAGCGGGTGAACCGGGAGACGGTGGAGTGCCTGATAAAGGCGGGGGCCTTCGACCGGTTTGGGCCCTCCCGCAAGGCGCTTTTGGCCCTGGTGGACGAGGGGCTGCGGCTGGCCCAGCTTGCCCGCAAGGAGCGGGCCAGCGGCCAAAGGTCCTTCTTCGGGGTGGAGGAACTCGTGCCCAAGCTGCCAGTGGGGGAGGACGAGTTCCCAAAAGGGGAGCTCCTCAGATTCGAACGGGAGCTTTTGGGCCTTTACATCTCAGGGCACCCCCTGGACGAGCACGAGGCCCGGCTCAAGGCCGCCGGCGTGGTGCCCCTGGCCCAGGCCGAGGAAGCCCGCGGGAGGTTCCGGGTGGCGGGGCGGGTCAAGGCCTCCAAGGCCATCTCCACCAACGGCGGCAGGATGGCCTTCCTCACCCTGGAGGACAAGACCGGGGAGCGGGAGGTGGTGGTGCGGGATCGGCTGTACGAATCGTCGCCCGGCTGGTTTTCCGAAGACGTGTTGCTCCTCCTTACGGTGCGGTGGGGCGAGCGGAATGGGGCCAGGAGGCTTTACGCCGAAGAAGCGGAGCCGCTGGAGGGCTTGCCTGAGGCCCCCCCGGCGCGGTACCTGGTGGAGATCCCCGCCGAGCTCGTGGACCAACCCTTTCTGGATCGCCTGGCGGCTGCCCTGGCGGATCACCAGGGCCCTGTGCCCGTGCAGGTGCGCCTGTGGGACGGAACCAGAGCCCTTGTCGTGGCTGCCGGACGCAGGTACGCCGTGCGCCCCGGGCCCGAACTCCGCCACCAGCTGGAGGGCCTCGGCCCGGGGATCAGGGTGGAATGGGGATGATCATCCCATCTTCCTTTAAATTCCTTCTTCCTGGGATAGGGATAAAGCGCTGGCTGGCCGTCACGTTGGCGTCCGTGGTGCTCATCGCGTTCGGCGCCGTGTGTTTGGTGGGGCGGGAGGGGGCGCGGGGCCTTTATGAGTTCGTGTTCAGCCGGTGGCCGAGCCTAATGCGGCCCATGATAGGGGCACTGGCGGTGGCCATCGGGGTCCTTGGGGTGGGCTTTGGGCTTGTTAAGTCGGTGCGATCCGTTTTGCATGCGCTTTCCCCCAGGTCAGGGGGGTCGCTTGGGGAGGCGCTCTACCAGGCCCGGGTGCTCAAGGCCGCGCCCAAGGTGGTGGCCATAGGCGGGGGGACTGGGCTCTCCAACCTGCTCAGGGGACTTAAGGCCTACACGGCCAACCTGACCGCGGTGGTGACGGTCATGGACACCGGCGGGAGCTCCGGCCGCCTCCGAGAGGAGCTTTCCGTGCTCCCGCCCGGGGATGTGAGGAACTGTCTCCTGGCCCTGGCGGAGGACGAGGAGCGCATGGCGAGGCTTTTTCAGTTCAGGTTCGTGGACGGGGAGGGGCTGCGGGGGCATGCTTTGGGAAATTTGGTCCTGGCGGCGCTGGAGCAGGCCACAGGGGGGTTCGACCGGGCGGTGGAGGAGGCGAGCTATTTCCTTTCGGTCCGGGGTCAGGTCCTCCCGGCCACCCTGGACCGGGTAGACCTGGTGGCGGAGATGGAGGACGGGGGACAGGTGGTGGGGGAGGCCCAGATCGCCGAGGACCCCCGCGCCATCCGCCGGGTGTGGCTTTCGGCCAGGGCCCGGGCGTACGATCGTGTCCTTTCCGCCATCGCCGAGGCCGACCTCATAACGGTGGGCCCGGGGAGCCTGTTCACCAGCATCCTCCCCAACCTCCTGGTGGAAGGGGTGGCCGAGGCCCTGGCCAGGGCCCCGGGGGAGAAGATCGTGATCATGAACCTCATGACCCAGCCGGGGGAGACGGACGGCTTCACCGCCCACGATCACCTGCGGGTGCTCTCCGAGTACGTGGACCTTTCGCGCTTCCACGCGGTGGTGGTGAACACGGAAAGCCCTCCCCCTGAAATCTTGGCCCGTTACCGGGCCGAGGGGTCCGAGCCGGTGGCCGACGACCTGCGCGCAGGGCGGACGTTCGGCCTGCGGGTCATCCGGGCGCCACTTCTTTCCGTAGTGGAAATCGAGGGAAAGCCTACTATCAAACACGATCCTCAGCGGCTGGCACGGCTTTTGGTGGAGGAATCCCGCGGCTTCCGCCGTGCCTGGACCCGCTGGTTCAGCCCCTAGCCCAGGGGTTACCATGTGCGGTGCCATGGAGACAACGTGTCAGCTTGTCAAGAAGATAATCGAGGAGGTGGCACGCGCACACGGTGTGCGGGTGCTAAAGGTGTTCCTGTTCGGCAGCCGCGCCCGAGAAGATTCCTCAGAGGAAAGCGATTGGGATTTTTTGGTCATAGTTGATAAAAACATGTCCTTCCATAAAAAATGGGATATGGTGGATGAGATAAAGCGTCGGCTGGCCAGGCTTTCCATCCCGAACGACATCATCGTTCGTTCGGAGCGGGAGTTTTCCGAGACGAGCCGGCAGCCTGGCACCATCTCCTTCGAGGTCGCCAAGGAAGGGATCCCCCTGTGAGCGAAATACACAACAAATGGGTTCTTAAAGCTGAACACGACTACAAGATCGGGAAGCGTGAGATGCTGGCCGAAGATCCGGCCACCGATATGGTGTGCTTCCACATGCAGCAATGCGTGGAGAAGTACCTTAAGGCCTTTCTCTCCTGGAGCGGGGAACACTTCCGCAGGACTCACGACCTCGCTGAACTGATCGAGCTTTGCAAGCGGGTCGATGAGGATTTCGAGGTGCTTTACGAGATGCAAGCGGATAGGCTCACCCGCTATGCGGTGGAGGCACGCTACCCGGAGGAGTTCTTCGTGCCGGACATCGAAGAGGCCAAACGATGTGTGGCGATCGCCGAACAAGTCCGTGGCTGGATCAGAAGAAAGCTTAAGCTTGAAGAGGGGTGATCGCGGTGGTTCCCCTTGGCGAGGAGCGGTGCCACTGCCGCTCTTGGACCCGCTGGTTCAGCCCCTAAACCTCACGGCTCTCCCAGCTCGGAAAGCCGGGGAGGATCTGCCCCCACCCGGGTACAGGTAAGTGCGGCAGCTCGAGCCGCGAACTCCAAAGCCCGCTTGAGCGTATCCTCATTCAAACTTTCAATTTCCCCTTTGCCGAGCCGCCCTAGGTGATAAAGTGCCGCAAGGAACCCTGCTGTAAACGCATCCCCCGCTCCCACCGTGTCCACCACCTTGACCGGCTGGGCCTCCACCTCCACCACCGCGGAACGCGTATACGCCCTGGCACCGGCGTGGCCTAATGTAACGGCTATCACCTTGGGGCCCTGAGAAAGCCATCTTCTCGCCACCTCCTCCTCCCCTTCCCCCGGGACGATGTAGGAGAGGTCGGCCCGGCTCAGCTTGAGGAGGTCTATCATGGGGAGCCAGCGGGCAAATCTCCTTCTGTACCCATCGGGATCCTGTATCTGGCCAGGCCGCACGTTGGGGTCAAAGGAGATAAGGCGCCTTGGGTGCTCCCGCCTCAGGAGCTCGTCCAAGGCGGTGGCGCAGGGCTCCCGGACCATGGCCAGGGAGCCAAGGTGGATCGCCGTCACGGACCCCGGGAGGCTTTCTGGGACCTCCTCCCGGGTGAGCCTTGTGTCCGCCGTCCGGTGGCCGTAGAAGGAGAACCTCGGCTCCTCCCCCTCAAGGTGCACGAAGGACAGGGCCGTGGGCCCATCCCCCCTGGCCAAAAACGTCAGGTCAACCTGGTTTTCCGAAAGGTACGAAACGAGAAGCTCCCCAAAAGGATCACGGGATAGCTTCCCCAGGAACCCCGTTTTCACCCCCAGGCGGCTGAGCCCCACCGCCACGTTCAGGGGGGAACCCCCGGGCCTGGCCAAGAAGGCCGGCCCTTCAAACCCCTTGATCGGCAGGAAATCGATGAGCCCCTCCCCGGCCACGAGGCCCCGTATCATCCCACCTCTATTTCCCCATCGGCCTTGAAACGCACGGGCATCGGATCCGAAATCCCCCCTATGAAGCCCCCGCCGGCGGTGCCCACCCAGGCCAGGGCTACCCAACGCCCCCGAAAGGTCTGGATCAACTTCGCCGCATAGAACGGGTCCCCAAGGAGGGGTTTGGGGACGGAATAGGGGCCGAAAAGGGTGGGGGCCGTGGCGTAGAAGGTCCCGGTCGCCCTCGGGCACCTCTCATCCGCCACCCAGCCCGCCTCCGAAGAAAACAGAAGATAAAACCGGTCCTCATGGCGGATGGCCTGGGGGACCTCCATTTGGGCAAACCCCGCTGGGACCTCAAGGGGAGGGCCGACCTGCCAGTGCACCAGATCCTCTGACCGGGCGGTGGCTATGCACCCGCGCTTATTCGGCTCCCCCTCGCCCCTCCTGGCCGTGATCAGGGCGAAATATACCCCTTCGTGCTGGAAGAGATAGGGGTCTCGCCAGGCCAACTCCCCAAAAGGGGAGCCCTCCACGCCCTCGTACCACTCGCTATCCGCCTCGAGCACCGGGTTCCCAGGGTGTTTCTCCCAGTGAAGAAGGTCGCGGGAGACGGCCAGGCCTATCCTTTGAACCCTCCCCCCCTCGGCGCGGCAGGTCCCGGTGTAGAGCATGTAGAAAAGGCCGTCCCTTTTGATGACGCTGCCAGTCCAGATGGCCCGGTCATCCCATTCCCCGGGCCGGCCCGGCCCCAAAGCCGCGCCCAGATCCTGCCAGTGAACCAGATCCTGTGACACGGCATGTCCGACGGTGGCCAGGCCGTGGCGCATCTCCGGATCGGGGAGCCCCCGGGGGGCCTGAAGGTGAAACAGGTGATATCGCCCGGCATGGGCGATCAGCCAGAAGTCCCAAACGTACCGATCCTGTGGAACATACATGGGAAAGCCAGTTTACCCTTTCAGCCCCGACTGGGCCACGCTCCGCACGAACCAGCGCTGGAAGGAAAGGTAGAGTATGAGGAGTGGAAGTGCCGTGAGGAAGGCGAAGGCCATGATGTCCCCCCAATGCCGGGGGGGTTGGCCGAAGAACGTGTTCATCGCCACCGACAGGGGGCGGAACTCCGGCCCCCGCGTCACCATGAGGGGCCAGAGGAAGGAGTTCCAGTACTCAAGGGACTGGAGTATGGCCACGGTGGCGATCACCGGCCGGGAGATGGGTAGGGCGATCTTCCTGTAGATCTGCCACCAGCTTGCCCCGTCCACCTTCGCCGCCTCGTCCAGGTCCCGTGGGATCTTGTTGAAGAACTGGTAAAAGAGGAAGATGGAGAAAGGGTGAGCGATGAACGGGACGATCTGGGCCTGGAAGCTGTCAAACCAACCGAAGCGGTTGATCATGAGGAAAAGCGGCACGGCCAGCCCCTCGAAGGGGAGGATGATCAGCGCCACCACCGCAGACACCAAAAAGCCCCGGCCCCGAAACCTGAGCCTGGCCAGGGCGAAGGCGGCCATGCTGTTCACCAGGACGCCCAGCACCACGATGCTCCCCACGATGAGGCACGTGTTCAGGAAGAACCTGGCCCAAGGGGTGCCAAACCCTTCCCCGGTGAGCACCGCCCGGTAATTTCCCCAGGCAGGGGGGAAGGGCCACAGGGCGCGGAGGGTCGCCATCTCCCGCATTATCTGAAGCTCGTCCCCCTTAAGGGAAGTAGCGATCATTACCCACAGGGGAAGTAGGAACACGACCGCAACAAGGATCATGAACAGGTAAAGCCACAGCCCTCTCCCCAGCCTCGCCAAGATCAGCTCACCTCCCTCTCTTCCCGCAAAAGCCGACGCTGGATGAGCGAGATGAAAAGAACTATGAGCACGAAGATCACCGAGGCCGCGGATGCATACCCCACCTTGAGCTCGCGGTAGCCAACGCTGTAGATGTACCTGACCAGCGTGTTGGTGGCCCCAAGCGGCCCGCCTTGGGTCAACACCTCCACCTGGGTGAACAACTTGAAGGCCAGGATGGTGGTGGTGACCAACACGAAGATGTGTGTGTTTCGCAGCCCGGGCATGGTGACGTGGAGGAACTGGGCCCAAGGGCTCGCCCCGTCGATGCGGGCCGCCTCGTAAAGCTCCTGAGGGATGTTCTGAAGGCCCGCAAGATAGATGATCATCTGGAACCCCACCCCTTGCCAGATGGAGACCAGCATGATGGTGGGGAGGGCCAAGGAAGGATTGCGCAGCCAGTCGTATGGCCCTGCCCTGCCCAGCGATATGATCTGCACAAAGGTGTTAAGAAGCCCCTCGGGATACATGAGGAGGAAATACCACACCACGCACACCACCACCATGGGGATGACCACCGGCATGAAGTAGATGCCCCGGAAGAAGTTGGTGCCAGGAAGGCGCTTGTTGACCAGGGTGGCCAGGAACAAGGCCAGGCCCGATTGCACCGGCACGACCACCGCTGCGAACAGAATGGTATTCCTCAGGGCCTTCCAGAAGTCGGCGTCCCCAAACAGGCGCGCGTAATTCCTGACCCCGACGAACCTGGTGGGCAGGGGGCTGACCAGCCGCTGGTTGGTGAAGGAGAGGACCACCGACATCACAAAGGGGGCCACCAGGAACACAAGGAGCAGGAGCACTGCTGGCGTCAAAAGGCGCCAGGCGGCCAGCTCCTCCCTCAGCCGGGCGGTGGGTTTTCCTTGCCAGCTCATGGAAAGGGGAGGGGCCGGGGCGGCCCCTCCCCCATGTTTCAGCCTCCGAAGGGGGGATACCCCTCGTTGTCCTCGATGTCCTGATCTATCTTCAATGCTGCCTTGTGTAGTTCTTCATAGACGTCCGCCCCGGCCACGATGTTCTTCACCGCCTCGGCAAACGCGGCGGTGATCACCGGATAGGCCGGGTGCACCGGCCGGGGGACGGCGATGGTGGTGAGCTGCTCGGCGAACACGCTCAGCATGCCGCCGGGGCCGTAGAGCTCGGACTGGGCGATGGCGGACCTGCGGGAAGGCACCGCCCCGTTGGCCGCCGTCATCCGCAGGATCTGATCGGGCCTTAGCAGGTACTCCAGGAACTCCCAGGCGGCCTCCGGGTGCCTCGAGGTGGAGGTGATCCCCCAGGCCCAGGAGCCCATGCCGGTGACGGCCCGGCAGCCAGCCCCCAGCTTGGGCATGGGGATCAGCACAAGGTCCTCACCCAAGCCCTGGGTGTGGGGCTCATACATCCAGTGCCCCACCCAGGCCAGCGCCGCCTTCTTCTTCCCATAAAAGGCATCGTCCCCCGCCGAGGCGGGGACCACCCAGCCCCGCTCCACCCAGTGCTGGAACAGGGTCATCCCCAAAACGGAGGCGATCCCGTCCAACGTCCCCTGGGCCTCCCAGGTGGTGCGGTTTATGAGGTCTCCTCCAAAAGCTTGTATTATCGGAGAAAATCCGTAGGTAAACCATTCCCCGGCCCCGTAGTTGAGCTTGAGGTCCAGCGGCCACTCCACCTCCGGGAGTGCAGCCAGTTTCCCCAACGCCTCCTCGAACTCGTTCAAGCTCCAGGCATCGTCCACGCTGGTGGGGATGCGAACCCCTGCCCGCACGAGGTACTCGCGGTTCCCCCAGATGGCCAGGCCGGAGTCGAAGACGCCGATGGCGTATAGCTTTCCATCCGGTGGGTAGGTGCCCTGGGCAATGATGGAGGGCAGGAGATCCTCCCTCAGCTCGTCGCTTACGTACTCGTCCAAGGGGATCATCCAGCCGTTCCACACGAAGTTGGCCAGGGTGGGGCCGTCGAGATCCAGGAGGTCGGGGAGCTTTCCGGCCAGCCCAGCCGCCCTCACCTGGGCGGTGTACTCGGCCTCGGGGATGTTAACCAGCTTCACCCTGATCCTGTCTTGGGCCGCGTTGAACTCCTCGACCTGGGAGCTGATCACCTCCAGCTCCTCGGGCTTTCCGGTATGCCACCACACGGTGATCTCCACCGGGGCCTGCGCCAGCGCCCAAGCCCCTGCCAAGACCGTGACCACCACCATCGAAAACAGCCTCCGCATTTTCAATCCCCTCCTTTTTCTTTCGATTTTCAACTGTCCCGGCAAGCCTGTTCTCGCCTCTCACCCCCCTTCCAGGCGGGCCACCGATCCCCGCACCCTAAGCTCCACGGGCAGGCGCACCTGCTCGGGCTTCCTGTCCCCGGAGAGGAGCCCCAAAAGGAGCCCCACCGCCTGCTGGCCGATCCCGTAGGGGTCCTGGGCCACGGTGGTAAGCGGCGGATCGAACGCCTCCGCCCACTCGAAGTCGTCGAACCCCACCACCGACACCTCCCCCGGACAGCGGAGGGAGAGCTTCCGGATCGCCTGCATGGCCCCGATGGTCATCAGGTTGTTGGTGGCGAAGATCGCGGTGGGGGGGTTGGGCCGGGAAAGCAAGGCCAAACAGGCCTCTCGCGCCCCCGCCACCTGGGAGCGGCCGTAGACGAGGAGGTCTTCATCCAGCTCAAGGCCGTAGTGGGCCAGGGCACGCCGGTAGCCCCGCAGGCGCTCCGCGGTGGTGGAGACGTCGGGAAGGCCCAACACGATGCCGATCCTCCGGTGGCCGCGTTCGATGAGGTGGCAGGTGGCCTGGTAGGCCCCCGCCTCGTTCTGGGAGAGGACCGCGGGGGCTTGGAGATGGGGTGGGGTACGGTCGATGAACACGATGTTCATCCCCCGGTCAATAAGGCGCCCTATCAGCTCGTCGTTCTTGCCGGTGGGGGCGAGCAAAAGCCCGTCCACCCGCCTTCTGGAAAGGAGGCTCAGGTAGATGCGCTCGTTCTCCAGGTCCTCGCCCGTGTTGCAGATGAGGAGGCTGTAGCCGTGCTGGCGGGCGCAGTCCTCGGCTCCCCTAACGAGGGTGGCGAAGAAGGGGTTGGCGATGTCCGATACCACCACGCCGATCACATGGGTGGTGCGGGTGCGGAGGGATTGGGCGGAGGCGTCAGGGTGGTAATCTAGCTCCTCCATGGCCCGCCTGACCCGGGCCGCCGTCTCCGGGGCCACGGGCTTGGTCCCGTTGATCACATAGGACACGGTGGCCACCGAAACCCCCGCCCTCGCCGCAACGTCCCTTATCGTCGCCATGGTGAACCGTTTAGCCTAATCGTTTAGATCAATAGCATAAAAGTGGCGATTTGTCAAGGGGCAGGGTAAATAGGCCAGCACATGGTGACCTACCCCCTGAGGCCGGCCCTTTCGGTGTTCGAGGGGTTCTTGAAAAGGTGTGGCATCCGTAAGTTTGTAACCGCCGGGAGGGCAAAGCGACCCTGCGGCCTCTGGCCTGAGGGAGGCCGCCCGGCGGCTCTCCATCTAGCGCCGGCCCCAAGTGGGTACCGAAGGGGGAGTGGCCTTGTGGATCGATCAAGCAGGCCCCACTCATGGACTTGGCCCACCGCTTAGCCCAAGAAAGTGAGTTCGCGCCGGTCAACCTAAGGAACCGGCAGGTGGGAAGCGCCCGGGAATCTCCCCGCAGCGGCCGGAACTCAGGGGACCAGGACCTCCTCGGGCTGGATGACCTTCCCCTTCCAGGTCCCCCGGAGGAGCCAGCCGTAAAGGAGAAGCCCCCCGAGGAGGTTGCTCAACGACATCCCGGCCCACAGCCCCAGGGGGCCCAGGGAAAGCCGGTACCCCAAAAGCCAGGACAGAAAAACCCTCAGCCCCCACAGCCGCAGAAGGGCCATCACCATCGGGGGGACAGTGTGTCCCGAACCGCGGAAAACCGAGCTCGCCGCCGCGAACAGGCCGAAGAACGGCACCGACGGGACGAACACGGCCAGAAACAGGCTCCCCTCCTCTATCACGTGAGGATCCGAGATGAAGATCAGGTACAAAGGCCGGCGCAGGGCGAAGAGAAGCGCTGCCAGCCCCACCAGCACCAGGAACGTGGCCCGGATCCCCCGCCGGGTTATCTCCTCCGCCCGCTCCACCTGATCCGCGCCCAGGTTCTGCCCCACCATGGTGAGCAGGGCCGAGGTAGCACCCCAGATGGCAGTGTTGAAAAGGTTTATCATCCGCTGCCCCACCCCGTAGGCGGCCACCGTCGTGGTGCCGAAGCCGGCCACAAGCCCCATGATCACCGTGAACCCCAGGGAAGTGCCTACGTGGTCCACCACGTTGGGGGTGCCCACCCCGAGGATCTTCTTCACGTAGCCCCACCGGGGGAGGAGATAGCTTGGGCATAGCCTGAGGCCCAGCCGCCCGGAGGCAAGGAGCCCTATCCCCACGATCCCAGCCAGTCCCCGCGAAAGAACGGTGGCCACCGCCGCCCCGGCCACCCCCAGCCCCGGAAGAGGCCCCCAGCCGAAGATGAACAGGGGATCAAGAACGGCATTAAGCACCACCGATGCCCCGTTCAGGTACATGGGGGTACGGGTATCCCCCACCCCAAGGAGGAGGCCGGTGAAGGCAAAAGCCCCGTACATCAGGGGGAACCCCAAGGAGACGATCCTGAGGTAGCCCACGGCAAGGGGATACACGTCGGAAGGGGCGCGGAGGAGCTTAAGGATGCCCGGGGCAAGGCCGTACCCCACGGCTGCCGCAACGATCGAGAGGAGGAACAAAAAGGAGAATGCTTGCGTCCCGGCCCGGTTCGCCCCCTTCTGGTCCCCAGCCCCGGTGTACTGGGCCACCAGGGTGGAGCCGGCCATCTGATAGCCCATCCCCAGCGACATGAACGTGAAGACGATCGGCCAGGCAAGCGTGGGGGCGGACAGGGCTTGGGTGGAAACCTTCCCCAGCCAGAAGGCGTCGATCAGGTTGTAAAAGGCCTGAAGGCCATTTGACACCATGACCGGCCAGGCTAAAGTCATCATCGTCTTTAGGATCGGCCCTTTCAGGATGCGTTCCCGCAACATCCCCCCTTTCCGAAGGACAAGTTTACCTCCCCCAGCACCCGTGGGCGCCAACGGCGCATGGATACCTCAGTTGAGCTCTCGCGAGCCTTGGTCCGGGTGGGGCTTTGCCCCCAGCTCCCACAGCGAGGAGATCGGCACAGCGTGGAGGTCCTCCCCGAAGGGCACATGCTGGTCCCCCGTGTAAAGCACAATCCCACGCAGGAAGCGCTCGCCCAGGAGGCCCGCAAGATATCTCAGACCTCCGAAGTCCTGGGGGCGGACCGTGGCGGCGGCCTTGACCTCGATCCCCACTACCCGGCCGCTGGCATCTTCCAGCACGATGTCCACCTCCTGGCCCGCCCCGGTGCGTAAGTGGAACATGCTGGGCTGAGCCTTGCTCCAGGCGATCTGTTTCTTGAGCTCCATGGCCACGAAGTTCTCCACAAGCGGGCCAAGGAGCTCCGGCCGGCTCCCCAAAGCCTTGGGATCGAGGCCAAGCAGATGGGCAGCGAGCCCTGTGTCGATGAGGAGGAGCTTGGGCGACTTTACGAGCCGTTTCCCCAAGTTCGGGGACCAGGCCGGAAGAAGCTGCACCAAGAACGTGATCTCAAGCAGGGCCAGGTAGCGCTTGAGGGTGGACTGGGCAAGCCCCAGGCTTCGGGAAAGCTCGGAGTAGTTGAGGAGCGACGTTATCCGGGCGGAAAGCAGGGAAAGCAGCCGCGGAAGCGCACCCAGGTGCTCGATGTTCGCCAGATCCCGCACATCCCTGTGGAGGATAGCGGTCACATAGGAGCTAAACCACGCTTGTCGCCGAGCCTGGGTGGAGCGGACAACCGCCTCCGGGTATCCCCCCACTACCACGCGCTCAATGAGCTCCGAGGTCGCCATGCCCCTCTGGGGAAGGGAGGGGAGCTTGTCTGAAAAGACGGCGTCAACGAAGCCCTCCCTCACGCCCTCAAGCTCGCCCTGTGAAAACGGCCACAGGGTAAGGATTTCCATTCTGCCGACGAGCGATTCCGAAAGCCGGGGCAGGAGCAGCACGTCTGCCGAGCCGGTGAGCAGGAAACGCCCGGGCCGCCGATCGCGATCTAAAGCGGCCTTGATAGCCAGGAAAAGCTCGGGGACGCGCTGCACCTCGTCTAACACGACGGCCCCCCCAAGCCCGCCACGAACCCGGCGGGATCCTCTCGGGCGGCGGCCAAAACGGTGACGTCGTCCAGGGTGATATAACGGGCGGAGTGGGTGCGGGCTATCCACTTGGCCAAGGTGCTCTTGCCCGTCTGCCTGGCCCCCCGCAGGAACACCACCGGGCTGTCCATCAGCGCCGCAGGGTGGTAGGTGTAGGGCGAGCCCAGGGGGTCAGCCCTTGATGCAGGCCAGGGGGCGGACGCGGGCTACCTTGGCGTTGAGCCCGGCCCCCACCGCCGCGGCTACCACCAGGTCCACGTCCTTGTAGGCGCCGGGGGCTTCCTCCGCCACCCCGGGAGCAGAGTGCGCTCGGATCACGATCCCCTGCCGAGCGAGCTCCTGGACCACCTTCTCCCCCCGCCACTGTTTCTTGGCCTTCTTTCGGGACAGGGCCCTCCCGGCCCCGTGCACCCCGGAGCCCCACACCCTTTCCATCCCCCTTTCGGTCCCCCGCAGGATGTAGGAAGAGGTGCCCATGGTCCCCCCCACGAAGATGGGATGCCCCACCTTCCTATAGGGCTCCGGGTTCTCCGGCCGGCCGGGGCCGAAGGCGCGGGTGGAGCCCTTGCGGTGGACGAGAAGCTCCCGCTCCTCCCCGTTTACCTTATGCCGCTCCAGCTTCACGTTGTTGTGCCCCACGTCGTACAGGGTCCTGATGGCATCAAAGGGAAGGCCGAACATGGGGGCCAGGGCCTCCCGCACAAGGTGAGCGATCACCTGGCGGTTGGCAAACGCGCAGTTTATCCCGGCGAACACGGCCGCAAGGTACTTCTGCCCCTCCGGGGACCGGATGGGGGCGCAGACGAGTTCCCGCTCCCGGATGGGGATCCCGTATTTACGGCTTGCCCGCTCGAGCTCCTGCAGGGAGTCCTGGCCGATCTGGTGGCCAAGCGCCCGGGAGCCGCAGTGGATGGCAACCAGGATTTGTCCTTCCTCGATCCCGTAGGCGGCGGCCGCCTCGCGGTCGTAGACCTCCTCCACGTACTGGACCTCCAGGTAATGGTTCCCCGAGCCCAGGGTCCCAACCTGGCGGAACTGGCGCTCCTTGGCTTTCAAAGAGACGGCGGCCGGGTCCGCCCCCTCCATGCGCCCCCCTTCCTCGATGAACGTGAGGTCCTCGGGGATCCCGTAGCCCCGCTCCAGGGCAAAATGGGCGCCCTTTTTCAGCACCTGGTCGATCTCGGAGATGGAGAGGCGGAGTTTCCCCTCGGAGCCCAGCCCGGCCGGGACGTGGGAGAACAGCCGATCCGCCACCTCCTCCTTCCTCTCCTCGACCTCTTCCCGGGAAAGGGGGGTGGCAAGCACCCGCACCCCGCAGTTGATGTCGAACCCCACGCCCCCCATGGCCACGATCCCCTCCTCGGGATCAAATGCACCCACCCCGCCGATGGGGAAGCCATATCCCGGGTGCACGTCCGGCATGGCGATCGCCGCCTTCACGATCCCGGGGAGCGAGGCAACGTTCCGCACCTGCTCCAGGGCGTTCCACTCCTGGCCCTTTTCCGAAAGCAGGGGCCTGAGGATCTCCTCGGAGGCGAAGATCCAGCCGGGGACGCGCATGTCCCCGCTTTTGGGAAGCTCCCACTCCCAGTCGCTTACCTTCCTCAGCTCCATCGCCATCCCCCCTCAAAGATCGAGCACACACTGGGCAATCCAATGGTCCCTTTCCCTTTCCACCCTGACCCCGAGGTAGGTGGCCGCCTTGACCTCCACCCCCGCCCGGTGTCGGGCCGGATCAAGCGGCTCCCCCCAGGCCTTCCCGAAGAGGCGATATCCGCGAGCTTCCCTCTCTATTTTGACCTCGAACCGAAAGAACACCAGCCCATCGATATCGCGGCGGGCGAGGAGCTCCCCCAGGAAGGCCACCAGAAGCCCTTCTAGGCTATCGGCCTGGACTTCCACCTCCACGGCCTCCTTGGGCTTCAGTCGCTCAAGGTCCACCATGAGGGAGAACATCCCCCGGGCGGCCTCGCAAAACGCCTCTTCGACCGTCTTTCCGATCCCGCGCACCCCGGCGTCCGCTGTGTGGTCAAGGATTTCGTAGGGCATCTAACCCTCCAACCCCCAGCGGGCGAGCGGGGTGTAGATGGGCCCCTGGGGGGTGAGTCGGGACTCCATCAGGGTCAGCGATCCCACCTTCAGGGAAAGCTCGGGGAAGGGGACCCCGGCCAGGGCCATGGTCACGTCCCGGGGGGGTTTAAGCCGGGCCAGGGTCACGTGGGCCTTTGCCTCCTTGGTCTCGGGGGGAAGGCCCAGGGCTATGATCCCGGCCTCAACCCATTTTACCAGCTGAACGAACCCCTCTGGGACTTCCTCCGGGCCGGCCCAGAGCACCCGGGCCCGGCGCAGGTTGGGGAACGCCCCCAGGCGCGTCAAGGAAAGGGAGAAGGGGGAGGACCTCCTTGCCACCTCCCCGCCCAGGCGCGTCAGCCCCTCCACCAACCCCTCCCCCACCTCGCCGACGAACCGCACGGTGAGGTGGAGGTTCCCCGGGGCCACCCAATTGGCAGTGCCGATCCGGGCCCTGAGCTCCCTCTCCAGCTCGGCCAGGGCGGCCCGCACGGGCCCATCGAGCTCCACACAGTAGAAAAGCCGCATGGCAAGACATTATAGCCCCCAAGTAGCGAGGAAGGCCCCCTGGAATTAACATGTGTCCGTGAGGTGAACCGATGGGGGATCAGAAAGAAGGCCTCAGGCTGAAGGTGGCCGAGGCCCATCAGCAGGACGTGGGGAAGGGCATCGCCCGGATCAGCTCCCAGCACATGGCGACGCTGGGGGTAGCCCCGGGGGAACCCATCGAGATCAAGGGACACCGCACCACCGGGGCCATCGCCGCTCCCGCCTACCCGCCGGATGAGGGGCTGGACATCATCCGCATAGACGGGCTCATCCGCTCCAACGCGGAGATAGGGATCGGGGACACGGCGGAGGTGAGGAAGGCCTCCTGGCAGGAGGCGGCCCATGTGACCCTGGCCCCGGCGCGGCGGGGGATTCGCCTTGTGGCCTCCCCGGACAGCCTCAGGCAGATCCTCCTTGGGCGGGTGGTGAAGACGGGGGATGCCGTGTCCACCACCGCCGCCCGGCCCCCGGGGTCGCCCTTTGGGGGGGAACTCCTCACCGAGCGGATCTTCCGGGAATTCTTCGAGTCGGGGGCGTTCGGACTGGGGGAGATCCGGCTGAAGGTGGTGCGCACCAGCCCCAAGGGCCTGGTGCGCATCACCCCGAACACCGAGATCGAGCTTTTGCCCGAGTACGTGGAGGCCGAGGAGCGGGGCCGGGAGATCCCCGAGGTCACCTACGAGGACATCGGGGGCCTTAAGGACGTGATCCAGAAGATCCGGGAGATGGTGGAGCTCCCCTTGAAAAAGCCGGAGCTTTTTGCGCGCCTTGGGATCGAGCCCCCCAAGGGGGTGCTGCTCTATGGCCCCCCTGGGACGGGGAAGACCTTGCTCGCCAAGGCGGTGGCCCACGAGACCGACGCCCACTTCATCGCCCTGTCCGGGCCGGAGATCATGTCCCGCTATTATGGGGAGTC
This sequence comes from Acetothermia bacterium 64_32, assembly GCA_001508155.1. Taxonomy (GTDB): domain Bacteria; phylum Bipolaricaulota; class Bipolaricaulia; order Bipolaricaulales; family Bipolaricaulaceae; genus 64-32. The sequence continues at coordinate 62,747 of LGFI01000005.1, read as the reverse complement.
CGAAAAGCGCCTGAGGGAGATCTTCGAGGAGGCCGAGAAGAACGCCCCGGCCATCATCTTCATCGATGAGCTCGATTCCATCGCCCCCAAGAGGGCCGAGGTGACCGGGGAGGTGGAGCGGCGGGTGGTGGCCCAGCTCCTCACCCTGATGGACGGACTCAAAGAGCGGCGGAACGTGATCGTGATCGGGGCCACCAACCGGATAGAGGCCATCGATCCGGCCCTCCGGCGGCCCGGGCGCTTCGACCGGGAGATCGAGGTCAGGGTGCCGGACCGGGAAGGGCGCAAGGAGATCTTCATGATCCACACCCGGGGGATGCCCCTGGCACAGGATGTGGACCTGGAGGAGTACGCCGAGCTCACCCACGGGTTTGTGGGCTCGGACATCGAGGCCCTGACGCGCGAGGCGGCCATGAACGCCCTAAGGAGGGTGCTCCCCAAGATAGACCTGGAGAAAGAGGGCATCCCCAAGGAGGTCCTGGACGAGCTCATCGTAAAGAGGGAGGACTTCGACCAGGCCTTAAAGGAAGTGCGCCCCTCGGCGATGCGGGAGGTGCTTTTTGAGATTCCAAAAGTCACATGGGAGGACATCGGGGGCTTGGAGGAGGTGAAGCAGCTCCTAAGGGAGGCGGTGGAGCTTCCGCTCAAGGCCCCGGAGGCCTTCCGCCGGCTGGGGGTGACCCCGCCCAAGGGGATCCTGCTTTACGGGCCGCCGGGTACCGGGAAGACCCTGCTTGCGAAAGCGGTGGCCAATGAGTCCTCGGCCAACTTCATCTCCGCCAAGGGCTCCGAGCTCCTCTCTAAGTGGTATGGAGAGTCCGAGCAGCGGGTGGCGGAGGTGTTCCGGAGGGCGCGGCAGGTGGCCCCGGCGGTGATCTTCCTGGACGAGCTCGATTCCCTGGCCCCCCGGCGCGGCACGGCGGCCGGCGAGCCGCATGCCACCGAGAGGATCGTGAACCAGCTCCTTGCCGAGCTCGATGGCCTGGAGGAGCTCAGGGGGGTGGTGGTGATCGGGGCCACCAACCGGCCGGACATCATCGACCCGGCGCTGCTTAGGCCGGGGAGGTTCGACGAGCTCATCTACGTCCCGGTGCCGGACGAGGGGGCGCGGCTGGCGATCTTCAAGGTCCATACCCGGGGGATGGCCCTGGCGGATGACGTGGACCTTGAGGAGCTGGCCAGGCTGACCAAGGGGTATTCTGGGGCGGACATCGCCGAGGTGTGCCGCAAGGCGGGCCGGCTCGCCCTGAGGGAGGACCTGGGGGCGAAGCGGGTGGAGCGGCGCCACTTCCTGGAGGCCCTGAAAAAGACCCAGCCCTCGGTGACGGCAGACCTGGAGGAGCACTATCGCAAGCTGGCGCGGGACCTCAGGAAGGCCTCCCGCCAGATCGGGTTCGTGGAAGAAGGGGCTTGACAGGCCCTTCTGGGCGTCGTATATCTAAGTTGCGGCCCGCAAGCGCGGGCCGCTAGTTATCTAAGGGTACCGGAATCCCTTCCCCTAAGACCAATGCTCGATATGCCTTCCTGGTCTTACCTACATAGTCGCCCCCCCGGTCCAGGGCCAGCCCCCGCCCCACCAAGGTGACGAGGGTCCCCACTCCGATCCGTTCCATCTCCTTGCCGAACCCTCGCAGAAGGGCAGGGGCGCTGCCCGGCTGGGTGCTGCGGCCGTCGGTGATGAGGTGCACGAAGACCCGCAGGCAACCTTTCCTGCGCGCCAGCTTAAGGAGCTCCAGCACGTATTCCATCGATCCGTGGGAGCTTTTCTCCGAGAGCAGCCCCAACAGGTGGAGTGCCCCGACTCGTGCTCGGGCGTCCTCGATGGCCAGATGGAAGGCCGGGTTTTCCGAGAAGTTGCCCGTCTCGATTGCTTGCTTGATTCTCACCTCATCCTGGGGGACGACCCTACCCGCACCGAGGTTCATGTGCCCTGCCTCGGAGTTCCCCTTGCGGCCAGAAAGCAGCCCCACCGCCTCGCCGGAGGCCGCAAGCTGTACCATGGGCCGCTGGGAAAGTTCGTCCCAGTTGGGGGTTCGTGCCAGCTCTATCGGGTTCACATGCCCCGCCTTACCCAGCCCCCAACCGTCCAGGATCACAAGCAGCACCCTGTCAGCCCTCGGAACCCTTTCTAAAAGGAGGGAGCGGCCGGTCATGGCCGCCGGCCGGGGTATGTCAAGGAGTTGTAGGATGGTGGGGGCAACGTCCCCCAGGATCCCTTCCTTAGCGAGATCTAGGCTTTCCCCGCGCGGGCCCAAAAGGAGGAAGGGGACCAGATTGGTGGTGTGGCTTACGTTGGGGGGACCACCTTTCGGCCCGTGGTCCTCAAGGAGGCCGTGGTCCGCGGTTACGGCCGTCCAGTAGCCGTTTTTCTCGGCGAGCTTGAGGATCGCCCCCAGGGCCCGGTCCACCTCCTCCGCACAGCGGACCTTGGGCCCGAGCTCCGCGTAGTGGCCCATGATGTCCCCGGTGGCCACGTTCACCACCGCCAGGGTCGGCCTCAGGGAGAGCTCCTCCTCCAGGGCGGAAAGGAGAAGCGGGAGCGCCCGTGGGGGATCATCCAGGAATGAGGGAACCCCCCGATCCACCTCGCCCGGGAAGGGCTCGGTGCGGCCGCCGCTGAAGAAATAAGTAACGTGAGCATACTTCTCCTTCTCCGCCAGGCGAAGTTGCGCGCGACCTTGTCTGCTTATCACCTCCCCCAGGGTGTCATCCAGGCGCTGGGGGGCGAAGGCCACCGGAAGGTGCCTGAAGTCCGGATGATAGAGGGTAAGGGGGACGAAGGTGAGGGGCTCGAGGCGCCGGCGGGGGAACTCTGTGAATTCCTCATCCACAAAGGCCCGGGTGAGCTGGATCTCCCGCTCCCCCCGACGGCAGCAGAAGATCAAGGAATCCCCGGCCCGGACCCGACCGATGGGGCCCTGGGGGCCGGTGAGGACCAACGCGGGAAGCCAATAGTCGGTGTGGCCCTCCTCGTAGAGGGCCTCCACCCGTTCGGCCATGAGCTCCACGCTCCGGAGGCCCTGGCTCGCTTCAGCCATGGGCCGCACCGCCCTTCTTTTCCCGGATCGCCTCCTCGGCCAGGCGATAAAGGTGGCGATCGAGTTCCCCTACCGGTTCGTTGTCCACGAACACCACCTTCCGCCCCCCTTGCAGGGCAAGCCGCGCCCCCACGTCCACCCCGGCGGCCTTTAGCTCCACGAGCAACACGTCGAAGTCCGGGGCCGAGGCCAAATCCTCCCTCAGCTTCGGCCTCTTTGATAGGTGGGGCGAGGCCCCCACCACCCGGCAGCGATAGTGTCCTTCCAGGTAGTCAGCCAAAACGGGCAGGATCCCCTTGGGGGCGGTGGTGGCAAGGAAGACCTTCGCCCCCTCTACGGGCTCCAGGGGCCGGGGGCGGAACACCGTCCGGATCACCGGGATTTCGGGATTCACCTCCCGCACGGCGGCCTCCATCGCCTCCACCTTCTCCTCGTCTGCCAGGGGCGGCTCGCAGCCCGTGAGCACCACCAGGTGGCTTTGCAGGATGCGGTAGGGGCCGAAGTATCCTCGGATGTAATCAAGGGGCTGATGAGCACCCACGATGAGGATCTGGCGGTCCACTTTGATTGGGGCGGCGGTGCTGCCGCTCCCCTCAAGCAGCACAAGGTCCAGCCCGAAGCCCTCCGCCAGCTTGGCCCCGGCCTCCACGTTGCTGAAGAACGGGGCCCCCCCGCTCATCCCACCGCCGCAGCGGCGGCAGCCGACGGTGAGCACGCGGGCCATGAGGGCGTCCTCGAAGTGGTCGGAGGCGGCGTGGCGGCCCTGGTCGGCGAGCTTGACCAGGGCTTCGGGGGTGAGCTCCATCTCACCCCCGTGAAGCACCTCCGGCTCCTCAGGGCCACCGCGACCCATGGTCACGATCCCCACCCGCCAGCTTTTCTTCAGTACCCGGGCCGCGTAACCGCATACGGCGGTCTTTCCCGTGCGTTTTCCGGTCCCGGCCACCCCGATGGCGGGAAGGGCTGTGGGCACCCTGCGCGGTGGGGTGAAGGCGAAGTCCTGGCCCACGTAGCGCACCCCCCAGGAGAGGAGGAGGCTCGCTATCTGAAACCGCTCCCGGTAGCCCACCACCGGCTCATCCGACAGGTCCACTGCCACCTCAGGAGCGAAGAGCTCCACCGCCTCGCGCAGGGCCTGGGGGATGGGCTTTCCGTAGATCACGGGCACCCCAAGCGCCTTTAGGTCCTCCTCAGAGCCGATCTTCTCCGTCCCCCCCAAGAAGACGGCCCCAACCAGCTGATATGAGGCCCTCAAGCCATCCAAGGCCCATTTGAGGACGGGCAGGTAGTGCTCCCCATCTATCAACGCAATCGCCCTTGGATTTTCAGAGGCTCGAGTCATGGTCCTCCTCTCCGGCCAGGAAGACGGCCCTTTTAATTGCAAGGCCCACCCTGGCGCCTTCATCGAACTTGACATCGGGGCCCGTTTCCACACGCCACTCCATCCCCTCTGCCTCCACCCGGAAGTCCAGCCTGTCCCCCAAGAAAGTGCGCCGGACCACCACCCCGGCGAGTTCCCCCTCCCCCTCGGGGACGAGCTGGATGTCCTCGGGGCGGACGAACAGGAGCCCTTTGTCTTGCGCTTTGCCCCCACGCTGCAAGGCCGGCACCCGACAGGTCAAGCGCAACCCCCTGCCGGCGAAAAGCTCCGCAACCCCATGCCCTTGTTTGACCTCTACCAGTCTGGCGGGGGCGAAGTTGGCCAGGCCGATGAAGTCGGCGACAAAGGCGTTTGCCGGCTCCTGATATATCTGGACCGGGGACCCGATCTGAACGATCTTGCCCCTGTGCATCACCACGATCCGGTCTGAGAGCACCATGGCCTCAGCTTGGTCATGTGTAACGTAGATAACCGTGATCTTGGTCCTGCGATGCAGGTCCATGAGCTCGAAGCGCATTTTCTCCCTGAGCTTTGCATCCAGGTTCGAGAGGGGTTCGTCCAAGAGCATGGCCACCGGCTCCACCACCAGGGCGCGGGCCAGGGCAACCCGCTGCTGCTGGCCCCCGGAGAGTTGCTCTGGGTAACGCTTCTCGAGGCCCGTAAGCCCCACCATCTCCAGGGTCTCAAGCACCTTCTCCCGAAGCTTTGGCCTAGGAACCTTGCGCAGCTTGAGCGGGTAGGCCACGTTGTCGAACACCGTCATATGTGGCCAAACGGCGTAGTTTTGAAACACCATCCCCAGATTGCGCTGCTCCGGGGGGACGAGGTACTTCTCTGAGGAGACGAGTCGGTCCTCTATGTAGATCTCGCCGGCGGTAGGGCGCTCGAACCCAGCGATCATCCGGAGGGTAGTGGTCTTCCCACAGCCGGAGGGCCCCAAGAGACATACGATCTCCCCGTCGGCTATCTCCATGCTGACCCCGTCCACCGCCCGCACTTCCCCGAACTCCTTTACCACGTTGCGTAAAGCTATGGCCCCCATATCCCCTCCTTCAGGCTCGGACCCCCAAACCTATGAGCTTCCTGGCCACGTAATTGCAGACAAGAAGCACCGCCACGATGATCACCGAAAGGGCGGCCGCTATGTGGTAATAGCCGGCGTCTTGCAGTTCGAACACCGCCACGCTGATGGTAGGGGTCTTGGGCCCGTAAAGGAGGATTGAGACGGTGAGCTCCCTTAAGGTGGGCATGAATACAAGGAGCCAGCCAGCGATGAGCCCGGGCTTTATGAGGGGCACCACTATGTCCCGGAAGTTTTGGAGCCAGCCCGCCCCGGAGATCCGGGCTGCTTCTTCCAGGGAAGGATGGATCTGGACCAGCGCGGCGGAGATGTTACGGAAACTGTAGAAAAGGTACCGGGTGATGTAGGCCACGAGGATGATCCAGAAGGTGTTGTACAGGTTGATCTTGAACTGCCCCGACCAGGCCAGGATCATGGCGAGCGCCACCACCGTCCCCGGGATGGAGTGGGGCAGAGTGCTGAGGAAGTCCAAGGCCTGCCTCCCTTTGATCCTGGTCTTGGTGGTGATGTAGGCCAGGATCCCCCCGACCAGCGTGGTGACCGTAGCTGCGGACACGGCAAGGAGCAGACTGTTCAGGATAGCCCTTTTGGTCAGATCGTAGTCAAACAATATGTACGCGTAGTTCCTGAAGGTGAGGTTCTCCCACCGGATGGGGAGCCCCCAGGCCTTGAGGAAAGAGCTCAAAAGCACTGAGACCAAGGGCGCCAAGACCAGAAAGGCCATGAGGAGATGTACGCCCACGGCGATCGGGTGCCTCCAGCGCCCCAGCTCCACTATGGTGGGCCGCACGCTCTTTCCGGAGATGATGGCCGCCCCGTGTTGTCGGCTCAGAACCCATCGGTTTAGTGCCAAAACCAACCCTGCCACGCCCACAAGGAGCACGGAAAGGGCCGTGGCAAGCCGAATCCCTGAGAAATCCGCACGCTGATATATGTACCTGAAGATCTGTGTTGTGATCACGAACACCCTCGCCCGCATCCCGATCAGGGCGGGAACCCCGAAATTCGAGATGGAGTAGAGAAAGGAAAGGATCATCCCGGCCAGGATGCTCGGCATGACCAGGGGGATCGTGATGTCCTTGAGGACGCGGAGCTTCCCGGCGCCGGATATCCTGGCCACCTCCTCCAAAGAAGGGTTCATCCTCTCCAAAGCCCCCCGAACTGTGAGGAAGACGAAGGGGAAGGTGTACATGCCGAGCACCCAAACTATGCCTTCGAAGCTGTAGATATTGAAAAGGGAGCTTCGCAAGCCGGTGATCATCGTCCAAAGCTTGTTGAGGTACCCGACCCGCGGGGCAAGGAGCTGGGTCCAGGCGATGGCCCCGATAAAAGGGGGGAGCATGTAGGGCAGAAGACAGAGCGTCTCAAGCCACCTTCTGCCCGGAAGATCCGTCCTCGCCACCAGCCACCCGAGTGGAAGCCCCAGGGCAGTGGCCAAAAGCACGGTCCAAAGGCCGAGTTTCACCGTGTTCCAAAGCGGCGCGTAGTTCTTGGGCTCTGAAAAAACCTCGACGTAGTTGGCCATGGTCAAGACCCCATCCCGCACAAAGCTCTTGAAGAAAAGGAGCGAAAGGGGTAGCGCCACCAAAAAGAGCAAAAGGAGCACGGCGACCAGGAAGATCATCTGGCGAGGCTTCAGCATCGTTTTCATTTTCCCCCTTTGAAGAAGGGCGGGGCCGGCCTGGCCGGCCCCGCCCAAGGCCCCTCACTCCTCCAGCAAGAGCTTTATGAACTGGTCGGTGTAGAAGTCCTTGTTCGCCATGAGGAAGGAAAGCGGGAGGTCCATAACGTGGATCTGATCAACGGTGGGGGTGTCCGGCGGCGGGGCGACGTCAGGGCGTGCCGGGATATAGGAGCCGTACTCGACCAAGGCCTCTTGCCCGGCCGGTGAGAGCACGAAATCCACGAAGGTCTTCGCTGCCTCTATGTGTTCGCTTGTCTTGATGATGGCGATCGGGCTGGGCAAGAACACGGCCCCGTCCTCCGGGTATACGAGATCTATCGGGCTCCCCTGGGCCTTCATGCCCCTGGCTATGTTGTCCAGCGTAAACCCCACCATGTAAGCACCGGCAGCGATCTCCGCCGCCGCCTGGCTGTTCCCCCTGACCACGGCGATCTCGTTCTCCCTGAGCCCTTTTAGGTAAGAGAGGCCATACTCCAGGCACAGGGCGGTGGTGGCCACCACATTGGAGCCGGAGTACTGGGGATTGCCCGTCACGAGCTGCCCCCGCCACTTCGGGTCCAGGAGATCTGTCCACCGGCGCGGGGGATCGTCCACCAAAAGCGTGTTGTAAGCGATCACCATGCTGAAGATCCGTGCCCCATAGTAGCACCTATCCGGGTCGACGAATATCTCCGGGAGGTTTTTGGCCTCGGGTGACTCATAGGGGTACAAGAGGTCGAGTCCCTTCAGGCCTTCGAAGTAGGCGTAATCAGCCACCCAAACGATGTCGGCCAGGATTTTGCCAGCCTCCCTTTCCGCGGCTATCTTGGCGGTGATGGTGCCCGTGCCCGAGCGATAAACCTGTACGTCTATTTCTGGGTGGGCCGCCTCGAAGACCCGCTCGATCTCGGTCATGATCTCGATGGGACAGGAGGTGTAAACCATCAGCGTCTCTTTTTCGGCCAGCGCCGGGAGCGCAATCAGCCCTGCCAGCACTGCCACCAGTAATGAGCTAGTCAGCTTTCTCATTTGATCCTCCTTGTGATTTGTTTGTGTTATCTACAGATGGTGCTAGCTTCTCCCTGCTATCACCCCCTTCAAGCAGTCCCCGCAGCTTCGTCAGCCCCAGCCTCGCCACTTGCTCGCCCGGCTCCCACGCCCCCTCCAGGGTCAGGGCGCCACGGAATTCCCGGAGGAAGTCGAGCGCGGCCGGCGTGAGGGGAAGTCTCCCTTTATCCAAAGGCAAGTGTACCTTGCCATCCCCAACATTGCTTATGTGAACGTGGCGGATGCGACTTCCTAAACGGGCTAAGAACTCTTCCACCATCCCCAGTCCCCCCACCGCCGCATGGGCAAGGTCAAGACACAAACCGAGGCTTGAGATCTCCCCGAAAAGCCTCTCCAAATCAATTGGTCGGACCAATATTTCTTTGGGACGGGGCTCCATGTTCTCCACTGCCAGGGTGATCCCAAACCCCCTGGCCCTCCTTGCCAAGAGCCCCAAGGACTCGAGCAACGCGGGCCAGTATTCCTCCGGGGGGTCCTTGCTGGAAGAACAGCGGCCAGGGTGGACGACCACAAGGTCAATCCCCAACCCCCGTGCCAGCTCCAGCGCCTTAAGCTGTTCGGTAAGGGAGAGCTTGGCAACCCGGGGGTTGCGGGAACAAGGGTTGAGGTCCATGAAGGGACCGTGCAGAAAATAGCGGAGGGGAAGCCGAGCGAGTTTCCCCTCAAGCCCGCTTGGTGGGCCCTCTCGCCATAGGTGCTCTGTCCACAGCTCAAGCCCTTGAAACCCAAGGTCGCTTGCGATCTCGGCTGCTTTCACAACCGGATGGGACCATAGAAGGCGGGATGAGAGGGCAAGAAGCGGCCGCGAGGGTTCCAGATTATTCCTCAGCATCGAAGATCTCCTGCTCGATGCGCTCGAAGTGGTCTTCCATGACCCTCCTTGCCAGGGCCGTATCCCGAACCCGCAGCGCTTGGAGGAGCCGCTGGTGGTCGAGAAGCGAGCGCTTGAGGTACTCGCTGCTGCGGTTTATGAAGTACCTTTTGACCGACCGCCAAAGCGGTTGGTCCATCCGCTGGAGTAAGCCAAGCACGTTTTGCTCTAGCAGGGCATTGCCCGTGGCCCGGGCCACCGCAAGGTGGAACTTTCGGTCCCCGGCAAAATATGCCTCGATATCGCTTTCGACACAAGCCCGCTCCATTTCCTCGAACGCTTGCTCTATGGGGACAAGCTTCCCTGGGGCCATCTTGCGGGCGGCGAGCTCCACTACGCCTACCTCCAAGATCCTCTGGAGCTCGAAGGTCTCCTTGAGGGTTCCCTCGCTTTGGGCAAGCTCCAGGGCCAGGGTAAGGATCGTCTCATCGGAAGTACGCACATACGTGCCGTTCCCCACGCGCCGGTCCACGATGTTGAGGGCGCTCAGGATGCTCAAGGCCTCGCGCACCGAAGAACGGCTTACTCCACATAGCTCGGCTAGCTCCCGTTCTGTGGGGAGGCGATCCCCCACCCCGTACTCGCCAGAGGCTATGGCCCCAACGACGAAAGAGAGCACCTGAGTTGGCCTTTTCTCCATTGGCCCTCACTGGCAAATTGGACTGACCAATCGTAAGGGAAAATAAATTTTGGGTCAAGGTAAGGGGCCCGTGCGGGCCTTCTTCGCTGACAGTTCAGCGGGCTTCTCCCGGGCCTTCGGCTCGGGCCAAGGGATCCCCTATCACCCGCAGGGACCGGCTTACCGTTGCTCCCTCCCGGGCCTGGCGGGGTTCACCGGTATGCGTCGCAGGGGGCTCGGCCGTCATCGCCTCCCTGCCCGGGCCGTTTCCGCCCCCCTGCCCTCTCGGAAGGCCCATGGGCTCCACATATAGCGGGTTTTGGATACAGGGGACCGCTAGCCCCCCACCCTGCACGGGCCCGAAAACAGTCTAAAGTCGAAGGTCCAAAGTCGCAAGTAGTCGACAGTGTCAGCGGCCCGATTGAAGATAACGAATAAAGCCAAACAGGGCCTTGGAAACTTCTTCAGCCTTTGAAATGCAGTTCTGGAACTCTTCCATGGTGAGGTAACCTTGATCTAAAGCAACATACAGGAGACTCCTCACCTCACCTGCGGAACCACGGGCGTTGTAGAGAAACTGAATCAGCTGCTTATCAGAGCCACGCTCAAACCCCTCAGCGACGTTTGCCACTATGGAAACGGCAGCCCGGCGGAACTGATCCCTAAAACTGATGTCACTGTCGAAGTCAGATTTTTTAGTGACCGCGTAGATCAAGCAGACAAGTTCCCGCGCTAACTTCCACGCCGCAAGATCCTCAAAGCGCCTGACAGTAGACATACAAACCTTGGTCAAGCCGGCAGCTTTGGGCTTGCCAACTCTCCTTTTGACTTGCAACTTTGAACTTGCCAACTGTCAGTTTGGCGGAGGGGGTGGGATTCGAACCCACGGCACCCTTTTGGGGTGCACCTGCTCTCCAGGCAGGTGGTTTAGACCGCTCGCCCACCCCTCCGGGCCCCCAAGTTTACCGGGGGGGAGGCGGTGGGATCAACCGAGCAGGGGGCCGAAGGCCAGCCAAAACAGGGCGCCCACCAGCCCGGCCAGGGCCGGGGTGAGGACCCAGCCGGCGACGATCGCAAAAAGCTGGCGTCGGTTCACCGTGCGCACCCCCTTCACCAGGCCGATCCCCACCACCGCCCCCACCACGGCCTGAGAAGCCGACACCGGCACCCCCAGGACGGCGAACACCTGCAAGGAGGCGGCCTGGGCGGCCACCGCCAACAGCGCCGGAAGGGGGCCCAGGGGCACGAGCCTCTCCCCCACCGTTTCCATAACCCGGCGGGAGAAGGTGATCACCCCCAGGGCGATGCTCCCCCCCCCGATCAGCGTGGCCACCGGGATCGAGACGACTCCAGCCCCTACGTACACCCCGGTCACGTTGGCCACGTTGTTCGCCCCCAGGGCATAGGCACCCCAGATCCCCACCGCCACGATCCCCAGCCGGATGACCCGGTCATACAGCACCAGGCCCCGGAGCTTGGCCTCAAGGAGGGGGCTTAAGAACCGGTGGAGCAGGTAGGCGAGGATCATGGCGCCCACCGGGGAAGCGACCCAGGAAAGGGCGATGCGCCCCAGCACCCCCCAGTCCACAGCCCGCCCCGTCACCAGGGCCACCCCGATGATCGCCCCCACCGCAGCCTGGGTGGTGGAAACCGGCAAGCCCCGCCAGGTCATGAGCGCCACGGTGAGCCCGGCGGCCAGGGCCACACAGAACGAACTTGCCATGCTCTGGGCGGCCACGGAACTGTAGGTGGCCATGCCCCGCGCCCCTCCCAGAAAAGCCCCCAGGAGGGAGAAGGCCGCGGTGAGCCCCACGGCCACCCAGTACCGCACCGCCCGCACCCCCACCCCAAGCCCGAACACGTTGGCCGCATCGTTGGCCCCCAGCGACCAACCCATCAGCACCGCCGGGATGATCGTCCACATATGTGCTCCTATAGGCTGCTTTATAGCACTATAAAGAAGCTGAGGCAAGATAATGGTGCGCCCGGGAGGACTCGAACCTCCGACCTGCGGTTTAGGAAACCGCTGCTCTGTCCTAACTGAGCTACGGGCGCACTGCGACGGGACCCATGTTAGCCCGGGGGAAAGTCCGGGTCAACTCCCAAGCAGGGGCTCGATGAGCCCGCTGAGAAGCTGGCTGGGATGGCCGGAGAAGCGCACCACCCCCTCCCGGTCCAGGAGGAAAACCCGGGGGATGGCCACAACGTGGTACAGGCGGACCACGTCCATGACCTGGTCGAGCGGGCCCCACAGGGCCATGCCCTCCTTGACCCCCAGGGCAGAGAGGAAGCCGACTGCCCTTTTGGCCTCCCGGTCCAGGCTCACCCTCACCGTCACCAACCCCTGGGCCCGATAGCGGGTGGCAAGCCCCTCCACATAAGGGATGCTGCTGCGGCAAGCCGAACACCAGCTGGCCCAGAACTCCAGCAGTACCACGCAGCCGCGCAGCTGGGAGAGGCTGACGGGCTCCCCGGAGGAAAGGTCTCGCAGGGTGAAATCGGGCGCCAGCTTCCCCACCTCGGCCCCCACGGGCAGGTCTGGGGCTGGCCCCACAGGATAGCGGCACGGCGAGGGCTCCGCCCCTGCGGAAAACAGGGAAAGTAAAAGGATGAACAACCATCCTTTAATCCTCAACTGCAAGACAAGCCTCCTTTCCCCTTATTTTACCGGCCACCCCCAAGGTAAAATGCCTGGGAAGCCAGGCAAGTAGTAGTGTCCGATATAATGGTGTAAAAATGGAGTGGCGTTGAAGCAGGAAAGGCCACCCTCCCTCTGGTAGATGTAAAGGTAGTCACAAACTAACATCACCAGGAGGGACAAGGGATGGCCCAATACCAGGTTACCATAGACAGCGAAATTTTGCAGCACCTATTTGTCCGGGATGATGGCCTGGCCCGGCTTGTGGAGCAGGTGGTGAACCAGATTCTCGAAGCCCAGCTCACCGAGCAGCTGAAAGCGGCGCCTTATGAACGTACACCGGATAGACAGGGTTATCGGAATGGCCACCGGGAGAAGCTGCTCAAGACACGGGTGGGCGAACTTACCCTGCTGGTTCCCCGACTGCGCAGCGGACATTTCTCCACTGACCTGTTCGAACGATACCAGCGGAGTGAGCAGGCGCTCCTTCTAGCCATGATAGAGATGGTCATTAACGGGGTATCCACCCGGAAGGTTAGAGCCATTGTGGAGGAGCTATGCGGGACGGAATTCTCCCGGTCCACGGTTTCGGAATTGTGCAAGAGGCTGGACCTCGTAGTCCACGAATGGAACGAGAGGAGCTTGGCTCATCAAGAATACCCGTTCCTGCTGGTAGATGCCCTGGTGCTCCGCGTGCGGAAGGATGGCCGGGTACGGCTCTGCAGTGCGCTGATCGCCACTGGGATCAACCGGGAGGGCTACCGCGAGATTTTGGGGCTGATGATTGGCGACAGCGAATCGGAGGCCAGCTGGTCTGAATTCTTCGGCCGGCTCAAGGCGCGGGGGCTTCACGGGGTGGACCTGGTCGTCTCTGATGACCATAAAGGCCTGGTGAAAGCCGTGGAGACCCACTTTCAGGGGGCAACGTGGCAGCGTTGCCAGACGCATTTTGTCCGCAACATCCTGGATGCCTGCCCCAAGTCTCTGCAGCGCGAACTGCACGGGCGGCTGCGGTTGATCTTTGACGCACCGGACCTGGCGACGGCGCGCCGGCTTATGGACGATGTGATCCGGGACTACGTCCAGCGGGCTCCTAAGGCAATCGAACGACTGGAAGCCGGTTTTGAGGACGCGATGGCAGTAATGGCCCTGCCTGAGAGGTATCGGAAGCGCTTGCGGACCACAAACGGTGTAGAGCGGCTGAACCAGGAGATCCGGCGTCGTGAACGGGTAATCCGGATCTTCCCCAACGAAGAGTCCGCACTGCGTTTGATCGGGGCAGTCCTCATAGAAATCGATGAAGCCTGGACTACCGGACACCGCTACTTTGACATGACGGAGTACTGGGAATGGAGGAAGGCTAGTGTGAAGCGGGTGAAGGCTGCAGAGGACGCCAAGCGCTCTCAGGTGGCTTAGAATAAAGCAATCATCTACCAGAGGAGAATTTACACCAAAATTCGGACTTGACCAGGCAAGTTGACTGGCCGGGTGGTGGGAGCTAACCTGTGGAAGGAGGGCTGGATCATGGCGAGATCAGGCGTGCTGTGGGCTTGGTGGCTGCTTTTGGCGGGGGGGCTTGCCTGGGGACAGGTCCCGTATGCTCGACTGGAACTCCTGTTTACCAGCGCTGCCAGCCTGCCCGGGGAGGTACGCGGCCTGAAGGCTGAATGCCGCCTTTGTGGCATCAGGGCCGTAGACGAATGGACGCTTTACACCAGCGCTCAAGGGAGGATCCAGAGCTTCTGCTTCCACCCCCAAGACACCAAGCTGTTCTTCGTGCGCCCGGGATCGGGGGAGATCCGGGTGGTCCAGCTTACCCCGGCTGGTCCCCTGGCCGAGTGGGTCCTCTATGAGCATCCCAGGCCGGTCTATGACCTGGCGTTCGGGGAGGGGCCGGATGGAGGGGCATCCCTGTACTTCAGCGAGCTCGATGGGGAGGGGCGGGGGCGTATCCTCCGGCTGGAGGGCGCCGGGGAGGTCTCCGCCTTGCTGACGGTGCAGGATGGCCCTGGGTTCCATTGGGGCGGCTTTTTCGCCTTTGGGCCTGATGGTGCAGTTTACCTATCCTCCGGGGGGCGGCTCCCGGGGAGGCTGTACCGCTGGGGCAGCCGAGGGCCTGAGGAGCTATTCCGCATCGAGGGCGACCGCATCGGGGGGTTTGTCTTCCTGGACCTGAACACGATCCTCTATGCAAACCTGGGCGGGGAGATCCACCTGTTGGAGCTGGCGGGGGGAAGGCAAACCCCCATCTACAGAAGCCGTGGCAGGTTCCGCATCTCCGACGTAGGCCTGCTTCCCACCTGGTGGCCTCTGGTAGCCCATGAGGGGAGGTGAAGACATGGGGGAGCTGGTGTTGGAGGTGCATGTGCAAGGAGGCAGAGAGGCCGGCCTGTGGCTGGAGGAGGTGGGTGCCAAAAGGAGGATTTCGCTTCCGGACGCGTTTTGGCGTGCCTTCTCTGAATCGCTGAGGGAAGCGGGGGAAGGGGCCCTGGCCTCGCAAGTGGAGGCCGCCCTGCAGGCCCTGGTGGCCGCCCGTCGTCGGGAGGAAGCCAGAAGGAGGTGTATGGACCTGGTCTACTCCCCGGAGGAGTACCGCCGCTGCCAGGAGCTCATAAGGGAGGAGCTTGGGGGCCAAAGCCCGCCTGCGGGGGGCCGGGCTTAAGCCTTTCCCCTCCCGCCGTGGAAGCGGTGCCTTCCAGGGTGGGCAAACCTTATGTAATCGGCGCCGGCTATGTTGATGGCCTTCCCATGGACGAGGGCGTCGGCCACCTTGGCCCGAGCGGAGGAAAGGAGCCGCTGCACCGTGCCCCGGGAGACCCCCATCCTGGTCCCCGCCTCCTCCTGGGAGAGGCCGAGGAGGTCGCATAGCCTAAGGGCCTCGAGCTCGTCCAGCCCCAGGACCACCTGGTTCAGCTTCCCCAAAGGCACCCCGGCGGGCTTATAAACCCATTGGGGCGGCGGGCCCTGACACCAGCGCGGCTTGGGCGACCTGGGCATGTGCAATTATAGCTTGCCACAAATTGTGCATATGCTTAAAATGGGGGGTGGTTTGGTTGAAAGGCCGGGTCGCTGATAGGCTGGTCCCGTTGCGGATCGCGGTGGCCTCAGGGAAGGGGGGCACCGGGAAGACCACGGTGGCCGTGTCCCTGGCCCTGGCCACCCGGGGCTTGGGGCCGGTGACCCTGGTAGACTGCGATGTGGAGGAGCCCAACGCCCACCTCTTCTTGGCCCCGAAGATCGTCCAGAAGGAGGAGGTGGCCATCCCGGTGCCCCAGGTGGACGAGGGCACCTGCGCCTACTGCGGGGCGTGTGCCCGGGCGTGCCGATACGGGGCCCTGGCCGTGATCGGGAGGAAAGTGCTGTTTCACCCCGAGCTCTGCCATGGCTGCGGCCTGTGTGCTCGGGTGTGTCCGGCCTCGGCCATCGCCGAGGTCCCCCGGCCCATCGGGAGGATCGAACGGGGCCTGGCAAAGGGGATTTGCCTCTGGCAAGGGGTGCTGAACCCCGGGGAGCCCATGGCCACCCCCGTCATCCGGGCCCTGAAACGGAAACTGTCCGATCAAGGCTTGACCGTCCTCGACGCCCCACCCGGGACCGGATGCCCCATGATCGAGACCCTGAAAGGGGCGAGCTACGTCCTCCTTGTAACCGAGCCCACCCCCTTCGGCCTCCACGACCTCAAGCTCGCCCTGGGGGTGACGAGGGAGCTCGGCCTCCCCACCGGGGTGGTTATCAGCAAGGACGGGATCGGGACCGATGAGCTGGACCACTACCTTGAGGGCGAAGGGGTCCCCGTGCTCCTCCGCATCCCCATGGACCGGAGGATCGCCGAGGGCTATGCCCGGGGAACCCCATTGGTGGAGGCGCTGCCGGAATGGGAAGCCGGGTTCACCCAGCTCGCCCAGGCTATCCTCGCCCAACTCAAGGCGGGAAGTTAAAACAGCCCCCTCAAAGGGATCCTGTTGCGAACCGTCCGCAAATGCGTTATAAAACCGTGGCACCGACCATTTCCGGGAAACCATCTTCGGCGTGAAGCCAAATTAGGAGGCAAGTAATATGCATATCAAGGCTGCCGTCCTTGTGGACGTCCAGAATCTGCAGGAGACCTTCGAGAGGCAGGGCATGGAGGTCCGCTATGATGCCCTCAGGGATTACCTGAAGGCGGAGTTCGAGCTCGACGAGCGGGAGGTGAAGTTCCTGGCCTTCGTCCCCTATCGGCGGGACGACGATCGCAGGATGCGCCTCATCGATGCCCTGTCTTTCATGGGCTTTCGGGTGGTCACCAAGCCCGTGCGGGAGCATCCCGACGGCGGCATGAAGGCCAACATGGACGTAGAGATCGTCCTGGAGGCGATCCATCTTTCATCGGTGGCGAGCGAGATAGTCCTGGTCAGCGGGGACTCCGACTTCGTGCCGCTGGTGGATGAGCTCAGCCGCAGGGGGGTGAGGGTCACCGTGTTCGGCCCCGGCCGTGGCTCCACCTCGGTGGAGCTCATCCGCGCCTCCGATCACTTCAGGAACATAGACTCCCTGGCCGGCGTCGTCATCCCCAGGTTCTCCCACGAGGAGACCGATGCGGCCTAAAATCCGTCCGGAAAGGAGGCGGGCTTGGAGATCAGCGTTCCTTATCTGGGAGAGGTGGAGGAGGTGACGCTGGTGCGGTGGCTGAAAGGCCCCGGGCAGTGGGTGGAGGCGGGGGAGGCGGTGGCCGAGGTGGAGGCGGACAAGGCTGTTTTCGTGATCGAGGCCCCCGCCGCCGGGCGGATCGCCCAGGTGTTGGTCCCCCAGGGGGAGAAGACAAGACCTGGGGCCGCCATCGGACGGTTGGAGCCCCCTTGAGGGAGGTCGCCCATGCGGCCTTGGGCCGGGCCCCCTATGGCCCGGTCTTGGACCTGCAGCGCCGGCTGCACGCCCTGAGGGGCGCCGGGCGGATCCCGGACCTCTTGCTCTCCCTGGAGCACGAGCCGACGATCACCCTGGGCCGGCTGGCCAGCCCGGATCACATCCTGGCCGATCCGGCCCTGCTGGCCCGGCTTGGGGTGGAGGTGTATCGGGTGGAGCGGGGCGGGGGCGTCACCTATCACGGCCCGGGGCAGCTGGTCATGTACCCCATCCTGGACCTGCGGGATCACGGCCGGGACCTGAGAAGGTACGTTTCCTGTCTGGAGGAGGTGATGATCCGCACGGCGGCCCGGTTTGGGGTGGAGGCGCATCGCCGGCCGGGCTTCCCCGGGGTATGGCAGGGGATGCGGAAGCTCGGCTCGGTGGGGGTACATGTACGGGGCTGGATCACCATGCACGGCCTGGCCCTGAACGTGGACCTGGATCCTGACCTCTTTTCTCTCATCGTCCCCTGCGGACTGCACGGGGTGGAGGCCACCTCCCTAGCCGAACTGGCCGCCCGCCCCATCCCCCTGGAGGAGGTGCGGGCCGCCGCCCTGGACGAGTTCTCCCGGGTGTTCGAGGTGCGACTCTCCCCCCTGGACCGAGGGGTCTTGGAGAGGTGGACGGGATGAAGCCCAGCTGGCTTAAGGTGAAGGCCCCGGGCCGAGGGGGGAAGATGGAGGGGATCCTGGCGCGGCACCGGGTGCACACGGTGTGCCAGTTCGCCCGGTGCCCCAACCTGCCCGTCTGTTGGGGCGAGGGCACGGCCACGTTCATGCTCCTTGGGGATGTTTGCACCCGGGCCTGTCGGTTCTGCTCGGTGGCCACCGGCTGGCCCGCCGGGGAGCTGGACCCCAAGGAGCCGGAGAAGGTGGCCCAGGCGGCCAAGGAGCTGGGGCTCTCCTATGTGGTGCTCACCTCGGTGGACCGGGACGATCTGCCTGACGGGGGGGCGGGGCAGTTTGCGGCCACCATCCGCGCCCTGAGGCGGGAACTCCCCGGGGCAGCGGTGGAGGCATTGATCCCGGACTTTTCCGGCCGCCGGGAAGCCCTGCAGGAGGTGGTGGAAGCCGGCCCCCAGGTGGTAGGGCACAACCTGGAGACGGTGCGGCGGCTAACCGGGAAGGTGCGGGACCGGCGGGCGGGCTACGACCTCTCCCTTTCCGTCCTCAGGGCCCTGAAGGAGCTTTCCCCCACGCTCGTCACTAAATCCTCGCTGCTTTTGGGGCTGGGGGAGGCCGAGGAGGAGGTCGAGGAGGCCCTCTCCGACCTGCGGGAGGCCAGGGTGGACATCGTGGTGCTCGGCCAGTACCTCAGGCCCACGGAAAGGCAGCTTCCGGTGGAAAGGTATGTGTCGCCCGAGGAGTTTGAGCATTGGGAGGCCCGGGCACGGGCCATGGGGTTCCGGGGGGTGGTGGCGGGTCCCCTTGTGCGCACCTCCTTCCGGGCGGCCCAGGTGTTTTCCCGCCTGCGATGAGAGCGCTTTTGGACCTTGTTTGGCGCTCCCCCCAGGAGAACCTGGCCCTGGAGGAGGCGATCCTGCGGGCGGTGGGGGAAGGAGACCAGCCGCCCACGCTCCGCATCTGGCGGAACGGCCGCTGTGTGGTGATCGGCAGGGGCCAGCGCCCCGAGGACGAGGTGGACCTTGTCCTGTGCCAGAGGTTCCGGATCCCCGTGGTCCGGCGTCCGAGCGGGGGCGGGGCGGTGTATCACCATCCCGGGAACCTAAACTTCTCGCTGTTTTTGCCCCTGTCCGGCCCCTGGAGCTCGGTCAAGGGGTCCCAGGCGAGGCTGGCCGGGCTTCTGGCCGCTGAGCTCCGGCGTAGGTTTTCCCTCCCGGCGGTGGCCCGGGACGGTGGGGTGTACGTGTGGGGGAAGAAGGTCTCGGGCTCGGCCCAGCTCCGGCGGCGGGCCCTGCTTCATCACGGGACGTTGCTCCTGTGGCGCGATCCGATCCCCATGGAAGAGCTGCTCCTCGCCCTGCGGCCCGGTTATCGCCCCACCCAGGTGGCCTCCCGGCCCGCCCCGGTTGGGGATCTCTCGGCCCTGGTCAGGGAACGGGTGCCGCTGGAGGAGGGGATCAGGGCGATCCTTTCCGCGTTCCGGCCCCTGGGGGAGCTGGCCCAAGAGGAGCTATCGCTGCGGGAGTGGGCGTTGGCCCAAGCGGCCCTGGACTGATGGACCGTCGCCCTACCCCGGAGGACCTGGAGATCATCTCCTGGCAGCTGGGTCGTCCCGCCCGGGGGGTGGTGGCCATCGCCAGAACTTGCCCCTACGGCTACCCCCAGGTGACCGTGAACCACCCACTAAGGCGCGAAGGGGACTCCTTCGAAGTCTTCCCCACCCTTTTTTGGCTCACCTGTCCCTATCTTGTGGAGGAAGTGGCCCACCTGGAGTCGGCCGGTTGGGTGAAGCGCTTGGAGGCGAGGCTCAACAGTGACCCCGAGCTCGCCCGGCAGTACGCACTGGCTCACGAGGCTTACCGAAAGGAGCGCCTGGCACTCCTCACCCCTAATGAGCGCGGGTTCCTATGCGAGAGGGGGGCATGGGCTGCCGTGGGAACCGGGGTGGCCGGCCTGCGGAACCCGCGGCGGGTGAAGTGCCTTCACGCCCAGCTCGCCCACTTCCTCGCCCGGGGGGAAAACCCCATCGGGCAGGACGTCGCCACCCTGTTGCCCAGGCTCTTCTGTCAAGACAGGAGGTGTAAGAAAGAAAGAGGGACTGCCTCAGGGCAGCCCCTCTTGCCAAGCTAGCCCGGCTTAAGGGTCAGCCTTGACGGTGGGCGGGTGGTTCACGTTCCGCACCCGGATCACCAGGGAGTCGGTGGCCATAGCACCACACGGATCGGTCACCGTCACACAGACGTTCACCAGGATCTCGTCGCAGCCGGTGACCTCCGGGGCATGGAACACCGGGCACAGGGAATCCGCCCCGGAAAGCGAGCCCGCCTCGGCCCACCACTCCACCTCAAGGGGCTCCCCGTCGGGATCTCCTGCCTTGGCCAGGATAGCGATCTGCCCACCCTCGCTCACCGAAAGGTCCGGCCCGGCGTCCACCCACGGCGGCTGGTTCACGTTCTGGACGTGCACCACCATGGTGTCCCGGGCCTCCGCCCCACAGGCGTCCCGGACGATCAGGGTGAGCACCACATCCTCCCCCTCGCAGCGGCCGGTCCGGGGGGCGGTGAACTTCGGCCTTAGGGCATGGGGGTCGTCGAACGAGCCCCTGCCACACTCCACTTGCCAAGTGTAGGTAAGGGTATCCCCGTCAGGATCAGACGCGGAACAGCAAAGCTGTATCGTTCCCCCCTCGGGCACGATCATGTCCGGCCCAGCGTCCGCCGTGGGAGGATGGTTGACATTGCGCACGTGGATGACCAAGGTGTCCTCGGACTTGGCCCCGCAGGAGTCCACCGCGGTGACCTTGATCGTCACATCGCGCCCTTCGCACTCCCGCACCCAGGGCGCGTAGTAGGTGGGATTGAGGGAGTTGGGGTCGGAGAAGAAACCGTCCTCCGCCCACCAGGTGACGGAAACTTGATCCCCATCGGGGTCGTACACGTCGGCACGCAGCACGATCGAGGCCCCCTCGTCGACCTCTTTTAAAGAGGTGGGGGCCTCGCAGGGCGGGGTGGGAGCCGGGCAAGGCTCGCAGACCCCCTCCTCGTCGTAGACGAAGTTGGTGCCGGGGCCGCCCTCGAGGCGGTCGCACCCCGGCCCCCCCAGGAGCTTGTCATCGCCCTCACCGCCGGAGAGCACATCGTCCCCCCCCTCGCCCTCCAGCACGTCACTGCCGGCCTCGCCGAGGAGCGTGTCGTCCCCCGGCCCGCCGAGCAAGCGGTCGTCCCCAAGGCCACCCTCAAGGCGATCATCCCCCTCCCCACCCTGGAGGACGTCCTCCCCCTCACCACCTACCAAGACGTCGTCACCATCAAGGCCGATGAGGAGGTCATCCCCCCCCAGGCCGAAGATGAGGTCGTTTTTAGGGGTGCCGATGAGTACATCGTCCCCCTCACTACCCCAGATCACGTTGTCCACCGGATAACAACGGTAGGTCTCGGGGACCTCGGGCTGGGGCATGGCCACCTCCCGGAACAAGGCGGGTAGCTCCGTCGGGGCCTCGGCGAGCACGAACCTTCCACCACAGGTACGGGCCAGGTTCCCCAGCAGGGCCGCCACCTCGGAGGTCACCCCCACGGCCACCACGTCCAAGGTGCTGCCGCCGGCGCATATGTCTTGGGCCGCGGCAAGGGGGTCACCGCCACAGGTCTCCTCCCCGTCCGTGAGCAGCACGAGCCGGGCCGGCTCGCCCGCCACCCCGGCGGCAAAGGAGAGCGCCCGGGCAAGCGGGGTCTTCCCCATGGCCTCCAGGGCCTGCACCTTCCGCAGGATCGCCGCCCGCTCCACATGAACCCCGTAGGGAACCAATATCTCCAGGTCCAGGCAGCTCTCGGCCGCTAGGTCCTTGGACACCCGGTGACCGAAGGCCACCACAGCGAAAGGCACCTCCTGGGGCAGTTCCTCAAGCACCAGCGTAAGGGCTTCCTTTGCCCATTCGAATTTGGTCTCGGCAGCGTCCAGCCTTTGATTCATGGAGTTTGAGGCGTCCAGGACGAACACGATCCCACTGGGGCTGGCCAGACAGCTGGCCGAGATAAAAGCGAGCAAAACCGCGATACCCTTCCCTCTCATCTCCTCCTCCTCACCCACCAAGGCAACCAGCTTTTTCGAGGGCCCGGGGCACAGAACCCTCACCCACGTTTGGGGCATTATACCACGGAAGCCCTGTTCTGATCTGTAATGTCGGCTACACTCCCCCGCGACGGGCGGCCTCAAGGGCGATGAGGAGCTCCTGGCGGCGTCCCCGGGGGAGCTGAGAGCGTAGCCTTCCCCCCTTCACCTGGCCGCAACCGATGACCTCGCCCTCCAGGCACAGGGCCACATAGCCTGAAGGCAGGGCGTCGCAGTCCAGGGAGCGGCCCTGGAGGAGGGCCTTAAGCTCAGCGCGGGACAGGTCGATCCTTCGCTTGCGGACCCGATCCCCAAGCAGCATGAGCCCGAAGCTGGTGGGCTTGAAGCCCTTTTCCCCTCTTCTGAGAAGGCGGATCCCCAGGGAGTGGACCCTCACCCCCTCGGGCACCTCCGGGGCGGTGGTCCACCACAGGGAGTCCCCCCGCTCCACCACCCTGCCGGGCAACTCCTCCACGCCGAAGTTCTCCCGGAGGTAGTCGAAGGCCTGCCTAGCGAGATCGCCTGAGGACGGCAACGAACCCCCCTTCGGAGTCGAAGTGGTGTGGGTAGAACCGCACCGCCTTCTTTAGCTCCGGGCCGTATTCCTGTCCGGCGAAGGAGGTCAAGCCGGGGGAGTGAGGCACCGGGGGTTCCCAGGGGAGTAGCTCGGCCAGGCCTTGCTCTAAGACGTATTTCACCACCGCCTCGTTCTCCTCGGGGGCGATGGTGCAGGTGGAGTAGACCACGATCCCCCCAGGCCTCACCAGCTTGAGGGCGTGGGAGAGGATCTTCTTTTGCAAGCTGGCCATCCTGCGTATGACCCCCAGCGGTGCTCCCCTGCGGAGGGGGGGATGCCGCCTGGCCGTGCCCTCGGCGCTACAGGGGGCATCGACCAGCACCCGATCGAAGGTCCCCTCCCCGGGAAAGCCCTCACCGGGGCACTGGGTTACCACCGCACAACGCACCCCCAGCCGGTAAAGGTTGGCAAGGAGCGCCCGCAGCCTTTTGGGGGAGGGGTCGTTTGCCACCACCAGCCCCTGATCACCCATGAGCTGGGCGATCTGGGTGGCCTTTCCGCCCGGAGCGGCGCACAGGTCCAGCACCCTTTCCCCCGGCTGAGGATCAAGGGCCAGGACGGGCAGGGTCTGGGTGGCCTCCTGCACGTAATAGTAGCCGAGCCAATGCTCTACGGTATTTCCAACGGGGACTTCCCCCTCCACCTTGAAGGCGGTCCCATCCCAGGGCAAAAGCTCAAGGCGAAAGCCCTTCCCCTCAAGCCTGCGGCGCAACCCCTCCGGTGGGATACGCAACGTGTTGGCCCGGATCACGGTGGGAAGGGGGCGTTGCATCGCCTCCCGGAAAAGGTCCCATTCAGGGATTATCCCCTTATACCGCTCCATCCCGCAGCCTAAGGGTGCGGAGGCGGTTTAAGGCGATGGCGATCTCGAACCGGCGCGGCTGGGCCAGGTCCCCGTATCTGGCCGGGAGGAAGGGGATCAACCCCTCCTTTTCCAGCCTCCGTTCCAGCGCCACAAGCATCTCCCCCACCGTGCCATCGGTCCCCAACCCCTGGCCGTGCTCCGCCAGCCAGGCCAGGAGGTACCCCACGGCCCTCACCTGGCCCACCTCCGCAAACTGGTGCACCCGGGAGAGGTCGATGGTGTAATTGCCAAGCCGGAGGGACATCCGGGACCCCTGCACCTTGAGCTTTCCCTTGCGGGTCCTGGGTTGGATGCTCCTCAGGTCCACCCTGCGTTTGAGGAAGGGGCCAACCCTCGCCCCGCCCTCCGGCCGGCGGGGCCGCCCGAGCTCCCGGGCAATGCGCTTGGCCTCCCCGGTCACGTCCCGAGGACGGTAGGCGTCCATCATGATCACCGTGTCGGCCACCTCGAAGTAGTCCCCCGAACCCCCCATGACCAGGACCGTGGACACCCCGAACTCCTCATAAAGCTGCCTCACCCGGTCGATGAACGCGGTGATGGGCTCCTTGTCCTTGGAGACCAGGGCCTGCATCCTTTCATCCCGGATCATGAAGTTGGTGGCGGAGGTGTCCTCGTCCACAAGCAGCACCTTCGCCCCCACCTCCAGGGCCTCCATGATGTTGGCCGCCTGGGAGGTGGAGCCGGAGGCGTTTTGGCTGGTAAACCTGCGGGTGTCCGTGCCGTTCGGCAGACTGGAGATAAAGGGGGAGATGTCCACCCCACATACGAACCGGCCGTCCTCGGCCCGGATCACCACCGCCTCCCTCCGGGTGACCACGTACTCCCGCCCGTCCCCGGGGACGTGGTTGTACACCCCTTGGGCCAGGGCGGAAAGCAGGGTGGATTTCCCGTGGTAGCCGCCCCCCACGATCAGGGTCACCCCGGTCGGGATCCCCATCCCCCGGATGGGGCCCCCGTTCGGGCGCTCCAGGGTCACCGCCAGGGACTCCGGGGGGACAAATGGGATCGCCCCAGCCCGGAGCGGCCGGTCGGAAACCCCCGACGCCCGGGGCAGGATCGCCCCCTCGGCCACAAAGGCCACCAGATCCCGATCGTAGAGCTGGGCCCGCAGGGCCTCGGCGTCCTCCCCACACTCCACATGCCTGAGGACCGCTTGAGGATCGAGGTTTCGGTAAAGAAGGGCCCTGCGGACAAGCTCTGGGAGCTCGGAAAGGAGCATCTCGCGGGCCTCCCGGCCCAGGATCCGCCGGCCCGCCGCCGGAAGCCCGCAGGAGATGACCGCCTCCACCTTCCCCTCGCTGACCGCCACGGCGGTCCGGGGCAGAATGCACTGGCCAAAATCCACCACCGAGAACTCCCCCGAGCGGCCTGAGCCGCGCGATCCCTTCGTACACCGGGGGATCTCCGCGGCCAGCTTCCTCACCAGGAAGTCCTCCAGGGCTATCCTCCGAGCCCGCCCGGAAAAGAGGTTCCGCGGGAAGCCCGCTATCTCTTGCCCGACCTCCACCCGCAGGCGACTGGGGGCGGCAAAGGGGTCCCCCTGCACGTGCTCGATGTGCAAGGTGAAATCGGGGAAGGCCCAGCTTCCCTGCAGGCGCTTGTAAGCCCCATAACCAGCTCCATCGATCCTCGCAAGAAGCGATCCGAGTTCCCTGTGGTCCGCCATGGATCAGTTGAGCTGGGAAAAGGAGCTGATGCCACACAGGATGTGAACCCCCTGCCCCCGCCTTGCCCGTTCCAGGATCTGGGCCGCCTGATCCCAGAGCCTATCACGCTCCTCCCGGCTCCGGTAGGCTATCTGCATGTGGATGAGGTACTCGCCGCCTCGGGTCAGGTGGGCGTCGAGCCGATATGGAAGCCCACTTTCGGAAAGGAGCCTGTCGATCCCCTCCAAGGCCTCCTCCAGCACTCGGGCCAGGACCCGATCCCGGGCCACCCGGGCTCGAATGCCCGCCCCCACCAGGAGGTCACTCCAATCCGCCATACATTACCCCCTTCCGACCCCTTATTCTGTCGGAAAACACTCGCCGGCACCAGCCTTTCACCGGAAATACAGGTCGAGGCGGCGGTCTGAGAGGAGGTCGTTGTAGGGGTTGATGCGTTTCTGCCGGGCGAGCTCGGGGTCGATCTCGCACACCACGGCCTCCTCTGCCTGTGGGGTTGAGCTGGCCAGGACCTCCCCTTGGGGGGAGACGATCTGTGACTGGCCGGTGAACCGCAATACCTCCCCGCCCCGCCGCTCTTCCCCTGTTCGGTTGGCGGTCACGAGGTAAAGGCGGTTCTCCAGTGCCCGTACCCTGGTGGTGAGCTGGGCCACCCCAGGGAGGACGAGGTTCGCTGGGTGGGCGATGATCTGTGCCCCCTTCAAGGCCAGGGTGCGCGCCGCCTCCGGGAACAGGTGATCGAAGCACACCATCAACCCCACCTTCACTCCCCCCACTTCCGCCACCTGGAATCCGGTGTCACCGGGCAGGAAATTCTCCTTCTCCCGCCAGAAGAGGTGGGCCTTGCGGTAGAGGAGGAGAAGCCCCTGGGGGCCCACCAGGACGGCGGAGTTGTACACCCCCTCCGGGGCCAGTTCGGCCAGCCCGGCCGCGATATGACAACCCCGCTCCCCAGCCCAGGCGAGGAGCGCCTGGGTGGTGGGCCCGCTTGGCACCGGCTCCGCCAGGGCCCGCGCCTCCTGGGGGGAGGTGAAATGATAACCGGTGGAAAAAAGCTCCGGGAGGACCCACAGGTCTGCCTCCTCCCCGGATAGCAGGGCCAGGGCCCGCCTCACGTTCTCCTCCACCTCGCCAAACCGCGGGTTGAACTGTAGATACCCTACGCGCATGCCCCCACTATACCCTCCCTCCGGGAGGGGGACCAGCTAAAATCCCCCGGGGTGATGGGGTTATGCAACGGATGGAAGTTGAGCTCGGGGGGACGCGGCTGGTACTGGCCCAGGGGGACATCACCCGGCAGGAAGTGGACGCGATCGTGAACGCGGCCAACCGGGAGCTCACCCCTGGGGGCGGGGTGTCCGGGGCCATCCACCGGGCCGGGGGGCCGGAGGTGACGGAGGCAGCGGCCGCCATCCGCCGGGAAAGGGGGCCGCTTGCCACCGGCGAGGCGGTCATCACCCCAGGGGGGAACCTGCCGGCCAAGTGGGTCATCCACACCGTGGGCCCGGTGTGGCACGGCGGGAAAAAAGATGAGCCGGAGCTCCTTTCCAAGGCCTACAGATCCTGCCTTGAGCTTGCAGTCAGCCGGGGGATAAAGACCATCGCCTTCCCCAGCATCTCCACCGGGGCCTACGGCTACCCGGTGGAGGAGGCGGCACCGGTGGCCCTCCAGACGATCCGCGACTTCCTGAAGGAACACCCCGGGGCGCTCTCCGAGGTGCGGATGGTCCTCTTCTCCCCGGCGGACCTTACGGCCTACCTCCGGGCCTGGGAGGGGCTCACCGAATCAGGTTAGCCTGAACCTTTCGAGCCAGCCGTTCAAGAAAATCCCGGCCCCGGGAGAGGTCCTCCTCGGCCCGCAGTTCGAGGTAGAGCATAGGAGAGCGGTCGGTATTCACAAAGAGCGATAGCAGCTCCTTCCAGGGGACCGTCCCGTTGCCGGGGGTATCATGGGAGTCCTCGTCCCCCCGGTTATCGTGAAGGTGCATCACCGCCACCTTGTCCAGCCCCACCTCCCGGGCGAAACCCAGCACCCCTCCGGGGAGCAGGTTGGCGTGCCCCACGTCCCAGGTCACCTTTATCCCCCCGCCTGCCGCGGCCAGGACCTCCAAGAGCTCGTTTGGCCGGGCCGCGCATTTGGCCTTGCCCCCCTCCCTTGGGTTTTGGTTCTCAAGGCACAGGGTAACCCCCTCGGAACACTTCGTCAGCTCTCGCAACGCCCGGGCGGTGAGCTCCCTTCCCCGGGCAAGGAGCTCACCCGTCGCGTACTTGGACTCCACGAAACCGGGGTGGATCGTGTAGGTCCCAGCCCCGATCCTTTGGGCCACCTCCAATGCCCGCAGGTGCTCGTCCACCGCCGCCCGCCACCGGTAGGGGAGGGGGGAGCCGATGTTCACATAGGGCCCATGTATACCGTACACGAGGCCATGCTCAACCCGGGCTCCGGCCAGGCGGTTGAGCATCCCCTGCGGGAACCGCTCGGGCAGGATGAACGGGAGCTCGTATTTGAACTCAACCCCCGAGAACCCCTCTTGCAGGGCAAAGTTCAGGATGTCCTCCCACGTGCCCGGGAAGGAGCGGCTGGGGGCGATCCCCAGCCTCATCCTTCATCCTTTCCCTCACCACTTAAAAAGCCAAAAGAAGCGATGATCCTCCCTGTTTCCTCATTAAAGATATTCCCCCGCTTGAAGGAGAGCCAGGCGGGCTGGTTTGGATTGAGGCACAGGTGCTCCTCCTCCGGGCCCTTGGCCACCACCTCTAGCCCCCCTGCCTCAAGGCGGAAGTAGCTTATGCACTCGCCCCCGGTGGGAAGGGTGGCGTATACCTTGGCCTTGAGCCCCGGCCCTGCGATCGGGGAGATCTCTATGTCCTCAGGGCGCACGTTTATCACCAGGGGCTTCTCCTCCGGAAGGGGACCTGCCTGCAGGTGGAAACGGACGGCGGGGTCGGCCGCAAGTGCGCAGGCGGCGGGCGGGCCGGGCTCTACCACTCGGGCGGGAAAGAGGTTCGTCTTCGGGTTGCTCATGAACTCGGCCACAAACAGGTTCTCCGGGAAGTGGTATACCTCCTTGGGGGTGCCCATCTGTTGTACCACGCCTTCCTTCATCACCGCGATGCGGGTGGAAAGGGTGAGGGCCTCCAGCTGATCGTGGGTCACATACACCGTGGTGGCACCGATCTCGCGGTGCAGCCGCTTGAGTTCGGCCCGCAGCGTCATCCGGAGCTTTGCATCTAGGTTGGACAGGGGCTCATCGAAGAGGAGGATCTCCGGCTGGGTGACGATCATCCTGGCCAGGGCCACCCGCTGCTGTTGGCCCCCGGATAGCTCGCTTGGGTAACGGTTTTCGTAGCCTTGGAGCCCAAGGAGAGTCAGGATCTCGGAAACCCTCTTGCGGATCTCCTCCTTCGGGAGCCTCTGCTTTGACAAGCCGAATGAAACGTTCTGAAACACCGTCATGTGGGGCCACAGGGCATAGCTTTGAAACACCAGGCCCACGCGCCGGCCACCCGGGGGGACGAAAACCCCCTTCTGGGAGGAGAAGACGCACCGATCGCCGAACAGGATCTCCCCTTCGTCGGGCTCCTCCAGGCCGGCAAGGCACCTCAAGGTGGTGGTCTTCCCGCAGCCCGAGGGGCCAAGCAGCGTTACGAACTCCCCATCCTCGATCTCCATGTCGAGCTTTCGAACCGCTAGTGTGCTGCCGAAGCGTTTAGTCAGCCCACTTATTGTTATCGACGGCATCTTCCCCCCTTAAAACTCGATCCTTCCCCCAAGCCGCCTTATCAGGAAGTGGCCGAAAAGGGTTATGACCACGATGAGGAGCATGATCCCGTAGGCATGCTGGGTGAAGCCCTGCTGCTGGAAACGGAAGATGATGGAGGTCATGGTACGGGTGTGGGGGGTGACAAGAAGCACGATCAGATCCAGCACCCGCATGGTTGTTATCAACGTAAGTAGCACTGCCGACATGAAGCCGCTTTTAGCCAAAGGAAGGATGATCCGCACGAACCGTTTCCCCCAGCGGGCGCCGTGGAGCTCGGCCGCCTCCTCCAAGGTGGGATCGATCTGGTGCATGGCGGAGATCCCGGAGCTCGATGAAAACGGGAGGTACTTGGCGGTACAGGTGACCACGAGCAGGGCCATGGTGCCGTATAGAGCGGGCAGGGGCCCCCAGGAGCGGGCAAAGAGGCTCAGGTAGATCCCCCCAAAGGCGATCCCCGGGATCATGTAGGGGGTGAAGGAGAGGAACTCCAGGGAGCGGGAAAGAAGGCTCCCCCGGGTGCGCACCACGGCGTACCCAAGCATTATCCCGATGGTCCCACTCGCTAGCGCGGTCAGCCCGGCGAGGAGCACCGAGTTCTTGATCGCCCCCAGGATAACCGGGTTCTTGAAGATCCCGGGCTGGCCGTCGGCGAGCAGGGGATCCCCTGCCCCCACCCAGTAATGGAGGGTGAAATTGGACAGGCTGTACTGCCCCTCGAATTTCATGAAGGTCTCCCAGGCGATCAGCCCCACCGGGGCGATCACAAAAAGGAGCACAAACGCCCCGAGCAAGAAGACCGCGGGCGTCCGCCACCTGCCAAGGTTTACGGGCTTCCGAAACGCGCCCTTGCCGCTTATGGTGGTATAGCGCTTGCGGGCCCCAATCAGCCTTTGGTTGGCAAACACGGTGAGGGCGGTCAACAGGACCAGGATCAAGGTTAACACATACCCTTCCGACTGCTGGCGGTTGCTGAAGGCGGCGTAAACCCGGGTGGAGAGGGTATAGTAGCGGACGGGAAGCCCCAGGAAGGCTTGGGTTGCGAACTCCCCCAACCCCTTCCCGAACGTGAGCACGAACGCCGAGCCCAAAGCCGGCAACACCAAGGGAAAGGTGATCTTCCGAAGCACCTCGAGGCGCCCTGCCCCCAAGATCTCCGCGCTCTCCTCAAGCTGGGCATCCACGGTGGCCAGCGCCCCCCGGAGGAGGATGAAGGTGTACGGCACGTAATGAGCCGCAAGCGAGATCACAATGGGCAAAAGCCCGTAGCCAAGCCAGGTAGGAGGAGAACTTCCAAAAAGGGAAGAGAAAAGGCCCGGCTGTCCCCCAAACTGGGGATTTTTAAAGAGCGTGAGCCATGCGAGGCCCACCGTCCATGAGGGCACGATGTAGGGGACGATCAAGGCCGAGTTCCAAAACCCTTTGAAGGGGATATCGGTGCGGGCGACGAGCCAGGCGAACAGGGCCCCCACCGGCAGGGCGATCCCGGTCATCAAGACGGCGATCAGGAAGCTATGCAGGAGTGGCTCCCAGAAGATGGCCCGGGCCAGCCTCCCGGTGAGCACCCGCTGCCAATAGAAGGTGGTAAGCTCCCCGGGCTGGGCGCCCCGGACGTACCGAGGCCCCCAGGAATCGAAGGTGAAGGAGCTGGCTGCCATGTACCCGATGGGGATGACTACGAAAACAACAAGGAGGAGCGCAAGCACGATCCCCCACCCCCGCTCCGGCCGGCGCAGAAGACGCGCCCCCCTCCGCTTCAGCTTCACCAGGTGCCGGTTGACCATCGGGAGGATCGAATAGGGGGCCACGGCGTCCTGCCGTGGCCCCCTCCCCTTCCTACTGCAAGGAAAGCCAGAAGTCCTGCACCTCGATTCCGTTTTCGTAGATCCAGTCAGGGTCCAGGAACCAGGTGCGCTCGGCCAGGATATCCAGGGTCACCCCCTCCAAGGCGGGCGCGACGTCGGTCCTGGGGCTCCACTGTCCCGGAACGTAGAAGGGGGAGAACCCGGCCCCGCCCTCCCGGTCGCCCAACATGAAGCGGATGAGGAGCTTGGCCGCGTTGGGATGGGGGGCGAGGTTGGCCACCACCAGGAAGTTGGTCTTGGTTATGCCCACCCTGGGCTGGATATCCCAGCCGATGGCAAGCACGTACCCCTTTCTTGCGTTGTCCCGGATCTTGGACGAGGCCACGCTCAGGGTGACGGGCGGGTTGGTCTGCCCGGGGACCCCCACCGCCTTGGAGGCATCGCCATCGGAGCTGGTGAGGACGATGCCGTTCTCGATGAGCCTCTTTATAAACTCGTAGCCGGCGTTCGGACAGCCGGGGCTGAGCTGGATGGGCTCCCCGAACTCGAGCTCGTAGGCAAAAGCCATCTCATCTGCGTGCTGAACGACGGTCTGCAGGAAGTTCATGTTCTCCTCGGTGAGCATGGGATCCTTCATCTGGACCCGGCCCCGCCACTCCGGCCGCACCAGGTCCCAAAGCGTATCCACCGGGCAACCGTCAGGATAGCTCTCGTAGTTATAGAACACCACCTTGGCCTCCAGGCTGTGCACAAGGAGCGGCTCCCGGAACTCCGGTGGGATCACATCGGCCGTGGGGACGCCGTCGTAGGTGGTGGTGGGAACGTAGTTCCAGATGAGATGCTGGGGGAGGAGCTCCTTGGTGAGGGTGGTGATCCCGGCGGTGAACAGGATGTCCACGTTATAGATGCCGGCGCCCTGCTCCCGGGTGAGCTTTTCCACCTGCTCCACGTCGGTCATGTCGTAGGCCTCCACCTCGATCCCGGGATAGGCGGCCTGGAACGCCTCCACCACATCGAAGATGCGGGAGGAGAGCGAGTAGATAACGACCTTTCCCTCCCCTAGGGCCGCTTGGTAGATGGCATCCCAATCCTCCACCTCCGGCTGATAGGGCCCAAGCTGGGCCGCCTTGAGCCAGGCCTCCTGGGCCGGGGTTAAACCCTGGGCCAATCCCATTGCTCCCAGCACCGCCACCACCACAAACCACATCCAAGCCTTCATAGGCACCTCCTCACTCTTCTAGGTCAGGGTCATATACCCAAACCGTGTTCAGGATGACCCCGTCCAGGGTCTCCCCCCCGATGACGAATATCTTGCCCTCATAAGCGATCACGGCGGGTTCAGACATGGGGGTGGGGCAGGGGGTGAGATCCGTCCACTCCATGGTCGAAAGGTCCAGTCGTAGGTTGACGAACCCACCCTCCCCCCGGCCGGTCAGGGCGTAGACAAGCCCGTCGAGGACTGCCAGCCGGGGATGTTCCCAGGGGAAGGGGGCCCCTTCGTCGTAATGGGCCCACGTGTCTGTATCGGTGTCATAGATGTTGAGCCAGGACACCGCCGCGTTCGCCAGGCCACCTTGGCCGCCCAAGACGATTATCCGACCGCCTAGGGCAACGGCGTCACAGTCCTCCCGTTGATAAGGTTCGATGGAGGCCGCGGTGGTCCAGGTCATGGTAGAAGCATCGAACACATCTACCACCCGCACGTAGTCCTCTCCCTCGTTTTCCAGGGCGTCGTCCTCCCCGGTGATGAGGTAGATCCTGCTGCCCACCGCGGCCCCGGCCCCGTCGGAATGCCCCATGGTGGCAGCCCCGGGGACCTGCTCCCAGCTGGGCTCACCTGGGCCTACTTCCCAGAAGAACCCGCCCCGGAACCTCTCCCCCTCCGGGGTCTCGCCAGCGAAGACGAAGATGGCATCGCCCACAGCGGCAACCACGTGCCCTCCGGCAGCGATCAGCGGGCTCGGCCCCAATACCGTCCAGGAATCCGCCTGCGGGTTATAGACCTCCAGAGGGGCGACCTTTCCCTCGGGGTCCTCACCCCCAACGAGGTAGATCTTGCCATCTAGAACACAGGCTCTGGCCCCAACGCGTGGCACGTTGATCGGGGAAAGTTCGATCCACGGCGCGGCACTCGCGCCTAAAACCGCCAACACCACTCCCAATACCATAACCTTTATGCTCATAGCCGTCCCTCCTCAAGCTCGAGACCTAAAGCCAACGTCAAGGTGGCTCTCCTCAGCCGATCACCCCCCTTCCTTCCCGGGATTGCGGACCCGGAAATGGTCAAACACGTTCCCATCTATGTCCTTGGCGAAGACGGTGAGCTCGGTGGGCTTAACCTGGACAAGGACATAATGGAACACGCTGGCCGCCTTAGCTGTCCAGAACTCCTGGCCGGGCTCCCGCAGGTCAGAGCCGGCCCCGCTTGCCGTTACGTATACCACCCCGTCCGCGCACAGGCACCCGCCCTTGATCGGCCAGGTACGCTCGTAGCTGTGCTCATGGCCGTTGAAGTAGATGTCCAAGCCGCACCTCTCAAAGAGCGGCACCCATTGATCCAGGATGTAATCCGTGGGGCCGTACCAACCGGCTGAGTAGGCGGGCTTGTGGCCCACGGCGATCTTCCATGGGGTGGAGGCCGACTGGAGCACCTCCGCAAGCCAGGGAGTTTGCTGGCGCACATAGGGCTCCGATACGGCAAGGAGGAATATGAACCTCACCGGGCCACAGTCCAAGAAGTACCAGCTTTCGTCTCCGGGGTACGAGAAGGAGCCGAAATAGGCCCGGGAGAGGCCATCATTGTCCCCCAGGACGCTGAGGAGGGGGAGGCGGGCAAGTACCTCCGGGGCGGAGTTGAACCAGTAGTCGAACTCGGGTTGAGCTCCTCCCGCGGTGAAGTCCCCCCCGAAGATCACAAAGTCGGCGCCGTCGGCCTCGGCCATCTCCAGGAGCTTTCCCGTGACAGCATATCCTCCCTTGCCCGGGGTATCCGCCAGCACCGCAAAGGAGAAGGAGGCCCTAGGGTCATCGGGAAGCGGCGCGGTGGTGAACGAATATATATCACTCCAATTTCCCGGCGTACCGCACCTGTAAAAATAAGTGGTCTTTGGGGAAAGCCCGGTCAACTCGGCCACATACCAAATGACCTCTTTACGTGCGTAAACGTAGGATGTCCTCGTCCCCAGGGCCCGTTCCCCGAGTTGGGGGGTAGGTCCGTACTCCACCATGGCCTCCACTTCTCCCGGTTCCATGCGCCACATGATGGTCATGGTGGTGGCCGGGTCGTGTTGCCAAGAGAGGTGGATCCCCCACGGCCCCCCTTCCGCAAGCAATCCCACGGTGAGCCCACAAAGCAAGAAAACCACCGACAGGACTCGCTTAAGCATCTACCCTCCTTTTTCCTAAACCCCTGGCGGCCAAACCGGGAGCCTTAAGATCTCCCCGAGGCGGTCGCAAACAAAGTCCGCTTCGGCACACCGGCACCTAAGGCACACCGAGATCAACCCGGCCCGCTTGGCCCCCTGTACCTCGGCCTGGTCATGCCCTACGAATACCACCTCCCCTGGGGAAAGCCCGATGGAACGCGCAAAGGCGGAGAAGATCTCCGGCGCGGGTTTTTTGTGCCCCGCCTCCACCGACGAGTAGATGAGGTCAAAGAGGGCGTCCACCCCTCTCCTGCGGAGCCAATCCCACTTCGTCTCCGCCGGGTGGATGCTGTTGGTGAGCATGGCGATCTTCACCCCCCCCGCCCGCAGCCTGGAAAGCACCGACACGAGATCCGGATCAACCACGATGTCGGCGCTGAACCGCTGGATCAGCCGGTGGATCCCCTCCACGGCCTCCACCCCCTCCCAGCCCACCGCCTTGGCAAGCCGGGCGAGCATCTCCCGATAGGAGAGCTCCCCGGAAAAGGCACGCTCCTGGAGGGAGAGATATTGCCTGAGGGCTTCCTCCGGAGGTACTTTCAACTTCCCCATCCCCTGCAAGGCCCCCACCACCGCCTCTGGGACCTCCCGGTTGCGGGAGTAAACCACCCCATGCCCATCCAAGGCCAAGGCCTTCACTGTTCCCATAACCCCCTCCCACAACCCAAAGTTCGTTGCAATAAAAACAGCTCTTGCAACTTACGTTGCTAATATAGTGGGGGGAGGGGGGGTTGTCAAGAGGGGTGTTTTTGGTGGGGGAGGAGGGAATACTCGTAGCCGAAGCGGCGGCGAAGTTCCTGGAGCCTTTCCAGTTTCTTCAGCACCTCTGGGGAGCGGAGCTTGGCGATCTGGAGGACGATGGCCGTCTGGATGGCCAGGGGGACGATGTTGGTGTGGTAGATGGTGGCCGGGCCCCGCCGCGCCGCCAGCACCACCGTGGCGTCCCGCACCATGTCCTTGGCCACCGTGTCAGTGATCAAGATGGTGGGGGCCCCTACCTCGCGGGCCAGGGCGAGGGCGTTGAGGTAATCCTGGGGGATGAAAAGGAAGCTGTAGACGATCAAGACGTCGTCCTTGCTCAAAAGCTGAAGCTTTTCCAGGATCCCGCGGCCCTCCTCGGTCACTGGGTACACGTCCAGGTGAAACCTGCGGAGCCGGAAGGCGAGGAGCTCGGTGAGGGGGGCCTGTGGCCCGCGGCCACAGATGAAGGTCCGTCTGGCCTTTAGGATGAGCTCCGCCGCCCGGCGGATGTGCTCGGGGCGAACCAGCTCCGTGGACTCCCTGAGGTAGGCGATCTCCGTCTCCACAAGCTGCTTGAACAGGTCCTCGGAGTGCACCTCGGCCAGGGCGCGGCCGAGTTTCCTCCCCGGGGCCACCTCGCTTTTGTAAAGCTCCTGCAGCGCGGCGCGGAGCTCCGGGTAGCCCCTATAGCCCAGCTTCTGCGCCAGCCGCACAAGCGTCGACTTGTGTACCCCCAGGATGCGGGCCGCCTCCTCCACCGACAGGAAGATGAACTCCTCGTAGTGAGAGAGGATGTCCTGGATCAGGGCCTGCTGGTTCCGGTTAAGACCCGGAAGGGCCCGCTGCACCTGCCGACGGATGTCGTTCACGGGCTACGTCTCAAACCACCTCGGGCCGGCCGAACCGATCGTAGTGGACCAGCTCGGCGAGCTCCGCCCGATCGGATTGGGCCTGGTAGGCAGGGTACCCAAGGGGCAGGAGCGCGATCACGTGCAGCTCCCGGGGCACGCCAAGCAGCCTCTTCACCTGGGCTTCCACCGACCGGCGACCGCCGCCGGGCTCGTAGATCCCGGCCCAATAGGAGGCAAGGCCCAGGGAGTGGGCGGCCAGGGCCATGTTCTGGGCGGCGGCCGCCCCCGCCTCCACGAAGTGCCGCGGGTCCCGCCACGGGTCCACCACCACGGCGATCACCACCGGGGCATCCCCGACCCCCTGGCCAGAGATGGCTACCCTGCCCCGGCGGGCCAGGGCTATCCGCTCTACCAACTGCCCCAATTTCCTCTTGGTCTCCTCGTCGCGAACCACGATAAACGTCCAGGGTTGAGAGTTGGCATAGGAGGGCGCCCAGCGCCCCGCCTCCAGGATCTCCTGGAGAGCCTCCTCGGGCACCGGCTCGGGCTTGAACCTGACCACGCTCCTGCGCCCTCTGATCGCCTTTAATACCTCGTTTCCCATGTTCAGTCCTTTCCGTCGCCAGGAGGCGACGATATCAGCCTACTCTACTTCCATCCCCTGGCCAAATCGGTTCCAAAACGCCACTTCGGACAGGGGCTTCCTGTCCCGGGGTGAGGACTCCAGCTCCCGGTGCTTGTCCGATAGCACCGCCGGATCCCCGGGCCAGCCCAGCACCACCAGGGTGATCAGGACGTAATCGTCCGGGATCCCCAAGGCCTCCTTGGCCTTTGCCGGATCGTAGCCGGCGATGGGGTGGGCGATGAGCCCCAGTTGCGTGGCCTGGAGCATGAGGAACCCCACCGCCATGCCGCAGCCGAACAGGAAATAATCCCGGCCGTCGCTCAGCTTGCAGTCCAGATCCCGCTGGGAGGCCACGGCGACCATGGCCGGGGCGCGCCTTGCCCAGTAGTTCCCGCCGGTGAGCGCCTCCTTCAATTCCTCAAGGGCTTCCCCGGTGGCCACCACCAGCCGCCAGGGCTGGTTGTTGAAGCAGGAGGGGGCAAGGTGCGCCGCCTCGAGGAGCGCCAGGATGGCCGACTCCGGGACGGGCCGGTTGGCCAGGGCCCGGCGGGCCCGCCGGGCCTGGATGAGCGGGTTCACCTGCTGGTCGGCCTCATACAAAGCCCGCAGCATGGTGAGCACCTCCTGAGCGTGCCCCTCCACCCGCACCTTGGGCCACCGGTAGCGCAGCACCCCCACCCGGTCGATGAGGAACGTGGACCGCTGCGCCCCGCCTCCCTCCTTCAGGGCGCCGAACGCCCGGTGGACCTCCCCCTGGGGATCGGAGAGCATGGTCACCTTCAGTCCGTATTTATCCACGAACCGGGCTTGGGCCTCGGGTCCGTCCCGCGACACCCCCACCACCTGGGCGTCCAGCCGCGAGAACTCAGGAAGCAGGGAGGTGAAATCCTGGGCCTCCCGGGTGCAGCCCGGGGTGCCCGCCTTGGGGAAAAAGTAAAGCACGAGGTACCGCCCCCTGAAGGAGGAGAGCCGCACCTCCCCGTCGCGCCCTTGCAGGGCGAGCTCCGGCACCGGTTGGAAAAGCCTTGCCCCCATGGTCATCCCCCCTCCTCCTGTCCGGCCCCACCCCTGCCCTCCAGGTACTCCTTGAGGGCCACGGCATTATTCAACCCTTCGCTTTTGGCGGCGAAAAGGAGTGTCACGCAAGAGCTACTGGCATGTTTAAGTATCTCGGACACCAGCTCCTGTTTCTCCTCTAGTTCAGCGAAGTAAGCTTGTTTGAACTCATCCCACTTGTCGGGGGCCCATCCTCCCCGGGGCTGACAATAGCGCCGCCTGAGGTCCGGGCTGGGGGCGATGTCCTTCAGCCACAGGTCCACCTTCGCCCTCTCCTTGGAAAGCCCGCGGGGCCAGAGCCGGTCTACGAGGATCCGCACACCGTCCCCTTCAGCCGGGGGTTCGTAAACACGCTTTACCGCGATCGTGCCCATCCCTACCCCTTCACGGCCGGCTCATCCAAAAGCCGCCTTTCCCCCTTGAGCTCCCTGACCCCGGTGACGTCCTGGGTGACCTCGATCACACCGAGGTACTCCCCCTCCGGGCTCCAGACGGGGAAGTAACGGATGTACACGAGCCTGCCCTTAAGGTTTATCCAGAACTCCGCGACGTCACGCCGGCCCGCCCGGAAGTCCTCCAAGATGCGGTTCACCACGTGGACGCTTTTCTGAGGGTGGCAGTTCTGAACCGTGCGGCCGATGACGGACTTGGAGCGCACGAAGATCCGATCCTTGCTTTGATTGAAGTAACGCACGCGGTCCTCGGCATCTACAAACGTGATATCCACCGGAAGGGCGTCCAGCACCGCCGCAAGCTCCTTCACGGTGAAGCTCCCGGTGGGGAGTTCCACCATGCCCTCCACGGGCCTCGGCTGGGAGGGTGGCTCGCCCTCCGGAGCGGGAGGGGGTGGCGGGGTGAAGCAGCAGTAGCCGATCTCGTCGAACTCCGCCCGCAGGGCCGGCCACTCCGCCTCCGGGATCACGCCCAGGGCGGTGGGGAACAGGATCTTCCCCTCCTTGTGGAAGTGCCTCACCAGGGTATCGGACAGGGCCAGGGCGAACTCAGCAAGTCTCGGCTCGTAGCCCTGCTCCCGGGCGGCATGAAGGCGCCTGAGCTCCTTCTTGAGGGACCGGATGTGGTCGTGCTCCATCCACATCACCTGTGGGGGTTCTGCGATCCCGTGCCGCTCCAGGGCCGGGAACAGCACGTTCTCCTCCCTAAGGTAGTGGGATTCAGCTTCCTCGAGGTGTTTCATCAGGTCCTCGATCTCCGCCAGGAGCCCTGCGTCCCCCGGCGACCCCGCCAGGCGTTCTGCTGCCTTGCGCAGCCGCTTGGCGAAGCCGAGCATGCGCCGGTGCTCCTCCATCAGGATGTGGATTGGGTGCCAGGGCGGGGCCAGGGGCTCCACCTCCTCCAACGACTCCCGGAACAGCGCCAGATGGACGTCGCAGAGCTTGGCGATCTCCTCCCGGGAGATCCCCTCCCGCACCAACTCTTGCTCGATCTGAGCGATCTCCACCGGGGTTACATCCCCCACCGCCCGGCGGAATTCCCCCTTGAGGGCGTCCGGGGACTCACCCGCATGCAATCGCCGTAGGATCCCCTTGAGGGCCCGTTTCCTGTCTTCGTTGGTAAGCTCACCCATCTTTCCTCCTTTTAGAGACCTGGGACAAGCTCGTTGTCTCCAGGAAGGCCACGACGCGCTGCCGCACCGGGTCCCATAGGGGAGCCAGTGGGCAATCCTCCCGGCCCCGACAGGGGTGGGGGGAGAAGGGGCAGTCGAGCATGAGGCGTTCCCCTTCCACCGCCCGGATCACCTGAGCCAGGGTGATCTCCTCGGGGGGGCGGGAGAAGGCGATGCCTCCTCCTTTTCCCCGGGTGGAGGAGAGGATCCCGGCCCGTACGAGCTGGGGGACCAGCTTGGCGAGGAACGGCCGGGGGACGCCGGAGGCGGTCGCCAGGCGCTTTACCTGAACTGGGTATCCATCTCCCCAGCCCGCCAGGGCCACCAGGGCCAAGACCGCATACTTCGCCGTCTTGCTGAACATGATAACAATATCTTTTTATCTCTTTTATGTTAACGCCCGCCACCACACTTGTCAATGCCCGAGCTCGTCGAACCCCTTAGGCGCTCCTTAGCCAACCCAGCCCCGGGCCTCCGGACCGCACAAACCATCCGCGGTAAAATCGGGCTGTGGGAAAAGGACGTGAACAACGGCTCCTTATTGCCTTAGGCCTCGGGATTTCGGTGCTTGTGGCCCAGGTATCCGTGGGGCTCATCACGGGGAGCCTGGCGCTCCTTGCCGACTCAGCACATGTCTTCCTGGACGTTTTCGCTCTGGCGTTGGCCTACCTTGGGGTTCGCCTCTCCCACAGGCCGCCCACAGCCCATTATACCTATGGATTTAGGCGCGTGGAGGTCCTCACCGCCTTCGGGAACGGCGTCACCCTGCTTTTCCTCGTGGCCTTCGTGGTGAAGGAGGCCTTCAGCCGGCTCGGCGCACCCCAAGAGGTGTGGGCCGCCCCCATGTTGGGGATGGCCCTGGCCGGCCTCTTGGCCAACCTCCTCATGGCCGGCCTGCTCCACCGCCATGAGGAGGGGGACCTGAACATGCGCGCCGCCTTCCTCCACGTCCTTGGGGATGCGCTGGGCTCGGTGGCCGCCTTCGCCGCCGGGCTTTTAATCCTGCTTTCCGGCTGGACGCTCGCCGATCCCCTGGCAAGCCTCCTGATCGCCGGCATCGTGGGAACAGGGGCGGTGCGCGTGCTCCGAGAGGCCCTCCACATCCTGGCCGAAGGGACCCCCAAAGGCATGGAACTGACCCAGGTCGCCCAAAGGATGGCCGCCATCCCCGGGGTGCGGGATGTACACGATCTACACCTCTGGACCATCGGGCCGGACTTCCCCGCCTTGAGCGCCCACGTGGTGGTGGAAAGCCAGTCCCTGGCCGAGGCCGATTCCCTCTCCCTCCGCCTCAGGCGGCTTCTGCACGATGAGTTCGGGATCCAGCACACCACCCTCCAGCTCGAAGGAAGCCCGTGCGACGCCCCCTACTGCAACGGCCTTCAAAAAGGGGGCAGCACGGGAAACTGCCTCGCCCTTAGCCCTCGCCCCAAAGCTCGGAGACAAGCTCAAAGGCCCGGCGCAGGTGGGGAATGACTATGGAGCCCCCCACCACCAGTCCCACGGCCAAGGCCTCCACCACCTCCTCCCTGCTCACCCCGTTTTCCTTGGCCTGGATGAGGTGATAGGAAACGCAGTCGTCGCAACGCAGGACTAGCGAGGCCACAAGCCCCAAGAGCTCCTTCGTCCTTCGCGAAAGGGCCCCCTCCCCGTAAACATCGGAATCGAGGGCGAAAAAGCGCTTGATGGGGAGGTTGGCCCCCCGCAGGACCAGGGCGTTGAGCTCCCTGCGCCTCCGCTCAAAATCCTCCCGACGGCTCATATGATCCCGAGGGTTTCAACGGAAAAGCCAATCATATTTCCTTTTCAGGTAGTCAAGGAAAGGGCGAGGGGTGAGCCCCTCCCCAGTGGCCCTTTTCATCAGCTCCTCCGGCGGGTAGATGCGGCCGTGGGCGTGTACCTCCTCCCTGAGCCAGGCAAGCAAGGGCCGCATGTCCCCGGAGGCGACCTTATCCCACAGATCCGGGATGGCGTGCTCGGCCGCGGCCATGAGCTGGGCGGCGTACAGGTTCCCAAGCATGTAGGAAGGGAAGTAGCCGAACATCCCCCCAGACCAGTGCACGTCCTGGAGCACCCCCCTGGCGTCGTCCGGGGGGATTATGCCCAGATAGCTTTCCATGGCCTGGTTCCACCTCTCCGGAAGCCTTTCCACCGAAAGCCTCCCCTCGATGAGCGCCAGCTCTAGCTCGAACCTGAGCGCGATGTGGAGGTTGTAGGTGACCTCGTCGGCCTCCACCCGAACCGGGGAGGGCCGTACCTCGCAGACCATCCGCCACACCTCCTCGGGACCGGTTCCCCTAAAGGCCGGCAGGTGCTCTACCAGGCAGTGGTGGAAGAACTGCCAGAAGGGAAGGGAGCGGCCGATCTGGTTTTCCCACAGCCGGGACTGGGACTCGTGCACCCCAAAGGAGGCCCCGGAATCCAGGCCGGTCCAAGCAAGTTCACGGGGAACCCCCTGGTCGTAGAGGGCGTGTCCCCCCTCGTGCAGGGCGGCAAACAGGCCGGGGAACGGATCGTCCTCCGAATAGCGGTTCGTCACCCGCACATCGCCCGGCCCCAGCCCTACGGTGAAAGGATGCACGGAATCGTCCAGCCGGCCGGCCGAGAAGTCATACCCAATCAGCTCAAGGGCCTTCCTGGCCAGGGCCCTTTGGGCGGGGACGGGAAACGGGCCGGCAGGACGGGCCGGAGGTGGGCTCCCCTCCTCTAGCCTTTGGACCAGGGGCACGAGCTCGGCCCGGAGCGGCTCGATCACCTCCTTCAGCCGACTGGCCCTCATCCCCGGCTCGTATTCCTCAAGCAGCGCATCGTAAGGATGCTCCTCGTAGCCAAGGAGCTCGGCCAGCTTTCGCACCAATTCCACCACCTCGCCAAGATGCGGGGCGAACATGGCGAAGTCCGATTTCGCCTTCGCCTGCTCCCATACCGCCTCCGCCCGGGAGCAGGTCTCCACAAACTTCTGGTAGAGATCAGGTGGGATGGCCCGTTTTCGATCGTGCTCGCGCCGCCAGTGGCGTACCAGGGCCCGGTCCAACTCCGACCCCGCATCCAGTCCAGCCTCGGCCTCCTTCAAAAGTTGATCGAGCTTCGGGGACACCAAGCGCTCGAAGGCAAGGCGCTTAAGGCGGCCCACCACCTGGGCCCGGGCCTCCAGGCCCCGCGGGGGCATGTAGGTGCGCTGGTCCCAATGGGCCAGGGCGGCCGCCGCCTCCAGTTCCCGGATCTCCCTAACGTACCCCTTCAGCCCCTCTATGGGGTTCAACTCACACCCTTTCCGTCCTGCCGGTGAAGGTGAAACGGGCGATCCTCAAGGGGGGGACGAGGTACCCACCGAACCCCTCCCCACCGGTTATTAGGGAGGGGTCCCGGCCCACGGCCTCCACCCCCGCAAGGGCCCTGAGGCCGGACTCCGTCACCCTGAGGTCCTCCACCGCCTGCGTGATCTTTCCGTCCTGGATGAGGAACGTGCCGTCGCGGGTCATCATGGTCATCATCGCCCGGCGGGGGTCCACCGCACGGGCGTAGTGGAACCTGGTCACCAACAGCCCCTGCTCCACCCCGGCTATCAGTTCCTCCAGGGTGGCCCCCCCGGGGGCGAGCACGATGTGCATGGGCATGGGGGAATAGGTGGAGTAGGGTGGGGGCAGGGCATGGCCGGTGGATTCAGCCCCCATCAGGGCAGCGGTACGACAGTCGTGCACCACCCCCTCTGCCACCCCGCCCCGGAAGAAGTAAACCCTCTTTTTCGGCATCCCCTCAAAGTCAAACGGCAAGGGCAGGGTGCGCTCGTCCAGGCCGTCGTCGTAGACGGTGACAAGCTCGGAGACGAGCCTTTCCCCAAACCGGTCGCACAGGAAACTGCGGCCTTCGAGGACCGCCCGGGCGGAAAAGCCCATGTAGGACAGCATCCCAAGTAGCGTAGCCACGGCCGGGGGCTCCAAAACCACGGTGTACTCCCCGGGCTCGATCGGGATGCGGTTTTCTGAATCGGCGGCCTTCTTGAGGGCCCGGGAGGCCACCTCCTCCGGCCGGAGGTCGGAAAGGCTTGTGGAAGAGAACTCCGCATAGCCCGAGCCCTGCTTCCTCCCCGTGATGACGGTTATGAACCGAGCTTGAGAGCCGCGATGATGGGCCTCCACCCCCTTGGAGGAAAGCACCCACACCTCCATCCCCCCGGTAGACAGGGAACCGGAAGCGTTAAAGCCCAATGAGTTTGGCTCCTTCACGGCCCGGGCCACAAGGGCTGCCCTCTCCTCAGGGGTGGCGGCCCAGGTGGCCTCGTCATCCGCCGCCACGGCTGCAATCGGCTTGGGCTCAGGCGGCCAGTACCCGGCCGGGGAACCTTGTGCCCGGGCGATCCTGGCCGCCTGCCTCAACGCCTCCTTGAGCCCCCCGGGGCTTAAGTCGTTCGTCTCCGCAACCCCGAACCTACCCTCCACCCAGGCCCGCGCGTAAAGCACCACTCCTTCGGTAGCCACGTTCTGATGTATCCTCCCGCCGGTGAACCGGGTGAGCTCCTCCCGCTGGCGCACCGCAACCAGCTCCACAACATCGACCCCCTTTAACCTCAACCCCTCCTCCAACACCCCCTCTATATTCAAAACTCCTCCTTTCAATGTCCAAATCCTCCCCCCAGCTTGTGTCGGAGCCGGGAGAAGAAGGGTTCCTCGCCCGGAAGCCTGACGAGGAGTGTGGCTGCCGGGGCAACCCCTATCCATATCCCCTCCCCCCCTGAGAGCCGGGCCGCCCGGTCCCCGTCCAACCAAACCTCCGCCGGATATAGGGCCTCAAGCCTGATCCTGGTTCCCTTTGGGAGGATCACCGGTCGGACGTCGAGGCGGTGGGGGGCGACCGGGACAACGAGCAGGCAATCGGCGTGTGGGTGCACCACCGGCCCCCCGCATGCCAGGGCGTAAGCGGAGGCGCCGGTAGGGGTGGCGATCAGGACGCCGTCTCCGGCGATCCCCATCACCGGCTCGTCGTCAGACCAAACCCGCACCTCGGTGAGCCGGCTGTCAGGGGGGCCCAGCACCGCCACCTCGTTCAGCGCCGTGCCCCCCCTGCCCTTGAGCTCCAGCCGCATGCGGGACTCCACCTCCACCCGGTCGTCGAGGACAAGCTCCAGGGCTTCTCTTATCCCCCCTGCCTCGCAGGCGGCGAGGAAACCCAGGGACCCCATGTGAACCCCCAGGATGGGAACTTGCCTGGGGTAGATGACCGCGGCCGCCCTCAGGAGGGTGCCGTCGCCGCCGATCGCCACCA
Source organism: Acetothermia bacterium 64_32 (assembly GCA_001508155.1). Lineage (GTDB taxonomy): Bacteria > Bipolaricaulota > Bipolaricaulia > Bipolaricaulales > Bipolaricaulaceae > 64-32. The sequence continues at coordinate 18,518 of LGFI01000005.1, read as the reverse complement.
CCAGGTCCACTTCCTCGGCGGAGAAGTTCTGACGAGAGGTGATCCGGGCCGGAACCCCCCTCCCCCGGCACCAGTCGGCCCCGGCACGGGCCACCTCCTCTGCCCCCGCCTTCTCCGGGTTGTACACAAACAGGATCCGATTAGGGGGCACCCGGACCTCCTAGGTGCTTCCAGCGGCACAGCCACCGCTCAAGGAGCTCAAGGAGAGCGTAGAACATGAGCCCCAAAAGGGACAGGCCCACCACCCCGGCCAGGGAGAGCTCGGCCCGGAACGTGTAGTACTCGATGAACCTACCAAGGCCCGTCTTGGGCCCTCCCACCAGCCCAAGCTTGGTCTCAACAACGTACAGCATGGTGATCCCCAGCCCCACCGACACCCGGGCGGCGGTGAGAACGGCCGGCAGGGTGGCCGGGACGACCACATGACGATAAAGCTGCCAACGGCTGGCCCCGGCGGAGCGAACGGCGGTCACGTAGGTGCGGGGGATCCCCCGGGCCGCCCCTTGGGCGGCCACCAACACCTGGAAGAAAAGGGCACAGGTGACCACCACGATCTTCACCGCCTCCCCCACCCCAAAGGCGAGGTACAGGAACACCAACAGGGCCACCGGGGGGATGGGGTAGGTCAGGTAGATGAGGGGTGAAAAGACCTGATAAAGACCCCGCTCAAAACCGAGGACCAGCCCGGCCGGAAGCCCCAGGAAAAAGGCGATGGAAAGGGCAATCGAAAACCGGAGGGCCGAGGCCCCAAAGGCCGAGGAAAGCTCGCTCACATGCTGGATCCCCTCGCGGATGGTGGCCACCGGCCCGGGCAGGATCACCCGCCCCCGCACGGCGAGGAGCGATACGGAAACCAGCTCCCACAAGAGGAAGACCACCAAAGCTGCCACGAGATAGTGGACCACCCGTTTCATGTCCCGCTTTCCACCAGCACCTGTCGCAGGTGGCGCACCCGGGCCAGGAACTGGGCTGAGTCCCGGTACTTGCTTGTGCCAACCTCGGGGTTTTCCACCACCTCCACCAGCCGGCCGGGGCGGGGGCTGAACACGAATATCCGCTGCCCCAAGAAAACCGCCTCCTCGATGTCATGGGTGACGAGCACCCCGGTGAAGTGGAACCCCTGCCAGAGCTTGAGGATCAAATCCTGGATCCGCTGGCGGGTTATGGAATCCAGGTTCGCCATGGGCTCGTCCATGAGGAAGACCTTGGGATTTAAGGCCAAGGCCCGGGCGATCCCCACCCGACGACGCATCCCCTCGGAGAGCTCCCCCGGATAGCGGCGCTCGAACCCCGCCAGCCCCAGCTCCTCCAACACCTCCCGGACGTCGCCACGTCGCCCCTGGATCCGAAGGCCGAGCTCCGCGTTGGCCAGCACCGTCTTCCAAGGGAGGAGGCCGGCATCCTGCAGGATCAGGGCCACATCCCTACGGACCCCCTGTACCATCTGCCCCCCGATCCTGACCACGCCTTGGGTGGGGGGGATGAGACCGTCCAGGGTGAAAAGCAGCGTGGACTTGCCACATCCGGAGGGCCCCACCACCGCCACCAGCTCCCCCTCCGCCACGCTCAGGGAAACCCCCGCCAGCGCAAGGACGGTGCGCCTGCCGGCGCCATAGGAGACGGTGAGCCCCTCGACCTCGATCATGGACCCAGGATCGCCACCACCTGATCGTAGTCCACGCTGCCCGCTAGATACCCCTTGCCTTCGGCCCACACCCTCACCTGCTCGAACACCTCCCGGGATACAGGGCCGGGCTCGGTGAACTTGGGGATGTGGATCGCCTGGACGGCCGCCTCCACCTTCCCCCTGGCCTCGGGGCTCAAGGTCTCCGGGGAAAGCCCCGGGAAGAAAAGCTCCACGGCCACCGCCCAACCCGTGGTAAGGAGCTCCTCCCGGGAGGAGGAGTTCACCCTCTCCACCGTCCGGCGGAACGCCCGAAAAAAACCGGCCACATCCGGGAGTTGAGCCGCCAAGACCAAACGGCGAAACACGATGACGCTGGGGGGGATGGGGATGCCGGAGAAATCGGAAAGGACCTTGAGGGCCGGCTTCCCCTCGTACTGGTAGCTAAGGAGGTAGTCCACATACGGCTGGGGAAGCACCCCACAGGCCACCATGCCGAACAGCACCCAAGTGGCATTGACGAGCAGGTCGTCCTGGCCGATGTAGGCCTCCTCCGGCGGCTCAAGCCCCTGGGAGGAAAACAGCATGTCCAAGGAAAACTCCAGGTCCGACTGCCTGGGGACAGCAATGCGGACCTTCCGGCCCCCGGCCATTTCCGCAAGCTCGGCGAGGTCATCCACCCCGGAATACCCCTGAGCGATGAGGGAAAGATGTGGGGTAGGGTTTGCGGCCGGACTGTAGGCGGTGCTCACAATGGCCACCTCGCCCGGCATCTGGGCCGCCAGCATTATGGCGGAGGTGAGGTCGGTGACCATCCCGTCTATCTGGCCAGCCTGAAAGGCCACCAGGCGATCCCGCTGGCTGGCCAGCGGGATGAGTTTAACCTCTACCCCCTCCTCTTCAAACATCTCCCAAGCTACCCCCAGGGCCACCGGGACCGCGCCCAAGAGTGGGGGGAGGGAGATCCGCAGGGGGGCAGCGCCCCCCCCGGCCCCGACAAGCAGGAAAAAGAAGGCCGCAAGCATCCTTTTCAGCATGTCAAGCCATTATAGCGGCCGCCTATCCAAGGCCACAATGTAATGGGGATACTTGTCAGCCAGCTGGGCAAGTGCTATAGTGGGGCACCCAAGCACGGTTTAAGGAGGTGGAACGGATGGAGGTGGAACGGATGTGCTGCGGTTGGTGGCTTCTTGCGTTCTTCTGGTTCCTGTGGCTCGGGGTGTTCGCTGCCTGGTGGTGCTGCCCGTAGCATGACCCGTTTTCTGGTTGCTGTGGCGGCGGTCGCCGTGGTGGCCGGGCTGGCCGGCGGACAAACGCTGGAGCAGATCCTGGCCCAGACCGGGCTCGACTCGGACCTCGTGGCCATGTTGACGGTGGAGCAGGGGCAGAACAAGTTCCTTCTGGTCTTCGTATACATCGATGAGCGGACGCTCGGCTCCAACGTGCGGCCGGAGGTGGCCCAGGCCATCGCCCCTTATGTGGGCCAGAATGCCCTTTTGATCTGGGGATACTCCGAGGGCGGGGCGGCTTTCGACCCTGGGTCCATCTGGTTTGCCCAAGGGGAGACGACGATCACGCTGAGCCCGGAGGTGCTGGTGCCCATCGAGGGGGATCTCGCCTCGGGGACCATCCCGGCCATGGCCCCGGTGGCCGCCGTGGTGGTCCTGGGTGAGGGGATCGACCCGGCACAGCCCTTTGAGATCCACTACGGCGATGTGGCCATGGCCTCCATGGCGGTGAACGTGGCCCTGGCGGCCTCCGAGGCTCAATCCCAGGCTTCGGTGGAGGTTCAGGCCCAAGCGGAGGCGACCGCCCAGGCCACGGCACAAGCCCAGGCGACCGTCCAGGCCCAGGGGCTTGGGCCCGAGCCCTGCGGCCCCTGCACCCAGGCCGAGCCGTGCCCGTGTGATCCCTGCGCGTGGCTCTCCCAGTGGTGGTGCTGCCCCCAGGAGGGCTGCGACCCCTGTGATCCCTGCCGCGGGGGGCTCATCGTCCCGTTTTTGCTCCTGCTTCTTCTAGGCCTGTGATCAGGGCTTCGGTCGCCGGGCCCATGATCTCCGGGACGTAGCCGCCCTCGAGCACGCAGAAGGTGGGGAGCGAGAGCTCGCCCAGCATGTAGCCGATGTCGTAGAAGGTCTCGACCCCAAGGCCCAGCGAGGCCAAGGGGTCGTGTTTGTAGGTATCGAAGCCAGCCGAGATGGCGAGCTGCTCGTAATCCTTCCCCGCTGCCTCCAGGGCTTTCTCCAGGGTCTCAAGGTAAAGCTGTCCCCCACACCGGGGTGGGAGCGGGAAGTTGAGGCAGTTCCCCTGTGATTTGTGCCCTGTCCCGGGGTAGTTGTACATCCGATGAAGCGAAACATACGTCACCTTCTCGTCGCCGAAGAAGATGGCCTGGGTGCCGTTGCCGTGATGGCCGTCGATGTCCACGATCAGTGTCTTGAGGCCCGAGAGCTTCACCGCGATGGCGATGTTGTTGTAGTAGCAGAAGCCCCCCAGGAAAGCCGGCCCGGCGTGATGTCCGGGGGGGCGCATTAGGGAAAAGCCGAGCCTCCTTTGGGCCAGGATGGCCCCCCCGGCGGAAAGGCGAGCATAATAGTCGATCCCATCGTAGGCCGGACAATCAGGATCGTAGAAATCCCCGGTCTCCACACGCCTCACCAGCTCCTCGGTGTGCACCGAGAGGATCTCCTCCCGGCTGGCGGGCTGCGGCTCAAGGAAGTTGTAGCCCAGCCGCGCCAGGTAATGCTGGGCGATGCGCAGGCGGGCCGGCCCTTCCGGATGCCCCACCTGGTTGTACTCCAGGCACCTCTTGCTGAAAATGATGTCCATGGCCCAGGATTATCCTAAGCCGACTGGAGCCCTGCAACGGATCGTGCTCGCCTCGAGCTCCCCCCGCAGGGCAAGGCTCCTTAAGCTGATCACGGAAAGGTTCGAGCAGGTCCCTCCCCGGGTGGACGAAGGGGACCCGAAGACTCCGGAGGATCTCCTCCTCGCCGCCCGGGCCAAGGCCCAGGCCGTGGGGGAGAGGGTGGAAAAGGCAATCGTGATCGCCGCCGACACCGGCGTGTTCGTCTCGGGCCGGCACCTGGGGAAGCCCAGGGACCTGGACGAGGCCCGGAGGATGCTGGCTGCGCTCTCCGGAAGAAAGCACACCGTGGCCACCGGGGTGTGCGTGCTTTCCCGTACGGGGATGGAGGAAGAGCTCGTCAGCACCCGAGTCAAGTTTTTCCCCCTCACCCCGGAGGAGATCGATTGGTACCTGGGCTCCGAGGGGGTGCTGGACAAGGCCGGGGCCTACGGGATACAGGGCCGGGCGGCGGCCTTCGTCGAAGGCATCGAGGGGGATTTTTACAACGTCATGGGGCTGCCGGTGTCAACCGTATACCGCCTGCTCAAACGAGCAGGCTGGCGCCCGGAAGCACCATAGATTTTGAAGGGAAGTGAACGAAGTGAAGATAAAGATCGATTTGGAACAGTTGATCGCGGCGATGGAGGATGCCAGGCGCGACTACAACGAATATTTCCTTGACCGCAAGACCGGTGAGGTGGAAGCGATCCCCGAGGAACTCCTGCGGGCGGCGGGGTACGAGGACTGGGAAGAGACGAAGAAAGGCCTTCCGGGGTGGGAGAAGCCCTTGGCCGGGTTGGTCGAGGCGATCGTTCTCGAAGAGGACCCGCGTTGGATCAACGTCCCATTCGTCCCCACGCATGAGGTCTACGAGCTCATGGCAAATTTCGCTAAGTCCTTGGAGGACTAGCACCTGGGGGAGCTCCTCGATGTGGCCCTGGACGGGCCGGGGGCGTTCCGCAGGTTCAAGGACGTGCTCGCCCGCTATCCAGAACAACTTGAGCGCTGGTATGCATTCAAAAGTTCTTATTTTGAGCGCGAGATAGCGGAGTGGCTGGAGGGCCTGGGGATCGCCTGGGAACCCAAACCCTGACTCCCGAGGGGTTGGGTTACCCCTCCTTTAGCCGGTCGCGCAGCTTGCGCTTGATCTTCTCCTCGATCTTCTTGCCCAGCTCCTCCAAGTCCCGGGCGCGGCGGCCTCTATATCCTTGGAGACAGGAAGGCGCAGATGGCCTCGATCACGAGCTTGGCGGCGGTGACGGCCGAAACGCCCGAGGGATCGTAGGGCGGGGCCAGCTCCACCAGGTCCAGCCCCACCACGTTGAACCCCTGCAGGGCCCGGAAGACCTCGATCACCTCCCGGTAGGAAAGCCCACCCGGCTCGGGGTTGGTGACCCCGGGACACAGGGACGGGTCGAGGGCGTCCAGGTCCAGGGAAAGCCATACCGGGACCTTGGGGTCCAACCTGTCCGAAAGTTCGGAGGGCTGGACGAACACCGGCTCCCTCACCTCCCCACCGAAGAAGGACCGGGCCCCCACGATCACCAGTCGCTCCACCTCCTCCCAGGAGCGGCGGAGCACGGTGGCGTGGCACACCCTTTCCCCCTCGTACTCCTCCCTGAGGTCCGAGTGGGCATCCAAGGCAAGGAGCTGGAGCCTCCCCAGCGCGGCCTTCGCGCCCCGCACCGCCCCCAGGGTGATGGTGTGCTCACCCCCCAGGACGACCGGGAACTTCCCCGCCTGCAGGAGTTTTTCGGTTTCCCGGCCCAGCGAGGAGAGGACTTGAACGAGGGGCATGTGGACGTCGATGTCCCCCAGGTCGCAGAGGCCGATCCCCTGAAGGTCGGCCCGGAAGATGGCAGAATAGGGCTCTACCGAATCGGAAGCCAGGCGGATCGCGGCCGGGGCCTGGGCGGGCCCGCCCCGGAAGGAGACGGTCCGCTCCAAGGGCACCCCCAGGATGGCGACCTTGGCCTTCTCGAAGGGCCGATCCGCTGCCAGGAAGGAAAGCGGACGAACGCTCATCGCAACAAAAGCTCCTCCACGAACCGGGGGAGGGCGAAGGCGGCCCGGTGCAGGGCGGGGGAGTAGTAGCGGGTGGCAAGGCCCCGGGCGGCGAACCTCTCCTCAAGCTCGGGTTCCGCCCCTCGAAAGTCGAAAAGCCCCGCCAAGACGTATGCCCACATGCCCGAGGGATAGGCGGGAACATGCCCCAGATACACCCCCAGGTAGGGGAAAGCCCTCAACCCCTTCGTGGTGTTGGAGAGCTCATCCGGCCAATAGAAGGGGGTGCCGGCCTGCAGGGCCATGATCCCCCCTTCCCGCAATGCCCTTCGGCAGGCCAGGAAGAACTCGGGGGAAAACAGCGCTTCCCCTGGCCCGATGGGGTCCGTGGAGTCGATCAGGATGGCATCAAAGGGGTCCTGGCAGCGGGAGATGAACTCCTCCCCCGGGGAGATCACTATCCTGGTCCGGGGGTCGTCAAACGCCCCCTGATGCACGGAACTGAGATGCTCTCGGGAGGCCTCTATCACCGCCTGGTCGATCTCCACCAATACCGCCTCCTGCACCATGGGGTGGCGCAAGACCTCCCGCAAGGTGCCCCCGTCCCCTCCCCCAATCACCAGCACCCGCTCCGGCGAGGGGTGGGAAAGCAGTGCCGGATGGACCAGCATCTCGTGATAAAAAGGCTCGTCCCGTTCGGAGAGCATGATCTTGCCGTCCAGGGCCAGCACCCGGCCGAGCCCTTCTGTCTCAGCGAGCACCAGCTCCTGGTACGGGGTCCTCCGACGGACGAGCCAGCGCCGAACGCGCAGGCGTAGCTCCACGCCTTCGGTTTGCTCCTCACATAACCAATCTCCGCATCTATCTCCGGCGCTCATAGCTGGATTCCCCTCTTTATCTCCAGCACCTCTACGCGCTGGGGCCGGAACAGCTCCCGGAACACCTCCACGGCGGCCTCCGGGATCGCCTTGTCCCCACAGGTGAACACGTCCAGCGCCACGTACGAGAGCTCCGGCCAAGTGTGAAGGGATATATGGGACTCGGCGATCACTGCCACCCCGGACACCCCATGGGGGTTGAAGGTGTGAACTTGGATGTCCAGGCCGGTGGCATTAGCCCGATCCACCGCCTCCTTCAGGGCCCGGCGGATCCCTTCCGGCTCGTTGAGGTTGCGCTCGCACCCCCATAGTTCGACCACGAGCTGCCTCCCGAGTGCCTTCATTTTCACCTCCTTCCCCGGGAAATTTGGGGCACACACAAGCGGCCCCTCTGGGGGGCTCCCCAAAAGGGCCGTGCCACCTCCCGGATAAAGTGGCCTTTCCACGAGGGCAATTTTAGAAGAAAAGGCACGCGGCGACCACACCCCCGCACCGGCTCACCCGGTGCTCGGCGGCCGCCACCTGAACCTCGGAAAGCTTAAGACCCCGCATGCGGAACGCCTCTTCAACCTTCTTTCGGGCTTCACATTCGGCCTGCGCCCGATCCTTTCCCTGGGCCTCCATCACCACCCCGAACCCGTCCGGGGCCCGACCTACCGCCACAGCCGCCGCCAGGCTCTCCCCGGGCACCGAGGAGGTGCGGGCGCTGTAGACCACCAGCACGAACGCCCCCTTCGGGAGCTGGGGCAGGGTCCCCACCAGCTTCACGTGAGGGGGCATGATGCTGCTGACCCTGACAAGGTTCAGGTCCCCGATCCCGGCGGAAAGGAGCGCCCGGTCAAAGGCGTTGAGCTCAGTGCTCCCCTCCCCAGCCCCGGCAACAAGACAAGCCCGGCTTATCTCGTTCGGGATCATCCCCTAAGTGGTGGCCGCCTCGGGGTCTGTGAAGATGTCGCCCTCCAGGCGCTCGCTTACCGCCTTGGGGGGCTCCACAAGCTCGATTCGGATCAGGGCAGAACGGTACCAGGGTTCAACCCTCCCCGGCACCCGCCTGGCCGGGAGGTGGTCCCAGGCCCGCATGGTCTCGATATAAGGCCAGTTTACGTACTCGTGGAAGTCATCCCGGATGTCGGTGATGGCAGCCCCGCAGGAGAGGAGCTCCCTTTGGATGGCTTGCCACTTCAAGAGGGAGGCCTCCCGGCGGGTGAGGCCCAGGTAGCCGGCGCACCCAGGGGCCCGCAGGGCCGAGATGCCTCGGCCGGCGAACGCCAAAAACCCCCGCAGGGACTCCGTGGGATCACAGAAGAAGACATCGAAGCAGGACAAGAGCCCCGCCGGAAGGGGGTTCCTCAGATCGTGGTGCCGCACCTCAAGGCACAACCCCTCGCCCTGGGCCACCTCCCGGACGAACTCCAGGATTCGCTCGTCGATGTCCAGCACCACCACCCTCCGTGGGGCACCGGTCAGGGCGGCAGCGATCGATACCAGGTCGTCGTCCCCCAGGACGAGCAGCTCCTTGCCCACAAGATCCCCTCTCGCCCACATGAACGCTACCCGGTACAGGGTGCTCTCCTCGGTGACGTAGCCCTGATCGAACTCCTGGATGGCCTCGGGGCGCGCCTCCACGATCCTCTTAAACCTCTCGGCGATCTTGGCCACGGGCCCCAATTCCAGGCCCCGCCCCCCGCAGCGCCCGCAGCGGAGCTCCCGGGCAGGGGCGATCCCCAACCCCTGGACAAGCTTGCGGCCGGCATCGGTAAGCCTGATCCTGCTTTCGGTGAACTCCACCCAGCCCGCCCTCCCCATGACCTCCAGGGCGGCACATAGGGCCATCACCGGGACATCCGCAAGGTCGATCACCCGCCAGATGTCCTCGGACGAGAGGATCGCCGCCAAGATGCGCTCTGCATCCCGGTCGGTAAACGCCGCCGACGTCCTCTCCCTAACCTCGGCAGCAACGCCGCCTAGCTCCATTCTCACCTCCTTGTGATCGTGTTTGGGAAGAGGAAGGATACCCAAAGAGCTGCTACAGCACCAAGAGCTCTTCCTTGGGGAAAGCCGATAGGAGCTCGCAGCCGTCGGGGCGCACCACCACCAGGTCCTCTATCCGCACCCCGAACTCCCCCGGTAGATACACCCCGGGCTCCACCGTGACCACCATCCCCGCCTCCAGGGTGTCCTCGGAGGTGGGGGAAAGGCGCGGAGCTTCGTGTACTTCCAGGCCCACCCCGTGGCCGAGGCCATGCCCGAAGTGCTCACCGTGGCCCGCCCCTTCGATCACTGCCCTGGCGGCGCGATCTGCCTCCACCCCGGGGACCCCGGCCTGAAGCGCCTCTATCCCGGCCCGGTTGGCCGCCAGCACCAGCTCGTAGATGACCCGGGCCTGGGGGGCCGGCCTCCCCAAGGCCACCACCCTGGTGAGATCGGCACAGTACCCGTCCACCTTCACCCCGATGTCGAACAAAAGGAGGTCACCTTCCCTAAGCTCCCTTGTCCCCGGGGTATAGTGGGGCATGGAGGAGTTTTCACCGAAGGCGACCATCAGATCGAATGCCACATCCTCGGCCCCGTGGGTGCGGTACCACATCTCGAGCTCCAGGGCCACCTCCCTCTCCGTCATCCCCGGCCGGAGCCTCCCCAGCACCCACCGCAGGCCCTGATCGGTGAGCCTGGCCGCCGCCCCGATCCTGTCCACCTCCTCTGGCTCCTTCACCCGCCGGAGGGACTCCACCCAGCCGTCCACCGGCACCGGCTCAAACCCTTTCCCCTCGAGCTTCTTGAAGATGTGGACGCTGGTGGTGTGAGCGCCGATGGCAAAACGCCTCAGCCCGAGGTCCTTCAGACGTCCGCAAAACCAGTCGAACCACCTCCCCCGGACCCCCTCCACCGGAAGGCCCCCCACCTCCCGGCCAGCCCTCTCCAGGTACCGGGAATCCGTGGCAAACAGCTCCTCTTCTCCTAAAACAAGGAGCCCAAACGTGCCGGTGAAACCGGTGAGATACCGCAGGTTTGGGCGGTCTGAGCCCTCCACGTTGATCAGGACGAAGGCATCCAATCCCTCTCGACTTACACGGCGCTTGAGCCTGTCCCTCCTTTTTCCGTAGTCCATTCCATCCCCTTTCTGCTTAGGTTACATCCATTTTATGCAAGAGAAAAACCGTTGTCAAAGCGTTTTCTGGGTATAATCGGCCTGTGGACCTGAAGGAGCTGGAAGGCAAGGTGCAGGAGGTCAGGGCCGCCTGGGAGAGGGCGAAGGCCGCCCTGGAGGGGCCTGAGGCCCTGGAGGAGGTGCGGATCCGGTTCCTGGGGAGAAAAGGCCCCCTGACCCGGCTTTTTTCGGCCCTGAAGGAGCTCCCCCCAGGGGCCCGGGCCGAGGCAGGCCGGCTCCTCAACTCCCTGAAGCAGGAGATCCTAAGCGAGCTTGAGGAGAAAGGGGCGCGGCTGGCCCAAGAAACCGAGGAAAGGAAGCTGGCCGCCGAATCCTACGACCTAACCTTGCCCGGGAGGTGGCGGCCGGTGGGCCGTCTCCACCCCCTCACCCAAGTGCGGCTTGAGATCGAGGACATCTTCATGCGGATGGGGTTCGATGTGGCAAGCGGCCCCGAGGTTGAGACGGACTACTACAACTTCGAGGCCCTGAACATCCCGGAGGACCACCCGGCTCGGGACGAGTGGGACTCGTTTTACATCGATGACACGCATCTTCTCCGCACCCATACCTCCCCGGTGCAGATCAGGGTGATGAAGTCCCGGCGGCCCCCGGTGCGCATCATCTGCCCGGGCAGGTGCTTCCGGCGGGACAACCCCGATGCCACCCACTCCCCGGTGTTCCACCAGGTGGAGCTGCTGTGGGTGGAGCGGGGCCTCACCATGGCCAACCTGAAGTGGATAATTGAGGAATTCGTGCGCAAGTTCTTCGGGCCGGGCTACGAGATGAGGTTTTCGGCGGACTTCTTCCCGTTCACCGAGCCCTCGGCCCAGGTACACATCCGCCGTCCCGGGGGGAAGTGGCTGGAGATCATGGGAGCGGGGATGGTGGACCCGGCCGTGCTCTCCGAGGTAGGCTATGATCCGGAGGAGGTCACCGGCTTTGCCTTCGGCCTCGGGATAGAGAGGATGGCCATGCTACGCTGGGGGATCGAGGACATCCGCCTGTTTTACCAAAACGACCTGCGTTTCCTTTCCCAATTCTGAACCCCAGTCTTAGCCCCCCCGCTCGAAGCGCCTCAGCGCTTGGCGGGCGCGCCTCTCCTCCTCTTCCTCGATGAGCTTGCGCCGCTTGTCCACCTTGGTGCGGCCCTTGGCCAAGGCCAGCTCCACCTTCGCGTAGCCCCGTTCGTTGAAGTACAGGGAAAGCGGCACCAGGGTGTAGCCGGCCCGGGTCGTCTTGCCGATGAGGCGGGAGATCTCCTTGCGGCTTAAAAGCAGCTTCCTCGGCCGCTCCGGCTCGTGGCCGAAGTAAGAGCTGGCCTCGTAGGGGGCGATGTGAACCCCGTACAGCCACACCTCCCCCTCCTCCACCTTGGCGTAGCCCTCATCCAGGGACACGCGGCCGGCCCGGACGGACTTGACCTCGGAGCCGGTAAGGGCGATCCCGGCCTCGTAGGTCTCCTCGATGGTGTAGTTGTGCCGGGCACGGCGATTGCGGGCCACGATCTTCATGGTGACAAAACCTACCCCAGCCGGGCCCACTCGGCAACCCGGCCTTCCGCGCCATGAAGGCCCTCAATGGGCGTCCGGCCCCGTTTGGTTAAAGACGTGCCTTCTGTGGTAGGATGGCCTGGAGGTGAGTCCCATGCGCAGCCTTCTTATGCTGAGCACCCTAGCGCTTCTCCTCGGACCTTTGGTCCTGGCCGAAGACGTTACCATCACCTACCTTGGGCACTCCTGTTTCACCGTGGAGGCGGAAAAGGGGACCGTCATGATCGACCCCTACGCCACCTACGTCCCCTACCCCGGCCTGCCCAAGCCCGCCGACGTCGTCCTCATCACCCACGGGCACATCGACCATTGCCCCTGGTGTTATGGGGAGGAGGATCGGGTATTGGGGGAGCCCATCCTGGTGTGGCCGTTTGACAAGGCGGGTCGGGTGAAGGAGGGCCACTGGCGGATCACGGATTGGCTGGTGGTGGACTTCATCGAGGCCACTCATGTCACCCGTACCGGTGGAGGCCAGGGGTTGGTGTCCCTCTTCGCCTTCGACCTCGGGGGGATCCGGTTCGCCCACCTTGGCGACCTGGGAAGGCCCCTCACCGAGGGACAGGTGGCGGCCCTGGGTGACGTGGAAGTGCTCATGATCCCGGTGGGGGGCGCCTACACCGTCGACGCGGCCGAGGCCATCGATGTAATAAAACAACTTCCCACAGTGAAGGTGGTGCTCCCCATGCACTACTTCGTCGAGGGCCACTGCCCCTGGAGGGGCTTGGATCCGCTCTCGGTTTTCATTGACCTGGCACAGGAAGAGGGCTGGCCGGTTCAAAAACCGGGGGCCTCCCAAGTTGTCCTGAGCCCTGATGCGCTGCCCGAGGCCCTAGAGGTGTGGGCGATGGACTTCGCCAGCGAATAAAGGCATCCGCACTGGGACATCACAGGCGCAGGGCCGTCCGGCCCAGGAAGCGCACGAGCTCAAGCTGTGTTCCGTCGAACGAGCACACCAAGGCGAAGGCCTCAACCCCCGTGGCCAGGGCTTCCCTCAAGGCCTTGGCGAAACCCGGGTCGATGGGGCTGGGGCCGAAGGCGACCGCGTCCGGCCGCTGTACCACGAATGCCAGGGAGGCCCTCTTCCCCTCCCGCACCGCTTGGGCGAGTTCCTTTAGGTGGCGTCGTCCCCGGGCGGTGGGGGCGTCGGGGAACAGGGCCACCCCTCCCTCCACCCAGGTCACCGACTTCACCTCCACTAGCATCTTTTCATCGCCCTGGCGGAGGAGGAAGTCGGCCCGGCCGGCGCCCATCCGGGGCTCTTTCCCCGCCAGGGTCCAGCCGGCCAGGGGCGGGATCAAGCCCAGGGCCAAAGCTTGGGGGAAGAAGCGGTTGGGCAGGGTGGAGTCCAGGGAGACGAGCATGCCCTCAAGCTCAGCCCCGACCGCGGTGTAGCGGGTTTTTCTGGGCCCTCCGGCTGCGGGCCGCAAAAGGAGGGGGCGTCCGGGGACGAGGATGGAAAGGAGCCTCCCTGGGTTGGGCAGGTGAACAAGCTCCCGGCGGCCGTTCAGCTTTACCCACACCGAAAACCGGCTTGGCCGCTCCAGGAACTCCCCCCACACCATGCCGGCCCTCACGCTATCCCCTTATAGCCTATTCAGCTTTGGCCAGGCAAACAGCCCGCTAATTACACGTGAAGCCAGGCACCTCTATGAGGACCTCCTCGAGGGGGTCCTGGTGCTAAACAAACGCGTTTGTGATCGCGTCTGCCGGGTGATGCCGGAGTCTACCACACACTCACAAGTCGATCTAGTGGTATAATGCCTAAAGCATGGTTTATACAGCAGGGGTTAAGGGGGGTGAGAACGGATTATAAATCATCGATAGGCTATTAGTTATACCAGGGAGGTGTATCAGATGAGAAAATTGTGGGTTCTGCTTGGTTTGGTAGTGACAGCAGGCGTGGCGGTGGGTGCTCCTCCTCCGGACACCCTGGTGATCGGCGCCCGAACCGACATCATCGTTGACCTCGATCCGGCAAGGGCCTACGAGGTGTTTACGAATTTGATCATCGAACAGTACTATGATGCGTTGGTGAATATCACCGTGGAGGGCGGGGAAGTGGTAGCCAGGCCCGGCTTGGCGGAGGCATGGGAGGTTTCCGAGGATGGGCTTACTTGGACCTTCCATCTTCGCCGGGGCGCAAAGTTCCACTCCGGAAACGAGGTGACGGCAGACGCGGTAGTCTACTCCTTTCATCGTTCCCTGGCCCTAAACTTCGCCCCCATTTGGATTCTCTCCCAATACGTTCCAGATTCGGATATGATTCAGAAGGTGGACGACTACACGGTCACAATTACCACCACGGAGCCAGTGGCCGAACTGATAATCGCGTCTGTGGTGGGCTTTCAGGGGATTTGCTCGATCGTGGATCCCGAGGTAGTAAAGGCTCATGCAACTCCGGACGATCCCTGGGCCAACCAGTGGCTCAAGGAAAACGACGCAGGATCAGGTCCATTCATCCTCCGGGAATGGAGCCCCAACGAACGGATCATCTTGGAGAGATTTGATGAGTACTGGCGTGGCCCCGCGAAGGTGAAGCGGATCATCATTCAGGACATCCCTGAGCCCGCAGCTCAGAAACTGGCCTTGGACAAAGGGGATATCGACATCGCGTGGGACCTATTGCCTGAGCAGGTGGACATGTATAGGGACAATCCCAACTTCAAGGTCATTGAGGTCCCTGGGTGGAGCATCGAGTACTTGGCCGTGAATGCAGGCCGACCCCCGTTTGACAACGAGCTGGTTCGAGACGCCATTCGGTGGGCGATCGACTACGATGCCATCATTTACGGTATCCAGAAAGGCGCAGCGGTGCCCGGGCAGACCTTCATCCCCGCAGGGATGTTCGGGCACCTTCCCGCCACCCCTTACTACAAAGACACCGAACGGGCCAAGGCCCTGCTTGAGGCAGCCGGTTACCCGGATGGATTTGAAGTGGAGATGCTCTCCTCCACCCATCCTCGCCGAGTGGCAATAGCTACCCAGGTTCAGGCCGACCTGGCCGAGATCGGAATCAAGGTGAACATTACCCAAATGGTGTCCGCCCAGTTCTACGAGCTGTATCGGGCTCAGAAGCACACGTTCCTTGTTGCCGGTTGGGGCGTAGACTACGCCGACCCCGACGCTTTGGCCAAACCGTTTGCCCACTGTTGCACTACCGGCCCCGAAGCCCCTGTACGCCAACTGGCCTGGAGGAACATGTACGTAGATTGTGATACCACCTTCATGGTAGAGGCAGCGGGCAAAGAGTTGGATGCAGACAAGCGCCGTGCTATGTATGAGGAGATCCAGCGCCGAGTTCTGGACAAAGGACCATTCATTATCCTCTATTATCCGCTTCTTCAAGCCAATGCCAGAGGCGTAGTAGAGGGGTTAGAGCTGGCTCCCATGGAGAGCTTCACCGAGTTCTGGGGAGTCTACAAGACCGGATGACGCTGGGTGGGGCAGCCCTCTGGTGAGGGCTGCCCCTTCTTCAGTTCGAGAGTCACAAACGGCACCTATCAACAGGGGGGTTGAGTGTTTGCGTACATCGTGCGCCGGTTGGCGTGGATGGTGGTGGTCCTATGGGGAGTGTTGACCATCACCTTCTTTGTGGCTCGAGTGATCCCCGCGGATCCGGTGGGGGCCATTCTGGGGCCTCAGGCCCCTCCTGAGGCCATTGAGGCGGAAAAAGCCCGTTGGGGGCTTGACAAACCCATTTACGTTCAGTACATACGCTATCTAGCTGGGCTCGCACAGGGGGATCTGGGGGTCTCCTTGCGAACCCGCAGGCCGGTACTTCAGGACATCAAACAGTTCTTCCCCGCCACAGTGGAGCTGGCGTTGGCTGCACTTCTTATCGGACTGATCATGGGGATCGGTTTGGGTGTGATCTCGGCTGTGCGAAGTGGACAGGTGGTGGATCACGCAGCCCGGGTATTTGCGATCGTCGGGCTCTCCATGCCTGCATTCTGGTTAGGGCTTCTTTTACTTCTGGTCTTCTACTACAGTCTAGGGTGGCTTCCAGGCCCCGGCCAGCTCCCTTACTGGCTCCCACGCCCTCCCCGTGTAACCGGGTTCATGTTTCTTGACTCCCTGATCGCTGGTGACTGGACGGCTTTTGGCAGTTACTTAAAACACCTGATCATGCCTGCCTTCACCTTGGGGTGGCTGTCCACCGCTTCCATAACCCGCATCACTCGCTCCAGCATGCTGGAGGTACTGCGTGAGGAGTACGTGAAAACGGCCCGAATGAAAGGACTGCGGGAAACCTCAGTAGTAATGAAACACGCGTTCAAGAACGCCTTGCTTCCCGTGGTCACGATAATCGGCATCCGCCTTGCCAGCTTGCTAGAGGGGGCAGTGCTGACGGAAACCGTATTCGCATGGCCGGGACTGGGACGCTACGCCACCCACGCCTTCCTTTCCATCGACTTCAATGCCGTTGTGGGGGTGGCGTTGTTCATGGCCCTGCTCTATTCCGGTTCAAACCTCGTGGTAGATATCCTGTACGCGTACCTCAACCCCAAGATACGTTACGTGTAAGGGGGGATGATGCGGGGGCTCACTTGGCGGGATGTGTGGCGCCAGATCATCCGCAATCCGCTTTCCATAACCGGATTGGTCATCATCGTAACCCTCGTACTGGTGGCCATCCTGGCCCCTTACATCGCCCCTCATGACCCCTTTGCCACGGACCCCATCAACAAACTAGCCCCCCCTAGTTCCGCTCACCTCATGGGTACTGACGGGCTGGGACGGGATATCTTGAGTCGAGTCCTCTACGGAACCCGGATTTCCCTGTGGATCGCAGTGCTGATCCTTTTGACCGCAGGGGTAGTCGGAACTGCAGTGGGGATCCTAGCTGGGTACGTCGGAGGCTTCGGCGACAACTTGCTCATGCGGATAACCGATATCTTCATGGCGTTTCCTCGCCTGATCTTAGCAATGGCCATTGCCGCCGCCCTGGGTCCCAGCCTGACCAACGTGGTCATAGCCATCTCGTTTAGTGCTTGGACGGTGTTTGCCCGGCTGGCGCGTTCCCGGGCAATTGCCGTCCGGGAAGAGGACTATGTGGAAGCAGCTCGCGCGGTGGGGGCAAGTGGTTTTAGGATCATCGTTCGCCATATCCTCCCAATGGCGATAAGCCCAGTGATCATTCAAGGGACAATCAGCATGGGGGGTATCATCCTCACTGCAGCCGGTCTGGGGTTCCTGGGGTTCGGGGCCCAACCACCCACCCCGGAATGGGGGGTTATGGTATCCGAAGGCCGTAACTTCATGCCACATGGGTGGTGGGTGTCTACCTTCCCTGGCCTGGCGATCATGGTGACAGTTCTGGGATTCAACCTTCTTGGAGACGGTATCCGCGATATCCTTGATCCTCGGATGCGATAAGGTAAGGACAAGTTGGCCTGGATTGAGAGGGGACACGCCCTGCATTGTAACCTACGCTCAACCTCTTGGGAGATACCCTGCGGGACATCCTGGACCCCGCCTCCGCGGGGAAATCTGAAAGGAGGGGGCGTGCCCGAAGCACCCAGATTGGTGCAATACCGAGTCGAGAAGTTGAGCTGGGATTCGCGGCGTTCCTCGAAATAAGGAGCCAGGTGACCGGGTCATGATCACCGGAAAAACCGAGCTTCGAAACCCTCATACCGGATCGTTCCCCGGGGATCTCGCCACGGCGGCCGTGGTGGTGAACTCAATACCGAACGTCCTGTCCGCTCCGCCGGGGCTGGTAACCGTGCTGGAGCTCCCCATCCCCAAAGCCAGGTGGAGGTCAACAGCGGGCTAGCACTTGCCCGGCCCGGGCCCCGGTGTGCTCCCCAGCCTCCACCGTCACCACTCCGTTTACCACCACCAGCTCGATCCCCTCGGGGTACCGGTGGGGATCGGTGTAGGTGGCCAGGTCCCGGATGCGTTCGGGGTCAAAGAGGACAAGATCGGCCCAGAAACCAGGTCGAAGAACGCCCCGGTCCCAAAGGCCAAGCCGCCAGGCGGGCAGCCCGGTCATCTTGTGCACCGCCACCTCTAGTCCCAGTACCCCTTCCTCGCGTACGTAATGGCCGAGCACCCGGGGGAAGGTGCCGTAATTCCGCGGGTGGGGTTTCCCCTTGCCCAACAAGCCATAGGGTGCCAGGGCGCTGCCATCCGAGCCCACCATCACCCAAGGGTGGCGCATGATCGTCCGCACGTCGTCCTCGGAGAGGCCAAAGCGGATCATGTCCACCTGGAGCTCCTCCTCCACCAGGAGGTCCAGGGCGGCTTCCAGCGGGGTGTGTAGTAAGCGACTGGGAGCGGATTCTGATCTCGTCCGTGAAGACCGAGGCCAACAAGAGATGGGAAGGCAACAGCCTAGCTGAAATAGCGCGCGGGAGGGGTAAGACCCCGCTGGGTACTTGTTTAGCGTGAGTAGCCCTCGGGGCTGAAGTTTTCCTGCCTAGCGGCAAAGTTCCCTTGGAAAGGTGCTTTATGTAATACA